>DATFSZ010000084.1:0-43291 GCA_035262365.1 Binataceae bacterium (SeqCode)
GTGTTGTGCTGACGAGCTCTATGTCGGCGGGATTTTCTGTCGGGAATATTTGCAATCCGTTAGCAGTTCAGCAGAATGGACTGCTCATCGAGCGAAAAAACCCTTATAATTACTGGGCCGGAGGGGTGGCCGAGCGGTTGAAGGCACCGGTCTTGAAAACCGGCAGCGGCTAACGTCGCTCGTGGGTTCGAATCCCACCCCCTCCGCCAAGAAGCGCCCCATTTCTGCGGGTAATCAGCGAACGCACAATCCGTTGCCGACCCGAGCTAAAGCGCCTGACCACCAAAGTTGACCACCACAGCGATTCCTGGGGCAAAAGAGACCGGTAGCCTTGAGTCACTGCGGCAGAAAGTGCCCGTCACAACAAAAGCGGGTCATAACCGGCCGGACAAGATGCTGTCCATCTTAGGTAGGTTCTCGGCGAGCATTCACGGCCAACCAAGAGTCGCAGACGCACCGCAGTCGCGCACGCCCGACTGGCGCGGAAAGCGGATGTCAAGGCCGAATCGCCGATGACTAAGTCACTCGCGAGTTTTTTTCGCCCACGCCCAGGTTATAATGCGCTACTCTTTGGCGAGCTTGCGAAGTGCTAGGGCAAGGATCGCGCCGGTTTGCGTAACCTGTTGGCCCTGTACTTTGAACGTCATGGTGGCGGAACGACCACATACGCACTGTCGCCGGTGGCATCGTTATGCAACGCCTCACCCAACGTGACGAGATAGTCTGAGGCGCCATGTTTCTCACCTTCACTTAGCACATCCCGGTACCAATCCTGAGCGGCTGTTGGTCCCTGCCACACGTGCGGCGCCATCCCATCAAGAATCGAGCCCGGCACAGCGAAGGTGGCAACCATCGCTGCAAGGTCACCTTTGTTAAACGCATCGATGTACTGACGTACCGCGGCCATCGGATCTCTCGCAGCCATTTTCGTTCCTCCTTATCTTAGCCAGAGACGGCACGACCTTATGCCGTATGCCCGATTGACCCAGTAACAAGTCTTCCAATTACGGAGTGCGACTCATTAAGCGGCCTTCGGAAGAGTCCTATAGGCGAACGCACGAGAAAGTGGCATGAGAATGATCAAGCCGACTATCGCGACAACGACCACCATGACCAACACTTTGGGATCATTGAGACTCTCGCCTGCCACTACGAGCGCCGCGGCGATATTGCGTTGACCGGTTGCGAGAGCCATAACCCGCCGCTCGTCGGCATCGGGTCCGCCTAGCATCCAACCGATACCGAAGCCAAGTGCGATAAAGAGAACTCCAGCAAGAATCCCTCGTGTACCGAATACCTGTAGAACCTTGTCGATATTCGCTGCGGTGATGAGAACGACGAGCAGAATAAGACTAATGTTCGAAATCCGATCGATCACCGGTTTTACGCGAACTGCCATGTCCGCGAAGAAGGCCTTCAACAAAAGTCCGCCCCCGAGTGGGACCAGCATGAGCAGGACGAGGGAATGAGCAATGCTCCGCGGATCGACAGAGACTCCCGGAATAAGCAGGGGCAGGATAATTGGCACGTAAGCGACCGTGGTAACCATCAACAGCACCATCGCGCCGGTCGCGAAAGCCAGGTTGCCCTTGGCAAGTTCCGCGAGCTTCGGCAGAAACGGTGCGCCGGCAGCGCAGCCAAGCAGCAGTAGTCCAATGCCCAGCGGTTCGTCGAGCCAGAGTAGCTTCGCCAGCGCGATGGCGGCCAGAGGAGTCAGGACGAAATTGGCGAAGAGAGCCAGCGCGACTACCCGGGCGTTGCGCAAGGGCTCGACAATCTGAACCACAGTCAAACCGCAACCCATCGCAAGCATGCTCGAAATGACGAAGCTCAGCATTGCAACCGTCGCAGCCTTGCTTAACAGCTCCATCATTGGTCCGTCCTCGATGGAAAAATTGCGGTATCGCCTTTGGGGCGCTCAATCCTCGACTTCGTTTGCATGCCATTTCACCTCGAGGTTGAGTTGACGGGTGGCGCTTGCAGCTGCGCGCCCAAGAATACCGGCGTATGTGGGGAATGACAGCGGCACGCGTGCAAGTTCGTCCACCCGCATGCCGCCAGCAATGACTATTGATATTACCTGTGCAATCTCCACAGCCCGCTCGCCGACTACATGGCACCCAAGGATACTATGGGTCTCGCGATCCACGATCAGCTTACAGAATCCCGTCGTTCGACCGTCGATGATTGTGCGCGTGGATGAATCGAATCGAGCCATTGCAACCATGACTTTATGTGCTTCACGAGCCTTGTCCTCCGTCAGACCTACCTGAGCGTACTCAGGATCGGTAAAGCTGCCGATCGGACTCACCTGGTCGCCGACCGTCATTGCCGCACCCTTTACCGCGTTGGTTGCCGCCACGAACCCATCTTGTATCGCTTGTGGAACCAGCATTAAGCGTCCCGTGATGTCCCCGGCTGCGAAAATGTGCGGCACGGAAGTCTGGAGATAATCATCCACCCGGATATAACCTCGATGGTCCGTTTCCACGGCTGCATTCTGGAGTTTCAGGCTGGCGCCATCGGCCGTCCAGCCGACTGCCACGACCGCAAGCGCAGCCTCGGCGCTGTCACTTTTGCCATCCTTTGTGAAAACCATTCGCACCCCATCAACCGTCTTTTCAAAACGTTCGATAACGCCGAAGTTCTCACGAACGACAACACCCGCCTTGCGGAAAGCATCGGCGACTGCGGCAGAAACGTCTTTATCTTCGGTATGCAGGATGCGCGGACCCGCCTGGAAGAGCTGGACCTGAGAGCCGAAAGCATTGAAAATCGAGGCGACCTGCACGCCTGTCGCACCTGCGCCGATCACCAGCATAGAGGAAGGTATCGCGGTAAGCTTCCAGGCATCGCTGTGAGTGCCGGTGAACTCGAAACCGGGAACTGAAAGTTTTCGACTAATACCTCCGGCACACAGGATGATTTTGTCGGCATGAAAGCGGTGACCGCGCTCAGTCTCGACTGTGTGTGAATCGACCAAGCTTGCGCGTCCGCACTTTTCGTAAATTGTCGCGCCGGCGCGTTCGACTTGCTCGCGGAAAGCAGAGTGCTTGCGCACGTCGCTAACAACCTCCCCTACACGAGCCAGCAAGCGAGGATAGTCAAGTACGGGCTCGCTCACGGCGATGCCATACTGGCCTAGCTGACGAGCTTCCCGGATCAGTCTGGCGGCGTGCGCAAGAGTTCGTACTGGAACTGGTCCGTCATTCGCCGCCATGCCGCCGAAGTCGTCGCGAGCGATTAGTGCCGTACGCGCGCCCAGGTCTGCCGCTCGCAATGCAGCGACCACCCCCGCCGGCCCCGCGCCGATAACAACTACGTCCGTCATTTCTCAGGTCCTCCTGCAGGAAGGCCGCGAACCGCAATAAAGTACGCGATGACAGAATGATTGCAAGGACGAGGACATTTAGCGGCCGAGTACAAAATCGGGAAAAACAAAGTTAAAACCGAAACGAACCGTGTACATAGGTGTAATCCCGGCAAATTGCCGATATGCCATCCATTCGCCGGAGGTCCACGTATCCAGCATCTGCCCTTTGAAATTCCACACCTTGCCGAACCCCAGGCTGATTGGAATCGTGGTCGGGCTGTTACGCCGCCAATTGACGGTCCAGATTGAATCCGTTGATTTCACATACCAGCCCGCACCCAGGCGATAAGAGAATCCTGGTTGAAACAGCATCGCGCTTTGCGGCTTTGCTCCCGGCTGTGTGTACGCAAACGAAATTGGATCTTGTAAGAGAAATCCAACCCAGAGATTCGGCACGCCGGCAAATGCGCCAGCCGCGGCAGGACCGACCCGCCAGGCATTTGCCCCCGCCCTTGGGTCGCTGGCGGTGGGAAAAACCCACGTCGTCCCGATAGCCCATCGCACCTTGATGCGATCCAGGTTAGGCCATTGCGATTGAAACAGGTCGTATAATTGTGTGTCAGCGAGTTCTGTTATTGTATGGCTGCCGGGGCCTGTGGCCACTGTACTCAGCTTAAACGTCAGCCTGACAATCTGTTCCACTGGAAAGAAGGAAAGTCGTACGACGGGGATGATAGGCTGGAGCAAAGCATTATTGGTTTGTGCGCTGGTCTGGAAATTCCCAGATGTGTAGAAGTCCAGAAATCGTACCTGGGTTAGCATCGCAGTTGGATCGTTTACCTCTTCCGCCAATTCATCTTCTTCCGCCTTCAGGCTCAATTTGTTAGCGGCGGAGGACTGCCCTTGAGCTGGCGTCTCCCAAACAAGGGTGATGAGGACGGCGCATGTCCACAGCGCCACCAGGCATTTCCGCAGCCCTCTGGCCAATACGATCGAAGAGAGCAGGAGGCATCCACCATCTTTTGAGCTGCGCGATATGCTCATGTGCCAGGATTGGCCAGCCAGCGCAGAGCGCGCAGCCCGGGGATGAAGCAATATTCGCCGCCCCGAGTCACGACGAAGCGCGGCAGGCCCTGCAATCTGCGGCGCACAGGTCGCCGAGGGATGGTGAATGAACCGCTACCGTCATGTGCTGCACTAATAGGGTCCTTGTCGGCTGAAGCGCCGATGAAGACGCCGTCATTCACCCACTCAGTTTGGACGAACTCGAATTGCCGCTTCAGGTGAGATCCGATGAAGACAAACATAATGCCGCGGTCGGCGCCGTCGTCTTCCAGAACTCCTTCCGGCAGTGGCGGACCATAAGCGGTTCCGCGACGAATCATTCGATGCAATCTGACGGCGCCAGCCACGGACGCGTCTCGTGGATTCGCGCGCCGAATATGCGATCCAGCAGGCGTCTTTAGTCCCACTGGATCGTCTGCGTAGGCGAAGTTGTTGTTGCGCGCCGCATCGGGACCAAGGAGCGGATCGTCGCGTTCTGGCGAAAGAGCCAGTGGCGCACCGCTTCGCCACCGTCCCATCATCTTCGCGGCCAGCAGTTCTTCTTGCTGCGGGGTCGATGAATTAGTCCTAAGGAACTGCCGAAATAGTACAACGCGTTGATGCAGCTTGCGAAAAGCTGCATAGCTGCCGTTGCGGCCTAACACATCGGGCTTTGGCATCGGCGGCAATCCCCCCGTCTCGTCACGGTATCCGAGAACGAACTCGCCTGCCTTGAACGGTGGTTCGCCGGGATTTGAGCCCGGAATTCCGCTCCCCTCCACCGCCGGATGGCTGATACCGTCCTTGAACCCGAAGGGCTCCTTCTCGGTCGGGAGTACGTGGCACTCCTGGTGCCAGATCTCCTGTATCCCACGCAGTTGCTCATAAGCCTCACGGCCGCGTTCGAGTGCACGCTCAAGGCGCTGGGCGTCGGGCGCGAGGGCGGTGACGACGACGTGAACATCGGGGGTTCCAAGGGGCTTCTCCCAGTTTTCGGGGCTGCTCTCACCTACATCCCCCAGGCTTCCTGCCCGCGCTGCCATTCCCTGTTGGAACTCCGGCGCGAAGCTATCGAGAGAAGTTTTTGGCACCCCCAGTGCTCTGAGGCCCTGAAACGTAAGGGCCACACTAACCCAAGCCTCGCCAGAGGGGCTGGTCCGATGGGCCGCAGAGGCCACCGCCGTACTCGCTCTCAGCATCAACTCGCGTCCTGCCCCTTGATCATCGATACGGAGCAATACGAAGGTTGCGGCATATGGTGAGGGCCGGGGGCTCAAAACTCCGCTTTGGATATCATCCAGCTCAAGCGTTACTGCTGTTTCCTCTGCCATAGACCTGCCTCTCTTCTGACGAGCTTCACTTGGCCAAAGCGATGTTCTTCCAGAACTGCTTCAAGCTCTCCGTTCCTCCAAACAGAGTGCTGAAGACAGTGGAATCAGCCACGAGCACCTCACCAGCCAGCTTTCCGTGTGGGGGCAGCCAAACTAATGAATTAAACTCGCGATTTCCCGCTTCCGTGAATGGATGCGGCCTGGTCAAATCGATCGGCTGTGTGGCCAGAACGTGAGCCTCGCTGGTGTTTTCGGTAGTCAACGTATAATGCGGCAAATGCATGTGGAAAGTGAAGGTGGTGACTCCAGTGAGAAAGCCGCGCCGATCCAGGTCTTTCTTTATCGTCAAAGGACCGATCTGGTTTGTACCTTTGACTGTTGCAGGGCGGAGACCGTAGCGATTTTCCACTGGAATTCCCAGACCCTTCATCAGTAAACGAGTATATTTCCCAAAACGCTGCTGGCGTGGCACGAGAGCATCGCCATGGTGGCGATACTCCATATCCCGCACCTTCAAGTCATCCGAGGATCCGACATCGTGATGCGGTCCAATGGCCAGGCAAGTCCCATCGCGCGTGAGAAACTGTCGAACCGCCTCTATCTCTTCTTCGCTCGGTTCCTGTTCCGTGCCCAGGCTGTCCAGCCCCCACAGCATCAGCGTATCCGTGTCTGCGAGCACGCGCTCGTCCAGCGGCAACTTGTATCCAGCCTGGTCAACCCTCTGGTACACAGGAACAACGTGCTCCGTGACCTCTGCTACGAGCTGCTGAAAGGGCAGCCATGCCCTGAAGAACAATTCAAGAGATCCGGCGATACCCTGTTGGAACATCAACGGGCTCGCGTAGTCGGGTGACTCAAACGCTGGCCATCCCACTCTACGAACCTCGGTCATGCTTGAAAACCGATTATCCAACTGCGTCAGGTCCCTGTTGCCTTCCGCCGGATAACTCCACGTGATGTAGATGCTGAAGCGTCGCCTGCCTGAGGTATACTTCCGGGCAACGTGAACCTGGTTGTACGTTCGTCCGAGTTGCTTCGAGGTACTCATTTGGGTGCCCTTCGCCCTTCAAAAATGAGACGAGCAATTGCGCTGGCCCGTGTAAGAGAAACCTACTGCATCTGATCCAGCATGTCCGAAAGCGCTTGTTTTACTTTTACGGCCTTGACGACTTCTACACCGGTGGTGCCCGGATACTCTGCGTATTCCATGAATGACGGAGCCTGATGCTCCCGGGCGAACTTGGCAAAGGCGGCGGGGTTCTCTCTCCAGTCTGCGGGAAATCCTTCCAGCTGCTCGAAAACAGTCGTGATTCCAGATTGCTTAAACAGCATCACTGCATCATCGACATATTTGTCGAAATCAGTATCGAATATACCAATATACATGAATCGCGTATCGTTATCGAACAGCACCCACCGCAGGTAGTGAAGTCTTAACGGTGCCAGTATCTGAGGATTTTCCTGTACGGCCTTTTCAATTGAAGCCGCGTATCCCCGGATTGTTGGCGCGCAGCCCGGCTTGACCCTTGCGATGAGCGTGAATCCATTCGCCGGCGTCTTGGGCATTACCGATCCGAATTTTCCTTTTTCAGCTGTTTCGCTCTTCCTTGGCAACGCTGCTGCTTCGGGCTTCATCAGAACCTCCTTCTGTCTAAAGCGACGTTTCTCCTACAAGGTCCAGCGCAGTTTTTGGAAATTTCTTTTCACAATCGGCGATACCTGGCCCCGTAAGCATTCATTTCGGGGCCTTCAGCTAAAGGCCGTTAGTGAAGCTGAACCCTCATGCTCCCATGACACGCAGTCGACCGGAGCTGGTATTACGATTGTGCCTTAGCGATCGCGTCCACGTGTAGGCCCTTTAGCTCTAATCGGCACCAGCCAACCCCGCGAGCTGTAGCGTGCCAGCATTCCGACAGGGTCGGTGATAAAACGCGCCCGAACCTCCGACTGGATTCTGCTGGCCAAAAGCACGGTATCCGCTATACCAGGGTCCAGAAGCCGGCTTCGGTTCTCCACGAATTCGGTCTGTACGCTGTGGGAAAGCTCTGTTCGCCATGAACGCTCAGCGGCGCCTGCTCTCGGTAGCCCGTCATGAACGGCGATCACATCGATGCCCCCATCCGCATCCACAAGCGTAGTAGTGATCGTCATTTGCCGCCCAACGCAGGGTTCGCGGTTTCGAACTCGTTTACCTCAACCACCCCTTCGTTTGGCATCAGCCTAACCCAGCGGCCGTAGCAGGTATCAGTTCTTGCTGTCGTCTTGCCTGTTCCGGTAACCTCGTCGTACATCAGCGTGATCCGGAACGACACCACCTTCGCGGCCCGCTTCCAAGACTAATTAGCCGCAATCAACGCCGCCTGATCGGCCTATCTATAGCTCCAGCTAACCTCGTATCTCTCGCCGCGCTTCACAGAGGCCAATTGGAATCCCATAATTGTAGAATCCGCTGATCGATAGTCTTGTATAGGCTCTACTTGCTCAACTCTTTCCGGCACTTCATTCAACACCCGGGTAACGGTCCACGAATTATAAGCTCTGTCTTTTGGCATCAATATCCACATGGCAAGTTCGGCCGTGTCGGTGAGAATCTCGAAACCCAAGTGACTGTCTCCGATTGTGTCTCTTTGTAGATCCACTCCAGGAGACTCGTCAAAGGCGCTTATCGATTCGATATGTCCTTGCGGCACGTGCGAAAAATCGTAAGTTACTCCCCAGGAGCAGATCTTTGTACCGTTCGGACCGGGGATATCAGGAGTTTTCACCAGTGTCGCTCTCAACTTCTGCGACGGAAAACGCACCTGCACATCTCCACTGGCCATTAGTTTAACAAAGAAGATATCGTTTTCTTCCGATTCTTTCAAAACCCTGGCACCTCGAAAATACTGCACCACGGATTTTGTAGCGTCTTTCGGATCCCATAGCCGCAAGTCAATGATGCGGGTCTCTTCGACGACTTTGAAGCCAACGTTGGTGAAGCTATTAAAGTTAGATCGCGTTTCAGCAATCGCTCCGGAGCCCGGGGGCCACATGACAGCCGGCTCAGCCAGGATCCGCTCAATTTGCGCCATGTCCTTGTTGCCTTGGTAAAGCCAACTTATGAGCAGCTGCGCGCGCGTTGCATTTTTTGGTAGTACTTGAAAGCTGCCCTTGGCAACAAGATGAGAATTGCGAGGACAAGGGGCAAGTAAAGGTAAGAAGTCCAATCACGCAGGTCGAAGAGCGACCTCCAGATGCGGCGAAGAGCTGAGGCCTGAAGAGTTCGCGCCTCAAGAGTGGGAGCGGTAGGAGCCCGGACATGAGCTTTTGCGGGTGCTGGCGCAGCGAGCGCTCGTGCCGCTCCATTAGTCGTCGAAACAGGATCCCAAGGGGGATCGCGAGGCAAGTCGCAACCAAACAGATCAGGGTGGCTTTGGCATGCTTTGCGGCCTACACAATAGCCGTGCCGCACCAGCCCGCTGATTTCAAGCAGTGAAAAACGATCGAGGTCTGTGCGGATGTTGGCCATCTGCCGCTGGACTTCCGGATGCATCGCCGTCGGATCCTGCCTCGGCTCGACCACTTCAGTAATTGGAGCGAAGACGAATCCAGGCGCGTTTTGAAAAGTCTCATGTTCCAGCTGCCATACCCGATCCATCAGGATATCACTCGCACGCAAAGCAGTTCTGATGATTCCTCCCGCGCGTCTGCCGCCGGTCACCGCAATAGGTTTGCCTACGTCGCTGACAATCACGCCATCGAGCCCCCCACTGAGTCTGCGGAAGCAGGCATGCCCCGTGGTCGCTTGAAATGCGGCCTCGAGCATTTGTCGGTTGAGCCACAGTTGATCAGCGGCGTTCAGAAGGCGGCCTTCCGCATGAACCGCGTGGAGCAAGGCTCCCGCAGCTGGATCCACGGGCTTTAGATGAGCGAAGACCGGCTCGTGATAAAATTGGTAATGACCCATTACAACCGATAGGCTCGACAATATTCGAGCTTGTCGGTCTCCCGTGCCAGTGCCTGTCGCTGATGATAGATCGCTTGGAATTGCGGTACTGGCGACTACATTCACACCCGGTCCGCGTCCAGATGCGACCAACACCTCGGCGAGTTGGCGAAGCGGCGTTTCCTCGCTGGTTTGGGCGGCATCCACCAAAACCTGAGCGAGGCGGCGAAGCGGCGTTTCCACAGTAGACTCGCTGGCCTCGTGAAGGGCTCGCCAGACCGACGGAAGATCGAAGAAGTCATCAGCGGATAAGGGATTCTCAGCTAAAAGCGACCGTTCCAGGCAGCGAAACATGCGAATACCAAGATTGTCGAAAACGCCTCCATCGGTGTAGCTTGCCGGCCGAACTCGCCGACGCTTGCCCCCACGTCGGTTCCGGTCAACTCAAGCGGCGGGAAGAATCCGGGAAACGCAGAGGAGGCGGTGACGGCCATTGGCACGGTCGCCAACCCAATAGGGATGCGGTCAATGCGAAACGTGTTTCCTGGTGCGCGTCGCACCATAAGTAAGCCGTCCCGTGTGAATGAGCACAGACACCCCTCACTCAGGTTGGTGGCCAGGATGTGCAGTTGCGGTTTTTCAGGTAATTCGAACAGGCTGGTATCGCCATAGAGATATTTTTCATAATGGTGTTCCAACAGTCCTGTTCGCGTCAGCTGGCGATTGGGTACCCCGAAGAGTCTTAGCGGCCAACGGAACGGAATCGCAAGCGGAAAGCGACGGGTGATCCGATTTCGGACGTCGAGACGCACCAGGGATATAAGCTCGGATGCTGCCGCATCGAACTCATTTGGAGAGCCGTTGTAACGATCCCAGTTGAGCGCCAGATGTGCGGCGAAAATACTGCCGCCTGACACTGACGTGATATGCGTTACCTGAGATAATAGGTTAGCATCGCGCAGAAAGCGGGTAAGGCCGAGGTGATATAGAGTAGCCCGGAACCCACCTCCGGAGAGAGCAAGACCGATCCTGTTCATGAATGCTCCGATTTAGGGCCGCGTTTCCTTAGCTGACCTCCTTCTTGATATGCAGGAAGGCAGCGGTCTTGCCCGATTCAAGAACCGTTCTCGCGTCCAGGACCCCGAAGATTTCAATCAATTTTGCAACCGTTGCAGTCCATCCCGTCTGGTGACTTGCTCCGAGTCCTGCGCCGTTATCGCCGTGGAAGTACTCATAAAAGAGAATGTAGTCGCGCCAGTACGGATCTCTCTGGAATTTCTCGGTTCCTCCGTACACGGGCCGACGGCCATGCTCATCCCGAAGAAATATTCGAATGAGCCGATCCGCGATCTCCTTGCTCACCTCGAACAGGTTCATCAGTTTGCCCGAACCTGTCGGACATTCAACTTTGAAATCGTCTCCGTAGTAAGCGTAAAAGGCCAGGAGACCCCAAATGAGAAGAACGTTAACTGGCATCCAGACCGGCCCCCGCCAATTGGAATTGCCACCAAACATGCCGGTGTTGGACTCAGCCGGGAGATAACTCACCCGGTACTCCTGTCCTCCGGCGTTGAAGACGTAGGGATTTTTTTCATGAAATTTTGAAATTGAGCGGATACCGTATGGGCTCAAGAACTCGTTCTCATCGAGCATCTTTGAGAGTATGCGCCGCAGCCGATCGGGATTGACCAGAGCCAGAAGCGTACGCTCGTGGGCTCCTAAATGATCGGCGCCCAATGGGTGGATGGTTTCCAGCAGGTCAGGCATCTGCCGAGTGCGAGCCAGTACCATTTCTGTAGCCCGCGGGGCGTATTCCCGCTGCCATTTTTCAATCACCGTGGACGCACAGATGGGCAAGAGACCCACCATTGATCGCACCTTGAGCCGGGTGGCGTTGCCGTCGGGCAGCCGCAACAGATCGTAGTAGAAGCCATCCTCGTCGTCCCACATACCGTCTGGACCAAGTTTGTTCATTGCCGCAGCTATGTACAGAAAATGCTCTGCAAACTTGAACACCATATCTTCATACGAGCGATCGTAAACGGCCAGTTCCCCCGCCATCTCCAGCATTGTCTGTGTAAAGACGGCCATCCACGCCGTACCGTCCGCCTGTTCAAGATAGCCTCCTGTCGGCAACGGAGCACTGCGGTCGAACACGCCGATGTTGTCGAGACCAAGGAACCCGCCCTCGAACACATTTTCGCCGAATCGGTCCTTGCGGTTCACCCACCAGGTGAAGTTCAGCAACAGTTTGTTGAAGGCGGACTTGAGGAACTCAACGTCCGATTTTCGGTGCAACGCCTGCTCAGTTCGATAGAGGAAAAGGGTCGCCACTGCGTGGACCGGTGGGTTAACATCGCTGAAGTTCCACTCATACGCAGGCATCTGCCCACTGGGATGGAGATAGAATCCGCGCAGCATCAGTAACATCTGGTCCTTGGCGAAGTCGGGATCCACTATCGCGATGGGAATCGTGTGGAACGCCAGGTCCCAGGCGGCGTACCAAGGATACTCCCACTTATCAGGCATAGAGATGATATCGTCGTTGATCATGTGGAACCAGTTTCGGTTCCGGAAGTCGCGCCTCCCGCGGTGCAGGGGATGGGCGTGATGCTCATTGAGCCAGGAATCACCGTCCCAATAGTAGTACTGCTTGGACCACAGCAGACTGGCGAGGGCCTGACGCATCACGTTCGCAGCATCCGGCGATACGGACCGTGGGATCACTGATTCATAGAAATCATCCGCCTCGTGAACGCGGTCAGCCAAAGTTTTGTCGAAAGAATCCCCAAATGGCAAGGCACGCAGCTTCTTCGGCGCGTCGGCGGTCTGAGCCGTCAGCCTTAGCCGCACGGTAGCGGCCTGGCCCGGATCGACATTCATTCGATAGTATGCCGCCACCTTGGTCCCCTGACGTTCCGGGTTGACCGCTTCTTTCCGGCCATGGACCACGTAGTCGTTGATGCCATCCTTCAAATACGCGCCGACGTCCGGATAGTCGAGGTGAAGCTTAGCGTGATTAGTTGAGTTCTCTGTGAAAAGCAGCGGCACATCGCCGGCGCAGTAAAGATGGTATGTTCCCAAGACCGCATGCGTGGCACAAATTGTCGTCGAGCCCGCCGGTCCATCGATCTGTTTGAGCAGCGGTTTCGGGGAGGGTCTCGCGATCCACGGGGCCCAGTCGTTGCGAAACCACAGAGTCGGGAGCAGGTGCAACTCGGCCGGGTCGGGACCGCGGTTGTATGCAGTTATCTTGATCAGGATGTCCTCGGGGTTTTCTTTTGCATATTCAACGAACAGGTCGAAGTACCGATCGCCTTCAAATACTCCTGTGTCGATCAACTCGTACTCGAATTGATCTCGATTCCGCCTCCGGTTGGTCTCCACCAGATCATCGTAAGGGTAAGCCGCCTGAGGGTACTTGTAGAGGTATTTCATGTAGGAGTGGCTCGAGATAGAAATAATACTCCTTGACGTCCTCGCCGTGGTTGCCTTCATTGTTTGTAAGACCAAAAAGGCGCTGCTTGAGAATAGGGTCTTTGCCATTCCACAGCTCCAGAGCGAAACAGAGGTGCTGCTTATCATCGGAAAATCCGGCCAACCCATCCTCGCCCCAGCGATACGCACGCGAGCGTGCATGATCGTGGGTGAAGAAATTCCAAGCATCGCCGTCCTGGCTATAGTCTTCACGGACCGTACCCCACTGACGCTCCGACAGATACGGCCCCCACTTCCGCCATGGAGCTTTCCCCTCGCCGGCCTCATTCAATCTGCTCGATTCTGCATTGCTTTTGCGTGATTGCATTTACGCTGAAATTTCCATTTTGAAATCTAAGCGCAGACTCGCACGGCCCACAGGTCCTTTGCAAACGCAAGGAGGAGCGGCTCTTGAGCGCAGACGCGTACTTCCCGGCGTTGCTTTGACCAGTTCCGGCCGCCTTCGCACCGTAAAAACCGAACCATAGGGTTTTCCGACCATATTCTCAGAGACCTGTAACTTTCCCTTTCCGCCGCGTCACCAAGCGTGCTTCGTCCTGATCAACCTATCCCGCAGGCGACGTCAGCCGCTCCACCCTACCCAGCACCAAAACGCAAAGTCTTGGGATAGGTCGGCGTGTTGACATCGTCATAGCTCGTCAGGAGATCCATGCCCGACTGCCGCACCAGGTCGTCAGCGGCAACTGCGTCTTCTTTCAGTGCGCTCCACCCCCATTTTTGCTTCGGCTCCACACTGCCAATAATCCAGCCAGGGACGAGCAGCCTCTCTCGCCGGGGTGCTCCTGCTCTACGCGCTTGCCGCAACTGCTCCTGTGGAAACGATGTCCATCGACACGACCATCGACAGGGGCCTCGCCCTGTTGTGGGACCGCCATCTGGAAATCGAGTGGACCGCACGTAACGAGCCCAATGCACTATCGCCGCTTTCGTCTCATGGCCATGACGTCATCGCCGGGAACTCCAAGCCATGCGCCTTACTCGTCGAAGCGCTGCGACACAATGACTAATGTCAGCGCAAGAGACGATATCTCGGGATTCCGAAAGGCGGTCGAGACTCGTTGCTGGAACTACCATCACCGCGAGCGGCACCGTCATTAAGTTACGGTCTCCGTTGGGCACAGATGTGTTTGGGGCGATTTGTCTCAGGTCGGTGAAAATTCCGCGTCCGCTTATCGATGCCAGAACATCACGGAATGCGAGCGCTTCCAATCCAGCGGGAATATATGACAGCCGGATTCGGCAAAATCTGGTGACTGGCTTGGCATCAAATGGCGGATCGGTCCTCTACGAGCGATGTGCCCCGAGACGCTCAGGCGCTACGCAAAGGAAGCCGCTTTCGAGGAAGGGAGATTCTTCCGATCGAGAACCTCTTTTTTATATTTTAGAGGACGCGCGAGCGGCGCTGATGCTTACTCTTTCCCCGCAACTTCACCATGGCGCAGCGCACTGCCTCTGTGCGCAAACCTCAAACGCCGTCGACCGCTACGTTTCAGGGGAAATCCAACACTCTCCATGCGGTTCGCTGCCTGGTTTTACTGCGTTTCCCAAGCACGAGTGCCGTATGGCTTTAGAAGCCAGTAACGTCGGCCTCCAGATCAAAAGTGATTCCCGTATTTACCAACGATGGGGAGGTTTGGCCCGTTACAACTGCTATGTTAGAGGCATGGGGAATATACCACGATCCTAGCGATATTTTTGTACCGGTATCAGCCACAAAGGTTTTTGACTGAGGAGATCCACCGCCTTCGCTGTTCAGTGCGACGCTACCTTCGACGCGTGTGCCCGGCGGGGCAGTCAACGTCAGGTAGATGTCCACATGGAAACCAAAAGGACCTGGAGGCGAAAAATTCTCCGTCGCGTGGTAGTAACCATGGTCGTCAGTTTGAATGCTTAGGGTTTTGGTCATGATTTCGCTCCTGAGTGGCAATCCACAACTTTTTCGAACAGCATGTCTTGGAGGCTCCGTGAAAGCCGGGCCACCAGCATTTCGAATTGAAGAGATTTCCTGGCCTCAATTAAACCGGAATTTCCGTCTCGACCGCGAGGGCTATATGACTCATTACCCATAACCGGATAGCGCGACTTTCTTATTATCAGATCAAGTAACAAGTTGTACAGTTGGCGCCGTAAATTGCCGCTATTGGTCGAGCGTGATCCGCGGCTCGACCTCCAAGGTCGTCCGCCGTCAGCGCACACTCATTTCTTCAAAGAGCTCCCCACCAAGCCAGCGCCGCGGCGGCGGTGAGCATGGCTGGACCGGGATGGCGTAACAGCGATCGCGGGGAGTCGGCCATGCCTACCGCGAGCGCGGCAAAGCAGGTCAAAGCGGCGGCGGCGACCACGCCGAGCATACGGGCTGCAGTACCGTGGAAGACTGAGCCGGACAGCACGAGCGCGGCTCCGAAGGTGAGAAAGGCGATGGTTGTCATGTGCCAGGTGACGTGAATCATCGTCTTGGTCGCCCGAGGACCACCGAAGCGAGTCGAGGGTAGCATTCCCGGCGACAGTTTTCTCATTACGAAAACCTCGCCTCCGACTCCGTGGATGAGGCTGCCGAGGATAGCGATAGATCCGGCGATGATCTCTGGGATATTCACGCCGAGCCCCCTGCGATCCGAGCGACCTGTGGAGGAAGTCTGGCTGTGCGCCGGTGTTTCAGAGTGGAGTCGACTTCCATCCATACAGTAGTGTATAGAATATGCCCCAGCATCTGCTGCGCTGTCAAGTCTGTGCGCGGCGCGATACTGTGATCGGCGATGGCCGCCCCGACCCGCACGCCACGCAATACCTGGATCAAAGAGGGGCTGCGGGCGCTTGCAGCCGGCGGCCCTGACGCCGTCAGGATCGAGCCGCTCGCGAAAGCGCTGGGCGTCACCAGAGGCGGCTTCTATTGGCACTTCGACGACCGGCAGGCGCTGCTCGAGGAGATACTCGACTCGTGGGAGCGGGCAAGCGTCGATGAGGTGATCGAACGCATCGAGAACGGGGGCGGGGACGCCAGGGCCAAGCTGCGCCGGCTGTCCCGCCTCGCCGCCTCCAGCGAGGAGCCGCTGAGAATCGACCTCGCAGTCCGCGACTGGGCCAGGCGCGAGCAGACGGTCGCCGAACGACTCCGACGAGTAGACAACCGGCGAATGGATTACATGCGCTCGCTGTTTGGCGCCTTCTGCCAGGACGGCGACCAGGTCGAGGCGCGCTGCATGGCCTTCTACTCGCTGTGGATCGGCAACCACTTCATCGCCGCCGATCACGGCACCCGCAGGCGCGCGGACGTGGTGAAAGTGGTCCTCAGATGGCTCGAAGCCTAGAGGCTTCCGGCCATGGTTCCGCGTGGAAGCTTGCGCTTTAAGAACGGCCCATTTGCTGGGGACCGCGCAGTTTAACCCGCAGTTCCGCCGTCGAGATTGCCGGTAAGGTCGTAATGCTTACTGACCCGCGCGAACCGAGATCGATCGAAAGATGGGCAGCCGTCTCGTTATCGGGGGCTTCGACGATACTGATAAAGTCATAGGCGCCCAGCACCGCGTACTGACCCACTACCGTGCAACCAAAGGCGGCAATTTCCTTGTTGACCTCCTCAAGGCGATCGGGATTCTTGTGCAGCGTCTGGCGTCCCTCAGGCGTGAGAGTACTAAGTAAAATGTAAGTTGGCATCAGTCTTCCCTCCTATTCAACGAACGCCCGGCCAATCGATTGTGTCAAAGGAGCGCAGAATCTTCCGGCCATGGGCTCCCGACTCGGCTCGTTGCACCTGGATCGCACGTCGGCCCCGCCCGGTATGCCCCCGTGGCTCACACGCCCTGTTGACAGTGGCGGCGTGCGAGAACGATCAGGCTGCGTGGCCTTCTCGCTTGCGGCCTGGAGGCTTGTCCGCACCGCGGATGCCAGGATTGCGAGGCTCCACGTTGGCACTCGACACGGGAGCTGAAACTCCATGTTCAAATTCAACTACGAAAAATGGCTTGCCCGCTTCCAGCACGATGTCGGCTACCACTGCGGGCAACCAGCACCCATCCCAAACCCACACCGGGTCATATCCCTTAATAGACGCCTGCGACGGATCCATCTTGTCCTCCGTACCTGAAAGGACAGCAGGCAAGAACTTCTGGCAGGTTGCTGTAACGATAGCGCAGCAGCGCCCGAAATCCAAGCTACGCTTTTTACACGCGGGTGCGTCGGCTACAGATGGGTCTAAGCGATTGCTGTGATATGGCTCTTCCTTTGCTAACTGGAAGCCTGCCCCACATGAATCGCCCGTGTGTCCTGACTAGTCAATCCCTGTCGTCGGCCAGCAGGTTAGCAAGCTTCTGGCAATGGGCATTGACGCCCGCCGCGGCAGCCGCTGAAAAATCCGCCCAAGGGGACAAGTCGGATCGGACCGCCGTTTTTATCCACTCGCGGAAAGAATCGGATCCTGGGCGGTGCGGCCCCGCACTCCCCACTTTCACCGCATACTCGGCGGGCTTATCCGCCTCGTTGTACATCCGAAGAGAAGCGGCCTCGAGATTCTCATCGAGCAAGATCACGGCGCCGCCAAAGAGCGCTTGTGGCGCAGCCCTGTCTACCACCCATCCGCCGCTGTTATACAGGCGGACGTTCGGTGTAATGAACTCTTCGATGGCGATATCCTCTTCGAACGGCTTGTGGGTATGGCCGAATACGAAGGTCACCTCTTCGGGGCGAGACCCGTCCGGCATTTCTTCCTCAAGGCATGTTCGCAGGGGCCCCTGAAGATAGCGGCGAAGCCCCGCGCCATCGTCGGCGAGCACTTTTTCCGGCCTGGCCCGTTCCAGCCTTCCTGCAACGGCGGATTTGACAACGCATTCGATAAGCCGGTCGAAGCGCTTGATGCGTGCGCTGCCGTAAACCTCAAGCAGACTTCTGACTGCCTGACCCACGAGGTCGCCGAATCTTGCCGCGTCCTGCATCTTCTCGTAAACCAGGCCTACATCCTGCCCCACCAATCCGGACCGTCCGAGCATCGACCAGAAGAAGTCTATCCAGGCGAAGTTCTCCTGTTCCCAGCGGTCGATACTGCTCCGGCCCGGCGGTCTGTTAAACATCGCGTCGGCCACCGTGGTCATCATCAGGTACACTTCTTCGGTGAAATGCCCGTGGCTGAAGACGACGAGCTTGCCTCCCTTGTACAGCGCCATGTTCGGGTATCTGGTTATTACCTTGACGTCCTCCAGCCCGGGGCATCGCCGTATCACTGCATTAGCGAAGGCCGACTCGATGTCGCGACCTCCGAGCATCTCGGTAGTGTGCCACGGCGCCTCAATAGCGGTGTCGGCGGGGACTTGCTGCAGATAGAGCGAATACTGAATCTCGCGCGCCGACTCCCACAGATGATGGTCGTGGTTGCCCGGGATGAAGAAGATCCTCGGGTCGAACAGTCGCGCCTCCGGCTGCGGCGGCATTGTCAACTCGACAAACCGCTGAAACGCCATCGCCGCGAAATTGTCGGGACGCAGGGCAAATTCGAAGATGTCGCCGTTGAGAACGAGCGTTGGTCGCGCACCGCCGGTATTGCGCGATATCAAGGCGCGCAGACACTCGACAAACCGGAGCAGGACCTCGCTGGGCCGGTAGGGGTCGACTTCGCCGGTACCGCTGCCCAGGTTGGTAAGGAGGCTGTTGTCCGCTCCAAAATGCGTATCGGAGATACAGACGTAGTGAATATCCGGCATCGATCTTCCTCGCTGCCAGCCTGCCAAGCCTTTGTCTACCAATAGCGACAAGCCCGGCCGCCGAATCCGGATTCGCATCCGTCCATTTGTCGCGCCGCCACGTCGCCATCCTGGGCAATGGGCGGCAGATTTTCCGCGCGCCGCGATTCAGCTGCCGACTCTCAGGCCAGCTTTTCAACAGACTGTTCGAAAGTTCAAGGCCCATGTCAACGGAGTTGCCACGAGGATTCGCCGCGATACCGGCCTTGGCTTAGCAAATTCGCGACCGCCATCCCGTTTTTGATCCCACGCCCGCGAGCGGCTGATGCCGGTGGCGACGGATTCCTGCCCTCCATCCGGACCATCGAGCACCTTTCAAGATGAATTCAAGTTGCGTTCAAAGTCTTGCAACTTTTGACTGGCGCTAATCGGCGCCGGCGCATTAGCCGAGAAAGGAAAGTCGCACATGCCGGTAATACAAAAGATGAGGCGCACCTTGAGAGCCGCTGCCATGGCCCTTGGAGTATTGAGCGTGATCAATATCCCCGGGTTCGCGCCTGCCGCGTTCGCAGGACACGACCACGGCGCACCTGAAACCGCGACGCCTATTGAGCACGTGGTTGTAATCTTCCAGGAGAATGTCTCATTCGATCATTATTTTGGGACGTACCCTCTGGCTGCCAACTCCGACGGTTCCACCTTTAATCCAACCGACGGTACTCCGAGCGTCAACGGGCTGGGCACTCTGGTTGAAGGCGAGCCGGTAGGAGTGTTGCTCACTCACAATCCCAACGCCAACAACGCGGCGAACGGGACCAACGCCATCAATCCGTTCCGCCTCGGCCACCCGCAGGCCTCGACTTGCGATCAGGATCACAACTACGGAGACGAGCAGAAGGCGTTCGACCAGGGGCTTATGGATCTCTTCCCCAGCTCTGTCGGAGTGGGCGAAAGCGCCTTCTGCGATGCCTCCTTTTCGTACGGTAAGAGCAAGGGCCTGGTAATGGGCTATTTCGACGGCAATACCGTCACGGCTTTGTGGAACTACGCACAACATTTCGCGATCAATGACAATTCGTACGGAACCACCTTCGGTCCGTCGACCCCGGGCCTGCTTAACCTGGTTGCGGGCAACACCTATCCCGCGACGGCCAGTGGCGCCACACCCAAGGTGGTTATCAATTCTAATGGCCAAGGTACCCTGGTCGGCGATCTCGATCCGAGCGGCGACAAGTGTTCAGCCGGAGTCACTCTTCAGATGGGCGGAAAGAGTATCGGCGATCTGCTCAACGAGAAGGGAATCAGCTGGGGTTCTTTCATGGGCGGATTCGATTTGACCATTGTCAACCCGGATGGAAGCACTGGCTGCGCCCGGCAAAGTCCGGCGACTCCAGCTAACGCCGGCCCCACCGCAGATTACATTCCGCATCATGCCTTTTTCCAATATTGGGCAAGTACGTCGAACCCGAACCATACGCGCCCCAGTGTGCCGCCGGAACAGTACGGCACGGGCGCTGACACCGGGGCGAATCACGAATATGACATTCACGATTTCTTCGATGCGCTCCACGCGAACAATCTTCCGGCGGTCAGTTTTCTCAAGGCGCCTGCGAATATGGACGGCCACGCCGGTTACTCGGACCCGCTCCTGGAGCAGGAGTTTCTGGTCAACACGATCAACCAGATTCAAAAGTCGCGCTTTTGGAAGAGCACCGCGATTATCATCAATTGGGATGATTCCGACGGCTGGTATGATCACCAGATGAGCCCGCTAATCAACTCTTCGGCGGTGCTGAATACCGGCACACCCGCGGACGGAGACCAGCTCAACGCCGCCGGGAAATGCGGCAACGGCACACCGGTGACGGATGACGGGGGCAACGTCATCCAGGGACGATGCGGCTACGGTCCGCGAATCCCACTGGTGGCGGTGTCGCCGTTCGCAAGAGAAAACTTCGTTGACCATTCCTTGACCGACCAGGGCTCGATCACGAGGTTCATCGAAGACAACTGGGGCACCGGGCGGCTCGGCAACGGTTCTTCCGATGCTCTTGCTGGTAGTCTCGTCAATATGTTCGATTTCAGCAATCACGGTTTTGGCGAGCGCCGCCTGCTACTCGATCCGGCTACGGGCCAGCGCGATTGAGAGTAGCGCTACGTGGAGGACAAAAGAGGGCGGGCAATGCCGCGCGCCCTCTTTTCTCTGCAGCGACGCGGGATTGACTGACCGCGGCGACTTTATGAAGGCGCAGCAGGATTCTAAAGCTGACTGACCGCCACATAGAGATACCAGCCACCGATAACTTGGGTTCGCCGGCAGGCCATGGCGCGGGGAGCGTGTCAGGCCGACCTTCCTGACTTCAAAAAACTTTAGTAATGAGTACGTGTGGCGAGATGGCTGGCGCTGTTAGCGTTTTTTACTCTCAGCTCCTGTGCGGTCGTGAGCAACGATCGTGGCGACACGGCAGGGGGGCCCTCATCCCCCCAACAACAGCCGTCCATCCAAACCGTGCAGCCTGGTGATAGAGAGCTTACCTGTGAAGACCTGATGGCCCAGATGACGCAGATGGACCAGATCGCTTCTTATTCAACGAGCGGCGGCGCAAACACAGGCAGCTCTGTTACGAAGGCGGTCGTAGCGACGGCGGCCAGCCAAGCCATGGGGTTTATCCCGATTGTCGGTCCCGTTCTGGGCAGCGTGGCGGGAGCGGTTTCAGATGCGGTCGGGAACTCGAGTCAGCCGCAGATGCAACAGGAAAATACAATAACGCTCGCGCAGCAGCGCAAGCAGCATCTGTTAAACCTGTTTGACGAAAAGAAATGCTCTGCGCCATCTTCATCACCGCAACCATGAGGTCCATACCTGGATATTAAACGGGCTATTGATTAGAGATGGCATCAGTCAGGCGCGGTATCAAAGAAATACCGCGCCCGACTGAACTGGTTGCGATTGCTCCGGTCGATCCTATCGGATTAGATCTCTGCTTTTATTGCCAGACCCCGCTTTTATTACCAGACTCTTCAGTGACGATCCCCGCATACATCACCCATGATGGTGATGATGCTTATGCCGCTCGCCGCTCCATGCCCAGCCATTGGGTCCCTGCCGATTACTCGCGACCGTCAACGCCGAGCCAATACCAGCCGCCTGGCGCCGCATACCAGTGTCCCCGTTTCCCTTGATACCAATCATCGCCGTGCGTGCTTCTCCAGACCCAGGTATTACCGTGTCGCTGCCACATTCCCGGCTGCCCCTGATACCAGTCCGTAGCGCGGGCTCCCGGTATGCCCGGCGCCAGCATGAAGCAGCATACCAGGATCATAACGCTCAGAATTCGTGTTTTCATCGTTGTGTCTCCTACCTCCTACGCCTTGGCTGCCATGATGTTGTGCTGGAATTCGCTAAGTCTCGATCGGAAATTTCTTCCGGCATTGATGGCCCAACTGTGTTCCCTCCCATGATTCGACGTTGATTCTACACAATTCGAGTAGGATGCACCGTAAAAAAACTTGGTGGCATGCATCTCGCATCGCCAGCCTGGTTGAATTATTCAGACCACCGCGGAGTTTAAATGCATCCTGGATATGAGGTTGATCGATGTTACGGACCCACGCGTCACATGGCCACACTGACCGTCCGGCACGTGACGACCTATCGCTACGCCAAGCCGGTTGTTCTTGGCGAGCATCGCATGATGCTGCGGCCGCGCGATAGCCACAACCTGCGTATCCTCTCATCCCGGCTGGCGATCGCACCTCAACCGGCGGCCGTCAGGTGGCTCCACGACGTGTTCGAAAACTCGGTCGCCGTGGCGGCTTTCGCCGAGCCGGCCTCCGAACTCAAGATCGAAAGCGAAATCCAGATCGAACATTACGAAAGCACCGAAACTGACTGTCCGATCGAGGAATATGCCGTGACTTATCCCTTCAGCTATTCAGCCGGCGACGCGCCCGATCTGACGCGGTCCATCGAGCGCCATTATCCGGACCCAAATCACGAGGTGGACGGCTGGGCCAGGACGTTTCTCAACCGCAACGGTCCCACCAACACGCTGGCGATGCTCGAGGCGATGACCGGCTTTGTCCAGCGCGACGGCTTTACCTACGCTGCGCGAGTGGCCGAGGGCGTACAGAATCCGGTTGACACCTTGCACATGCGCTCGGGCAGTTGCCGCGACTTCGCCCTTCTTATGATCGAGGCATTGCGTTCGCTGGGCTTGGCCGCGCGCTTTGTGAGTGGATACCTCTACGTTCCAGGCGCCGACGGAGCGGCAAATGTGGGCGGCGGCGCCACGCATGCCTGGGTGCAGATCTATTTGCCAGCGTCGGGCTGGATCGAGTTCGACCCAACCAACGCAAAGGTGGGAAATCGAGATCTGATTCGCGTGGCGGTGGCACGGGACCCGGCGCAGGCGGTGCCGGTCTCAGGAACCTGGACCGGCGCGCCGGCTGATTTCCTTGGAATGACGGTGGACGTAAGCGTGAGTGCCGGCGCCGCAAAACCGATACAGAACAGTCCGCCGCCACCGGTCCATTGAGCCAGGCAGCGTTGGAATCGGTTACTTCACTCGCACGATGCCGACCCCGTTTTCGACCGCGACGCGGGTGCCGAATCGCTTGGAGCGTTCCACCGCGCGTTCCAGGACCTGCTGCGCCTCTTCGGTGTCGGGCTCCCATCGTGGCCGTCCCAGTTGCGAGCGCGGGCCCTTTGATATCTTGGTCAGCGGATAGACGCGTACCTCTTTGAGGTTGCGGCTTTCGTCATAGCTGACGGTATGTACCGCGCTCCCGCGAAAGTCCGTGTTGCGGAAGCTGGTCATCACGTTGGTCCCGTGCTCCTCGCCGCGGTCGCGCGCATCCAGAAAGTCGGCCGGAGTGCTTTCACCGGGGCGCAATCCCCAGCGCGCCATCATCTGGTTTGGTACCTGCCGCACCTGCTCATTTTGTATGAAGAATGCCGGCAGGCCGTGCAGAATCAGCTTGCCCTTGTAGATTTCGATCCCGCCGTGGCGGCATCCTGTGTTGACGTAGATATCGGCGCCGGCATCGATCGCGCCGTAGGCGAATATTTTGGTGTATTCCTCTTCCGTGGGACGCCGGGCCCCCTGGTCATGAAAAGCGACGACCACGAATTCCGCCTGGCGGCGCGCCTCCCGAATCCAGCGGTAATTGCGCTCGAGATCGACCTGGTATGGAGCGGTGCCGAAGTCGAACCGATCGGCCAGCGCGAACTTCCTACCCATGAAATGAAGTTCGGTCTCGCTGTCCTGCTCGCCGCCCAAGACCAAATCGCCGAGCAGCGCCTCGTCGCGCCCGCCCCCACGCCGCCGGTTTGCCTTGGTCCGCTCCCATCCCAATTCCTCGCTGGCTCTGCGCAAAGCGTCGAGCGTGGCGCGGTCCACCAGCGTAACGGCATCGTAGCGAACCAGATTGACGCCGGGGCGGGACTTGAACAACGGCCCTTCGTCGGCGGCCATCACCGCGGCCGGCATCTGGTAGGGCAGGTCCATCCTTCCCCGCGGACCCCAGTCTGCTGCGGCGATGAGCGCCACCATTCCCTTCGGCGTCTCCAGATAGCCGGGCGCGGTGGCGGCGCTCAGGCTGGCCCCGATCCCCGCGTAACCCAGGCCTCCGGCCTTGAAGTACTTGATAGTCGTCAGGATACCGCTCTCGGCGAAATCGGCGGCGTGGTTGTTCGCGGCGTAAACCATCCGGATGCCCATCCACTTCACTTCTTCAACCGTATGCGGAGGGCATGCGAGGTAGGTCGCGCCGCGGCCGTTGCCGGCGACGTAGGCGGGGAAATCTTCGCCGTCCTGGATACACCCTTCAAGATTGGTGAAGCTGACGTCCGCGCTTCTGAGCAGCTCGACCACCTTAAGAAACTTTTCATCGCGGCAGACGGAAAATCTCTGCTGCGGCGCCAGGTTGCCCGTGAAGGCCATCACCATGCCCGGGTCGTTCGACATATTTCATCCCTCCCAATTGGCGGGCTCGGTGGGACACAATCGAAGGGGCGCCGTCGGATAAGAATAGCCGCCGTTAAATCAGGGCGAGTTGCAGCACCTTGTTGTCGCGTTTGAGGGTATCGTACCAGTCCACGTCGTCCGCGATCTGGGTGGAGTGCTCGGCGCCTTCTCCGGGAAACTTGCGCGTCACGTTCACGAACAACGTCTCCTGTCCGGGCGTCCCCCCCAGGTTGAACAGCGTGTGCCAGACGCCGCGCGCCACGTCGGCGGCCTGGCCGGGCTCAAAATAAAAGGCCGCTGTCCGGTCGTAGTCAAAATCGAGGCCTTCGCGGCCCGCGTCGCGATTGTGCGGCGGCGGCGCCACCATCAGGATCAGTGTGCCACGCACCGGAATAAATGCCTGGCGATAGGAGAAGTGCAGGTTCAATTGATGGACCTGCTCCATACGATGCTTGAGCGGCATCAGTTCGAGCGCCACCCTCCCCCCCTCGTCCACGTCGGGGAAAATCACGTGCTTGCCCCGCTCCATCGCCACCCCGTAGGGTTCGAAGGCTTCGGGCGTTAGAGGCTGGAGTTTAATCCGCACAATCTCTGGCTCCATCGGACGCGCCTCCTTGAAACGATGCCGCGATGCAAAGTCCTGATTAATCGCTGGCACACTGAAATGCGTAATATCAAGGCGGAGCTTCAAAAAGCAACCGCCGTATTACGGCAGGCGCTCGCCAGCACGCTGTCCCGCACCTCCGTCATTTTGCCGGAGCTTCGCGGCCGTCCGGCGTGCGGCTGACCTCAATCTTGACCGGCGCAGTTCCTTGCTTGCGCGTGATTCCGATTTCGTTCGCCGACTTCTTGGATAAATCGATCTTGCGAGTTCCCAGTGCGGGCCCGCGGTCAGTCACATCGACCTCGGTGCTCTTGCCGTTCTCAACGTTGGTAACCTTGACCTTGGTTCCCAACGGAAGCTTGTTTGATGCCGCCGTGTGGCCGCTCTGATGAAACCTTTCGCCGCTGGCGGTTTTGTGTCCGTTGAGCCGGTTGGGATAGTAGGTTGCCTTGCCATTGATAGTTTGACCCGGCGCGACATTGCGCTGGCTGGATGAGTCGCCGGCGGAGCCGCCGGATTCCGCAAAGGAGCGCGGCGGCGTTAATATGGTCAGCGCCGCCAGCATCGCAAAGAGAGAATAGCCAAGTCTAGATGAATACATATGATTTATGGAACCGCACCGCGCGGCTATGGCGCAAGGAAAAGGTGCGATTCGAATGCAATCTTGTCGTGGCGTGATAATCGCCGGCACGGAGACCGGCGTTACCGGGCGCCGACGATTGGTAAAACGGCGCAGGAGTGACCCGCCCACGCGCGCAAATCGGCGCCCGCTTTGCGAGCTGTCTTATCCGGTCAGCGGCCTGGCATCGTTCAACCCTTTCAAAACCACTCCACTGGAGGGCTGGAATAAGAGATCGCCGATGGGCCGCAACAATCCTCAGAGCTCGATGCGATAGAGCCTGGCGGCGTTGTCGCAGGTGATCTTGCGCTTGACCGCCTCCGGCACGCCCTGGAAATCCTTCTCGATAACCTCGCGCGAGTGCGGCCACGTCGAGTCTGTATGCGGGAAGTCAGACGCCCACATGTAATTGTCTTCGCCAAAGAACTGCCAGGTCATCGGTCCGATCGGATCATCCTGGAAGGTGACCCAGACCTGGCGGCGGATGTACTCGCTGGGCTTCAGGTCCAGCGGATCTCCCATCGAGGCGCCCCACTTCTCGAACGCGTGATCGAGACGGTACATGTAGTGGGCGATCCAACCGCTGTCGTTCTCCGCCGAGACCAGCTTCAGGCGCGGAAAGCGCATCAGCACGCCGCTGAAGATGATGTCGGTAAAGGAGCGCTGCACCTCGTGGATAACGTTCATGTAGCCGCGCGCAAACGGCATGTCGTTCCATCGCGGCGCCTGGGGGTCCCTCTGGCGCGGCGGGCGGGAGCCCGCGGTTCCCAGATGCAGCGACAACGGCATCTGCAACTCCTGCGCCGCGGTCCAGAACGGGTCGTACATCCGATGCCAGTAGGGCTGGCTGGGCGAGGGCGCGCCCCAGATCATCGCGCCCTTGAGTCCGATTTTGGCGGCGCGCTCCAACTCCTCCGTGCCGCGCGCGATATCCTTGAGCGAAATCAGCGCGATGCCGTGCAGGCGCTTGGGATCGTAGGCGCAGAACTGCGCCAGCCAGTCGTTGTAGGTACGAAAGCAGGCGTGCTGCAGTTCGGCGTCTTCCATACCGAACAGCGACATCCCCAGCGTGGTGTAGAGCACCTCCGCAGAGACGCCGTCGACTTCCTGATCCTTGATGCGCTCCTCCGGATCCCATCCGCTGGGCCGCGCATCCTCGTAGCCTTCCGCGCGCGCCATGAAATCCTTGAGTTCCACCCCGCTGCGTCCTGCCGCAAAGCCGCCCGCGACCGGAAACGGCCGCAGCCCCGGCCCGACGAACACCGACCCCTTCTTGCCTTCCTGTTTGATTACCTTCGGTGCGCGCTCACGCAGGCCGGTATCCAGCCGGGTGCTCCACAAATCCGGCGGCTCCATCATGTGCGAATCTGCCGAAATGATGCGTGCGGTCGTCATGGCGATTTAACCTCCGTGCGCGCAAGCGCGAAACAGGGCGTTATGCAGCGGCGCAGCGCCGCAGACCCGGCGGCGTGCACCCGGAACCTGGCTTTCTATACAAATGTTCGGGCGCGATTGGCAAGCGTGTTCGTGTCAGGACGCATCGTCAGACCAGTTTTTTAAGAAAGCAAACATCCCGCTCCACTTCCTCGTATCCGAGCCTCTTGTGGGCCTCTATGCTCCCGGTTCTCTCTATCTCGGTGTTCGATGCCATTTCAGTACAGCCCCTGGACCTCGCCCACTCTTCGCCGGCTTCGACCAGCCTTCGGCCGACCCCTTTTTTTCGTGCTTCCAAAACCACGTACCATCCCTCAAGAAAGCCTACCGGCGATGAAGACGCGCCTTCCGCGAATTCACGCAGCCGCACTTCCACAAAGCCAAGCGGCCCGGTGGCGTTATCGCGAGCCACGAATACGGCCCATTTTTCAGGGACCGCTAATATTTCTGCCGCTTCCCGACGCGACTCCTCCTCGCTCATAGGCCAGAGCATTGTGCGCAGCCGGCAATAAGCGTCCACATCGTTCCCGCCTGCTTCAAGTTTTACGATCCCGGCCGTGTCCATCTTTCAAGGCTATCAACCAAAGCCGGATCGGACATCGAATCGACCGATCAGCGGTGGAAGGCTTCCCGCAGGCGCGCGCTGGCGTAATCCGTCGCCTCCAGCGCCTGCGGATGCAACGCGGACATGACGAAAAAGCCATGCGGCATGTCTTTCCAGGTCCGCATCTCGACTGCGACGCCGGCCTCACGCAGCCGCCGCTCGTAAGTGCTTTCCTCACCGATTAGCGGATCAAACTCAGCCGCGATGATCGTGGCCGGCGCGACTCCGCGAAGATCCTTAGTGAACACGGGTGAGGCATGCGGATCGGTCGGATCGGCACCAGGCGGCAGGTAATGGCCCAGGAACCACTCCATCGTGGCGCGATTGAGTCCATGGCTGACGTTGGTCCGCCAGGTATCCTCGCGCATCGTGCAGTCGAGATTCGGATAGACGAGCAATTGGTGGCGCAGCGGCAAACCAGCGTCGCGCGCCATCACGGCCGATACCGCAGCCGGCAGGCCGCCGCCGCTGTCGCCGTGGACCGCCAGCCTGGAGGCATCTCCTCCGATTTCGCTCCCGTGCTCGGCGGCCCATCTGAGCGAGGCCCAACAATCGTCAACCCCGGCAGGAAACGGATGCTCCGGCGCAAGCCGATATTCGACCGCGACTACCAGGCAGTGAGTGCGGTTCGCGATCCGGCGCGCCGGACGATCGGATTGGACGTAATTGTCGCCGATCACCATCCCGCCACCATGAAACCACATCAGAATCGGGCGCGGCTCGCCCAGCGAGTTGCCCTCGGGAGTAAAGACCCGCGCGGGAATGTCACCTGCCGCGCCCCACACCATGATGTCGCGCGTGGAGGCAATCGGTTCGGGCGGCAATTCGCTAGCCTTGACCATCTCGACTCGCATCACGCGCGCCTGTGCTGGGGTCATCTGCGTGATGTCACGGCGGCGATTTGCGGCCCGGGAGGCGTCATTTGAAGCCATCTCTGCACCTCGGCGGCGTAATGCCGTTGCGGCTGGCAATGTTAGTTGCCTCGCCGTCCAAATCCAAGCATGCCTCTTGGCCCTTTACAAATAACAAAATCATTGCGGATTTGTGCTCTCTCTTTAAAAATGATTTTGTAAGCAGTGCTCGAAAGCACAGCCGTGGCTCTGGAAGCGCAGCGATGGAAACGGCCGGCAAGGCAACCGCCCAGGCGCAAATCGCGGAATTTGATGACACGGAGGTATTCTCCGCCGCCATCAAACGAGTTGACCTTGAAATCGTCCAAACCGGAAGGGGCATGTTCAGAGCTAGCCACGCATGGTTCACCACAGGCTTGTGCGATGTCCAGGTGGGTTCGATCAACCAGCCGTTTTTCGTGCGCGGCGCCAGCCATCCAAGGCGCCTCGCTTTCCTGGTCGAACTGCGCAAGTCACGCGAGTGGAATTGGTTCGGCGAACCGATGGGAAACTCGGTCGGGCTATGCGCCGGCGGGTCTGACTTGCTGATAAGCGCCGCTCCCGGCACTCAGTGGGCCTTAATCTCGAGCGCTCCCGATTCTCTCGCTCAATGCGCGGAGACTGTTTACGGCCAGCGACTTCCGCTGCCGGCGCGCGGCCCGGCGATCATCAGACCGGATCCCCTGGATTTGGCGCACGTCCGCGAACTGATGGTCGAGCCTCTGGCGTCCCTCAAGGCTCAAAAGCCTGATCGGACCAGCCTTAACGCGTCAATGGATCAAGCATTGTGCCGGGTTTTGGTGCAGATGCTGCTCGGCGAAACCTCCGCACTTCGGCGGGCCGCAACTGTGCCTGTCCAGCAGGTCTTCAAGCGCGTCCACTACTACATGGCGGGCCACCTGGAAGGCGGGGTGCGACTGGACGAATTGTGCCAGGCCAGCGGCGTCAGCCGGCAAACTTTGTTGAGGATCTTTGCGAACTGCGTTGGCCTGGACCCAATCCGTTATCTGACGGTCTGCCGCCTAAACCAGGTCCATAAGGCTCTGCGCAGGGCCGATCCGGCCATCAGTGCGGTTGCCGACATCGCGCGAGCATGGGGATTTTCGCACTTGGGCACTTTCTCCCGTCAGTTCACAGAGTTGTTTGGAGTGTCTCCAGACCAGGTTCTTCGGGCAACGACCCCCTTCATGACTCCGCATGCCGCAACCGCTGCTCCAGACGAATCCTCGGACAACTGAAAAACTTTTTCGCCCGCCTACACTGCCCTCGATCACCAGGGCTTGTTTCACATCGGGGTTGCCGCGCGGTTGAAATAGGGCCATGGTCGGCATTAGCTTTTGGGCGTCCGAAGCATACACGGTGGCTGGATTACGCTGACGCTGGACGGCGGGTATAAGGAGGCCAGGAATGCGCGACCCGTTTTTGCGTGAAATCGTGCAGAACGCTCTGATGGGGATCGCCGAGGAGGCGGGAATATTCGGCGCGCGCAGCGCCTACTCGCCCTTCGTAAACCAGTCCTCCGAAATTGCAATCGCGCTGTTCGACCGCGACGCCCGTCTGATCGCGCATTCGGGCAGCGGCACGATGCATGTCGCGGCGCTCCACAGCATGTTGCCCGAAGTGCTCAAGGACAACCCGCCCAAGACCCTTAAAGATGGCGACGCGATAATCTGCAACGATCACTTCCGCGGCGGAATCCATCCCACCGACGTCGGCGTGTTCCGTCCGATTTTCTGGAACGGAACGCCGCTATTTTACTACGGCGCGATGATGATCGTGTCGGACCTCGGCGGCGTCTCCACCGGCGGATTGCCGGCCAACGCGACCGAATGCTTCCACGAAGGGTTGATGATCCCTCCGGTCAAGCTTTACGAAGGCGGCGAGCCCAACCCCGCCGTGCATCGGATGATCCAGGCGAACAGCCGAACCCCGCAGCGCGTGATGGGCGATATCCGCGCGCTGGTCGCCGGCGGCGGCATGGCGGAAACGCGGCTGTTGGAGCTGGTTGAAAAGTACGGCTACGAGGAAGTCTCTGCGATGATCGACGAGCTGCTCAATTACTCCGAGCGCCTGACCCGCGCCGCGATCGAGCGTATGCCCGATGGAGTGTACTGCGGGTCTTACGTCGTGGAGGAAGACGGTATTGACGCCGGCAAGACTTACACCGTGGTTGCGACCGTCACGATTGACGGCTCGCGATGTAAACTTGATTTCACCGGGACCGATCCGCAGGCGCGCGGCGCGATCAATTCCTCGTGCTCGCAATCAATCTCGGGAGCGGTGTTCACGCTGCGCTGCTTCCTTGACATCGACGTGCCGATGAACGAAGGCTTTTATCGGCCGGTCGAATTGGTCCTGCCGTTGGGAACGCTGGTCAATCCAAAATACCCCGCGGCCTGCAACATTCGCCTCGCCACCGTCCAGGCGATGGTCGAGTCTATCAACCAGGCGCTGGCTCCTGCGTTTCCGCAAAAAGCTATGGCCGCGAGCGGCTCGCCCCACGTCTATACCGTCAGCGGGCGTTATGCCGACACCAACCAGATGTGGAGCATGCTGGACCTGCAGTTCGCCCCGATGGGCGGGCGCGCCGATCGCGACGGAATCGACGCGCAGTCCCATCCGGTGCTGGGCTTCCCCGGCTATTGGGGGAGTATCGAGTCGTATGAATGGCAGTACCCGGTGTTGTATCGGCGCTTTCGCTTTATGCCGGATTCGGCCGGGCCGGGGCGATGGCGCGGCGGATGCGGTCTGATCAAGGAACTCAAATTTCTCAGCGGCGCCGAATTGACGGTGCGCGCGGTGGATCGGTGCAAGATGCCGCCACTGGGCACTGAGGGCGGAAAGCCGGGCAAGGGCGGCGGATGGATCCTCAACCCCGGCCGCGCCGACGCCGAGGAGCTGCCGCTGAAGAAGACCAACGTGCACGTAAATGAGGGCGACACGCTGGTCATGTTGGTCTCGGGCGGCGGCGGTTTTGGCGATCCTCTAACGCGCGATCCCGACCTCGTCGCCGCAGACGTCCGCGCCGGAATGGTCACGGTCGAAGCAGCCGCGCGCGACTATGGAGTGATCATCGACAACAGCGGCGCGATCGACGCGTCCGCAACCAGACGTCTGCGCGAGCGCAGCAAATGATCCGAAGGTCTCCAATCGCGCTCTCGCTTTGTCATCCGAACGGAGACCGCAGAGCAAGGAATCCCGGCGATTTTCGCATTGGCGACCTGAACCTTTCGGATAAGCGGATGCATAACGCAAATCACAGGCTGGCAGCCTGTGCCACAAGAAGAGTGAGATCCTAGTGGCGCAAGGAGCATACTTCCTCGGCATCGATATCGGCGGCACCTTCACCGACCTGGTCCTGGCGCAGGAAACCAGCCACCAGGTACACAACGCCAAAACACTCACCACTCCCGACGACCCGGTTGCGGGCGTGATGAATGGAGTGCGCGAGGTGATGGCCCAGGCCAGCGCTTCCGCTCGCGACATCCAGCGCGTGGTCCATGCCACTACGCTCGCTACCAACCTGATTCTTGAACGCAAGGGTGCGCGCGTCGGCTTCGTCACCACCGAAGGGTTTGGCGACATGTTCCAGATTAGCAAGCAGCGCGCCACCGGCCTTGACCGCTACAATCTGTTGTACGTGCGTCCGCCCGCGTTCGTGGCGCGCGAGATGGTGATCGAAGCGGTTGAGCGTCTCAGCGCGCAGGGCGAAGTGCTGGTCCCCCTCGATGAGCGCCAGGCGGAGCGCGCCGTGGCGGCGCTGGCCGGCCATCATCCCGAAGCCATCGCCGTCTGCCTGCTGCATGCCTACGCCAATCCCGTGCACGAGCGCGCCTTGGGTGAAATGATCAAACGGCGCATACCCGCTATCTACGTCGCGCTCTCCTCTGAAGTATGGCCTGAGTTCCAGGAATACGAGCGCGCCGCCACCACCCTGCTCTCGGCCTACGTCGGGCCGATGATGTCCGCGTACGTGGGCCGACTGGCCCAGCAACTGGGCAGTGCAGGAGTCGCCTCGCCCTTGCAGATCATGCAATCCAGCGGCGCAGTGATGACCGCGCCGATGGCCGCGCGCAAGGCCGCTTACAGCCTGGAATCGGGACCGGCGGCGGGAGTGATTGCCACCGCTCACCTGGGCCGCATCTGCAATCTGCCCAACCTGATTTCCTTCGACATGGGCGGCACGACCGCCAAGGTGGGTCTGGTGCGCGACGGCAAGCCCACCATCACTCACAACTTCTGCGTGGGCGGCGCGGTCAGTTCCGGGGCACGCAGCACCGGCGAACCAATCAAGATGCCGGTGATCGACTTGGTCGAGGTCGGCGCGGGCGGGGGCAGTATCGCGGCGATCGATTCCGGCGGCTTTCTGCAGGTCGGGCCGCACAGCGCCGGTGCGGCGCCCGGTCCCGCCTGTTACGGCTTCGGCGGAAGTCAGGCCACGGTCACCGACGCCAATGTGATGCTGGGTTACCTCAATCCCGAGTATTTCCTGGGTGGCAAGATGAAGATTTTTCCGGAGCGCAGCCGCGAAGCAATTGAGGCGCTGGCCGCAAGGCTCGACCTCCCGGCGGTCGCGGTAGCGCACGGCATCTACGAACTGGCCAACACCAAAATGGGATCGGCCCTCCGGCTCATTACCGTCCAGCGCGGTATCGACCCGCGTGAATTTGCCTTGGTAGCTTTCGGCGGCGCCGGACCGATCCACGTGGTGAACGTGGCCGAACAGTTCCGCATCCCCACCATCATCATTCCGCCCTCGCCTGGTGTCGCTTCCGCCTTCGGGCTGCTGGTTTCCGACGTCGCCTACGATTTCGTCACCACCCAGATCATGCCGGCGACGGCAGACAACATTCCGCGCATCCGCGAGATATTCGCGAACCTGGAGCGCAGCGGGCGCGAGGCGCTGCACGCCGAAGGAATCGAGGACAAGGATATTGTCTTGGCGCGCACGGTTGAAGTGCGTTTCGTACATCAGCAGCACGATCTGCCGATCGCCATCCCCAACGAGGAGATTACCGAAGCGACGATCGCGGAGGCGGAGGAGCGGTTTCGCAACCGCTACTTCGAGCTGTACCGGGTCAGAACCGCCGATCCCTGCCGTTTCGTCAATTTCGGGGTCCGCGCCACCGGAATCGTACCGAAGCCGCAACTATCTACCATGGAGGCCGGCGACGGCGATGCGTCGCGCGCGCTCAAAGGCAGCCGCAAGGTTTATTTCGGCGAGCTGCGTGAATTCGTGGATTGCAATGTGTACGACCGCCGCAGGCTGCAAAACGCCGATCGCCTTAGTGGTCCGGCGGTCCTGGAGGAGCCCGATTCAACAACCATCTGTCCGGCCGGATATTCAATCGTGGTCGATCCTTTCCTAAACGTGTTACTACAGAAACCGCAGTGATGAATGGCGGGCAGGAACCCGCCCACTCGAAGAGCAGAGGTGCAACGATGGCAGACACAAAGTTGCGCAAAAACTTCGCGGTCTTTGACTGCGACGCTCATGTCAACGACCCGCTGGAGATTTGGGAGAAGTATGTCGAACCCGAATATCGTGAGCTGGTCAGACAGTCGTATTGGAACTACCCCGGCTTCGCCCTCCTGAACGGCCGGCAGACGGTCGCCGGCGGTCACGAGATTCCCGGCGAAACGATTTCGATCAACGGCATTACGATCGGCGGCCCCGGCGTGGACAAACGAATGCAGCGCCGCATCATGCGCAGCCGGCTGACGCGCGAACAGCGCGAGTATCTCGATCATCGGGGCGCTTACGACGCCCACGCGCGGCTGCGGGAACTTGACCTGATGGGAATCGACCAGGTGCTGGTGATTCCCACGATGCTGGTCCATCATTTCCCGTTTATCGAAAATGCCGACGGCGCGTGGGCGTTTGCCCGTGCCTACAATAATTGGGCGCATGACTGGTGCACAGCCGCGCCGGACCGCCTGTATCCTGCCGCTCTGATTCCAATTCAGAACCCGGAGTATGCCGTGCAGGAAGTCCGCCGTGTCGCCAAGCGCGGCTTCCGCGTCGTACTGGTGCGGCCGATCGACGCCAACGGCCACTATCCCAATCGCGTCTTTCCCACGCGCGAGCGAATGGCCGAACCGCACGGCAATATGCATCGCCTGTTCAAGACCATCGAAGAGGAAGGGCTGGTGCTGGGGATGCACACCTTCCCCGCCCCAATCGGAATCGACCGCGACCAGCAGTGGTCACCGGGCGAACTGGTTGAAAGAACCGCGATCGGAACGGGACGGCTGGTCGTGAGTTCGTCGATGAGCTTCATTTTCGAAGCTATGACTTGGCTTAGCCAGGTGCTGCTCTCAGGTTTTCTGGACCTCTATCCGCAGCTGAAGATGGCAATCTTCGAGTCCAACGCCTCGTGGCTGCCCGAACTGCTGGACCATTGCGACGTGATGTTCAAGCTCTACAAGAACGAGCGCAATTATCCCGCCCGCCGCCTGCCCAGCGAAGCCTTCGCCGCACAGTGCATGATCTCCTTCGAATCCGACGAGATTGCCGTTTATCGGGAATGGGAGCGTTTTGAGAAAGTCGGCATCTGGGCTTCCGACGTTTACCATCATGATTCCTCCGACGCGTGGGCGGCGATCCGCTATATGCAGGAATCCGAGGTGCCGGCGTCGGCCGCCGCGATGCTGCTGGGAGAGAATGCGCGCCGCTTTTACGGTATCGATGGGCGGCTGTTTGTCGCCGAGCAACGCGAGATCGAACGCCCGGCATGGTTCCCCAATAGCGGCACAGAGTTCGAGCAATGGTGGGAGAAGGAAGCCGATCCTCGCGGCTCAATCCTGGCGTCGAAGTGATGGAGGTGAATAATGCCTGCCGGACGTCACCTGGTCGTCGATAGCGACAGCCACGTATTTGAATCTGCTGCAATTTGGGATCAGTATCTCGACCCGGCCTATCGCGCGGCGGCACGTTCCGCGTTTTCCTATCGTCTCGCGGACGACGGCCGTGTGGCGGTAACCCTCAACGGGAAGCCGGCGCCGCCCATGAATCGCGGACCGCTCAATCGTCAGGCGATTTGGCGTCCGGGAATGACTCCCGAGCAAATCGGCGACATTGATCCGCGGCGGCCCTGCCCGATTAACCCGGGCGCCCAGGATGCCAAGGCGCGGCTGGCCGACATGGACGAGATGGGCATCGACCGCGCGGTGCTGTTTCCGACTTTGTTTGCCGAATACTTTCCGCTCGTTGAAGATCCCTATATCGCGGCGTCGCTCGCCCGGGCTTACAATGACTGGATCGCGAACTTCTGCCGCGCCGCGCCTGCTCGCCTCTACCCGGTGGCGGTCCTGCCGCTGCAGGACGTGACCTTCGCAATCGATGAACTGCGCCGTACGGCTGCCGCGGGATTCAAGGCAAGCTTTGTGAGGCCGTCATTTTTTCAGGGACGCTTTCTGAATCATCCCGATTACGATCGGCTATGGGCGGAGGCCGAAAGAATCGGCACCGCGGTATGCATCCACCCATCGCCCGGCACCGCCAATCCGCAGTGGGCGTCGCAGGGCGCATTCGTCGAACGCGTGGCATCCAACCTGCGCATCGGACATAACATCGCCGAAGCAATCGCACCCTTCATGGACAACGCAACGGCGCTTACCGCCTTTGCGTTTTGCGGACACATGGAAACATTTCCGAAATTGAAGCTGGTGTTCGCGCATAGCGGCGCCTCGTGGGTTGTGCTCGCGCTGGAGAAGGCCGAGACATACCTCACGTTCTTCATGATCGACAAGGTCTGCCTTGAACCGGAAAAGATTTTCTTCAAACGCAACTACCTCGTGACCTTCAGCCCCTGGGAAAGCTCCATCACGCGCCTGCATGATATCGTGGAAAATATCGGCGCGTGGGGTTCACGCTATCCCAACCACGACGCAGCCCCGCCAGCCGACACGGAGCGCAAATTGAGCGCCGCCAAAGTTCCGCCCGCCGTGATCGCAAGGTTCATGGGCGCCAACGCCGCGGCGATCTATGGCATGGCGCCGGCCTAGGGCCAGCGTGATCGCCACAGCATGCCGGCCGCCATCCTGACCAACGGCGAAGAACTCGCGGCTCGCACGCGCAGCCGCTAATCTGTTTCCTACCTCAAAGGTGGGGATCGAGGGCGCGCATCTCGACCCGGTTGGCCCTGCGAAGGCACAAGGCCGTGAATTAGGGGAGAGCCGCGCGAGATCTCTGACTTCGTTCAGGATGACGCATTAAAGTGCGCGGCAGTGAAGGATTGGTTACTGATCGAAGCAACTCGAGGTCGGCGTCAGCCCTATTTCTCGCCGGGCGGCGATGCCGCTGCTAAACTCATCTCACCCCTTAAAATCCGTTCGGGAGGAAGTCAACATGCCAAAGCACGTCGATTATACGGCTATGCTCTGGAGCTGGTCCGCAAATTTCCTTCCACGCCTGTTGGCCGCGATCATAATATTGATCGTCGGTTCACTCGTGGCGACCTGGATTGGCCAGGCCGTTCGGAAAGTGCTGGCACGATCCGGCCGAGTGGACCCCACGGTTCAACCCGTAATTGCGGCGGTGGTCCGCTATTCCATCCTGGCGTTGGTGCTGGTCGCCGCCCTGGGCCAACTCGGAATTCAGACGGCCTCACTGCTCGCCGTGGTCGGTGCGGTGGGGCTTGCAATCGGCCTGGCGCTGCAAGGCACGTTGACCAACATAGCCGCCGGCATCATGTTGTTGTGGCTGCGTCCATTTCATGTGGGTGACTACATCGAGGTGCCCAGCAACAACATCAGCGGCACCGTAAAGGAAATCGGATTGTTCGCCTGCCAGCTCGAGAACTTCGACGGCGTCTTCGTTTTTGCACCAAACGGTTCGGTCTGGAACGCGGCATTGCGCAACTACACCCGCAACTCGGGCCGCCTCATCAGCTTCAGCGTCACGTTGCCCGCCTCGACTGTGGTTGACAACGCGCGCGAGGCTCTCAAGTCAATGATGGATGAAGATGTCCGCATCCTCAAAACACCGCCGCCCTCCGTATTCGTTGACAGCTACGACGCCAAAAACGGACTGATCCTGACCGTCAGTTTTCGCACCTCGCAGGGGCGCGCCGGCGAAGTGCAACGCAGTTTGATCGACGAAACGCGCCGGCGTCTGAATCAGGCGGGAATCGGCGATACCGGCCAAATCGTCCGCAGGGTGCCCGGTGATACGGATCCTTCCCGCGTTGTGGTCGTGTGACGGCAGGCACGGTTGACGGATGCCGCCACATAGACGCGACTCCGCCATACGAATGTGGTATCCGAATGCCAACACACGCGCCGAGTCGCGCGCGATGCTTGAACGGGCACTCATGCGTAACATGTCCCGCCCTGGGCAGTGGCTTAAGCCGCCGCACGCCAGGACAGCGCAAGGTCATCGGAGAGGAACCCGACAATGGAATACCTAAGCGTGCCGGAAGCGCGCAAAATTCCGGGTCTCAGGATCGTGCTGTCGCCGGGTGGGCCCGGCCCCTGGAGCGAAGCCGCCAAGTCCATCTGCTATTTGAAGAAGCTTCATTATATTCCCGTGGCCCAGGAGGTGGGCGGCCCCAACCCTGAGCTGTACGAATGGACGGCCCAGACGAGCGCCCCATCGGTAATCTGGAATGATGAGCGGCCCCGCAACCTGTGGAACGATCAACTCTTTCTGTTCGAGCGGCTGGCTCCCGAACCGCCGATGATCCCTGGGCGGATTGACGAGCGAGCGTTGATGTTCGGCTATGCCAACGAGATCTGCGGCGAAGATGGATTTGCGTGGAATCGCCGCTTGCTCCAGTTCCATTACGTGCTTAACAGTCCCAAATCGAGTCCGCACGCCCGTGAACGCTTCGGCGGCGGCGCGAAAAAGTATCTTTATACGCCCGGAGGTGCAGCCAGGGCGCCCGGTCGATGCGCTGAAATTTTGGGCTTTTTAGCCGACCGGCTGGAGGCTCAGCGAGCACGCGGCAGCCGCTTCTTCATCGGCGATCGGCTGACCGCGCTCGATATCTATTGGGCGACATTTGCTACATTGCTCGAACCGCTGCCCCACGACATCAATCCGATGCAGGATGGATTGCGCCGCTTGTATTCGAATACCGATCCGGTCATAGCGGCGGCCGTCAGGCCCATCCTGATCGAACATCGCGCGATGATGTACCGCGACTTCCTGCAGACACCGCTGGATTTTTGAAATGCTCCACACAACTAATAGCTTACGTTTGCGCCGTTTAGCTAAGCACAATTCATAACATGAGGTAGGCCTTTGGATTCTGGCGAGGGGCTTTTATCAGGTATCAGGGTAATTGAGTTGGGTCAGTTTATCGCCGGACCGCGCGCCGGACGGATGATGGCGGACCTCGGCGCCGAGGTCATCAAGGTCGAACTCGCACCGGGCGGCGACCTGATGCGCAACTATCCTCCCCTCAGGTGCGAGCAAAGCGGCGTGTTCATGCTGGAGAACCGCGGCAAGCAGAGCATTTGTATCGACCTCAACCGGCCCGAAGGCGCGGAGATCGTAAAAGCATTGGCCGCCAACGCCGACGTCGTGATCGAAAACTTCAGCCCGGGTGTGCTGCCCCGGCGCGGACTGGGTTACGAGGAGCTCTCTCGCCAGAACCCCGGCCTGATAATGTGCTCTGTGTCCGGCTTCGGTCAGACCGGACCGTTTGCGAATCGTCCGAGCAACGATCGGCTGGCGCTCGCGATGAGCGGAATCATGCATCTGACCGGCGACCCTGCAGGACCGCCGATGCCGATCGGCACCTCGATGGCGGACTCCACTGCGGGCGTGCACGCGTTCGCCGCCGTCTGCGCGGCGCTTTTTGGCCGCAGCCGGACCGGCCGCGGCCAGTACATCGACATCTCCATGATGGAGACTCTGTTCCACACTTTGGACCTGCCGCTTTCGACGCACCTGCTGAGCAACGGGCAGGTCCGTCCGGAGCGATGCGGAGTTCACAACCCAACCACCGCGCCAACCGGAACGTTCAAGGCCCGCGACGGCTATGTAATTATTTCCGCCTTTTTGCATCAATGGGAGATCTTCGCCCGGGCCATCGGCAAACCCGAGCTGCTCACCGATCCGCGGTTCAGCACAGCGCCGCAGCGTGCAAACAACCGTCTGGCGCTTGCGGAGATAATCGAGGACTGGTTGCAATCCTTTCCGACGCGGGACGAGCCGCTGGCGATCCTGGCGGAGCATCGGGTCATAAGCGGCCCGGTCCTCGACGTTGCCCAGGCGGCTGAACATCCGCAGATGAAAGCGCGCCAGGCCCTGCAGGAAGTCAACCAGCCGGGTATCGGCCCGCTGCCGTTGCCGGTCGCGCCGATGCGCTTTTCGGATGCGCCGGTAGCTATCCGCGGCCGCACCCCCGCGCTTGGAGAACATAACGAAGCGATCCTGTCGCGGTTGCCAGGCTTTACCTCTGAGCGGATCGCAGCGCTGACAGCCTCGGGCGTGCTGGTAAAGAAAGTGCCGGAACAGTGGGAAAGCGCGGACTAATCGCGAAGCTTTACCTCGCATGAAAAGGAGGAGGACATAAGAGCGGTCTCGCGGGCGCAGGCCGAATGGCCGGTCCTGCCGCCAACTGGCCGGTCATCTGGGACTTCCAGAACAGCCAGGAGTTCTATTGCCGCGCCTCAGGGAGATTACATGACCGCCAACCAGGATACGGGGTCCCGTTTCCAAATCCGACCCGTTACATGACCCCGGCGGGACTTGACCAAATCATGCAATGACCGCGCAGCGCGACCGCGGCAAACAGCCGCGGTCGCGCGGGCATTCCCTCTCCCAATTCAGCCAGTAGAGGGATGACTGATACACTTCAGACTCTATGGTCAGGCAATTTTGTTGGTTCGGGCAGGCTGGGATGAGAACTCGGTGACACTCCAACGAATAGGTGGCGGAGCGCGTCTTGTGCTCGTGCTCCTGATCGCTCTGGGTGGATGCGCCAAAGCGGAGACCATGCGGGCGGATAGCGACTGGTACACGCTTAAAGAAGCCACCAACGGTCGCAACATGGTGCTCGCGTCCTGGCAGCTTTGCCAAAACGATCCTGCCTGCTCGCCGGCCGAACGCGCAGAGTTGACGCAGGAACGCGATCGGACCGAAGCCGACTATCAGAAGGCGCTGGCGACAGTCAATTACGACCACGGGCATGGCTGGTACGCGGACGTAAACGCCCTGCCCCAATTCGCCCGCGATCCCACGCTCGGCCTGACACCCTAGGGCTGGCTGTAGTATTCCCATCAACCATCTTCGACGCGTAGGAGAGCCGGCCCTCCTGGAGCCGCTTGTACCGAAACGCCGTTGAGGCCATATTCGCCGAAGACAAAGGCAAAAATAACGACCGCCGGTCATCATCAAATCCAGGTGAGCGCGAATGAAAAGATGGCTACGGCTTCTTATTTCGCGAGTTCAGAGCCATTCGAGCCTGCCGGTCCCGCTTGAAGAGCGGGAAGGAAAATCGTGCCTGGGCTACGGCTTTCACTTTCTGGAGAACAGCGGACGAGAGTTTCGCTGGTCGCGGCGATTCTTCGGCTTTTATGTGGAAGACGCGCCCGTCCGCGAAGTTGCTTTGCTCCTCAACGCACCTCAGCAGTTCACCCTGTCAGCGTGGGTGGATGATACTGCCGTCGAAACAAAGGCCCTGGGCGTCGGCGAACAGATCGTTACACTACGCCCGCGTCGCAAAGGAGGCGCAGGCGCGCGGCATATCGCATTTGCACTGGACCGCACCTGGCGCCCTCCCGAGGATTCCCGCAATTTGGGGGTGATGCTGCTCGGCCTTCGGGTCACCACTGATCGCAACATTGTTTGCTATACGCCGGCTGCGCTTTCACACAACGCCACGAAGAGCAATTGGCAGCAATGTCAGGCGCACTTTGAGCCCCGGACGAAACCGGCGCGGCCGGCCGGATCAAACGCGGAGGTGAATCTCGCGGAACGAGGCGCGGCGGTCGAGCGGGTCAAGTCCTCGCCGCTTAAGCTCTACCTGGAGGTGGCGTGGCTATGCAATCTGCGCTGCCCGAGTTGCTTCCACGCCTATGTGCCTGCCACGCAGCGCAAGGCAGCGATTCACTTCATGTCGCCGCACCTGTTTCGCCAAATCGCGGAGCAATTGTTTTCGGGCGCAATGATGGTCTGGTACAACGGCAATGGCGAAACCCTGCTTCATCCCAACGCGGAGGCGATTCTACACGCTTCTCGCGACTACAGCTTCGTCCCCGCGCTGCTCACCAGCGGAAGCTTGTTCACCGAACGCAATATGCGCCTTTTGGTGGAGGGCGGTTTTTTTCTGAGCGTGTCGGTGGACAGTCCCGAACCGCGCGACTTCGAACGGCTGCGCGCGGGTGCCCGCTTTGACAAGCTGACAGCCGCACTCGGCTACCTGGTCGAGCTTAATCGCAGCATCAGGAACCCGCGCTTCAACCTGCGGATGCAATGCGTCGCGCAGCAGTCAAACCTGCATCAACTCGCGGACCTGGTGCGATGGGCCCACGCTTACGAAGCGCGCGAAGTTCAATTCCTGCCACTGCAGAATTTCGGGCACTTTTCCGATTACCTCGAGCAGTCGAAACTGCAGCACACGCCCGAGAACGCCAACCGCCAGATGCTGGCCGCGATCCGTGCCGGGACCGCGCTCGGAGTCCGCGTGCGCCCCTTCCCACCCTTCAATCCCGACCCGGCGTTGGAACGCGAGTTCCGCGACTCGATTGAAGAGAATCTGCACGCGTCAAGGAGTATCGACGGGCTTTATCGCCCCCTCGCCCGGATGGCCGAGCATCCTTCCAACAACGCCGATCGCAAATGCTTCATGGCGTGGTCGGAATGCTTCATCGGTGTGGACGGCAATGTGGCACCGTGCGACATGTACTTGGATGTCACCACTGTTGGGAACCTCTACGACAACAATTTTTGGGACATCTGGAACGGACCGCAGATGGCACAGATGCGCCGCACGGTAAACAGTCATCCGGAGGCCTTGTGCCGCTTCGGAACCTGCATGTTCCGTCCAAGCCCCACGGGCGCAAGGGTTTTCCAGCGATCTCAATAACTATTCGCCCAGTACGTAGTATTGGATGCTAGGGTTTGGTATGCGGAGTTGGCACCAATCTGGCACCAGCTCAAGGAATTCTTTTTCGGCCGATCGACCCCCGGCACCCCCAAAAACGCGATCGCGATTTCACGTTGGGCCCCTCTTGATTTCTAGGGAAACCTCCAAATTCGAACTTCACCATCCATCTCACCTACCACCACCCTCAAAATACCTCTCAAAAAATTCCAGGGAATTTTCTCCCGCGTTTTTATTTCAAAACCGATGCAACGTACCACCGCGAGGGTAAAACGCGCGTAGCGGGCTCCTAGGTGCCTTCTTTGCGATTTTGGGATTTCCCGGCCGGTTGAAG
>DATFSZ010000085.1:0-2591 GCA_035262365.1 Binataceae bacterium (SeqCode)
AATACCCCCAGCGAAATATCGTCGGTGACTTCGCCTTCGATCCGCGCCAGCTCCTTGGCCGATTCATCCACCCAGACATACCCGCGCACTCTGGCGAAAATCGCTGTGGCCCGGCTCGAGGGCTTGAACTTCGGATTAGGCTCCATGCGATATTTGCCGAGCACGCGGTCGCCACGCGGCTCCTGGCCGAGGTAGGTAAACAGGAACGCGTGGTGGGTCGCTTCGATCAGGTCGTCGCGATCCTTCTGTTTTTTCTGCACCTTCTGATAGGCTTCGCGCTGCGGCGGGCCGGAGGCGGCGGCCCAGGTCAGCGAATTCAACAATTTGTTCAACTCATTGCGATAGGCTTCCGCGTCGGGCGGTTTTCCGTCCCGCCCCAGGGTAATTTTGGCGATTGCGGTTCCCGCGGGCACCACCCGTGACACTCTGACGCTGTCTGGCGCCGGGTCGGCCGCGTCTTTGCGCGATTCCACCCGTTCGACCCGTTCATAGAGATACAAAGCGCGTTCGGCGTCTTTGACACCGTCAATCACCTGCCGCATGACATCGCCTTGGCCCGCTGGCGCTGCCGAGCCTCCACTCTTTTCGGCCGGCTCCTGGGAAAAGGAGATCGCGGCGCTCAGAGCGAGCAGGGCCAGCAGAGTGCCGGTTTGCCTAGCTGGATGGGTCAAGGTTGTGCCTTCCAAACATCAGTCTAACGCCAGGGCTCTCCACTCATTGGACTCCGACCGCTCGGCCGGTGTTGTATCGATCAGCGGCTCCCCATCTCGATCGGGCGCAAACTCCTGATAAAGAGTGACTTAATTGACAGGCCCGGACCATCTCCTTTTTCCGCGGGCGAATCGGATGTTTCTTGAGATAATAACGGAGGACCGGCCAAGCAGAAATCGCTCTCGCGACGTCTAACAGGAAACAAGCGGGTGTGCCCGCTCGTAGTAGAGTTACGGGCCTGCCGCACGCCGCTTCAGAAACGAACAGGAGCCACAAAGTTGGGTGTAACCCTCGAGGGATTCAGCCACGTCGGGATCCGGGGCGGTACGGTCGACAGCGCCGGCCGTCTGGCGCGGGCGCGCAAATCGCTGGTCACTTTCTATGAAACCTTCGTGCTGGCCCTCGACTCGCTGCGCGCGCACAAGCTCCGCAGTTTCCTGACCTTGTTGGGCGTCATTCTGGCGGTGACCACGCTGGTCACCGTAATGAGCTTCGTTTCCGGCATGAACTTCTATGTGGCGGACCGCATCGCCAACCTCGGCGCCAACGTGTTCATCGTGGATCGCTTCGGCATCATCACCAGCAACGACGCGTGGGTGAAAGCGCAAAAGCGACCGCTGCTGACCATGGACGAGTATGAATTTCTCCGCGACACCATGAAAACCGCGGGCGCGGTAGCCGCGCTCGACGACCGCAACATAGACATTAAATCCGGCAACGAACGGCTGGAGCGCACCGATGTGATGGGCGCCACGCCCAACTACACCGACGTGCGCAACATCGGCATTGCACAAGGCCGCATGATCACGCCATCGGATGACGATCACCGCGCCGAAGTTGCGTTCATCGGCGCCGACGTGGCCAACAAGCTCTATCCGAATGTCGACCCCATCGGGAAAACGTTCCGCGCGGAGACCCACGAATATCAGGTGATCGGGGTGGCCACGCCCATCGGCAGCGCGTTCGGCCAATCGCAGGACAACTTTGTCATCATGCCGATTCACACCTATCAGAAGGAATTTCACCGGCAAAACGACTGGGTGGGCATCTTTGTCCAGGCTCCCAGCGCGGAATTGATGCAGGCCAGCAAAGACGAAGCGCGCCTGCTGATGCGCGCGCACCGTCATTTGCAGTACAACGCGGAGGACAACTTCGCGATTCTGGGCTCGGACTCGATCATGGCCTTGTGGCACGACCTGACCGGCACGCTCGCTTCCGCGGCCATTGGAATCGTCAGCGTGTTCCTGGTGGTGGGCGGCATCGTGATCATGAACATCATGCTGGCCAGCGTGACGGAACGGACGCGCGAGATCGGCGTGCGCCGTTCGCTCGGCGCCCGCAAGAAGCACATCCTGATGCAATTTGTGACCGAGTCGGGGGTGTTGGCGACGGTTGGCGGCGTTATGGGGCTGGCGGGCGCCTACCTGGTGGTTCAGGCGGTGAGAACGCTGACCTCGATTCCGATGAAGACTCCGTTGAGCGCCGTGATTATTTCGCTCGTGCTGTCGACCGGCGTGGGACTTTTTTTTGGGATCTATCCTGCGATGCGCGCGGCGAAGCTCGATCCGATTGAAGCCCTGCGGGCGGAAGGATAGCAAGCACATGGCGCAGGCACACGGGGAAAACCTGAAACAGGCGATGGACACCCTGCGCACCCACAAGATGCGCAGCGCGCTCACTGTGTTTGGCGTGGTGCTGGGCGTCAGCGTGATCATGCTGGTCGCGGCGCTGCTCACGGGCTTCGACTACACCATTCAGGAAAATATGAAGCAGTTCGGAGCCGACACGGCCTTCGTCTCCAAGTGGGACCAGGGCTTTCACGGCGGCAGCGCTCCGCTCGAAGAGCGCTTGCGCAAGCCGCTGACGCTAGAAGACGCCAA
>DATFSZ010000086.1:0-69430 GCA_035262365.1 Binataceae bacterium (SeqCode)
CAGGTTGGAGACCATTCCCCAGTCGCCGTCTCCCGACAATTGGCATCCGATGCGCCCGATGGCGTGGCCGATAGCGAGTCCCGGCACCGCCATATCACACAATACGAGCCATCGAATCCGGTAATAGCGAGCAACGAAATAGCTGGCGATGATGCCGCCCGCCAGTCCCCCGTACCAAACGAACCCCGCTCCCGAAAAGAGCATGTTCCACGGATTGGCGGCGTAACGCGGCCAATTGTCGATGATATCGTAAACCCGTGAGCCCGCCACGCCGCTGATCGCCGTCCACAGGATAAGCGTGGAGGCCCATTCGCCCTTAAAACCATGGCGCTTGAACTCGCTGGTACAGGCGATGTCGGCGGCAATAAAGCCCAGTGCCATCATCAGCCCGTAGCTGTAGATGGTTATCGGGCCCAGGCGCAAAAGGATCGGGATCATGGCGACGTCACTATAATATGCCGACTGCAGGGTTGGTCGCCAGCCACCCCCGGTACGCGGGGCTTTCGCGGCGCCAATCGGTCCAGCTATAAGGACGTTGGCGTGCGTGCGGTTGTTCAAAAGAGTCAAACGCGCCCAGGTTACGGTTGGCGACCGGGTCGTGGGACGAATTGGGCTTGGCCTGATGGTGCTGCTGGGCATCGCCACCTACGACACCCAGGCCGACGCGCGGGAGGCCGCCGGGCGTATCATGCGGATGCGTATCTTTGCCGACGCGGCGGGCAAGATGAACCTGGACCTGGCGGCGGTGGGCGGCGAACTGCTGGTCGTATCGCAATTCACGCTGCTCGCGGACACCAGCGGGGGCCGGCGTCCCTCCTTTACCGGCGCCGCGCCGGCTGAACAGGCGCGCGAGCTCTATGAGTACTTTCTTTTCCTATGCCGCGAGGCGGGCATAAAAACAGAAGAGGGAGAGTTCGGCGCGATGATGGAGGTCGAGCTGGTCAATGACGGCCCGGTGACCTTGGTCGTGGACAGCCGCAGCAAGTAACCATGCCACGCGCAGGCTTTTACGCCGTCGAGTCGGGCAAGATCTCGTTCCGGCGCGACGGCAACTGGTACACCGACGAAGAGCGGATCGACAACCCGCGTATCGCGCTGCTCTTCAGCCGCAGCATCCGGCGCAACCCCGACGGCAGCTATTTCCTGCAGGTCGGCGACGAGCGCGCGTCGATCACGGTGGACGATACCCCCTACGTGGTGAAATCGGTCGAAGGCGACGCGGCCGGAGGCTTTACCCTGGTGCTCAACGACGATGAGCGGGAGCCGCTGGACGCATCCTCGCTGGAAGTGGGACGCGACAATGTGCTGTACGGCAGGGTCAAGAACGGCGCGTTCACGGCCCGTTTTCTGCGTGCCGCCTATTACCACCTTAGCGACTGCCTTGGGATGGATGACAGCGGCGGATTTTTTTTCAACGTCGCGGGCAAGCGCTTTCCGGTGCGCCAAGCCAACCGGCCGAAGTGAGCGACGCGCTGCTCAACGTCGTGCTGGTGCGGCCGGAAATCCCTCAGAACACCGGCTCGATCGCACGGCTCACGGCGGCAACAAAGCTGCGCCTTCACCTGGTGGGTCCGCTGGGGTTTTCGCTGGAAGATCGCTACCTGCGGCGCGCCGGCCTGGATTACTGGCCGCTGGTTGACTTGCGCACCTATGACGACGTCGAGGCGTTTTTCGGCGTGCATCCGAGCGCGCATTTCAAACTGTTTTCGGCCCGCGCAACACAAAGTTACATGCAGGCGCGATTTGCGCCGGGCGAATTCCTGCTGTTCGGCAGCGAGACGAGGGGGCTGGGCCGCACGATTCTCGGCGGCGGCATCGGCCCGGCCTTCCGCATCCCAATTTTCGAGCCGGGCGTGCGCAGCCTCAACTTGTCCAACGCGGTTTCGATAGTGGTGTACGAGGCTTTGAGGCAACTGGGCCGGCTTGAGTGATCGCGAAAATACTCAGACTTTCGAAATCAGGAACCAAGAAGTTTGAGAGGCCGCCTCACCCGGGCATTCTTAAGACCGAAAATTTATGGCCAAAACATTTTGTTAGAAAAAAACACATCCGGAGTGACATCCTGAGACTTGGATTCAGGTATCTCAAAAGCGCGCGAGTTGGAAAATAAAAACGGGAGGTGGCCCGTTGGGGCGCCTCCCGTTTATTGCTTCAATCTGCTGCGCGTCAGGCGGCCTTGGTCTTGCGGCCGTTGCCCGTTGCCTCTTTGTCCTTGCGCACGATGAAACGTTCGTCCAACTGACCCATTTTCTCGACCACTCCGCCGTACTCCAGTTCGCTGTAGGGGAGCATCGCGGGTCCCGAGAAGCCCTGATTCCGGATCTCCGCGGCTTTCTGCGAGACATTGTTGCGCACCCATTCCCAGAACGGATGGTCAAACGCATCGACAGGCTCGGTGAATTTGCCCTCGTGGACGCAGAATGCGGCGCAGCTAACGATCGCCGGTCCGTCGAAGAACGAAATGGACGAATTGAGCTTGACCGGCATCAGGGGGCCGTGATGGCTGCCGCGCATCGTGCCGGCAACGTAATGGCCGATCCGATAGGGAGAGAGAATCTCACCGGTGGCGGGGAAATTGCCCTGGCAGCGCACGAGCGCGACCGGGTCGTCCTTGCCGGTGTAAGTGCCCGCTATATTGTGGAGCCGGGAGGTCGAGACCACGGCGGCGATATCATTGTTGGCACGGCTGTGGATTGACTCCACCACAAAGCGCTCGTTGTCACGCAGCAGGCACGCGATGTCGTACAATTCTTCGGGCGCCTTCAACTCGATCACGCGGTCGCCTTCGGTGTGGTTGACGTCCATGATGGTGAAGGTGAAACCCTTGGCCATCTTGGGCGACAGCAACAGCCCGGCACAGTGCATCGGATCGCAAAACGCGAGGTACATCGGCAGGTTATAGGCGCCCGGATCGGTCTTGTCGGCGGCGAAGAATACGAACGGCTCGTTGGGTCGCTCCTCGAATTCCATCTCGCACGAAGCCGGCCCCAGGCCGCGGATGTTGCCTGAAAAGGCATCTTTGAGGAGATCCTGGCCCGCGCCGTAAAGTCCCTGCTCCTTGGCCACCTTGGTGCCGGCCATGAACGCGTCCCAAGCCAGCTCATGGATCTTGGGGTCATCCACACCCCGGTCGTGCGACATCAGCAGCGCAACGTCGTCGCCGGTCGAGCTGACGTAGACATCGAGAAGCAGCTTTTTGCCCTTCTCACGCACAAAGCGCTCGACCGTCTCCTTGAGCCGGGCGCTGGGCCTGATGTGGCCACCTATCGAGCCGACATCAGCCTTGATTACGGAAACTGTAGTTTTCATCGCCGATCCTCCAACAGATTTGAGCGGGCAAAATTATTCATCACTGGTATCTGACTATCGCCTTTTACGAGTTTTTGCTACAAGCGTTACCTCCAGCAGCAGCCGCATCATTACCGCGAAGCTAAGCGCAACTTTACCTTGAACAGGACCCGGAACCGCATCCGCCGCTGCCGCAGCCTCCGGAACGCTTCTCGCCCGGAACGCCGAAGTGGTAGCCGAGCTCTTCGAGCGCATCGGCGCCGATCCAATCAAGGTCTTGAGTTATAGCAGCGTCGCAATCAACACACCGCCGTAGTTCTTCGGCGCTCTCATCGAGAGCGAAATAGGTAAGTACGACCTTCTCGCACGCTGAACAGTGAGCGGTTGGGAACGAGGCAGACTGGACTTCAGGTCCACGCATAGGCTAAATCGGAGCGTCCGAAATCTGAGCGTTTATAGTAAACCATTTCATCGGGCAATCCCATCGAATATGCAAGAGCAAATGAGCGCGGCGCGGCTCATGACGCGTAAAATCGACGGCCATCGGCTGGGCCGTTTCCGTCTCAAAGTAACAGGCGTCCGGCCGGTTCGGCCGCGCGCCGGATGGCTTTATGTGGACATCGACCTCGCCGACTCGCAGGGTGAAGCTTCCGCCAGCCACTTCGTGACCGCGATTGTGAGCGGCGGCGGCCGCAGGGTAAAGCAATGGGTCGAGTGTCGCATTTTTCCCCAAGTAGAGTTTCGCAATGGGCGAATTGCGGATGCCCGCGCCCTGGGTCTCGAAGCCGGTGTCATCCGTCTGATGGGCGAGTTGATACCCATGGGCGGCCACCTGATGATCGATTACGACAGCGGCGGGCAGGACCTGACTCTGGCGGAGTTGGTGGCGCGAGTCCCCCCCGCCGCCTCGCATTTGGGCGAATTGATGTTCCGGGCGGGATTTCGAGGACAATTCAAAGATTGGTACTTCTCCGAGGGCGGTCATGAAGGTCCGCGCAAGCTGCAGGCAAACAAATCGCCCAATGTTACGGCGGCGCGCACCGCGCTGAAGGAACATATGCAGCTGCTGAAGCAATTTGTACGCCGCGCTCTTCCGAACGAGGAACCCGCTCGCAGCATTATTGGCGGCGCCATCACTCGCGCACGCAAACTAATAAAGGACTTTGGCAGTGCAGCGTCCCTCTGAGCCGCCGCGACCGATGGCCGCAAAATTGATGGCCGTAACCTTGGTGACAGTCATTGTCCATTTGGTGCTTGCCGCCGCTGCTTTCGGCGATGCGGCGGCCGGCGGCAATAGCTCCGCGCACCTGGCGGGAACCATCCCGCTCGATGGTGTCGAGGGAAGAATCGACCACATGGCGGCGACTCCCGACGGACACCGGTTGTTTGTTGCCGCGATCGGGAGCAACCGGGTGATCCAGATCGATACAGAGGCTGCCAAGGTAACCGGCATCATCAGGTATGTCAGTGCGCCGCAAGGCGTCTGCTATTTGCGGAAATCCGGGCAGATCGCTGTTGCCAGTGGAGGCAGCGGGGACCTGCTTTTCTTTACCGGCGCCCTCGCCCCGCTCGGCACTGTGCGCGGGCTTGATGACGCCGACAACGTCCGCTACGACGCCGATGCCAATCTCGTCTATACCGGTTACGGCGCCGGAGCGTTGGCCGTAATCGATCCCGCAATGGCCGTGCAAACCGCCAAAATTCCCCTTGACGGCCATCCCGAGTCGTTCCAATTGGAGGCGCGCGGAACCCGCCTGTTCGTCAACGTCCCGGCCCAGGACGAAATCGAGGTGTTCGATCGCGCCAACCGAGTGTTGCTCAACGAATGGAAGCTCAAGGATGGCGCGGGCAACTTTCCGATGGCGCTGGATGAGGAGCACAAGCGCCTGTTCATCGGCACGCGCAGACCGCCGCGGATGTTGGTGCTCGAGACCGAAGCGGGCAAGGAGATCGCGATGCTCAGCGCGTGCGGCGACACCGACGACCTGTTCTACGACTCCGCGAGCAAGCTGATCTATCTGTCAGGGGGCCAGGGATGCGTGGACGTCTTCCGTCAGTCCGATTCCGCTACCTACGAGAGGGTCGGCACGATTAGCACCTTGCCCGGAGCACGCACATCATTGCTGGTGCCAAGCACGCATCGGCTTTACGTGGCCGTGCCGCATCGCGGCACGCAGCGCGCCGAGCTCATGGTGTTCGTGACGCCTTGATGAGCGTCCTTTCGCTTCGCACCCGGTCGATTCCGGTTTACAGATTTGCGCTCCGATCGCGGCTCCAAGCCGAGTCTTCGCATCAAAGGCAGTCGTTGATGAGGCCCCTTAAAAGCCGGTCCTGCGCAGACTCTATCGACGGTCAGATCAATCCTGCGCTGCGGGCCCATTGATATTTCGCACCCAGGACTGCCACCGGGCGCTCCGTCGTGTAGGCATAGGCCGGGATGTCGTGATCGAACAGATAGCGCGACGCCTCTTCGACTTCCACGTCGCCAACCAGTGACGCAACTACCGGCTTGTTGATCCCCCGTGCCCGATGCTCCTCGACAACCTCACTCACCAGCTTGGCAAACACCATCGGAGGCGTGATTATCGTGTGCCAGTAGCCCAGGATGAGCGCGTGGATGCGCTCGTCCGCCAGCCCCAACGCTATGGTGTTGCGATACGTCGTGGGCGGCTCGCCGCCGGTAATGTCCACCGGATTGCCGGACGCGCCGAAGGGCGGAATGAATTTCTTGAATCCCTCGTCAAGATCGGGCGGCATGGCCATTAGTTGCAAGCGCCAGTCGGTGCATGCGTCGGCCAGCAGCACGCCCGAGCCGCCCGCGCCGGTAATGATCAGCACGTTCTCGCCCTTGGGCGTGGGCAGCAGCGGCAGGCATCGCGCAAACTCGAGCATGTCGTTGAGGCTGCGCGCGCGCACCACCCCGCTTTGCTTGAGCACGTCTTCATAAACCCGATCATCGCCGGCCAGTGCCGCGGTATGGGACCGCGCGGCGCGCGCGCCCATCGCGGTGCGCCCTGCCTTGAGCGCAACAACGGGCTTTTTCTTCGCCACCCGCCGGGCGGCTTCGGCAAACGCACGGCCATCCTTCAGGTCTTCAAAGTGCATCGCGATTGCCTGCGTGTTGTCGTCCTGTTCGAAGAAGTCCAGCAGGTCGTCCTCGTCGATATCCGATTTGTTGCCCAGCCCGACGATCGCCGACACTCCCATCTTGGCCGAGCGGCTGAAGCCTACGATCGCCATCCCGACGCCGCCGCTTTGCGATGACAGCGCGACCTTGCCCTTAACGTCGTAAGGAGTGCAGAAGGTCGCACACAGATTCTTGGGCGTGTAGTAAAAGCCGTAGATGTTGGGCCCCATCAGCCGGATGCTGTACTTGCGCGCCACCGCGACCACTTCATCCTGCAGATCCTGGTTGCCGGTCTCCGCGAAGCCCGAGGGAATCAGGACCGCGCCGGCGACCTGCTTCTCGCCGCACTCCGCGAGCGCGCCTGCCACAGCGCGGGCCGGAATCGCGAACACCGCGACATCCACCGGACCCGGGATATCCTTGACGCTAGGGTACGCTTTTTTTCCGAGCACTTCGTCCAGGCGCGGATGAATCGGATAAATCTCGCCGCGGTAGCCGCCGTCGATCAGATTGCGCATGACGGAGTTGCCGATCTTGCCGTCTTCCGCCGAAGCTCCGATTACCGCCACGGAATCGGGCCGCATGATACGGTTCATCGCGGCCACAATCTCGGCCTGGGCGGGTCTGAAACGGGCCGGGGCGGGATTGAAGTTCACGATGATGCGCACGTCGGCCGCAACGGCTCCATCCTTGCCGGCAAACACCGGGTTGAGGTCAACTTCGGAAATTTCGGGAAACGCATCCACGAGCTGCGAAACCGAGCAAATCAATCCGGCCAGAGCATCCTTGTCGGCGGCAGCCGCGCCGCGCACCCCGCGCAGGATTTCCGCCGCGCCAACACCATCGATCATCGCCAGCGCCTCTTCACGCGATGCAGGCGCGAGGCGAAATGTGATGTCCTTCAATAGCTCGACCATTACGCCGCCCATTCCGAAGGCGACCAATTTGCCGAAGCTCGGATCGGTGACCGCGCCCACAATTACCTCATGAGCGCCGGCGCCGACCATCTGTTGGATCTGCATGCCCACGATGTGGGCGTCAGGTGAGTATGCTTTGGCGTTGCCGATGATGGTCTTGTAGGCGCTGCGTACTTCGGCCGCTTTTGTGAGATTGGCGATTACGCCGCCAGCCTCGGTTTTGTGAAGAATTTCCGGCGAGACGATCTTCATTACGACCGGGTATCCAATCTCTTCGGCCAGCGTCACAGCCTGCTTGGCAGAGGTGGCCAGGCCTTCCTTTGGAGTGGCGATCCCGCAGGCATCGCAAACTTTTTTCGCTTCCGGCGCGGTTAGCGAGGTGCGGCCTTCGGTTTTTACTGCGGCCAGCACCTCTCCTATCGCGGTCTTCTCCATGTCAGACGCTCCTCGATGAACCATGCGGGGCGGGGAGCCCCGGTCAGGCTGGTTTGCCACGCGAACAGGTCAGGATTCGGTGACTTCACAGCGAATAGCGAATTGTCAGCACCATAACGGGAAAGGGCGGATTTTCGCAAATCCGCAGCGGCGACATTCGCCGGGTTTGGAGGATGCAAAGCCGAGCGGATTGGGAACGGGGAAAACCCTTACTTCCCAACCCTTCCCCTGCTCAGGGAGAGGGCGTCTGGCTGCCTCAGGATGAGGTCAGATGTTGTCGCTGCCGGTGTCGGTCTTGATAGCAGGCGCTGGCCCCGCGCCGCTCCATCGCCAGTTGCGGACCTCCGGCAGGTCGTCGCCGTATTTCATGATGTACTGCTTGTGGTCAATCAACTTGTTGCGAATTTCCTGCTTGGTATATGCGGCCCGCGCCGCCAGCTTCGGCACCCGATCGATTACATCGCTTACCAGCGAAAAGCGGTCCATCTCGTTGAGCACCACCATGTCGAATGGAGTCGTGGTGGTTCCTTCCTCCTTGTAGCCGCGCACGTGCAGGTTGCTGTGCGCCTTGCGCCGGTAGGTAAGGCGATGAATCAGCCACGGATAGCCGTGAAAGGCGAAGATGATCGGCTTGTCGATCGTGAACAGCGCGTCGAAGTCGTGGTCGGGCAGTCCGTGCGGATGCTCGCTGGCGGGCTGCAGCTTCATCAGGTCAACTACGTTGACCACGCGCACCTTGAGTTCGGGCACGTGTTTGCGCATCAGATCTACCGCGGCCAAGGTCTCCAGCGTCGGCACGTCGCCGCAGCAGGCCATCACCACGTCCGGCTCGCTGCCGCGATCGTTGCTGGCCCATTCCCAGATGCCGATTCCAGAGGTGCAATGCTTAATCGCCTCGTCCATCGTAAGCCACACCGGCGCGGGCTGTTTGCCGGCCACTACCAGGTTCACGTAGTTACGGCTGCGCAGGCAGTGGTCGGTCACCGACAGCAGGCAATTGACGTCGGGCGGCAGATAGACGCGTATGATTTCCGCTTTTTTGTTCACCACGTGATCGATGAAGCCGGGGTCCTGATGTGAGAAACCGTTGTGGTCCTGCCGCCAGACGTGTGAACTCAGCAGGTAATTGAGCGACGCGATCGGCCGCCGCCAACGGATGCGGTTGCACACCTTCAGCCACTTGGCGTGCTGATTGAACATCGAATCGATTATGTGGATGAAGGCCTCATAGCAGCTGAAAAACCCGTGGCGACCGGTCAGCAGGTAGCCCTCCAGCCATCCCTGGCATTGATGCTCGCTGAGCACCTCCATCACGCGCCCATCGGGTGAGAGATGATCGTCGTAGGGCAGGATTTCCGCCGTGTATGCGCGTTTGGTCACCTCTAAAATGTCCTGCCATCGGTTGGAGTTGTTCTCATCCGGGCTGAAAATGCGAAAGTTCTTTGCTTCGAGGTTGAGCTTCATCACGTCGCGGATGAATTCGCCCTGGACCAGCGTGGCCTCCGACAGCGCCGCGCCCGGGTTGCTGATTTCGATCGCATAGTCGCGGAAGTCCGGCATCCGCAAATCCTCGAGCAGGATGCCGCCGTTGGCGTGAGGGTTGTCGCTCATGCGCAAATGGCCGCGCGGCGGGAGCTCGGCCAGCTCTTTTTTGAGCTTGCCGCCGGCGTCGAACAGCTCCTGCGGCCGGTAGCTTTTCATCCATCCTTCGAGGACGCGGACGTGCTCGGGCTTGTCCATGTCGCTCATCGGAACCTGATGGCTGCGCCAGTAATCCTCGCATTTCTTGCCGTCGATCTCCGGCGGACAGGTCCATCCCTTGGGACTGCGCAGAATGATCATCGGCCAGGCGGGACGGCGCGTAAAGCCGCGGCTGCGCGCGTCGGATTGGATTTTCCTGATCTCCGCGAGCACCTCATCCAACGTCGCGGCCATTTGCCGATGCATCTTGCTGGGCTCGTGGCCTTCCACGAAATAAGGCTTGTAGCCATAGCCTTCGAACAGCTTTTGGAGTTCGTCATGCGGAATGCGCGCCAGGTAGCAGGGGTTGGCAATCTTGTAGCCGTTGAGATGCAGAATCGGCAGCACGCAGCCGTCGCGCACCGGGTTCAAAAACTTGTTGCCGTGCCATCCCGTTGCCGCCGCACCGGTTTCCGCCTCGCCGTCTCCCACCACGCAGGCAACGATCAGGCCGGGATTGTCGAACGCCGCGCCGTAGGCGTGCGACAGCGCATATCCCAACTCTCCGCCTTCGTGAATCGACCCCGGCGTTTCCGGCGCCACATGACTGGGGATGCCGCCGGGGAAACTGAACTGCTTGAACAGCCGCTGCATACCCTCTTCGTCGAGTGAGATGTTGGGATAAGTCTCGGTGTAGGTGCCTTCGAGATAGGCGTTGGCCACCAACGAGGGACCGCCATGACCAGGGCCAATCACGTAGATCATGTCCAGCTCGTGTTTCTTGATGATCCGGTTGAGATGGACATACAGGAAATTAAGCCCCGGCGTTGTTCCCCAATGGCCCAGCAGGCGCGGCTTGATGTGCTCGCGCGTGAGGGGCTGTTTGAGCAGCGGGTTGTCGAGCAGATAAATCTGGCCGACTGAAAGGTAATTAGCGGCACGCCAGTATGCGTCCATCAGCTCGAGTTCTCTGGTGGAAATTTCCTCAGACACGGCTTCCTCCTCGGTCCTTTTGAGAACCTCGTATGAAGACAATACTGCCAAGTCTATTCTGCGCCGGACCGCGACCGACAGAAAGTCGATTTCAGCGTCGAGATCGCCGCTCTGAAGCGATGAGGAATGGAAATTGTGCCGGCCAAACCGGTGCGCCCTGCTGCAGCGGTGGCAGTCAGAGGCCGGGCAACAGGCTCTAATAGTAAGGGGCGTCTTTTGATAGTCTGAAACCGGAATTCCTGGTCCGCGACCCGGCGGGCCGATTGGGAGGATTGCGGCCATGGCCGCTGAAACTCAAACCGAAAACTATCTGGAATTATTCGATGTTGCGAAGAAGGAACAGGTGGGCAAAGTGCCGCTGTCCCTGATCAGGTTCATCCCGCGCACCGGAGAGCGACTCTTCCTGCCGTCTTCAGCGCCGGGAAAATGGGCTGCTTACACCGTGGTCGCGGTCGAGTACTTTCTCAGCCACGGCGCCGCCGGCAGCCAACCCTTCGTACCAGTCGGCGACGGCGCCCATGGACGCATCACGCTTTTTGTCGAGGAATCGAAATAAGCGGTCGTGGGAAAGCCGGCGTCTTATGGCGCGCGGGCGCAGCAACCGCATCTTGACGGCGGGCACTGAGGCCCGCCCCAACAACTCAAGGCGGGCGGGCGTCGATCTCGCCGCCCGCCTTTAAAAACGTCGCGCCTGCTAGACCGAAATCGAATAAACCCGGGAGGCGTTAGCGCTTAGCAGCTTGCGTTTGTCCTCGAAGCTGAGCCCTTCCAAAGTCTGAGCCACGTGGTCCAGGGCGTTGGGATACAGACAGGTGGGATGGGGGAAGTCGGTCTCGAACATGATGTTGTCCACGCCCATTGCATCGAGCGCCGAGCGGAAGCCTCGGTGCTCAAACCAGAAGCAGGCATAAATCTGCCGCCGGAAATATTCGGAGGGCTTCATGCTGAGTAATGCCTTGGATTTTGGAGCGGCTTCATCAAGCTCATAATCCAAAGCTTCGAGCAAAAAGGGCATCCAGCCGACCCCGCTCTCCACCGACACGAAGTTGAGTTTGGGATAACGCTCGAGGATTCCCGAGTAGATGATATTGGCGAAAACCTGGGCGTTGTGCAGAAAGAGCATGGTGGAGCCCAGCGCGAGCTTGCGGTCGTCGCTCTGCGAAGACCAGCACGACTTGCCAAAGAAATCCATCGACTCAGTGCTGTTGCCGATGTGGAAATTGATCGGCATGTGAAGGTCGGAGCATACCTCCCATAGCGGGTTCCAGTGGCTCTGTCCGAGATCGGCAATTCCATGGTCCTGCGGGCTGGAATTGGTGTTGATGCCCTTGATTCCCAACTTGTGACAGCGCTCGGTTTCCTTGACCGCCAGCTCAACGTCCCACCATGGCATCAGGGCCATCCCGTAAAGCCGGCCGCCGGATTCCTGCTGAAACTCGGCCATCGCATCGTTATAAATCTGCGTGCACATCAGGCGCAGTTCGGGATCGAAAGTGGCGGCGCGCTGACCGCCGAAGCCCAGCAAGTTCGGGTACAGGATTTGAGCCCAGATGCCTTCGCTGTCCATGAACTGAAGGCGCGGCTTGACGTCGTAGGAGCCGGCATGCACGTCTTCCAGCGCCCAACGGAAGAATTCGATGCCGCGGGATTTTTGGCCGTCCGCGCTCACGCAGCTCACCGCGGACACCGGTCCCATCACGGTCTCGCCGTCGATTACCCATTGGCGCTTGTCGTCTACGGTTTTTACCTGGGGAACGCGCTCCTTCCATTTGGCCGGCGCCCGCGCAGTCCACAGCGTATAGGGCTCGCTCAGGTGAGTATCGACGTCAATTACCTTAATGCCGGCAATCGAATTGTGGCCGGATCCAGTGGACGCCTGCTGTACGGTAGCCATTTTTCCTCCGCAGCCGAAAGTATTTTTTCAAGGCGGTTGGCCGCTTAACCCCAGAATGCAGACCGCCGGACGCAAGAAGGCGCCACCCGCTCCACGCCGGTTGTGTTTCTCCATCCGGCGGTTTTTACAATAGACTCGCCGCCCGCCGGGGAATCAAGGCCCACAGTCTTGGATAGCTTCGCGCGCAATAGCCGGCGCCCAGTTGTTCACATACGGGGGGAGCGCTATTGCCCACTTGGCTTCGATCATTTAGCTTTGTGGCAGTAGCAGGCTACGGAAGCGCTTATTGCTCATCGACCCTCCATCAATTCCGGACCGCGCGCAACTTTCAGGTTCGACTCTATCGGCCGCCCCGCGCGGGCTGCTGCGACGTCTATGAAACCGCCCGGGGAGTTCGAGCTGATCAAGCGTCTGTGTCGAGGGTTGCCTTATGGGCATCGGACGCTGCTGGGACCCGGCGACGATTGCGCTATCATCGCACCTGCGCCGCACCGGCAATTGTTTACGATCGATTCGATGGTGGAGGGCGTGCATTTCGACCTTGCGTGGCTAAGCGCGGAACAACTTGGTGCGCGCTCGCTGATGGTCAACCTGAGCGATATCGCGGCGATGGGCGGGACGCCGCGCTCCTGCGTCGTGAATCTGGGAATCCGCAAGGGTCTGGATGCGCCATTCTTTGACCGGTTATACCGCGGCCTTGGACGGGCGGCGCGCAGCGCCGGCGTGGACGTGGTGGGCGGTAACATCACGCGATCCGAGCAGTTGACCCTCACTATCGCGTTGCTGGGCCAGGTTGCCGGCCAGGCTTTGCGGCGCGACACTGCTCACAGCGGCGACGATATCTTTGTCACCGGTACGCTCGGCGACTCGGCGTTAGGATGGCGGATCATGGCGGGCGAGCTGAAAGCGGATGGCGCGGCGCGCAAATACCTGGTGGCCCGCTTCGGGGCGCCGCAGGCGCGTCTGGCGGCGGGCCGCCAACTGTCCGGCATCCGGCCGGCGCCGGCCGCGATCGATATCAGCGACGGCTTGCTTGCGGACCTCGGCCACATTTTGAAGCGCAGCGCGGTGGGCGCTGAGGTGGATCTCGCCGCCGTTCCGCGCTCGCGCCAATACCTGCAAGTTGCCGGAGATCGAATGGATTTCGCATTGAGCGGTGGCGAGGACTACGAGCTGCTGTTCTGCCTGCGTCCCGGCCATTCGCCGCACGCGCTGAGCCGCCGGCTGGGAGTCGCGGTTCATCGCATCGGACGGATCGTTGACCGCCGAAATGGTCTTCGTCTTCGCAGCCCTGACGGCCGCCTGATTGCGGCTTCAGGATCACGCGGATGGGACCAACTCCAGGGCGAACCATCCGGGAAGAGGCGCTGACATGTGGGGCTTACCCGTTTTAGTCGGCGTGCTGCTCCTGATGGCGAGTCTCTTAGCGGCCTCGGAAACTGCCTTGTTCTCGCTGGTGCGGATGGAGCGCACGCGCGAGGCACTTACCGGGCCGCTTCGCACCGCGGTAGATCGATTGCTGCGCCGGCCGCTGGAGTCGCTGGTCACGATCATCGGACTCAACGAAATCTGCAACGTCTTCGCCGAATGCCTGTCCACGTCATTCCTGCTTTTCGTGATTGGGGTCTGGGGAGCCTGGGCGGCCGTGCCGATTAACTTCGTGCTGATACTGCTTATCGCGGAAATCACTCCGAAGACGTTCGCCCTGGCTTACCCGATCGGAGTCGCGAAGCTTACCGCCCGCCCGCTGGCGGCTCTGACCCGGATTCTCCATCCCGTGGCACAACTGTTTGTTCCCGCGGAGGAGGCGCCGATGCCCGAGCCGGTTTCCGAAACCGAGTTCAAGGCCCTGCTGCATGCCGGCGAAAGCCAGGGCCAGGTCGAGGCGGCCGAGCGCGAGATGATTCATAAAGTGTTCGATTTGGGCGGGCGGCGCGTGATTGAAGTGATGACCCCGCGCGACATGATTTTCTCCCTTCCCATCGACACGCCGCCGGAAGCGCTGGCTACCGAAGTGGCGCGGGGGCATTTCTCCCGCGTGCCGATCTACCGGGGCGATACGGAACATATTGTAGGTATTCTTCACGCTAAGGACGTCGTCGCGCGCCGCCTGGACCGGACGCCGACCCGAATCGAGCGCCTGATGCGGCCGCCGTACTTCGTCCCACCCGGCAAAGCCCTGGGCGACCTGCTGGATGACATGCGCCACAGCCATCAGCAGATAGCGATGGTAGTAAACGAATACGGCCGGTTGCTCGGCCTGGTGTCGCTCGAGGATTTGCTGGAGGAGCTCTTCGGCGAACTCAAGGACGAGTTCGATATCGAGGTGCCGGAAATGACGCCGCTGGCCGGCGGCTCGTGGAGCGTGTCCGGTTCGATCGAATTGCGCAAGCTGTGCGAAGTGCTGGGACCGCACAACCTGCCGCTGGGAGACAGCGGCGAGCCCACGCTGAACCGTTTGGTGCTGCGCAAACTGGGCAGGGTGCCGCGCCAAGGCGAACGTTTTCAACTGGGCAACTTCGACGTGAGCGTCGAGAAGGTGCGCGGCGCCAGCGTCGAGCTGATGACCTTTATGAGGGCGGCATGACGCTCGCGCTGCTGATTGGCGCGCTGGCGGTATGCGTCGCCGCGCAGATGTTTTTCTCGGCCAGCGAGATCGCGGTGGTGTCCGCGGACGAGCTGAAGATCAAGGCAGGAGCACAACTAGGCGAAAAATCCGCTACTTTGTTAAACTGGATGCTCGCCCGGCGCGATCGCCTGCTGGCTGCGATTCTGACCGGGGCCAACCTGGCCACCGTGACCGCCGCCGCCGTGCTGACCAGTTCGCTGCACACCGCTTCGCCCAGGCACGAATTCATCGCTCCCTTCATACTGGCGCCGCTGAGCCTGCTGGTCGGCGAGTCGCTGCCCAAACTGCTGACGCTGAAGCGCTCCCTGGCGTTCGCGATTTTCGCCGCCTACCCGCTGCGCGCGTTTACCTTCGTGCTCGCGCCGCTCCTGAGCGTGGAGACCCTGCTCAGCCGCGGCATGCGCCGCCTGTTCGGAATTCCCACCGACAGCGACGAAGGGCTTATCTCCCGCGAAGATCTGGCCCTGCTGATGCGCCGCCACGGGCCCCAAGCCGCGCCGCTGGCTGACGCAATCCTGCCCGCGGAGCGCTTCATGATCAGCCGCATCTTTCGCTTCACCCGCTCCGAGGCGCGCAAGGCGATGGTGCCGCTGGTGCGGGTCGAAGGCGTGCCGACCACGCTCTCGCAGGCCGAAACCATCGAGGCGGTGCGCCGCGAGGGCTTCAGCCGCCTGCCGGTTTACGAGGGCAAAATCCTGAACATCGTCGGCGTGGTCCACGTGTTCGACCTGCTGGAGGCGCCCGATCTGAGCCGGCCCGTGGGCGAGATCATGCGGCCGGTCAGCTACTTCGCCGAATCGGCGCCGCTGGACGAAATTCTGCTCGCACTGCAGCGCACCGGCGAAAACATGGCGGTCGTGGTGGACGAATACGGCGGCGCCGCGGGAATTATCACGGTGGAGGACCTGCTTGAAGAGGTGGTGGGCGAGATCGAGGACGAATACGACGTGCGCGAGGAAGTGGCGCGCATCATCGACGCGCGCACGCTGGCGGTTTCTGCGCGCGCAACCCCCGCCGACCTTAACGAACGCTTCGGCCTGCGTCTGCCCGAAGGCGAGGAATATGCTAGCATCGGGGGCCTTGTGGTGGAGCGATTGGGCCATATTCCCAACCCCGGCGAACAACTTTCGGTGGCGGATGTCACCATCCGGGTGACCCGCGCCGACGCGCGCGCTGTGCGCGACGTGCTGCTGATTTTGGATCATCCGCTGCGCCCAGAGCAGTTGCGCCGCTCATGACCGAAGCCAATATCCGCGACATCCTCAACCAGGTCGCCCAGGGTAACCTGAGCGTCGCCCAGGGTCTCAAGCGCCTGCGCCATCTGCCCTTTGCGGACCTCGGCTTTGCCAAGGTTGACCTGCATCGCAAGCTGCGGCGCGGAATCCCTGAAGTGGTGTTCGGCGAACGCAAGAGCGCCGAACAGATCGCGGCGATCGGACGGCGCGTGGTCGAGTCCGGGGAGAACCTGATCGTGACCCGGCTGGACCCGCCCAAGGCGCGTGTGCTGGCGCGCAAGCTCAAGTCCTTCGAATATCGGGCCGAGGCGCAGGTCGGATTGATCCGCGTCCATTCCCAGCCGGCGATCGGGCACGGCACCGTGATGGTGCTGAGCGCCGGCACCTCCGATATCCCCGTGGCGGAAGAAGCCGCCGTGTGCGCCGAGATGTTCCGCAACAAAGTGTCCAGGCTGTACGACGTGGGCGTGGCCGGACTGCATCGCCTGACCGACAGCCTGGACCAGTTGGCCGCCGCCAGCGTGCTGATCGTGGTCGCCGGGATGGAGGGCGCGTTGCCATCGGTGGTGGCTGGCCTGATCGACAAACCGGTCGTCGCGGTGCCGACCAGCATCGGCTACGGCGTGGCGATGGGCGGAATTGCGCCGCTGCTCGGTATGCTCAACGCCTGCTCGGGCGGAGTCGTAGTGGTCAATATCGACAACGGCTTCGGTGCGGCAATGGCGGCGACGCTGATCAACCGCGTCGGCCTTGATCGGAGCGAGGCCGATGGCGGGCTCTAGGAACCTGACCAGCGGGCGCGCACGCCGCGCAATCAAGATGGGCGGGCTCGCCTCGCAGGTCGGATCGAGCTACCTGTGGGCTTCGCTGCGCAAACCGTTCATGAGTCAGGACGCCCACACCAAGGCGCTGCTCGACACGCATATCAAGAACGCCCGCCTGATCGTGGAAGGTTCCAAGGAGTTGCGCGGCGCCTTTCTGAAGCTCATCCAGATGCTCTCCACGCGCGAGGATATCCTGCCCGCCGAGGCGCTCGAAGTTTTAAGCGTCACCCAGGCTAACGTCGCCCCGATGAGCTACGCGACCATCTCCGAACAGATTCGGAGCGAGCTGGGCAAGCGGCCCGAGCAGTTGTTCGCCCGCTTCGAGCGCGAGGCTTTTGCCGCCGCCTCGCTCGGCCAGGTGCATCGCGCCACGCTGCGCGGCGGCGAGCAGGTGGCGATCAAGATTCAGTATCCCGGCGTCGAGCAGACCGTCGGGCAGGATCTGAAAAATCTCAAGCTGCTGCTGACGACTTTCAAGGCGATCGCGCGCGACATGATGCGCCAGAAGATCGACGTGGCCACCGTGTACGCCGAACTGGAGGAGCGGCTGATCGAGGAGCTGGACTATGAGCGCGAGGCCGCGAACATGAAGTTGTTCGCCGGCCTGCTGCGCGGCGATCCCGAAGTGATGATCCCGCGGGTGTTTCCTGAACTAAGTTCGCGCCGCGTGCTGACGATGACGTACCTCGACGGCTACCCGCTGACCGACGTTTTCGCGCCCGTGGTCGATCCCGAACTCAAAAGCTGGGTGGTGCGCAAATACTTCACCCTGATCTGGCGCCAGATTCTGGAGTTCGGCGTCCTGCATACCGATCCTCATCCGGGCAATTACCTGGTCACGTACCATCCGCGGATGGGTATCCTGGATTTCGGATCGATCCGCCGCTTTCAGGAGCCGATTCGCAAGGCCCATCTGAAGCTCGCCCGCGCGCTGCTGGCGGGCGATGAACGCGCGATGGCGCAAGCGCTGGTGGCGTTGGGCTACCTGGATCGGACCCAACCCGCGGCGCCGCTGATCGAAATCGTGCGCATCCTGTTCGAGCCGGTGCTGGTCAATCGCCGCTTCGATCCCAAGAAATACGAGTCGGTATCAAAGGCCACCACCGTGGGCGAAATCGCGCTGCAAAACCGGCTGTACAAGTCACCCGCGCATAGCGTGTTTCTGATCCGCTCGCTGATCGGAGCCGAGGGTATCGTGCGGCAACTGGGCGTGGTGGCCAATTATCACGCGATGTTCCGCCAGTGCGTCGAGAGCGTCAAAGACTGACGGCGCCGCGCACGACAGCCGCGGCGCCGCCAACGCGATCCGGCTGGTTGGAGCGCCTCGAACATCATCGCGACTTCCACTTCCGCCGCCTGGCGCAGCGGCGGATCAAATCCGAAGCGCAGGCGCTCAACTTTATCGGCGAGGTGGGCTTCTGCACGGCGTTCACCGCCGGGCTCAACGTACCCTGTCTGCGCGAGGCAATCGTGGGTGAGCGCGAGCCGCCGCTGCCCCATCATATCCAGCACGATTACGCGATCGGGATGACGTGGCGGCTAAAGGACGTGCTCACCGCGCGGCGCGCGGTTTATTACGGCAAGGTAATCGCGGGACGGCCCGCGTTTATCGCGCCGCAAATGCTCCCCGCTTTTCTCCGGCTGCGCGCCGGGCGCACTTCCTACCTGACCGCCTTCCGTGCCGGCGCGCTCAGCCTGTGCGCCAAGCTGGTGATAGACGCGCTGCGCCGGCGCCCGGTAGCCGCGACTTGGGAGCTCAAGATGGCCACCGGTTACAGCCGCGCGGCGCGGCGGGCAGAATTCGATCGCGCGATAAAGGAGTTGCAGGAGAAGTTCATGCTGCTCAAGGTCGAAGAGCGCTACGAGCCCTTTACCTACGTCTGGAGCAAGCTGGAACACCGGTGGGCGGACGCGATAGCACAGGCGCGCAAGCTGGGCGCGAAGAAGCCGCCTATCACATAGTCAGACGATACTTCTTGATTGCAGGCTACGGCACCGAACGCACGATCGCGCGCACGCTCGGAATCGACCCGAAGCTGGTGAGCCGCGCCGTTATCCGCCTGATGCGGGAAGGAATGCTCGCAGCGCCCGGAGCCGACTGGGGGTTGGCGCGCGCGTGCTACGCGCTGACCGAAGAGCATCTGCAGGAGTAATAGGTCTGCCTACGTTTGCTCGATATTTATAGCCGTTGCCACGCTAAGTAGCGTCATAAGCTTGACCATTCGCCTGATTTTCGCCACAATAGCCGATAGCCGTGGAGCCAGCCGCCTTGAATTGGACGGCGACTGTAACACGCGCAACAGACCTGTTTTTGGGGGCATCATGGCGACGCTTACCAAGCGACAGAAGCAGCTGCTCGATTATTTGAACGGTTACATTGGTCAGTTCGGCTACGCGCCTACACTGCAGGAAATCGGCTCCTACTTCGGCCTGTCCTCGCTGGCGACCATTCATAAACATCTCAAGAACCTCGAAGCGAAGGGTTTCATCAAGCGCAAATGGAACCATAGCCGGGCGCTTGAGATGGTGGACCACACGGTTCGCGGCGCGGCGCGTGAGTTGCCGATGTTGGGCAGGGTCGCAGCCGGCACTCCGATCGAAGCGATTGAAGGCAACGAGTCGATCACCGTGCCGGAGGAATTCATCCGCCGTCAGAATACTTTCTGCCTGCGCGTACGCGGCGAATCGATGATCGACGAGGGCATCCGCGACGGCGACTATATCATCGTCGAGGGCCGTGAAGTTGCCAACGAAGGGGAGACAGTGGTGGCCTTGGTCAATGGCGAGGCGACGGTGAAAAAATTCTACCGCGAAGCCGACGGTCGCATCCGCCTGGAACCCGCCAACGTCACGATGCAGCCGATCTATGCGTCGGAGGAAGACCTGATGGTCCGCGGGGTCGTGGTGGGCCTGATGCGCCACTATCGCTAAACGGTCGTCCGAACCCTGGATGCACCTGCGATAAGGTCGGCAAGCTCGGGCATTACGCGATCGTAACGACCGAGAATACGCCGGCCACTTGCACGCGTGATCCCTTCGGCAACAGTTCAACAGATAACGCAGGTGACGGATTACCTGAAGATCAAGAGCAAGACACTGAAGCCGTTCAAGATACAGGTGCTGAACAAGTAGGAATGCGGCTGGTTCCCTCTCTCGAGCGATCAAATGGCGTCGCTGCGCCCGCGCTCAATCCTCACCGTGCTCGCAAACGACGCACTAACTGATTAGCCGCCGGCCGACGGTGCGGCGCCTGCCCGACTTTCGAGCGGACAGGCGCCGCATCTGCTAGACCCGAACCGACTCGTCGCGCTTGGGTGCGCGCTTCAGCGCCTCCCAGTCAACCAGCGGTTCGTACTTTGTGCCGCTGACGAATGGACGCGTGCCGGGTTCGCGTTCGAACGGATCGACGATGCCAAGCTCTTTGGCATACTCGCGCAATTCGGGCAGGATTTCCTGGCCCATCAGCTTCATGCTGTTGAGCCGCTGTTCTTTGGTCAGAGGGCCCTGCGCCTGGAACAAGCCCAACACTCCCGGCCGCAGCACTTCCATGATCAGCCGCAGTTTGGGCAGCAGCGATTTGGGAGTGCCGATAATGATCTGCATCCCAGCCTGCGCCTTGCCGTAATTGGCCATGATCTTGGCCTTGGCCTCTTCAATACCAATCTCGCCGCGCTGCAAACGATGGCGCGTGTCGCCCTGCCTTCGCTCCGCGCGCCGCCGGGCGCGTTCCTCAGGCGAAACCTCCTCGCGCGAGCGTGCGAGCGTATCCGAGGTGATACCTAAAAAGCCGTAGTCGCTGGCGGACTGGAACAGCCGCCGGTTGGCTTCCTTGGAATTGTAACCCGGCGGCAGGGTCCATTCGGGACGCGAGAAGTTCGCGCCGCCGCCGCCAAACAAAGACGCTTTGCCCTGTTCCTGGGCTTCCTCTTCGGTGTCGGCCACGTGAATCTGTTGAAGATAGCCGAAGTTCTCGCTGCCCGCCTGGTAGCCGTGATCGGCGGCAACCTTGCCGTAGAGGTTCCACAGATCGACGGTCAGGTGCAGCGAGGTGCCCAAGCCGATGTACGGGTATTTCCGCTCTGCGCACCAGGTCACGGTCTCGCCGCTGATGATACCCGGGATCCAGATTGGCGGACGCGGTTTCTGATACGGCAATGTCCATGGATTGACGAAGCGATAGGTGAAGTGCTTGCCCTCCCACCGGAAGGGGCCGGGCCGTGTCCAACAGGCGAGCACCAGGTCGTGGGCTTCGTTGAAGTACTCGCGGTTGTAGGCCGGATTGGCGTTGTGAAAGACCTGCTCGCTGCCGGCGCCCCGCACCCATCCGGGGACCAGGCGGCCGTGCGAAATCAGATCAATGGTGGCCAGTTCCTCCGCCAGGCGCACCGGATTTTTTACGATCGGCAGCGGATTGCCCAGCAGCACGATGCGCACCTTCTTGGTGATGCGCGCCAGGATCGCCGCCTCGACGTCCATCACACCGCCCATGCAGAACGGAGTACCGTGATGCTCGTTGAGCATCACTCCGTCGAAGCCGAGTTCCTCCGCGTACACCGCCTCATCGAGATATTCGTTGTACAACCGCGCGCCGACTTCATGGTCGAAGAACTTGTTCGGCGTGCCAAAGAAACTGCGGCTGCGGATGATCTCTTCCTCGGGAACTTCGCGATACGGACGCTCGGTAAAATACATTACGAACATGGCGCTCTCCTTGTGCCGGTCAGGCGAGAAACTCGCGCACGGTTTTCAGAAACTGGTCTCGCTGTTCGATTTCGGGCCGATGACCGCAATGGTCGAACACCGCCAATCTGACTTCGGTGTTGGCCAGCGCGTTCTTGTAGGCTGTACCGGCGCTGACCGGCACCACCTGGTCCTCGCGTCCCCAGATAAGCTGCACAGGCAGATCCTTAACCGACTTCAAGAAGAAGGGAAGACTTGGATTGTTCAGAATCGGCTCCCAGGCCAGCCGTGCAGTTTCGGTGCGCGCGTCCTCAAAGGCCTCCATGCGCGACGCCGACCGCTCCCCGCCACCGTACAGGCTTTCGTATTCAGGCGTCGCCTCGCGGTCGTGGACCGTGGAGCTCAGTTGATGGCCGATGGTCACCGTGAAGACGTCCATCAGCTCGCCGTCGGGCGGGCGAATCCCCATCGGCGCCACCAGCACCATCTTGTGGAATAGCCTGGAGTCCGCAGTCGCCATTTCCGCCGCGGTCCATCCGCCGAAGGAAAACCCCAGTACGTCGATCGGCGCCAGTCCAAGCTCGCGCAGCATCCATCCGTAAAACAGGCCCAGGTGATGCACGTTCTTGATGTCCTCAACCCTGGGCGAATTGCCCATCCCAGGCTGGATTGGAATGATCAGCGTCCGGTCCTGGGCCATCTCATCATGCCAATTGAGCCATCCCGGATGCCCCAACTCCTCGTGCAGCACCAGCAACGGCTTGCCCCGGCCGCCTTTGATTATTGCGAGGTCAGTCCCCGCCACACGGGTGACTTCCTCTTTCCACTCTGCCATCTGATGAAGGACCTCCGTTTTCGATCGCCGCGGCCGCAGGCGTCTGACGCCGCGTTTTACAAGAGCGATAACCTCACCTTTATACTTGGCTTGAACCTTTTGGGCCAGATCATCGCATGGGCCCGGCCAACGTGCGGTGACGGCACTTGGCAGCCGGGGCGGTTAGGGATTAAGAAGTCAGCGGAGGTAACCACGATGGCAAAGAGCGAGCGCGTAGCGATTGTAACCGGGGCGGCGCGGCCATGGGGGCTGGGACGATGCGCCGCGATGGGCCTGGCAGCCAAGGGTCTGGATATCGCAGTGGTCGATTTCAGAGACGACTGGGGCGGCGAGGCGGTCAGAGCAATCAAGGAGGAGCGCGGGCGCGACGCCATCTACGTGAAGACCGATTTGCGCCGCCGGGGAGATATCGAAGCGATGGTGGATCGCGTGGTGCGCGAGTTCGGCCGGGTCGACGTGCTGGCCAATGTTGCCGCAATCTGCCCCAGCGAACGGATCGAGGAGATGAAGGAAGAGACCTACGAGCAGGTCTTCAGAACCAACTTCTGGGGCACCGCGCTCTGCTGCCAGACCGTCCTGAAACAGATGCGCGCGCAAAAGAGCGGACACATCGTGAACACCGCTTCGGGCGGCGCGATCACGCCCTACCAGGGTCTGGCGCTATATGGCGCGGCGAAAGCCGCGGTTATCCAATTCAGCAAGGTGCTGGCGATGGAGGAGGCGAAAAACGGCATCGTCGTCACGATTGTCGCGCCCGGGCCGATGCATACCGCGATGGGCCGCGAGAGCGGGCCCACGGAGGAAGACCTCAAGCAACTGGGCGGATCCATGCCGCTGGGTCGGCCGTGCTATCCAGAGGAAGTCGCGGAGGTGATCGTGTTTGCCGCCACCAACTCCAGCAACGCGCTGACCGGCCAGACGCTACACGCCCGCGGCGGCGCGCTGCCGATGGTGTAAGGCTCGATCTCAGCCGCGCTTGATTTCCAGGAACTCGACGAAAGTGCCGTCGGGGTCCTTGATGAAGGCAAAGCGCGTCGTTCCCCAGTTGAGGTGGAGAGTCTCGGGCCCATACGTTATCGGGATGCCTTTGGCGCGCACGCCGGCTAGTTCCTGGTCGATGTCGTCAACCAGGAACGAGATGCGCACCACCCCTGCCTGATTGAATTTCGGCGGTGACGTGGGTCCAGCCAACTTTCCCGGCTTCCAGACGCCCACTTCCAGGTGATAGTCGTCGTCGGGCAGGCGCAGCATCACGAAGTCGTCGGCATCGCCGATTGCGTCGGCGCCCATCTTCGCCGCGAAGTCGGTGACCGGATTGACCGGCGCTCCCTCCTTTTGCTTGAACCCCGGATCCTCGACGAAGCCCAGCTTCCTGTAGAACTCGACGCACGCCTTGGCGTCCCTGGTGTTGAGTTGGTTGAGAAACATCCTTTTTGCCATGACTCTTCTCCCGGTCTTGACTGCGGTTGCCTGCGCCAAGGCCTGATGTAGCCCTGATCTCCTCGATGCGCCAGGGTTTCAAACCGGCGCAGCTTTGGTATGCTCGCCATGGGCATCCCCCAATGCGAACGCGAAGATGGTGCGTGTCTGAATTGCGCTGCCTGGAAAAGCGAATAACCAACTTGGGAGGTTTGTGAGCATGAAAGTAGGCGCGTCGATTTTCTGCCAGAACTTTTACCGGACCCAGGTCCCCGATCCGGACATCTACCGCGAGGACCTGGCGCTCGCCGATCTCGCTGAGCCGCTCGGCTTCGATTCCATCTGGGCGGTCGAGCATCATTTCTCGCCCTACACCATGATTCCAGACGTTACCCAGTTCCTGTCCTACCTGTGCGGACGCACCAAGCGAATCGGGCTTGCCACGATGGTCATCGTGCTGCCCTGGCATGACCCGGTGCGAGTCGCGGAAGAAATCTCGATGCTCGACCTGTTCGCGCGCGACCGCGAGTTGACGCTCGGGTTTGGCCGCGGCAGCGGACGAATCGAGTACGAGGGCTTGCGCATCCCGATGGGTGAATCGCGCGAGCGCTTTTCCGAAGCCGCCGAGATAGTGAAGCTGGCGCTGACCGAGGAGCGGTTCTCTTTCAACGGACAGTACTACAAGGTTCCGGAGATGAGCATCCGTCCGCGGCCGGTGCACAACAACTTAACCGACCGCTTTTTCGGCGCGATCGTTAGCCCGGAGACCGGCGATATCATGGCGCGGGCGGGTATGGGGATGCTGATCATACCGCAGAAGGCGTGGAGCGAGCACGCCAAGGATTATCAGGCTTACCTGGGTTCATGCCGTAAATTTGGCCAGAAGGGAAAACGTCCGATCGCGGTCACCTGGGTGTACTGCGCGAAGGACGAAAAGAGCGCCGAGATCGGCCGCGACAAGTGGATGGCCAATTACGGCGAATCCGCCTTGGTGCATTACGAGTACAACGAGCCGGAGCACTTCAAGAAGACCAAGGGCTATGAGTTCCATGCCAAGATGGCGGAGGCAATGTCGTCAGGTAAGAGCGGCGACGCGACGCTGCTGGGCCGGACACAGTGCTTCGGCACGCCGGAACGATGCCTGGAGGTTTTGCGTGAGATCAAACAGACCGTTGACGCCGAGGAATTCGTCGGCGTGTTCAAATACGGCGGGATGCCGCTGGATGAGGCGGAACGATCGATGAAGCTGTTCGCCGCCGAAGTGCTGCCCAAGGTACACGCCGAAGCCTTCTAACTACCAAAGCAGATGCTGGTGGAGGCCGGCGCTACCGGGGGGGCCTCTGCGGTAGCGCCGGCCTCTTCGTTGATGGGCCGTTCAGGCGTGCCGCTCTGCCTGCGTTCATGGCGGCGTCTTCGTGATCGCTACTGAAACTTCTAGGCCCCGAATCTCTCTGCTGCCCGAGCCTTCGCCTTTGCCGCTTCCTCTTCCCGATTCCGCGGTGCCGCGTTGGTTTCCAGCGAACGCAGCAGACGATTGGAGACGCCGGCGATCTCGTCCACCGCGGTCGAGAACGCCTCTTCGTTCGCCTTCGAAGGCCTGGCGAAACCGCTGATCTTCCTTACGAACTGAAGCGCGGCGGCTCGAACCTCTTCTTCGGTGACCGGAGGCTCGAAATTGAATAGCGTTTTGATACTTCTGCACATCGCGGCTATTGCTTCTCTTTCGCCTGCGCGCGCAACTGTTCTTCTTGCTCGCGCAGTTGGGGAGTAATGGCGGGACCGAAGTCGGCCGCCTCAAAGACCTGCCGAATCTCAATCTCGACTCCGCCGCCGGCGTCCATCGCCGGCCAGCGCTTTACCCAGTCGATCGCCTCTTGTTTCGACTTCGCCTCGATCATTGTGAAACCCGCAATCAATTCCTTGGTTTCGGCGAAAGGACCGTCGAGTACCTTCGGCTTTCCCCCCGAGAACTTAACCCGCGCTCCCTTGGAACTCGGTTGCAGCCCTTCGGCGCCGACCAGCACACCCGCTTTCACCAGACTGTTCGTTGTATTTCATCATCGCGGCAAACAGTTCCTGGCTCGGAATAACGCCTGCCTCGGTATCCTTGTCGGCCCTGCGTATGAGCATGAATTTCATCGTAGTTCTCCTTCTCGTGTAGAGGTTCGAGCCAGGATCCTCAGCGCATACCGCCAATGACCAGCCCCGGCTCTATCTGTAGACGAACAGCGCTCTACGATATCGACATTTTCCGCAAATTCTTCTGGCGGCGCCGGCCAGAGGGAAATAAGAGTAACGTCAGCGGGCGGTGCCTCTCACCGTCAGCACCGGGCGGGGCGATTCGCGCACGACCCGCTCCGCAACGCTGCCGAGGATTAAATGACTCACGCCGGTGCGCCCGTGCGTCGCCATCACGATTGAATCGGCGCCCAGTTCCTCCACCATGTCAATCGTGATTCGAGCCGGATCTCCTGTGCGCGCGAAAATTTCGTGTTTTACCTTGCCCTCCAGATGCTTGTGGGCAACTTGCTTAAGCCGGTCGCGGGCGTCGTGCTCGTTCTGCGGATATGGCTCCATGGGAATCGGCCGCGCCGTGATCGGTGGGGCGGGAACGACATGAAGTAGATAGATGGTTGCGTCGGTGCCTTCAGCCAACTCGCACGCCAGTTCCACCGCGGAGATCGAATTCTGATCGAAGCTGACCGGACACAGTATCTTTCTGAACAGCTTTTTCATCGCGCCTCGCAGCACCGTTATCGTTTGGCGCGCTTGCCACCGGGTCGCGCCTTTGACTTCTTTTTAGCCGCTTTTGCCTCGGAAGGCGACGGCGCCGCGCTGGGCACGGCTAATTCGTCATCCTCTCCGCTAGGGAGCGCGACGAAGTCGTCATGCGAGGTTTCGGTGGTCTCCGCCATTTCCTCCGGCACGTCCCACTGACGGATAAACGGCTCATCGATCCAGGTCTTCCCGGTCCGGGCCGCGGAGTTGCGCTTTTCCTGACAATCGACGCAGTAGGCCGCAAAAGGCAGCGCCTTGAGCCGCTCCAACGGGATCTCCTCTCCGCATTGGGCGCAGATTCCGTATCGATCGTGCTCAAGACGGTCGAAAGCAAAGTCGATCGCTTTGAGCCGATCTTCCACCCGTTCGATAAGGCTGGCATGGGTCTCTATATCGGCCATCGAACGCGCAACGTCCATCTCGTCGCCGGGCGGCGGCGTCGCCTCCTCCTCCTGGTCATGCCGGTATTCGCGCACGCGCGCCAGCGCCTCGTTGCGCTCGTGGGTAAGAATCGCACGCAGCGACTCCTTCCGCTGATGATCGTTGGTCTGTCTGCTAGGCATAAGGTGCACCATTGAAAAGTCTACCGTCGCTCAACTCGCGGCGGCAACTATGCTCGATTTGGCCAAGGGCAAAAGAAACGCCAGAATCAGTCTCGCGGCGCGCCGATTGTAGCGCACGGTTCATAACTGGGGACCACGGTTTCTGTACGCCGAATGGTGCTGCGAACTGCCGAAGTCAACGGCGAACAAGCGGCGTCAGAGCTGGAGCTGGAAGTTTTCTTCGGCGGCGCGGGTTTGCCACTCGATTTCAAACCGTAGGCGGCGACCGGTTAGGCCGGAACGCCGCCGCCAATTTCTCCTCCGCTCCAACAGACTTATGGCGTCCGGTTGAGCTGGCGGCGCCAACCAGGCCGTCCCTCAGCCGGCGCCGTGAACCGGCTATTCTTCCTCTTCTTCTTCCTCGCCGAAGTCCTCATCCGCGCCCTCTGCAGCGTCAAGCAGGTCCACGATCTCCTCGAGGCTTTCGCTCACCGTGACGGTGTCCTGCCCCCCGAAATGGAGCACACTTCCCGCTCCTTCGGCGTCGAAAGGCTCCATCCACAGCGCTCTTTCCAGGTTGACCAGACTCGGGCGGCTTTCCGAATTAGGTTTTGCCAGGTCCTTAAGCGTGAGTTGTACCCACAAGCTCATCATCAATCTCCTCTCGTGACCGTTTACCTTTTAACCCGGATGGCGGCTGCCGTCTCTGCCATTGGGCCGCGCTTTCGCGCTGAAATGATGGCCGCGGATGCGGTCAAACTTCCGTCATGCCGATTCGCGGCCAGGGTAAAGTCAGCACGCCGCCAACCCTTCTATCCTGACTGGAGACGCGGATGGTTGCCAGCCACAACGATTGGTGCTTTGTTGCTCCAACGCTCCGGAGCCCTGCCTACGGGGCCGGAGCCGGGAGTTTTTTCGATGCAGCGAGGCCCCTGCCGGGCGGCAGCGCCGCGGATTGACCTGCAAAATTGTTGAAAACGGCTTGTGAAATGAAGTTTGGAGTCCTCTATAACATCGATTACCATCGCGAAGTGCACGGCTCGAGCGCCAGTTATTACGCGCAAATTCTCGAGCAAATCCAGATCATGGAGGAACTGGGCTATGATTCGGCCTGGTTCGGCGAGCATCACTACGCCGGTTATTCCTTCGGCGCTCCGGCCGTAATAGCGACGGCGGCGGCGGGCAAAACCAGCCGGATACGGCTGGGAACCGGCGTCTCCCTGGTACCCTTGCACAATCCGCTGCGCCTGGCCGAGGAGTACGCGATGCTCGACGTGCTGAGCAATGGCCGCCTGGAGTACGGAGTCGGCCGCGGATTTTTGAACTATGCCTACGCACTGATGGGCGTTGACCGCTCGGAAAGCTTCGAGCGCTTTCGCGAGGGCACCGATTTGATAATCGCGGCATGGACCGCGGAGCAGCCGTTTTCGTTCCACGGCAAGTTTTGGCAATTCGACGACTATCAATTCTTCCCACAGCCGGTGCAAAAGCCTCATCCCGCCATATATGCGTCGGGGACCGCGACCCGCGAGAGCTATGTTTACGCGGGCCAGCGCGGACTTCATCTGTGCACCGCCTTCTTTATCCCTGACAAGGAAAGCGTGCGCACTAATATCGCGCTCTATCGAAAGACCCTGGCCGAAAACGGCCACGATCCTTCGGCGCGCGACGTGGCTGGCGTGTTTCCGATGTATTGCGGCGAGTCGCGGGCGGAATCCCTGCGCTATGGCGGACAATGCACGCTTAACTATTTCAAGTTCTTCGGATCGCTGGAACGCGGTACCGAGCCGACCACTGCACGAGGCTTCGGCGACAAACCAATCGAATTCTACGATCATCTCGGCCTCGTCCTGCTCGGCGAGCCTGATTACCTAATCGAACGAATTCGCTGGGCGGCTGATTATTACGATACCAACTACCTGCTCTTCGAGGTGGCACAGGGCGGCGCTTCTCATCAGCAAACCTTGGAATCGCTGCGACGCTTCGCAAAGCACGTGATGCCCGCGTTCAAGTAAACGCTTGGACCAAACACCTGGAATCAGACCTCTCACTGGCACTGAGGGAAATTACCCCTCCTGGTAAGGGAGAGAGCGCGCGGCAAAAAGAACCACTCAGTGTAGGTTCAGATTTTGAAACAGTCCCTGTCCTGCAGGGGGGTCACAAAGGCCCTCTGCGCCACGATGTTTGCACTGACCACCCCGCGAGCTATTTATTTCCGCTCTTAGGCTGATTTCAAAAGCGCCGTCGCCATGACCATGGATAGGATCGGAGCGGAGGATCCCGTCAGTCGCTAGAAATCAAGCGGAAGCTGCAGATATTCGCGATAGATAAAATCCCGATGCTCCAGCAGTATCGGCACCAGCTCCGACTCCACCGCATCGCCCAGGTCGGTGTACATCCGCCTTAGCCCCGGCGCCATCGGACAGACCTCTTGGGGTAGAGGCGCCAACATCGCGGCAAAAGTTGCCCAATAGATATCAAGTGCGGAAAGCCGATCGCCGATAAAAAAACGGTTGCCCGAGGCTCGCTGGCTTTCCAGACGCTGCGCCAGGGTTTTCAAAATCTGCGCGACTCTGTGCGGAGCGTCCTGCGCCGCCTCTGCCTCGTAGCCGTATTTTTCCGCCATCGGGCCCATCAGTGCCCGCCCCCTTCCGCGGCTCTCGTTCCTGCTGAGCGTACGCTGGAACATCATCAGACGCCGAGACCAGCCTATACCGTTCTCGCCGCAAATCTCGTTGCTATAGCCGAGCATCGCAATCCGTTCCTCGATTCGCTCCGGAATAAGCCGGGGCGCCGGCACCAGGCGTTCGAACAGATATAGTTGATCGTTCCATATGTTACGCGGACGCTCATCATTCCAGATAACCGCCGGAGCGCTGGTTTGCGCAGTCCATTCCATCAGTTCCGGATTGACGCCACCTACTTCTTGCGCAACCGGAATGTAGGAAAGTTTCTTCACATGACAGATGCTCTTGGCTGCTTCACTCCACGGACCGGGACCACCGGGCGACAATACTATTCTAAGCCCTGGCATCGTCCTTGCTTGCGCCACGTCGACATAGTTCATAGTTCCGCCTTAAGTCCTTCCGCTGTTGAGTTTGATGTTCTTTGACACAGGCCGAAGCGGTGCACAAGTCTGGTTACGGCTTGGCCGGAAGAAGACCCAGAATGAGCGCCAATGAGGCATAATGACCGATATTCACAATTTGTAGGGGAGAAATACAAAACGGCCGCGGAGACAATTCCACGGCCTCTTACATCGCGACGGCTTTGGCAGCAGCCTGTAATTATATCTTCGCGCGAAGCACCAGACGGATCCGGGCTCCTTACAGCAAATCCCGGCAGAGAGGGGTGTGGTGGCGCAAGGAGCGCTCGCGCGTCGAGCCGCAAAAAAGAGCGGCTTAATGAACCACGGTCATCAAATCCGCTCGTACACGCCACGTTCTCTGCGCTTGACGGCGCCTGAATCGATCCAGCGCGTTATGGCGGCAAAGATTTCGCCCGAGCGTTTGTTGGCCAGACCTCGGACGCCACGCACATCGGACGCCTTGAAACGTTTGGGCAGCTTTTCCAGCACGACGCGCCAGTTCATCCGTCCACCTCGCGCCGCAGCGCCATTGGACGTGGAAACCCGGCCATCTCCGGTTATCGATACCAGTTGTTCTTCCTGATGGCGCAGAGTGGTCAATTGGGTTTCGATCGTACGAATGTCATGGCGCAGTTTGTTTAGCGCGTTGACGGCTTGCTGGCGTACATGCTCAAAAGCCGATGTTGAAGCGTCTTGTCGGGGCATATGCGAATCTCCTCTTCTATCAATTGAGTATCCGTTTATCGATGTTGAAAAGCAATAAGTTGAGAGAGTTAAATCGGGGTGCAATTGTAAAGGTAGTGAGTCGCTGGCCACCAATGATGAAATTGGCGAAATCAACGAAAAATATCTAGTGGCATGGCACCGGATTGACTCGGAAGTTCAGATACCAGCAAGCCGCCGTGCGTAAGCGGCGGCTTGCTTAAAATCATATTCGCGATATGTCTGAAGTTTCTCCGCCTCAAACCCACCCTCCGCATGAACAGCAAGCACTTCCTGGTAACCACCATAGTCTGATGCCGTCATGTCAGCAATGAGATACATCAGACGCATTCGCTGTTCCGCGTCGAAATCCTTGCGTCCACCGAGAAATCGCTTGATGTAATCGCGGGTGGCTTCGCTGGTCAAATCCTCCGCGGCCGGCGCAGTCACCAGCAGACCACCAGCCAGATCCTGAACCAGCTGCACCGCGTGATGATAGTTATGAGCGAAATGGTATTTCGCCACGTTGACCAGCAGTGTGTTGGGAACCGCGATTCCATGTTCGATTGTGCAGGCGGTTGCGGCTCGTTGCAGCAAACCCAGAGCTATACTGTGATACGCCGCGAGCTGCGTCAGCTTGTCGCGGACGTGGCCGGCGCCGCTTATTCCATTGGCGTCCGCGATTTCCCATCCGGCTCCGGCCAGCAGCTCCAGCAGCGGCAGTTTGTACGAGACCGCGGTGAAGCGGTGAAAGCGCACGAAGGTTATTGCTATCGTCCCCGCCAAATCCACTTCTCCATTCAGGAAGACTCTCTCATGCGGTATGAACACGTCGTCAAACACGGTCAGCGTTTCCATCATCTTGCGCCGTGCGCTGATCGGATGCTCGATTGGATTTTTCGGCTCGCTGCCGTGAGGACTGGCGATAAGTTTGAGCCCGGGCGTATCCAGCGGCAGTGCGAAACATACCGCGTAAGGCTCGTCACCCGGACGCATCATCCGGGTCGGGAGAACGATTAACTCGTTGGCGTTGGTGGTGAGCGACGTGTGTACCTTGGCTCCGCGTATAACTATGCCGTCGGGGCGTTCCTCAACCTTGCGCAAATAGTAGTCGGGATGCTCCTGCGCGGCCGGTCCGAGCGAGCGGTCTCCTTTGACGTCGGTTTGAGCGACCGAGAGCGCCAGATCGTTATCGCGGCAGTAGCGATAATAGCGCTCGACCCGCTCCAGGTATTGCGGTTTGCCGCGAGATGCGAGCTGTTCTCCAATCATAAGCAGAGCGAAAAGGGCTTCGGTGCCGATCTCCTTGATCAACACCGGATAGGTGGCGCCTTCCCGAGTGATGGCGGCTATTAGTTCACTGCGTTTGCGCAAATCCTCCGCATCACGGGGTATTTTGTAGCATCGGTGATAGACGCTGCCAGCATCCTCCGCCACCGCCAGATCGCGAAAGCGCTTATCCTGCGCCATCGAATACTCCAACGATGCATGCTCAATCGCAATGCTGATAACCGGATGGCGGGACAAGTCGGTCACCCGCTCGCCGCGGAAAAAGACACTGCGGCCGTCGCGGAGCGAATCTCTATATTCTTGGGCCGTACGTAGCGCCATTTCTATCTGCCTCCCGCCATCAAATGCATTTTGTCAGCCGGATGGGTTAATCAAGGCCGCGGACCACGAAACGACGTCAATATAATGACTGGCGCGGATCCCGTCTACCGGTCATGACCGCACGCAGACCGCATTAGTCGGGATTGTGTTTGACCAGGACATGCTTAGGGCAGCAATACTTGTCTACAGTTTCCGGCTTGCCATCAAAGTTATCGTGCCATACGATGCGAGCGAGTTTCGAAGCGGGTTCCCACACGGTGTCTGGAATGAGGCGTGCTCAGGGCGATGCGCAAGTGCAGTTTTGCGATGGCACGCTAGCACACTCAATTGGCAATGACAGGTTAGATACAGGTGAAGCGCAAAACGATTATTTCAGTGGCAGCGGTAGTTTCGGCGCTGATGCTCAGTGTATTGGGGTGCGGCCGCGCGGCGGCGGAGCAAGAAGGACTTACAGTCTCGCAACTGGTTGCAATCGCGCTACAGGCCAATCCCCAGGTACGGGCTTCACGAGCGCGATGGTACTCTGCCACGCATAGTATCAAGCAGAACTACGCGCCTGCCGATCCGATATTCACCTTCCTGAACGAAGACAGCCCAAACAATCCATTTTTTGTCAAACCGACTCTGCAAAGCTTCCAGGTCACCCAGGCACTTCAGTTCCCGGGCAAGGGATATTTGCAGGCCAAAGTCGCGTCGGGCACCGCGGACATCGCGCGGCTGATATACCAGGCGGCCGCGCGCGACGTTCGTGCGCAGGTTGAGACCGGTTATTACCAGGTGCTGCTCGACTCGGCGATGGTCGCGGTAGCGCAAGCAAACGTGGTCAACCTCCGCCAGGTGCTGAACGTGACGCAGGTTGCGTATGCCGCCAACCGGGTCACCCAGACGGATTTCATCAATGCCGAATTCGCGCTGGCGCAGGCGCAGCAAATGCAGCGCCAACTGGAGCTGACTCGTATCAACGACAAGACGACTCTCAACGCGCTGCTTTATCGAAGGCCGGATGAGCCTTTGCAGTTAGCGGGCGAACTGCGCCTGGTAGCTTTCGAACTCAGCCTCGACCAGTTAATCGGACTGGCAAAGGCCTCGCGCCAGGAAATCCTGGCGGCAGCGCTGGCGCAGCATAACTCGCAGATCGCATTGCAGTTAGCTCAACTGGAATACGCTCCGGACTATGTCCTGGGATATACGTTCGACCATTATCTGCTGGCTTCAGCAGGCCCCGCGCCGACCTTTCTGCAGGACCATACGATTTCGATCGGCCTTAACGTACCGATTTTCTTCTGGTTAAAGCAGCGCGAGGACAACCGGCGGGCGGCCTATGACCTGGAAGCGGCGCGCGAGGATCTCGATCTGGTAATCAACCAGACAGCGGCGCAGGTAACGACCTTGTACCGTCAGGCGCAATTTGCCTACACGACGGCGAAGCTCTATCGCGATACGCTGATCCCCGTGGCTCGTCAGGCGTTCGCGGTTGGGCTGGTCTCTTACACCAACGGCAGGATCGATTTCGTGACGTTAATCAATACGTTTCGCCAGCATAGCGATGCCCGGATTGCATACCTGCAGGCCCTCAACCAAACGCTGGCCCAGCGCATCGCGCTGGAGCAGACCATCGGCCGGCCCCTGCCGGAGAAATAGCGCCGGGAGCGGCCCGTCAATCAATAGCCTGCGAAGCCCATGTTGGTGGTCGCCTGCGCCATCGGGTCGGTGCAAACGTTGACCAACGCGGGCCGGCGGGTATCCATCGCGCGTTGAATAGCGGGCCGGATGTCCTCGGGCTTCTCGACGAACTCGCCATAGCCGCCCAGCGCTTCCACCAGCTTGTCGTAGCGCTGCCATCCCAGTTCGCGCCCCACGTTGCCGCCGGTCTTGCGCGAGGTGAAGCCAGCGTTGTTGGATACCACGACCACGATCGGCAGGTTGTGGCGGATCGCGGTATCCATCTCCATGCCGTTCCAGCCAAAGGCGCCGTCGCCCGAGAGCACCACGACCTGGGCGTCGGGGCGGGCGGCCTGCGCGCCGATACCGAACGGCACGCCAATTCCCATGCAACCATGCGGGCCGGCGTTGATGCTGGTGCCGGGATTGTAGATGGGGATCGACTGGCGCGCGAAGTTTAGAATCTCGTGCCCGTCCACCACCAGGATGGTGTCGCGGCTGATGATTTCGCGCAGTTCGCGGCACAGGCGCAGCGGATGAATCGGCACGTTGTCCGAATGCAGTAAGGGCGTCTCGCGCTCTTCGTTGGAACGTTGCTTGGCCGATAGTTGCGATATCCAGCGCGTTTCCTCGCGCGGGCGGAACTTGCCCGCCGCTTCCTCGATAAGCTGGGCGAGCACCATCCTGGCGTCGCCGATTATTCCCAGCGCGACGCCGCGGTTGTGGCCGATTTCTCGGCCGTCGAGGTTGACGTTGATGAATTTGGCGTCCGGCGAAAAACGCGGAGCACGCAAATGGGAAAGCATCGCGTTGGCGCGCGCCCCAATCACCAGCACTACGTCCGCCTCGCGAAACGCCATCGAGCGCGCCGCCGGGAAGGATAGCGGATGGTCCTCCGGCACCACTCCGCGCCCCTGCGGGGTGGTGAAAAAAGGGATGCCGGTGGCCTCGAGGAACTGGCGCAGTTCCTCACTCGCGCCCGCCCACAATACACCGCTGCCGGTCAGCACCAGCGGCCGCTCGGCGGATTGCAGCAGCTCCACCGCGCGCCGCACCAGCGCGGGGTCGCCCGCCGGCCGGCTGTCCACGCGGTAGTTTTCCGGGTACTGCACCCGCTCGGCGTCCAGCTTGGTCATCAGGATGTCGCCTGGCAGGTCGAGATAGACGGGTCCCTTTTTGCCGTCCATCGCCTCGCGGAAGGCGGTGCTGACGTACTCGGGGATGCGGTCGGCCATGTCAACGCGGTAGGCGGCCTTGACCACCGGCCGCATCATCGCCAACTGATCCATCTCCTGGAACGAGTCCAGCAACACACCGCGCATCGGCGCCGAACCGCCGATCGCGACGATCGGGCTGGCGTCCGCCCATGCGTTGGCGAGTCCGGTGACGGCGTTGGCGGTGCCCGGACCCGAGGGGGTAATACAGATGCCGGGCTTGCCCGTGACCCGCGAATACGCGTGGGCCATCATCGCCGCGGCCTGTTCGTGACGCACGTAGATGCCGGTCATGCCCAGCTCGAGGCAGGCGCCCGCGGTGCCGCTGGTCGGTCCGCCCATCATGAAGAAGATCGTGTCGACGCCCTCATTCTTGAAGCAACGCGCGATAACCTGTTCGCCCCGTATGGTTTCCATGCTTTGACGCGCCTCCGATGGATGCGGACCTGAAATGTCTTAGACTCTCGTCACATAGCTGGAACCGGCCTGAAAGAGCAAGGGAATTGAAAGGGACGCCGTGTCCTACGCGCTCTCCGACGCTATTTTCCGAGGTGAGACAACGACCGCGTAATCTCCTCCCCCAGGCCGGAAAACCGTTCCATCGCGCGGGAGATTGCAATGCGCAACAGTTCCTCCTCGCCCACGATCGCCGACGATCGGCGGCTGCGCGTTACCGCGGTGTACAACGCCTCGCGCGTCAGGATCGGCAGGTCCCGCTCCGGCAGCATGATCGCCACCGCGTCGAATTCCGAACCCTGGGCCTTATGGATCGTCGTCGCGTAGCATAATTCCAGCGATTCGCGCAGCGCCGCGAGATGAAAGGTGATAAACCCGCCGTCGCGCCTGAATACGGCCATCTGCGCCGTGCGCCCGCCCGGGCGGCGGATCTTCGCGATCACTCCCTGATCGCCGTTGAACAGCATCCGCTCATAGTCGTTGCGCACTACTATTACCGGTTCGCCCGGCAGAAATTCCCGCTCGGGCGCAACACCCGCGGCCTGCGCGCGGCGGCGATGAAGCGACGCGTTGATCCGCTCGGAGCCGGTGGACAGCACTCGCGTCAGGCAGAGGATGCGCGAAGCCGCCATGTGATCGAAAAGCCGCTCCAGACCTGCGGTATCATCGAAAGCGTTTTCAACTTCGTGAAAAACTCGCAGGCTAAGTTTTTCCAAGTCGTGCGCTGCGATGCGCGAGGCGTACCACCGGTCTAAAAACGCCTCTGTCATCGCGGAGCCGCCAAGAAATTCCACTCCTCCAAAATCCAGTTCCTCAGGACGGATGCGCCGTGTCAGGCCGCCATCTGCGTTGCCGACTCGTGTCAGCAAGCTCTGGTCCCCACAGTTAATCGCGCGCGCCACGGAAAACACTGCGCGTCCTGCCGGCTCGCTGCTATCGGTCCGGTAGCTGTGAGTCAGTCGTGTGCAGACGCCGCGGGCGCGATCGCTGCGCGTTTGCGCCTCGGCGGCGGCGCCGGTTAGGTCGCGAAAGACCGCGCCCGCGGCTACCGAGGGAAGCTGATCGGCGTCGCCTAGCACGATCAGGCGAGCGTCGGGCTTGAGCGCGCTCACCAGATGCTGCATCAGGGAGAGGTCAAGCATCGAGCCTTCGTCCACGATGACCGCCGCAGCGTCGAGCGGATTGTTGTGATGATAAACGAAGCGGCCGCGACTAGGCGAGAAACCCAACAGGCGGTGCAGCGTACAGGGAGCGCAGTTGTCCCTGAGCAAAATGTCCGCTTCGGCGGGATCTGCGATTTGCGACAGGCCTGCCCTGATGCTTTCCGCTATGCGGAAGGCTGCTTTGCCGGTCGGCGCGGCAAGCGCGATCTGTCTGGCCCCGATTCCCATCCGGACCAGCACACGCAGGATCGCGAGAATAATCGAGGTCTTCCCGGTGCCGGGCCCGCCGGAGATAAGCGCCAACCGATGCCGCGCAGCGTCGGCCACCGCGCCGCGCTGCTCGTCCGACACCACCAACCCGCCGTCGCGAATTCCGCGCTTGATGATATCGGCGATCGCGGCGTCGAGACGGTCCCGGTCATAGAGCGGTGGTTGCGCCATCCGCGAGGCCAGCAAATGCGCAACTTTAAGCTCCGCGACCCGTATGCGATGGTGATAGATGAAGGGGCTCAGGAATAGCAGCGGCCGATAGTCATCGGGACTGCGGCCGATCACGTGGGACACCAGCTTTGAGTCGAGCAGACGCGCGATTGCCTCAGCCATCGCGTCCGCTCCGCCGGGGCCAAAAGCGTCGCCGCACAACGGACCGAGAATCCGGCGCATCGGCGCGTGCGCCTGCGCGCCGACAACAGGCAGGCGCGTGCTGCCCTCCTGCAACGCCGCCAGCGATGCCGTTACGAGCAGGATCACGGCAAGCCTCTGTTCCTCCTCGAGGTCGGGCTCCATCGCGGCAATTTCGGCCGCTATATGAACCGCTCCTGAATCCAGGTTGAGTTCGGCCGCTCCGGCTTCGATCTGGCGCATACGGCGGCGAAACTCCCGGGCGCTGTCGTCATCGCCGGCGACACCCGGATGCCGCAGCCAGACCGTGGCGATACCTAAATTGTGATAACGCTCATCCATTGTCAGACGCAGCCCCGTCTTCCATCAGCAACAGGTCCGCCTCGTAAGTGCAGATCTCGGTCCATGAAGGACGATGAAAATGGACGCCGCGCCGCCCGTCCTTGCCGACGCCGCGAAGAAAAATGTAGATTAACCCTCCGAAGCGCCGGTAATCGCTCTCGCTGCGGATTTGGAGCAGCCGGACCACACCAATCGAATAGATTTGCGCCTGTATCAAGTAGTAGCTTTTCACATGCTGTTCAATTGCGGCGGGTTCGTACGATGATAGCTGGTCGCTCTTCCAGTCGGCGAAATAGACCGCACCATCATGCTCGAAGACAAAGTCGACAAAGCCTTTGAGGTAGCCGCGCTCGACCCTCCATTCGCCGCGTCCAGCCCTGGAGAGCATCGGATGACCAGCCTCGGGAATCGGATAGACGAACTCCATCTCACGCACGCTGCGGCATTGGTGCAAAGGCGCCAGGACGCGGCCCTCGCTGACCGCGATTGGCGAGGTAAGGGCATTGAACACCACTTCCGTGCCGCGCTCGAACCAGGGTTCTTTCACCTGATTACGATGCATCGCCGCGCGAAACACTCCCACGACATCATCTCGTTTGCGCCAGGTGGCAAGGTCGGGCGCCTCCGCAAAAGACTGCATCGCGATCTTCTCGATCGCTTCATGGAGAAAAATGCCAACCTCGCGACCGCCAGGCAGATCGCGCTGGTCGGGTGGCGTTTCGAGGTCGCCCTTGAATTCCTCCACCGGAATATCCCAACGCTGCTCTTCTTGCCGCCCACGCAGTGAGGTGTAGGAACGCATGTAGAGGGGAGCGTGAGTGCGACGGAGATTCCAGAACGATCTCTCGGACACGGCATTTGTGCGATCGTCCATCAGGCCGGTTGGCGGCTGCCATTGCGCGACCTTGCGGGAATAGTCAACCGCGGCGGCCTCGGACGGCTCCGCCACATGCCGAACGCCGAAAAGGTTCGACACGGCGCGATCGCGCCGATCCGCGTCGATCGCGATCAGGCGCTCGTTGAGCGCGCAATAATAGCCGCCGAGCTTCATCTTCATCGAGCCGGCCGGCAGCAGCGGAAGATATAGCCGCGCGCGCGCACGCGTCAGCGCTACATAAAGGAGGCGGCGGTCCTCGTCTTCCTCCTCATGCTTGAGCGAATCCTTAATCGCATCCTTCGCAACCTTCCCGATTGCGAAGCGGCGTTCTCCGTTCTCGTCGTGGTACACGGCCAGCTTGCGCTGATCCGGAATCCGACCCAGCCCGCCGAACAGCGCCACGACGTCGGCCTCCAGCCCCTTGCTCATGTGAACAGTGATCACTGAAACTGCACCGCGTTCGCTTTCCAGGCGCTGGGTATTGCCTTCGTCCAGCTCTGGCAAGGCGCGTTCATTGATGTAGTCGTCGAGCAGCGCGATAACTTCCGCCAGCGCGAGCCGGCGCCTCAGAGCCGCTGCGAGCAGGATTTCAAAGATGTGCAGGTAATTCGTCAACTGGCGCTCGCTGCCGGACAGGAACAGCTCGCGGTTTACGAGTCCGCTGTCGTGCAGCAGCCGGTCGAAGAGTTCGGCGAACTGGCCCCGCTCGGCGACTCCCTTCCATTCGTAAAGGCGTTCGTTCAGCGGATGCGTGGGCGGCACTTCCTCGATCAGAGCCAAATCGCGCAGCGGCACGGCAAAGAACGGCGACACCCACGCCTTGAGGCGACGGGAGCGGACGTGCGGCTCGGCGACGGCGCACAGCACGTCCAGGATGTAACTGGCCTCCGAGGTCTGAAACAGCCCCTCCTGCTTATAGAACGCGAATGGCACTCCGGCCTCGCGCAGATACTCGCCCATCTCGGCACTTTCCTGCCGGGTGCGGGTCAGCACAAAAATGTCTTTGGCGGCAACGGATCGTGTCCCACCCTTGTCTTCGATTTTGATCGTTTGCTCATCGATGACGCGGTGCAATTCGGCGGCGATATGCCGCCCAAACGCACGGCGCGCTGCTGGAACCGATGCTTTTTGAGACGGCTCATAGCGCATCAGGATCACCGGAGCGATAGCATTGCCGGCACCTTCGATCGCCTCGAGATCCGGGCGGCCGCATCGCACCGGGTGCTCGTATTTGATCTCGCGATTGAACAGGCAGTCCGGCGCCTGCTGATCAAAGATATGATTGCATGCCCTGATCAGGCCGGCGGTGGAACGGAAGTTGTCCACCAACTGAACCGCTTTAGCCGTCAACTCGGCACGCGCCGCTAGATAGGTGAAGACGTCTGCGCCGCGAAAGGAGTAGATCGCCTGCTTGGGATCGCCGACGACGTAAAGCCGGTTGGTGGCTTCGCCTTCGACGAACAGACGGCGGAAAATCCGCCACTGGAGGTCGTCGGTATCCTGGAACTCATCGACCAATGCGCAACGGAACCGCTCGCGCAGGGCTGCCGCCAGCGCCGCTCCGCCGCCGCCGTTCAGCGCACGCCAAACCCACGCCAGCATGTCGTCGTAATCAATCAGTCCGCGCTCGCGCTTGTCCCGGTTAACGCGGCGCGCGACCGGCGGCAGGAAAAGATCTACGAGCTTCCATTCCGTAGAACTTACGGCGATTGCCACCGCACGGACCGCAGTCAGCAAGTCCTGGGCTTGGCTGACGGATTTGAATTCTTTTTTGAGCTTGCCGTCCGTCTTGAAGAGCGCATCGAACTTCAGCCGTTCGAGCAGAGCCAGGAGTTTTTCAGCGGACTGGCCGGCTTGGGCAACGCATCCGTCCAGATCGTCGATCAGCCCTCTAAGGTTGCGCAGTGGTTCGGGCTTCAGACCCAAGCGGCCGCAGGCGTCGTGTAGAAGTTTCGCGTCGAAGGTTGCGAGGAGTCGCTCGCCGGCCTTTGCGCGGCCCCCGCTGTCGGGCGAGTCGAGATAGCGGCGCTGATGAGCCTCGAACAGCATTTTTTCCAGATCATCGGGCGTCCTGCCCTTGGGTTGGTCCGGCTCCGAACCTGTCAGCCATCGCTCCAGGAGCGGGCGCGTGGCGCTCCCCGCGGCCAGATGTTCGCGCAACTCCTCGCGAAACGCCTGGTGAAACGCGCCCCGGCTGTCGGTTACTTGCAGTTCCAGCAGCGTCCCGCTTTGAAAAGCGAAGTCGGTCAGTACCCGATGGCAAAAACCGTGAATCGTGAAAATCGGCGCGCGGTCGAATGAATAAAAAGCGTTCTCCAGCCGGCTGCGGCCGGCTTCATCGATCACGACCGCTTCGGTATCTCCGGCAGGCTTGGGGCCGGACACACCGAACAGAATCTTTTCCAACACCTGGCGGATGCGGACGCGCAATTCAGCGGTGGCTTTCTCGGTAAACGTTACGACCAGGATTTGATCGACGGCGCAATCGCCCGACATCAGCAAATCGAGTACCAGATGCTCGATCGCATGGGTCTTACCGGTTCCCGCGCTGGCTTCGATTACCGCGTGCGCTTCGCGCCGGATCTCTTTCAGGATCGATGGGCGATAGTAAATTCCTGCGCCGGTCGCCATCTCAGCCCTACCCGCCGAAAATGGTAATGATTCTACTGAAGCGGCGCTCAATGATGGCGCGCACCGTCTGGGACGGTGGCGCAGGATAATCGCGAGGATTGCGGATCGGGCCGTAATCCGATCGGCAAGGGGCAAAATCGTTTTCGCGCAGCTCGTCGATTATGTCCCGTATCTGATCGTCCCCGGGCCATTTCCCCTCCTTCTTTTTTTTGACGATTTTCTCGATTGCCTCGAGCGGAAGGAAATAATGATTGCTTGCGGAAAAGAGATCTTCGGCCAGCCCGGTAAGGTACGCGATGGCATCCGCGCGCGATGGGATTCTCAACCTCCTGACAAGCTTGGCGGCGTCAGTGGGATCGTCCGGATCGCCAACCACTATCGCGTCGAAGTGCTCAGCGCGGCTCTCCCCCGCAGCGGTCAGCGCGATCGCGGCGAGACAGCCGCTCAGAAAGTCGCCCGGCTTGGCGCCGCTGTTGCGTACGATGCAAATGATCGACTTGTCACGGTTGGCGGATACGGTCGCTGTTCCACGCAGTGCGACGCGCAACATGGTATCGCCGGACGGCCGCCGCATCGGCACGTCCAGGACGATCGGTTCCAGGATTCGATCCGCGGCGGCGATCTCTTCGGCCGCGCCGCCAATCCGAATCCGTTCCCATCCGGCAAGACCTGCGACGCCGAGGCTTTTGGCCTGTGCGATGCAGAGGTCAAGGCGCCGCTTGAAGGCGGTGACTGCGGCATCCGCGAACGGTCCCACCGGGGCCTTGCCCTGGAGCTGATGCAGCCGGAGCGCCTGCTCGAACTGATGGCGCGCGGCCTGAGTCTCGCCTCGTCCCGTCCAGAACGCGTCGCGCAACTGCATCACTCTGTCCAGGTGCGTCTGCGTCAGCGGCTCGTTTTCGACGTCCTCCTCATCGCCGCCATCGTCATCCGCCATTCCAAGCGCATATTGCGCCGCGCCCTGGAGCGGACATTCCAGGTATCTTCTGAGTGCCGCGATGGGAAGGTGTATTTCGCGTTTGTCCTGTGGCGCCAGGGCAGAAGAAACCGGCGCTTCGACCATGTGTAGCGCAGGAGCGAGCTTAAGGCGCACTTCCGGCGCCAGCATGTCCAGCACCGGCTCATCGCGCGGCAAGCTGCCGGCGCATGACTGATTCAGATCCTCGCGCAGCACAGCCATCCGCGCCCCGCGCCGCGCGTTGGGATCGAAATTTACCAGCACATCATCCGCTTTGCCGGCAAGTTTGCGGAAATACTTGAGGTCATAACTGCTGGCGGGATGGATCGTGGTCAGCTTGTCCGCGTCCGCCTCGCTGCCTAGATACCTCTTTATGATCAGCCGCAGTTCGCCAGTCAGCGGCGAGGGCTCTAGCTGTTGTCCGGTCAGAGCGTCGCGCGAAACCCAGGAGAAGAAAATCCGCTCGCGTGCGGCGAGAAGCGTTTCCAGGAAAAGGTAGCGGTCGCGCTGGCTGGCCGTGACGTCGCCGGCGCGGCGCCGAGCGAGCCTTAAATCAAGCAGGTCATGCCGGTCGCGCTGCGGAAACAAGGTCTCCCCCATGCCGAGCGCGAAGATCGCCCGGAAGGGAATCGACCTCAGCGCAGAGAACGATCCCACCGCGACGCCGCTTTCGGCATAGCGTCCCTGCTCGGACTGAACCGCGTTGACACGCTCCAGCGCCCGCGCACACGCTACCGGGTATGAAACCGGCTCGCCGCGCAGTCCCTCCGGCGCCATCGAGTCGATCGCGCCGGCGCAGTAGTCCGCAATCGCCCGGCCCTCCGGATCGGCAGGAGAGACGTACGTCCTGACAAGATCGCCGAGCAGCCGCGCCCACAGCGCCAACGGCAGGCGGCGGTGACGCAGCTCCAGAGCCTCCGCCAGCAACCGGCGCACCCTCGCGGTAAGCCCCGCGACACTGCCCAGTTCGTCCTGCGCGGTTTCCAACGGCAGATATTCGCATCCGTCCGCGTCCGCAACGGCTCGCAGATTGGCACCGGGTTCGGAACCGATAAAAACTCCCAGCGCGAGCCGCCGCAGCGCCTGGTCCCAATGGTAATGATTGGGCGGGATGTAAGTACCTGCCAGCTCGGTTTGATCCGCGCCGAAGAAAACCCCGGCCGCCCGGCACCATTGCTCCCATCGCTCGGTGTCCACCGCGGCTGCGCCGATCAGTGCCGGATGCGTTGCGAGATGGAGCACCTCGTCGCGGTTGAAACGCCCTTTGGGAAGTTCGAGCAGCAATTGTACGGCTTCCACCACGCGGCCGGTGGCGCTGAACGGTCGATCGACCATGTTGACGGGGATTTGATAGCGCTGCGCGAAAACGGTCTCGACATGCGGCAGGTACGCGTCCAGCTCGTTGTCGGGAATCAGCAGAGCGATTTGATGAAATCGCAGCGGACGCTCGGGCGCGGGCTGCGCGTCACTTCTGATCAGCGACCAGATCGAATCCGCGACGATCTCGACCTCGCGCCGGATTCCGGGACAGCCAAGGAAGCGGATGCTTTCGTCGGGCGCTCCCGGACCGTGGTGCGGCGCAGGTTGCGATTCACGGCACAGGATCGCTTCCTGGATCTTCGCCAGCAACGTGGCCGGCCGCCCGGCGCGCCGTGGATTCATGAAGTGGGCGTCAAAATCACAGTCGGTCAATTCATTGAGCAGCCTGATGTATTCGCGGCCCGGTTTTCCCCACAGGACCAGCGCGAGGTTGTCGTCAGGCGCGTCGAGGCCGAATGGATCTTCGGCGCTATCCACCGCGGACCCTACTTTGTGTCCGCGGCGCACCAGAAGTTCGCGCATCCCGGCGTAGGAGCTATCCACGTCCTCCCAAAATTCCATGCAGGGATTGAGTGCATAAATATGCAATTCTGTAAGTTGGCCGATTTTCGCGAAGACGCGAACGAACTCAGGGCCGGCGTAGGAAAGCCCGAACACATGCAGCGGCGTGGCGAGCGCCGCCCGCAGCTTGCCGGGAGCCAGGGCCGCCAGCGCAGAGGTCAGCATGAATTGGCGCGACTTCTCCCCGGTAATCCATCGCGGCAGCAAGCGGCCGTCGGGGCCGAAAATGGAAACATAAAGATGGCGCTGCCAGCGCTCCGCCTCGCGCATCGATTCCAGTTCGGGCGCCAGCCCCTCGCACCATTGCGCAAGCATCGCAGGTCTTGAAATCGCGTACTCGCGGAACAGATGCGCGGTTCGCGCGCTCAGCTCAAACAGGCGCAGCTCCCGGTCCGCCTGCCCGGGGCTGCCCGCCGCGGCATAATCCGCAACCGCTCGCAGCTCCGGATCGCCGCCCTCCACGCCATCGCGCAGGCATTCAAAGATAACCAGCTCCAGCTCATCCGCGTCGAGCAACGCCAGCGTTGGTTCGGCTGCGGACACCACGCGGCCGAGATAGCGGCGCAGGAAAGGAAACTCGATGTTCGCCGCCACGCCGGTGGCCTGCGCTAGGCGCAGCTTTATGAACTCCTCGATGATCCGGTTCGGTACGACGACCACGCTGCGCGCCAACGGGTCGCGCCGCTGCTGGGCAACCACTGCCTGGGCCAGCGGGGAAATCAGCTCGTCGAGGCGGTTGGAGTAATGGAGGTGAATCATCCGACCAAAGATCAGATTACACCGGCTGATGGATCAACATGAAACGTGCGAAAGTTGATTTACGCACAGCCCGGCTCATGCGACCGCGCGCGTCGTGCCATCATTGGGCCGGATTCTTGACGGACTGGCTTGAGCGGGCGTCGGGCAAGCGCTCGGTTGGACCCTGTTCTGGCTTAAGCTGCGGGTCGTTGTCCTTAAGACATTTTGCGAACGACCATGCTGCCGCCGTGGCGCTGGCTGGATTGAGATGCAGGCTGCGCCCTTGCAGTTGATCCATCGCTTTGCCGCACTCGGCCCCGGACTGATAGCGTCCGTAAACAGTCCATTGGAAATAGGAATCCGCAACACCAACGCTGGCGGGCCGTCCGTCCGCGCCGGTATAGATCCCTTCGGTATCGGACATGATCGGCGGAGTAATCACTACCCATCCAACCAGGACGAGGGTTCGGACCAGGAAAGCAAGACGACGTATCAGGTCGTTCAGAGCTGGCCTCCCATGAAACCGCGCCGACGCCACGGCGCGAGCGGGTTTCGGGCTCAGCTACCATTGTATCTTGTTCCCGCCGGTTGAGTCCTTACCCTTGGCGTGCGCCGGATATCCCATAATCGTCCGCCGGCAAGGCTTTTGGCATTCTTGATCGCGGGCTTGCGGCGGCGCGGGGCGAAATGACAAATTGCGGGATTGCTCCGCGAGCGGAGCGCGGAAAAACGTCGATGCGGATTCGAACTCCTGTTCCGGGACAAAACATTTCTGGAATCTTCTCTCGAGGGCGGAATTGCCATGGGATTTGAAGCGATGAGCGCGCCCGCTGCCCAGATCCGACGATGCCTTGCGGCAGGGCAACGCGTCTGTACCGCGAAAGGCGCCATAGCAGTCGAGGATTTGGCCAGAGCCGGCTTCGAGGCGATTTGTTTTGACAGCGGCACGCGCCGCTACGTTGCCAAAGCCGCAAAGGCGGTCTCCGCGGGGCGCAAGGCGCTTGTTCGCCTGCATACCGACAAGGGCGCATTCGACCTGACACCCGATCAGACCGTGGTTCTGCAAACCGGTGAGTTGGCGGCCGCAGGGCAGCTGACGCCCGGAACGCGGCTTTGCGCATGCGCGGTAAAGCCCGAGGTTGGCTATCTCGTCACTTCAGCGGATTTCGGCAGGGAGCGGCTCGACCTTGTGCATCTGACCGAGGCGGACTGCGCGATCGCCAATTGGTACCCTGTCCCTTCGGTCGAGGCTCTCGCCGAGGCGGAGGCTTACTCGGTTGAAATCGGAGAGGGAGCACTACCCAACGTGGTGATTTGGACCATCGGACCCGGCGGCGGAATCGGGATTGTCGTCGCCGCTTAGCAGGAAATTGAAACTATGAAACTGGCCAACAAGGTTGCGCTGATCACCGGCGCGGGATCCGGAATGGGCCTGGCGGCGGCGCTGATGTTCGCCGCCGAAGGCGCCGCGGTAGCCGCCGTCGACATCAACGAAAAGACCGCTATGGACACTGCTTCACGTATCTCCGCGCAAGGTGGGCGGGCGATCGGAATTCGTGCCGACGTATCCACGTCCGCCGACGTCAAGGAGATGTTTGCGCGCACGATCAAGGAGTTCGGACGCCTCGACATCCTCTACAACAACGCCGCGATCATCGAGGAGGTAACGCAGTTAGGCGAACTTCCCGACGAGGACTTCGATCGCGTAATCGGGATCAACCTGCGGGGCGTGTACCTGGGCATGAAGTATGCCCTGCCGCATTTGATTGCCTCCGGCGGCGGTTCCATCATCAACACCGGCTCCATCGCCGGATTCACCTCGTTTCGCGGGACCCCTGCATATACCGCGGCCAAGGCCGGCGTGGTGGCGCTGACCAAGGTGGCCGGCCTGCAATTCGCCAAGCATAAGATTCGCGTCAACGCGATCTGCCCGGGTCCGGTCTTCACCCCGATGGCGGAGGGAATACATCGGCGGATGACCGGGCGCGAACTGCGTCCCACCAGCAAGATGCCGACCTCGGCGAGCGGCCGGATGGCGATGCCAGAGGAGATCGCGCGCGTGGCGCTGTTTTTGGCCAGCGACGATTCGTCCTACATCAACGCGACACCAATCACGGTGGACGGCGGCTGGGCGCCATAGCAGGCTGGCGGCCGCCGCCGTGAAGTTGCCGGCCAATTGGCGCCGCCGGTTGCGTTTTTTCGCGCTCGAGCAGATCTTACTGCCGACTTCAACACCGCCGCTGCGAATGCTGGTGCGGAGTTGGCGGCTGCGCGACAAGCAGGATGCGGTCCTGCGGGCCATGCTGGCGGCACCGCGCGTGGTTATCGCGACCTGGCATGGAATGTTTCTTCATCTGCTGGCCTACGCCCCTGTCGCGCTCGCGCGTGGCCGGCGGATGGTCGTGTTGGTCAGTCCGAGCCTCGACGGGCGCCTGTTGGCGGCAGCGCTTGCACGTTTCGGTATCGATCACGTGTACGGAACCAGCAACGCGCGCGGCGTAAGTGGAGCGCGCGAGTTCATCGCGCGGATTGCGTCGGGCGAAATCGGCATCATCGCCGCCGACGGCCCACGCGGTCCATGCTGCGTGGCTAAGCGCGGACCGCTCGAGATAGCCGCACTGGCCGACGCACAAGTTTACCTCGTGTCGACCTCGGCGCACCGTGGCCTGACGCTCCCGTCTTGGGATCGAAGTCATTTGCCGCCGCCTTTTGCCGGGATCAATTTGATTGTGCGTCCTTTCACGCCATCGGCGGCCGACGATCTCAACACCCAGGTACAGGCGATGCAGTCCGAGATGCGTGCGCTGGCCCGTTCCATCGCAAGCCCGGTGTTGCCGCCCGCCTACCGCTGACGCGAACGCGTTATGTTTGCCCGCCGCCGGGTGGCGCGTAGAATTCGGGCTGAGCGTGTGAGGTGACACATGGCGGAACGAACGACGCTGGCCCATTTGCTCGCAGATGCTAATTCCTCGGCGCCCGCAATCATCGCGTCTGCCTCCCGCGCCGTCTTCACTTACAGGAACCTCGCCGAGCGGGTCGAGGGATTGGCCGAAGAACTGCGCGGCGCGAGCCTTGCCCCCGGCGATTGCGTAGCGATGGTGCTGCCCAACGGCCTGGAGTATCTCCTCCTGTTCCTCGCCGTGACGCGCGCCCGCCTGATAGCTGCGCCGTTGAACCCCGCCTACAAGACCGAGGAGCTGCTCTTTTTCCTGGAGGACGCACTGGCGCGAGTGGTGATCGCAGATCCCGCCAATGCCGCGGTGCGCGACGCCGCTGCAAAGCTCGGTCTGCCGGTATGGCCGGCTGCCGCCGGCGCAGACGGTGCGACGGAGGTTGTACCGTTGAACAAGCATAAGCGGGCCGGTGCGGACGCTCCCCGTCCTGACGACGTCGCGCTCTTTCTGCATACCAGCGGCACCACCAGCCGGCCCAAGGGCGTTCCGCTTACCCACTCCAACGTGCTGTACTCTTCAATCAACATAGCGCGGCATTACGGTCTTGCGCCCGATGATCGGAGCCTGCTTGTGATGCCGCTATTTCATGTTCATGGACTGATCGGTGCGGCGCTTTCGACGCTGGCCTCGGGCGGCGCCGTGATTGTGCCGCCGCGCTTTTCCGCATCGGAGTTTTGGCAAGCGGCGCGCGAGCATTGCGCCAACTGGTACTCGGCCGTGCCAACCATCCATCAAGTGCTGCTGGCAAGGGCGGATAGCGACGGGGCACCACGCGGCGGCATGCGGTTCATCCGGTCGTGTTCCGCAGCGCTGGCACCCGCGGTCTTGGCGAAACTGGAGGAGCGTTTCGGAGCGCCCGTGCTGGAGGCCTATGGGATGACCGAGGCCACCCATCAGGTCGCGTCCAATCCGTTGCCGCCGCGGCCGCACAAACCAGGCAGCGTCGGACCCGGCACCGCTGAAGTAGCGATCCTCGACGAGGCCGGCCGTCATCTGGCGGTGAACATGGCGGGCGAAGTCGCAGTGCGCGGACCGAACGTGATGCGCGGTTATCGGAACAATCCCGAAGCCAACGCCGTCGCGTTCGTCGACGGATGGTTCCGCACCGGCGATCGGGGCGTGCTCGACGACGACGGCTATCTGACCCTGATCGGGCGCATCAAGGAACTGATCAACCGCGGCGGCGAAAAAATCTCACCCGCCGAGGTCGACGCCGTCCTCCTCGAGCATCCAGCGGTCGCAGAAGCAGCCGCGTTCGGCGTACCCAATGCCAAGTATGGTGAAGAAGTGTGGGCAGCGGTGGTCCTGAGAAATGACGTCGGCTCTTCGGAGCTGGTGGCGCATTGCAGCCGTCACCTCTCCGACTTCAAAGTGCCCAAGGAAATCCACATCCTCGCCGCGCTGCCCAAGGGTGCCACCGGCAAAATCCAGCGCCGCGACCTGACCGCGATGTTCAATCCCGCGGCGAAACATTAGATCCCTTCTCCTGACCGGGGAGAGGGTTTAGGGCGAGAGTCAATAACTACCTCAGGCGATGATTGTGATGAGAGGATTATTTGCTTGAAGTGGTATCACTCCCTCTGATCCATCTCCCACGGAATGTGGGAGATGGATCAGAGGAATCTTTTGGAGTTCCGCCTACTTGCGGGGACGGAATTTGGGCAGCGTTACTTCTTCGGTGACGTCGTCGAATACCACCTCGACCGGCATTCCGATACGTAGCTGATCGGGTGGAACATCGACTACCCAGGTTGCCATCCGCACTCCTTCATCCAGTTCCACGATGACGATTGCGTAGGGCACGGCGTCGGCGAACTGCGGCAGCATCGGCTGGCTGGTTGTGGCCCAACTGAATACCTGGCCTTTGCCGCCGGATTTTGCCCATTCGTAATCGAACGATCCGCACTGCGCGCACATCTCGCGCGGCACGTGACGCCATTGCCCACAACCGGAACATTTCTGGAAGCGCAGCTCGTGCGATTTGCAGTAGGAATAAAAGTCGCGCGCCAGGCCTCTCATCGGGGGCAGCAAACGTTTGTATTTCGTGGTGGTCTCCATGTCGTTATCTCCTGAGCACCGCAAGGCTGCCGTCGCCGAAGTCGCCGAATCCGGTGACCACGCCAACCTCCGCGTCCTTGACCTGACGCTCGCCGCATTGATGGCGCAATTGGCGGGTCGCTTCGGCCAGATGATTGAGTCCGGCCAGGTGCGCTTCGGAAAGCAGACCGCCGTGCGTGTTGAACGGCAATTCGCCGCCCAATTCAATTCGCCCGTTCTGAACGAATTGCCCGGCCTCCCCCGGCTTGCAGCAGCCCAGCGCCTCGAGTTCCAGGAGCACGATGTGCGTGAAGCAATCGTAGATTTGCACGAAGTCGATGTCGCGCACGTTCACATCCGCCATTTCGAATGCCTTGGGCGCGGCAAAATACAGACCGATCTTGAAGAAGTCCTTACGCCCCGGAATATCGTCGGCGGGAAGCGGATGACCCTCGGCGGTGCCCGAAATATAGACCGGCGGCTGCTTGAGGTCCTTGGCGCGCTCCGCCGAGCTGATGATTATCGCGCAGGCGCCGTCGGTCTCCAGGCAGCAGTCGAACAGCCTGAAGGGCTGCGCGATCATGCGTGCGTTACGGTAGTCGTCCATCGTCAGCGACCGGCCGCGCATGAAAGCCTTTTCGTTGAGCTGTGCATGTTTGCGCGCGGCCAGCGCCACCGATGCGGGCCCTTCCAGCGGCACCTTGAACTGTTCGACGTAGCGCGTCGCCAACCACGCAAACCATTGCGCCGGAACGGCCAGCCCGAATGGCATGTAGTACTCCGACATGGTGAGGCCGAAGGAGGGCGGCAAGCCGACCGGTCCGCTGCGTCCCGCGCCACGTACGCCGGCACCCGAATAGGCATTCCATCCCACTGGAATCAGCACATGGCGAGCCACGCCCAAGGCTACCGCCATCGCCGCCGTCTGCACCGCCGCGACCGGCGCGGCGCCGCCGATATTGCTTGAAGCGGAGTACCGCAAATCGGGAATTCCCAGGTTGGCGGCTAGATGCTCAATGGTCGGCATCGGCATCGGGAGAACCATGCCGTCAATGTCATGCGGCTTGAGACCGGCATCATCGAGCGCCGCTTTGGTCGCATGCAGAATCTGACTTAGCTGGCTGCGGTCGGTGCCGCGCGTGTAGGGCGTCTCACCCACCCCCACGATACAGGCTTTGTCTTTCAATGGATGCATCGATGATCCTCCTCGGCCGTCCTGAAGCCGGCGTCCAATTCCGCGGCTTCTTGCCGTTGCTTCAGTGCGGACTACAGCCCACTTGCGCCGCTGCCGTCAAGCAAACCCGCGCGCCGATTACCCCGCTTGACGTCAAAGGAGTAAACTCCGCGCCTGACAATCAACCTTAAGGGAGGTCCTGCGATGCTGTACGTGGCGTTTTATAAAAACAAGCCGGGTGTGGCGCTCAAGAGCAAGGACGTGGTTGAGAAGTCACGCAAGTGGTGGAACGAGGGCGGCAAACCCAAAGGGATGAAGACCATCGCGGTATACGGGGCGCTAGGCAGTAACGCACCCGACGTCATCGTGTTCGAGACCGATAACCACGACGACATCCGCAAAATGATCAGTTTCTGGCGCGATACCACCGACTTCGAGGTCTATCCGGGGTTGGATCTGGGAGCCGATTTCCGCAAGCAGGGGATGAAGGTCTCGTAGACAGGCGAAGGGCCAGGGGCGCCAGCGCTCGTGGCAGCGTAGGTTATCGCTGCTCGACCGAGCCGGGCGGCAGTTCGCCGGGCCTTCTCACGTCCTCGTCGGTAAAGAGCCACCAGACCTGCCCGGCATGGGGACCGCCCATCACGCGGACCTTGGTTCCCCCCATGATCTGCACCTGGGTTCCGGCGTCGAGCACAACCAGATGCCCGCCGGCGCCGAGCTTTTCCAACTTCTCGGTGGCTTCCTGCATCTCCGTCTGCGAGCTGCCGGTATGCAAAAGCTGGCTGGCCTGGCTGAAATTGGCGTCGCTGTCGGCTGCCAGCGTTTCGCGGGGCAGCTTGGTCGAGTCGGCGTCCGCGGCCCGGGCCGATCCAAGCCCCAAGAGAAGGACGCAGGCGAGCGCCGTTGCGGCCGTAGTTGTGATTGCACGAAAGGTCAGCTTCATCTTTGGGCTCCGGATGCGAAATGCCCGAGCTTAAGTAACAAGCCGGCGCTATTCCCAAGCAGGTTATTGTTTAATACCTCAAAGCGTATGTCCAGACGGTCTCCATGGGTGACTTGAGGCCTCACTTCGCGCGACGCTGCCGCCATCTTGTAGCAAAATGAACATTTGCCATCGATACAAAAAACTGCGCCAAAGCATCGTTCCCCTACTTTGCGGCGCCGGTGGTTGCTATAGAACAGGTCGGAGGTTTCCGAATGTCCAAGATAGCCCGGGGGTGGATTGTGCTGACGGTGTTGGCAGTAGGCCTGCCGATCGTCGCGGCGGCCGCAGCGGCAGAGGGCGGCGGCAGCAGAGGTCATATAAAGCGAGTGCTGTTCATCAGCGTTGATGGCATGCACGCGTTGGATCTGGCCAATTACGTGCGGGACCATCGCGATTCCACCCTGGGCAAACTCAGTGCCCACGGGGTGACCTACACACAAGCATGGACCTCACGGCCTTCGGATTCATTCCCGGGAACGCTGGCCGAATTTACCGGCGGAACTCCGATTTCGACCGGTGTTTGGTATTGCCTCAGCTACGACCACAAACTTTCACCGCCAGGCTCGAAGTGCGCGAGTATGGGAACAGCCGTTAACTACGATCAACGGATGGACTACAACCCGCATGCGCTCGACGCCGGAGGCGGGCTCGATCCCAAAAAGCTGCCGCTCGACCCCTCCAGAGGATGCAGTCCCGTCTATCCGCATCAATACCTCCGCGTAAATACAATCTTCGAAGTGGCGAAAGCGCGCGGCCTGCGCACCGCCTGGACCGACAAGCATCCGGTGTATGACATCGTCAACGGTCCGTCGGGCCATGGCGTCGATGACCTCTTCGACCCGGAGATTTCCGCCGACGCGGGGAACGGCAAGAACTATCAGTCGAGCGTTCCGCTGACCGAGAAATATGACGACATCAAGGTGCGCGCTACCCTCAATCAGATCGAGGGCAAGGATCACACGGGACAGCGCGCGGTGGGTGTCCCCGCGATTTTCGGAATGAACTTCCAGGCCGTTAACACCGGGCAAAAAAAGAGCCCCGGAGGCTACCAGGATGAGGCGGGAACGCCCACTCCGGAGTTGGCCGGCGCGTTTGCGTTCGTTGACGCGTCGCTGGGCAAGATGGTTGACGCGCTCGCGTCCCGCCATCTGCTGGACTCCACGTTGATAATCGTGACCGCCAAGCACGGCAATGCACCGATAGACCCACTGCAGTATCGGCGCGTTTCTCCCACGCCCAGCGATATCGTGGAAAAGGCAGGCGACTCGGGCTTTGCGCGGCAACTGGGTATCGCCGTCCTATGGCTGCGCCATCAGGATAGGACGCGCGAGATGGTGAGGAAATTCGACGGCCCCGAGGAGCGCGCGGCACTGGCAATCTCAAAGATTTACAGCGGAGCGTCGCTGGAGCTGTTTGCCAACGATCCGGAAAAGGATTCGCGCGTGCCCGATATTATCATCGAGCCGCGCATGGGCGTGGATTACAGCGGAATCGAAGCAAATATTGCCGAACACGGCGGATTCAATGTGGAGGATCGCAACGTGGCTCTGGTGCTGGCCGATTATGGAAACCCCCGCGTTGCGGGCCACGTGATCAAGACCTCGGTGGACGCGACCCAACTCGCGCCCACCATGGCGCTCGCGCTAGGACTCAACCCGCTGCAGCTACAGGCGGTGCGGATCGAGAAAACCACGGCGCTGCCGGAGTTCTAACCGCACCTCAGATTCCACCTCCCTGAAATCTGAGGGTTTTTTCTGAGTTGATTCCTGCTTCCTTAAGGCTGTTTGTCTGAAATTTCCAATGTTCCGGATTGAGCAATAACCAGGCGGCCGCCCCGCTGTTTGAGGCTTTTCTCTTGTGAAATTCGAATCTTTGGTCACGCTAGGCGATCACGCCGACGGCATACAGTTTTTCGATCTCCTGCGCTGAGACTCCAATCTCGCCCAGCACCTCGCGCGTATGCTCGCCGAGCAGCGGCGCCGGCCTTGGTGTTGCGGTTGCCGTCCGATCGAAGCGGGCAGCGGGACGCGGCTGCCGGATGCGGCCCGCGTGTGGATGATCGCTCTCGATCACGATCCCGTTCTCCCGTACTTGCGGATGGTGCAGCATCTCCCAGCGATTGAGAATGGGCGCGCAGGGCACTCCGCGCGCGTCAAGACGCGCCAACCACTCGCTTGAATTGCGGGTGCGCAGCACCGCCGCCGTCAATTCGAGCCGCGCCTCCGCGTTGCGCTCCCGGCCGGCAGGCGTTTTGAAGCGCGCGTCGGTTGCCCATTCCGGATGCTCCAAGGCTTCAGCCAACGCACGCCACTCCACGTTGGAGTTCGCTCCGGCGGTGATAAACCCGTCGGCGGTTTCGAACACCATGTCGCGCAAGCGCGCGGGCGCCGGATGGGTCTCGCGCTGCTCCCCGAAAAACGTGTAGTGGGCCATGCCTTCCGCCCACAGGAACGAAATGACCGCGTCGAGCATCGCCAGCCTGACGTGCTGGCCCTGCCCGCTGCGCGCGCGCTCCAGCAGCGCGGCGGTGATCGCTTGTGAGGCAGTAAGCGCCGTTATCTTGTCCGCGATTATCAGCCGGATCATCTTCGGGCGGTCGGTGACCCCCTGAATCCACGCCAGCCCGGACAGCGCCTGAATTACCGGATCGTAACTGCGCTTGTGCGCGTATGGTCCGGTCTCACCGAAGCCATTGATCGACACGTAGAGGAGGTCGGGTCTGGCGCGGCGCATCGCTGCCTCCCCGATTCCCAGCTTGCCGGCCACGCCGGGCCGGAAGTTATGCACCAGCACGTCGGCGCTGCCGACCAGCCGCTCCAGCAGCACGACGGCGCGAGCGTCGTTGAGGTCCATCACGATCGAGCGCTTGTTGCGGTTGGCGATTGCGAACATCGGAGCCATCCGATGGCGCGGTCCCGCGAATGCGCGGGCCAGATCACCTGCGCCAGGGCCTTCGACCTTGATTACGTCCGCACCCTGATCGCCCAGGATCATCGTGGCCATGGGACCGGCAATCATGCGGGTAAGATCCACGATTCGGTAACCGGTGAGCGGTCCGGCCATTTTCGTCACCTCCGAAAGCCCGGCAGATTCCAATTCATCCTGCCGCGTTTTCAGGTTGCGGCAAACTTGCCGCCCGCGCAAAAGGTAATTGCGCCGTTGCGGCGAACCGGGAACGAGCGGTGTCGTAAGCCCGCGCTCTGGTGTATCCTCGAACTGACTATCTGGTCAAAAGCGACCGCGGGTGAAGGTGGGCCTCATGGCACCCATAACACTGGACACGTTGGATATCTTAACGCCGGACCTGTACGTGGAGCGCGGCTATCCGCACGAGGAATGGGCGCTGCTGCGCCGCGAGGCTCCGGTGTACTGGTACCAGCGCGAGAATTGCGACCCGTTTTGGGCTGTCACCAGGCACGCCGACATCATTGCAATCTCCCGGCAGCCGGAACTGTTCCGCAGCAGTCAGCGACTGTTTGTTACGATTAATGAACCGGGCGTTCCGCCTCCGGAGGAAGCGCTGCTGCGCCAGTTGCTGAACATGAATCCGCCCGAGCACGGCGCCTACCGTTCGGTGGTGAGCCGCCGCTTCACGCCCGCCGCCGTCAATCGCCTCGCGACGCATGTGCAGGAGATCGCCGCTCAGTTGATCGACGGCATCGCCGGGGGCGAGGAATGCGACTTCGTGACCGACGTTTCGGCCAAACTGCCGCTGGCAGTGATCGCGGAGATGTTCGGTATCCCGCGCTCGGACTGGGAGATGATGTTCCGCCTCAGCAATGCGATGATCGGTCCGACCGACCCAGAGTACGCGCGCGGCGGTACGATCATGGAAGGGCTGCAGCAGGCGCGCATGGAGTTTTTCGAATACTTCAGCCAGTTGGTGGCGGACCGCCGCAAGAATCCGCGCGATGACCTGGCCACGGGACTGGCGCTTGGCCGGGTCAACGACGAGGAGATTCCGCCCTTCGAACTACTGTCTTACTTTGCGCTGTTGATCATCGCCGGCAACGAAACCACGCGCAACGCGACCACCGGGGGACTGTTCGCCTTGATCAGCAATCCGGATCAATGGGAGATGCTCAAGCGCGATCCGTCGCTGATCCGTTCCACTGCCGAGGAGATCATCCGCTGGACCTCGCCGGTGATCCAGTTCAACCGGGTCGCGACCGCGGACACCGAGATCCGCGGCCAGAAGATCCGCGAGGGCAACGAGCTGGCGCTTTTCTACCCGTCCGCCAACCGCGACGAAGAAGTTTTCGAGGATCCTTTCAAATTCGACATCAAACGCCAGCCCAACTATCACCTGGCGTTCGGCATCGCCGAACATTTCTGCCTGGGCGCAAACCTGGCGCGGCTCGAGCTGCAGATGATCTTCCGCGAGATAGCAGCGCGCATGGATCGCGTCGAACTGGCGGGACCGGTCGCGCGGATGCGATCGAGTTTCGTCGGTGGCATCAAGCACATGCCAATCCGGTACAAGATGCGCGCCAAAGCCGCCTGAAGGTCTGCCAGCCTCCATTTGGCACATTCCCTGGCTTCAATACCTGACGATGAGCGGCGCTTGAATCGCGCGGGCCCATCATTTAGGCGTCTTTACCATCATGCGTTTCCTCAAATTCCGCGGGCCTGAGGGGCTGTGGCTCAGTTGCATCGATTATGGGGGCGAAGGCGGCGTGCCGGTGTTGCTGATGCATGGAGCGGCGGCGCATTCGCGATGGTGGGATTTTACCGCGCCGGCGCTTGCCGGCAGCTACCACGTTGTGGCGCTCGATCGCCGTGGCCATGGCGACAGCCAATGGGCCGAGATCGGTCATTACGAAATTGAAGACTACATGAACGACATGCACGCCGTGATCGGCAACTGGGGGATGGGCAAACCGTTCGTGGTCGGTCACTCCGGGGGCGGTTTGCCGTCGATCCTGTATGCGGCGCGCTATCCGCAAAACGTCAGGGGGCTGGCGCTGCTGGAGACGCGGCCGGTGTACGACGAGGAAATGCAGGCGCGGATGCGAAGCCGCGAGGAAAGACCGCCACGGACTTTCGCATCATTGGAAGAGGCGCGGCGCTCCTTCCGGCTGACGCCGCCCACCGCGGGAGCGCCGCCCGAAATGGTCGAACATCTGTCGCTGCATTCATTTCGCCAACTCCCGGACGGAAAATGGATCAACAAGCTCGATCGCCGCACCGGGCGGCGGCTTCACGGATTCAACGGAATCCAATGGATACGCAATGTCCCCTGCCCGGTGCTGGTGGTCAGGGCGGGACAGAGCACGATGACTCAACCCGAGGCGCTTGCGCGGCTGGTAGCCGCCGCGCAAAACGGCTATCTGGTCGAAATTCCAAAGGCCGATCACCAACTCATACTGGACAGCGTGCCCGAAGTGATCGGCATTGTGCGGGAGTTTTTGGACCGCAGCGTCTAATCTCCTACCTCGGGTTCCATAGGCCTGATTAGCTTTTGACCATCTCGACGCCGCCGCTGACGAATGACAGCACCGTCGCGCCGTTTTTCGACCACACGCTGTGTACGCATCCGTTGGGCCGATAGTTGGCATCGCCGACCGGAACCTCGCCGGATTCATCGACGCTGGTGCCCTCGATCACGAAGATCAGTTCGTCGCCGACGTGCCGATGCATCGGGATCTTCGCGCCCGGCTCGAAACGTCCGAGCAGGACGCGCCGATTGGTCGCCTTGTCATGCCAGATCGGCTTGTGGCGCATCCCCGGCATCGCTTCGGTCCACTCGATATCGCTCAGCATGAAATTCTGCGAGCGCGGTGCGTTGCCCATCTCGGTCGCGGGTTCGCTGCTGCCGGTGATAACGGCGAGAATCGTCGCGCCATTGCTGCACTTGACGGTATGAACGCATCCATCGGGCCGGTAACCCATATTGCCCGCGGTGGTGGTGCCGAAATCGTCCGAGATTGCTCCCTCGATTACGTAAAGCAGCTCGTCGCCGACATGGCGATGCATCGGGAGCGTCGCACCCGGCTCAAAGCGCGTTATTTGTGCGCGTCGCTTGGTGGCGGGGTCTGACCACAGTTTCTTGAATTTGATCGCCGGCGATAACGCCTCCCATTCACGCTGGCTCACCCCGATGATCTGCGATCTTTGGCTGGCTGCCGAATCCGCCATGATATTCCTCCTGTGCCGGTGCGGCGCGTCCGTCCGATTTCCGGCGCGGCGACTGATCCGCTTGCTAATACCCTCGATTGCCGGTGTCAATCGCAGCCTGCCGGCGCATTCGCCGGGTCCCCATCGAGCCCGGTTTGTGTCATTATGGAAAATGCGGATGCGTCCCGCAGCGCGGCGGCGGCATGGCGGACTTCAAAAACAAAGTCTCGGAGAATGTCGACGGCGATTTTTTCGTCGATCGCACCTGTATCGACTGTGATACCTGCCGCCAACTGGCGCCCGCCGTGTTCGCCGAAGCGTCGATGTATTCCTTTGTCCATTCGCAGCCGCAAAGCGCGGATGAAACTCGCGCCGCGATCCGCGCGTTGCTCGCCTGTCCGGTAGGATCGATCGGCACGCTGCATCACGCTGACGCGAAAAGCGTGATGAGCGACTTCCCGATGCCAATTGAAGGACCGGTGTATTACTGCGGCTTCGCTTCGCGCGACAGTTATGGGGCCGCGAGCTACTTTATTCGGCATCCCGAGGGCAACTGGCTCGTCGATTCTCCGCGCTCGGTCACGCATCTGGTGCGCCGCTTCGAACAAATGGGCGGCATTCGCTACATTTTTCTGACCCATCGCGACGACGTCGCCGAAGCGGCATCGCTGGCGCGCAGGTTCGGTTCCCGGCGCATCATTCATCAGGACGATCTCAGCGCACAGCCGGACGCTGAAATTGTGATCGAAGGCACCGCGCCGATCCGCATCTCGCCGGATTTCAGGATCATTCCAACCCCGGGTCATTCACCGGGCCATTGTGTGCTGCTGTTTGCGGGGCGCTTCCTGTTCACCGGCGATCATCTGTGGTGGAGCGCTCAGCGCCGGATGCTCGACGCATATCGGTTGGCCTGCTGGCATTCGTGGGAGGAGCAGACCGCGTCAATGCAGCGCCTGGTGGATGAGACCTTCTTCTGGGTGCTGCCCGGTCATGGCGGCCGAGTTTGCCTTCCGCCGCACGAAATGCGGCGCGAGATGGCGGCGCTGGTGCGGCGGATGAGCGCCTGAGGGCGTGCGCCGCCGTTCGGACACATGCTTTATAGGCCGGCCGACCGCCCACCCGGAAGCTGTCGTTGACCCGCAACGAATCAAAGAATTTTGTCACATCGCCGACTGCTGCCTCGTCTGATTGTTGAGAATGAGAGCTGCCATGCGCATCAAACTTGCGTGGTTACTGGGCGTTTTGAGCGTCGCAAACGGGCTTTTCATGTTGTTTGCGCCTGCGGCGTGGTACCTTGGTATTCCAGGGGTGGCCAGCACCGGCCCCTTTAACCAGCACTTCGTACGCGATATCGGCGGCGCCTACCTGACGGCAGGCGGAGCGCTGATCTGGTTTGCGCTGGACGTTCGCGCACGTCCAGCGGTGCTGGCGGCGGCGGGCTTTTTTGTCCTTCATGCTCTTGTGCACCTCGGCGACGCTCTCGGCGGGCGCGAATCATGGGACCATGTGATGGCCGATGTTCCCACCATTTACTTCTCCGCGCTCCTTACGCTTTGGATCGCATGGCCACCCTCAGTTTCCACAACGGAGGAAAGAAGCAATGATCAAATGGCTGTTACGGAGGCGAATCGACGCGTTTGAGAAGGAGTATGACTACGACGCAAGCTATCTGCGCGAGATCCTGGACGTCAGCGCGCGCGCGTTCCTGAAGTTTGGCCGAGTGATGGGTATCACCACCTATCGTAAAGACGTTCCCCGTGACGCCAGCTTCGCCGCCGGACTGGCCACAACCTTGGCCGAGGATTGCGGTCCATGCTCACAACTGGCGGTTACCATGGCTGAGCGCGAAGGCGTGGCGCCCGCGACAATCAAGGCTGTGCTGGCGGGCGATGAGCGTGCGATGACACCGGAGGCTGCGCTGGGTTATCGCTTCGCGCAAGCGACGCTGCGGCATGATCCCACGGCCGACGCGCTGCGCGATGAAATCGTTGCGCGATGGGGCCGGCGCGCGCTGGTCTCGCTCGCGTTCGGAATCACAGCCGGCCGCATGTTCCCAACGCTGAAATACGCTTTGGGCCATGGCAAAATATGTTCGCTGATTAAGGTCGGGGGCGCGCAGACGCAGGTCGCGCGAAAAGCCGCCTGATGGAAGGCACCGCGCAGGATAGCACCGCGACCTTCGAGGCGCTTCGGGGGTGTCTGACCGGGCTTGCCTATCGGATGCTCGGCTCGCTGGCCGAAGCGCAGGACGTGGTGCAGGACGCGTATTTGCGCTGGCATCGCATCGATCACTCCCAGGTGAATGACGCGCGCGCATTCCTGTCGCGGATCGTGGCGCGTCTTTGCCTGGACAGGCTGAAATCGGCGCGGGTGCGGCGCGAAAATTACGTCGGACAGTGGCTGCCCGAACCGGTGCTGGACCAAGACGCACTTGCGGCACAAAGCGACAGCGACTGCGCGCAGGATTTGTCGATGGCTCTGATGCTCACGCTGGAGCGGCTAACTCCGCTTGAGCGCGCCGCGTTCCTGCTGCATGACGTGTTCGATGTGGACTTCGACGAAGTTGCTGGCGCGCTGGGGCGGAGCCCCGCTTCCTGCCGGCAGCTCGCTGCGCGTGGGCGAGCTCATGTGCGCGCCTCGCGGCCACGGTTCCGGCCCTCGCAGAAGGAATGCGAGCGGCTGGCCGCGGCGTTTGGCGCCGCGGCTCAAAGCGGCGATCCTCGGGCCCTGGCGGAACTGCTTGCTGACGATGTCGCCTACTACTCCGATGCCGGCGGCAGCGCGCCTGCCGCAATCCGTCCGGTGGTAGGACGCGATAAGGTGATCCGCCTGATCGGGGGCCTGGCAAAGAAGGGGCTTTCAGGTCTGCGAAATGTACGGCTCGCGCAGATCAATGGGGTTCCCGGTTTTGTTTTGGACCGACCCGACGGCCAACCAGCAACGGTCGCGTTCGACTTCCGCGACAGCAAGATCACCGGCATCTACCTGATGCTCAACCCCGACAAGCTGCGTCACATCCACTGATTTCAGTTTAGACCGGCATAACAGACGGTCACGAGTTTCCTGCGGGACAAAAGGAACAAACAGAACCGGCACGCATGCCGGCGCTACCGGAGAAACGATAGCGGGCTCGCCTGCATTTTTCCTTCGACTCCCCGGCAAAGGAGCTTCAGTTACAGCGGCAGGCGGCGCAGGCGGAGCGAGTTGGCGATTACAGACACAGAGCTGAAGCTCATCGCGGCGCTGGCAATCATCGGGCTTAGCAGGAGCCCGAAGGCGGGATAAAGCACTCCGGCGGCGATCGGCACTCCCAGCGTGTTGTAGATAAAAGCGAAGAACAGGTTCTCCCGAATGTTGCGCATCGTGGCGCGGCTCAACTGGCGTGCTTTCGCGATTGCGCGCAGGTCGCCCTTGACCAGCGTGACGCCCGCGCTTTCCATCGCCACGTCGGTGCCGCTTCCCATCGCGATTCCCACGTGCGCCTGGGCCAGTGCCGGCGCGTCGTTGATCCCATCGCCAGCCATCGCAACGATTAGCCCCTGCTCCTGCAAGCGCTTCACCTCGTTGGCTTTCTGATCCGGCAGCACCTCGGCGCGGACCTCCTCAATTCCCAGTTTGCGCGCCACTGCCGCGGCCGTCGTTGCGCTATCCCCGGTCAGCATCACGATGCGCACGCCGTCGGCCCGCAGAGCGCGAACCGCCTCCGGAGTCGATTGTTTAACCGGATCGATCACTGCGATTAAGCCCGCCGGCGCGCCATCCACCGCAATCATCATTACAGTTTGTCCGTCGCGCCGCAGTTCTTCCGCGCGGGCGGCAAGTGAATTGGTATCCACGTTGAGCGATCTGAGCAGCACCGCAGTGCCCAGAGCCACCACCCGGCCATCGACGCGGCCGGTCACGCCCTTGCCGGTCAGCGACTGGAAATCCGACGCTGGCGCCGGGGTGACGCGTTTGTTGCGCGCACCTTCGGCTATAGCGGCGGCGAGCGGATGTTCACTGGCTACTTCCAGGCTGGCAGCGAGCGCTAACAGATGTTTCTCGTCGAACGGCGCCAGCGCCACGACCGACACAACACGCGGCCTGCCTTCGGTGAGAGTTCCGGTCTTGTCAACCACCAGCGTGTTGACCTTCTCCATCGTTTCAAGTGCGGCGGCATCTCTGACCAGCACCCCCGCCGTCGCGCCCTTGCCGGTGCCCACCATGATTGCCATCGGGGTGGCCAGTCCCAGCGCGCAGGGGCATGCAATGATCAATACGGCGACGGAGTTGACGATCGCATAGGCAAGGCTCGGTACCGGACCGGCCAAATACCAGATAACAAAGGTGACCGCGGAGACCAGCATCACCGCGGGAACGAAGTAGGACGCCGCGACGTCGGCCAGGCGCTGAATTGGAGCACGGCTGCGCTGGGCGGCCGCGACCATTCTGACAATCTGTGCGAGCAGGGTATCGGCTCCCACGCGCTCGGCGCGCATTACAAAAGCGCCAGTGCTGTTCACGGTTGAACCGATAACCCGGTCGCCCTCGTGCTTTTCTACCGGCAGCGGCTCGCCCGTGATCATCGATTCGTCCACCGAGCTGGCGCCGGCAATAGCGATGCCATCGACGGGAATTTTCTCGCCGGGCCGGACCCGCAGACTGTCGCCGGGCACGATTGCGTCGATTGGAACATCCTCTTCGACTCCACTCGGGCGGATGATACGAGCAAACTTGGGCGCCAGCCCGAGCAGGGCCTTGATCGCGTTGCCTGTCCGGCTGCGCGCGCGCAACTCCAGCACCTGTCCCAGCAGCACCAGCGCTGTGATTACGGCGGCGGCTTCGAAGTAATTGGGCACCACTCCGTGCTCATGCAGGACGGCGGGAAACAGCCCGGGCACGAGCGTCGCCGCAACACTGTAGAGGTATGCGATTCCGACGCCTAACGAAATCAGGGTGAACATGTTGAGGTTGCCGCTGCGGATTGAGGCCGCGCCGCGGACAAAGAACGGCCATCCGGCCCACAATACAACCGGCGTGGCCAGTGCGAACTGAACCCATTGCCGGGCCGCGGGATCGAGGATTTGTACGCCAAACAGTTCGGGCACCATTGCCAACACGAGTACGGGAACGGCGAGGATCGCCGCGACCCAAAAGCGCCGGGTCATGTCGATCAGTTCGGGGTTGGGCCGCTCGGACCCCGCGGCCATACGCGGCTCGAGCGCCATCCCGCAAATTGGACAGCTCCCCGGCTGGTCGCGAACGATCTCCTGATGCATCGGGCAGGTGTATTCAGTGCCGAGGGCGGGGAGCGCCGCTTCCAACGCCATCCCGCATTTAGGACACACACCGGGGCCGCCCTTCAGGATTTCGGGATGCATCGGGCAGGTGTACCGGCCGCCAGCGGAATGCACCGGTTGATGCGTATCGTGCACGCTATGTGCATCGGCGCCGTGCTCTGAGGGCGCGCCGGCATGCAGATACTTTTCCGGGTCTGTCCTGAACGCCTCCACGCAGTGCTCGGAACAGAAGAGGTACTCGTGCCCCTCGTGCATGACGCGCCCGGCCGTATCGGGGGGATCGACCTCCATGCCGCAGACAGGATCAATAGCTGGTGCGTTTTCTTTCACAATGGGACGCTCGGGATCCATGACTATATTTTAGCCACGATCCTCCCTCGACTGATTGCAGCCATCGCGGATGCTCCAGCGCTATCGCCGCCGCCGATATACGACAATCGCCCGACTACTGAGATCCGCCGGCGATAGCGTGATCGAGCGAGAGGGCACCGCCGCCCAGGATTATTAGAGCGATGCAGATAGCGATCACGAGCAGGTGATACTCGATGCCCTCGCCCTTCTGATTGCCGAACCAGTTCGCGAAGAGGCCAAATCTCCAGTGCACCAGCAAGATTGCGCCGAGCATATCGCAGGCGATACCGAACGCCGCGATCCGGGTGAGAAAACCCACGATTAGGCCGAGGCCGCCCCCGAACTCGGCAGCGATTACCAGCCACGCCAGCGGCAGCGGCATGTGCATCTGTTGCGTGAACATGTTCAGCGTGACGAACAAAGTGTGGCCGCCGAACCATCCCAGCACCTTTTGCGATCCGTGGGCGAACATTACGAATCCCAATACCAACCTCAGAACCAGAGATGACGCTCCACCGTTTGTCGAGAACAGACCCATCTTCCCGGTCCTCCTTCGGTTGCGTTTGTAGATCGCACGCCCGCCACTCAAACGCCGCCGTGCGAACGCTATCCGAGTTCAGCGCGCATGCGATGCCACGCCGCGCGGATTTCCTCCACCGAGCCTTCGTCTTCGATCGTCGAAATGTCGCCCGGATCGCGATCGAGAATCACCGCCTTGAGCACCCGCCGCATGATCTTGCCGCTGCGTGTCTTGGGCAGGGAGCTGATGAAATTGATATCGCCGATTACAGCTACTGGACCTAGTTGGCGGCGCACCACGTCGCGGCATTCCTGGGCCAGTTGGGGCGAGGCGTCATAGCCGGGCTTGAGCGCGATGAACGCCGCCAGCACCTCGCCGCGTAATTCATCGGGACGCCCCGTGACTCCGGACTCGGCCACTGCCGGATGCTCCAGGAAGGCGGTTTCGACCTCCACCGTGCCGATACGATGGCCGGCGATCTTGATGATGTCGTCGGCGCGGCCACTAAACCAGATGTACCCATCTTCGTCCAGGTGGGCGGCGTCGCCGGTGCAGTAAACGCCGGGAATCTGCGACCAGTAATCGCGGGCATAGCGCCTGGCGTCGTTCCAGATGGTCGGGGTAAGGCCCGGAAACGGCCGCGTGATTACCAGCAGCCCCTTTTCGCCCGGCTCGCAGCGCTTGCCCTCCAAAGTTCGGACTTCGACTTCAAACCCGGGCATCGCGACTCCCGCCGAGCCGGGCTTGATCGGCTGCATATGGATACCGTACGGGTTGCCCATCACCGGACCGCCGGTTTCTGTCTGCCACCAATGGTCCATCACCGGAACGCGATCATGGAACACGTCTTTCTGGAACCATCTCCAGGCCGGGGCGTTCAGTGCCTCGCCGGCACAAAATACCCGCTCAACGCAATCGAGGTTGTAGCCGCGTGCCGGCTCGGTACCCGACTTCATCAGCATCCGCACGGCAGTCGGCGCCGTAAACACGCCGGTCACGCCATTTTCAGCGACAATACGGTAGAAGGTCTCCGGCCCCGGATGGTCCAGGGCGCCCTCGTACGCGATCGTCGTGCATCCAGACAGCAACGGCGCATACACGATATAGCTGTGGCCGACGACCCAGCCGATATCCGAAGTCGACCACCAGACGTCGCGCTGCTTCATTCCGAAGCACCACGAGGCGGTGGAGCGGATTCCAACCTGGTAGGCGCCATGGCTGTGAACTGCGATCTTGGGGCTCGCGGTGGTGCCCGAGGTGGCCAGCACGTAGGCCGGTTCATTGGCCTCCATCTGCTCGTAAGCCGTCGAATGACCATCGCCGGCTTTGAGAAAATCCTCCCACAGGACGTCTCTACCCGCTCGAAGGTCGGTAGGCGGCTCGCCGCGCGCCAGCATCACGACTTTTTCTACCGGCGAGCCGGGGTCGGCCAACGCGTCCTTGACCAGCTTCCAGAGATCGACCTTGTGACCCTTGCGCGTTGTATGATCGGCCGCGAACAGCACCCGCGTGCCCGCCAGGCGGCATCGCTCGGCCAGCGCGCCGCTGCCAAATCCCGCGAATACGACCAGATGAATCGCGCCGATACGGGTTGCCGCCAGCATCGCCATTATCGCCTCGGGCATGGTCGGCATGTAGATGGCGACGCGGTCTCCGCGGCGCACCCCCAGAGCGCGCATCGCCGCGCCAATGCGCTTCACCTCGCCCAGCAATTGCGCGTAGGTAAACTGCCGGCGGCTGCCGTCTTCGTGCTCCGAGATCAGAGCGGTGCGTCCACCGTTGCCGCGCTCCACCTGCAAGTCCAGGCAGTTGTAGCTGATGTTGGTTGTCGCGCCGACGAACCAGCGGAAGGTCGGGGGCTCCCATTCCAGCACCCGGTCCCAGGTGCGAAACCAGAATGCCTCGCGTGCGGCTTTCGCCCAGAATGACTCGGGGTCAGTACGAGCTTCATTCTGCCAGCGCTTGTATAACGGGCTTACGACTTCGATATCCATACCCATTTCCATCCTTCAGCCTGAGGATAATGAGGTGCGCACGATTGGCAAGAGACACCGTTTTGCCGATACAATCGTGAAACCGGCGAGTACGGCTTCAGGGATTGGCCAGCCTGAATGCCAAACGGGGGGAAGCATCGTGGAAAGCATACCTGACGCGGGTAAATATCGTTCGTAAAGCTGCTGCCGAAATGATTGGAGAGTTCTTGCGGGAGGTCGCGCAATCAGGGACGCACCCGGTGATGCACACGGCGAGCATTTGTTTAGCAGACTTGTTAATTTCCTTTCATAGATGAACGACGGCGACAGCGAGGGCGCTCCGCATCGAATCTTGATCATCCTGCTGGGCTCGATCGGCGACGTGGTGCGCGCTCTGCCGCTACTCGGGCGCATACGCCGGGCTTATCCCGAAGCGCACATCGCATGGGCAGTTGAGCCCAAGTCGGCGCCCGTGATCGAGGGCCATCCATGGCTCAACGAATTGATCGTGTATAACCGCGCGCGTGCGCCATGGACGTTTCCGTCTTTTCTCTACCGTGTGCGGGCCGGCCACTTCGACCTGGTGCTGGACTTGCAGCGTCATCTAAAGAGCGGCCTCCTGGCGCGGGTCTCCGGGGCTGCCGATCGGATCGGTTTTTCCGCCGCCAACACCAAGGAATTCAATCACTGGTTTTCCACGCGCCAGGTTGCGCCGCAACCCAACTTGCGGCTCAAGCTGATGCAGTACCAGAGCTTTGGCGATGCGCTGGGAATACCGGCGGCACCCATCGAATTCGGCATTGAACCCAGCCTTGACGATCTGCGCCGCGCGGCTGAACTGATCGGCAACACCGCGCCGCCTCTACTGGGTGTGATCCTCGGCTCGTCCTGGGAAAGCCGCATCTATTTCGCGCAGCCCACTGCGCAAGCGATCATGGAATTGAATCGGCGCCATGGGCTCGTTCCCCTGCTGATCGGCGGACCGGATGAGCGCCATCTGGCCGACGCGGTGCTCCAGCATTTGGCCCAAATCGAGGTCGTCAACCTGGCGGGACGAACCAGGCTGAACGATTTGCCCGCAATCTTCCGCCATTGTCGGGCCGCGTTCGGACCCGACTGCGGCCCGATGCATATCGCCGCGGCGGTCGGATGCCCGATAATCTCACTGTGGGGAGCGACGGCGCCAGAACGCTCGGCGCCATGGGGCTATGCCGACCTCGCGATCAAAGCGCGCATCCCGTGCCATCCATGCTACCTGCGCCATTGCCCTATCGACCGTGAGTGCATGCATCGGATAGAACCCGGCGAAGTGGTCGCCGCCGTGGAGCGCGCACTGCGCGCCGCGGTGCCCGAAAGCCATTGATGGACAACGAGCGGCGCAAGGGCGAAATCACCATTAACGGTTGGCGTATCGACGCGACCGGGGAATGGTCCGCGAGGCCGCCGGAAGCGTTCGCGGATGCGGCAAAGCACGTCGTCAGGGCAATTGAGGGGATCGAGGGCTGCTTATATTATCGTTCTCGCTACGCCGTGACTTATCAAACGCAAATCACGGGCGAGAGCGGCAATGTGTTGGAAGTTTATATCAAGGCCTTCGAGCCGCCGCACGGACTCGCAGCGGTCAAAGGCATGATGCGCGGCGGGCGGGCCCGCAACTTTCGGCGCGTGACCGAGGAACTGCATCGGGAGGGCTTCCGCACACCGCCGCTGCTGCTCAGCGGAGTGCACGACGCCAGCGCCCGCACTATGTTGACGTCGGCGCGAGCGGACGGCATCTCGCTGCCGGAACTGGCGGCGAGCACGCACGACCACGGCTTTGCGGCGCGCAAGCGCGCCTTGATGCGGGCGCTCGGCACCGAGATTGCCCGACTGCATCGGGCCGGCGTCGTCCACGGCGATCTCACCCCGTACAACATCTTTGTGGTTCAGAGCGAGCCGCCCCGCTTCATCTTCCTCGACCATGATCGGACGCGTCGGGCCTTCCCCGCGTGGCGCCATTATCGGCAGTTGCGCAATCTTGTGCAGTTGGGACGATTCGACCTGCCGGGTCTTTCCAATACGGATCGTTTACGATTTTTCGACGCGTACGCCGCCGGGCTGGGCCGCGCGCGGCGGCGCGCGATGGCGCGACGAGTGGCGCGGATGCTGGCCAGGCGCCGGCGGCGGGACGCAAATTGAAAAGGCGGGCGTTGCTGGCATGAACTGGGATGACGTCAAGATTTCGGTGGTGATGCCGATTTTTAACGAGGCCGCCACCCTCACGCAGGCCCTTGGCCGGGTGCTGGATTGCGGCTTTGATTGCGAGGTGATCGCCGTTGACGACGCCTCGACCGACGGCACGCGCGAGCTTCTTAAGCAGTTCGAAGACCCGCGCGTGCGATGCCTGTTTCATTCCATCAACCGCGGCAAAGGCGCCGCCCTGCGCCTGGGTTTTTCCGCTGCACGCCATCCGATCGTCGTGGTGCAGGACGCGGATTTGGAATACGACCCCCACGACTATCGCGCGCTGCTCCAACCGCTGATCGATGGGCGCGCCGACATGGTGTTCGGATCGCGCTTTTTAGGCGGGCCGCATCGGGTGCTGTTTTTCTGGCATTACATGATCAACCGGGGCCTCACGCTGCTGGCCAACGCGCTGTGCAACCTGAACCTGGATGACATGGAAACCGGCATGAAGGCATTCCGGCGCGACAAACTGGCGACCCTTACACTAACCGCGGACCGCTTCACCTTCGAGCCGGAAATCACCGTAAAGGCGGCGCGCGCCGGATGGCGGATTTACGAGGTGCCGATCTCCTACTCGGGCCGCACCTATGCCGA
>DATFSZ010000087.1:0-2425 GCA_035262365.1 Binataceae bacterium (SeqCode)
CCTCCGGAGCCGGAGGGAATCCCGTCATGAGTGTCGCCATGGCCTACAGTCCGTTATGCGGGATGGCGCGGTTCGTTGTCAGAAGAGAGCCATCGTTACAGAAGTGTCCCTGCTCTGGCCGGGTTTATTGCAGGGACGGCCTCTCGTGATTTTACCGCGCAGTACTGAGGAGAGTGCAGCCGGCACCAGCTCTTCGCTGCCCCCAAGGCGGCGTTTTTAATATCGCCGCCGGTGCAGCTGCCTAAGATGCGGCCAGCACGAGGGCGCAGCCCGATCTGCCTCAAATTATCTGGCACCGCGTTTCCCTCGCTCTGGATCAACCGCCGTGTGATCGAGCTTTTCTGCGCGCAGGTTTTCGCTATCCGCAAGGGCCGGCCGTTTGATACTCAGCGCCGCCTGTCGAAAATACGCGTCATCAACTTAGCGCGCGGCGTCTCGAGGCGCACGCATCACGCGGCCCACCGTCGAACGGCTCACTCCGATTTTTCGCGCCAGCTCCTTCTGCGTCGCATTCGGGTTCGCCGACACCTCCCTCGCGATTTTCGCCCACATTTCCGCCGGTAGGCGCGGCCGGCCCGTGGTTTCGCGGCCCGCCTTCAATGCAATAGTGTTGCGGTCCGCCACCCGCCACACCGTCGCGTAGCTTACATCGCCGAGCGTGCGCGCCACCCGCGACGCGTGGGAATCCTTTTCCAGCGCGGCAATAATTTCCTGTTCCTTTTCCGGGGTGATTGGAACGTTCCGGGGCATTGTTTATTTATCGATGAGCGCCGCTGTGGCGCCATCAATGTATAGTTTAAAGAATTACTTTACGCAAATCGACCGAAGCTCCGGGTTTACGGTGCTGTATCTGTTGTTGTTTTGAAACGGCACCTGGCCTGTTTCCCGCCGGTCTGGCGGAGAGCCTCTCTGCCGGCTGCCGCCGGTAACTTGCTTAGGGTACTGCCCTCGCCTGCTCCAACGGGATTCCGCCGTAAAAGACAGACGTCATTTTGCGCTCAAAGCGGGAAGACGGGGTTGGGTTGACGGTCTCCCGAGAAGCCCCTTTCCGCTTCTATCCCGGTCTAGCCGACTGGCAAGCGAGGCGAGACCTACCTTCCCGCGTCAACCTCCGCAACCGTCGCTGGCCGTCTATCTGTTCGCCTGCGACCATCCTGATGCCCGCGAAGCCCTCATCTGCGTCATGTTTGTATTCACGCCCAAGGGCGAAGGCATTGGCGCCGAGCGGCGAGCTATTGATTAAAGGTGTTGATTTGGGTCTTCGAGGTTGTCCTCATCCTAGGGAGGGCCCATCCTGCTGGCCTCCTGAAGAGCCGCACGGTGCACTAAACGGCTTTCGTGAATAGCCACCAATCGATCTGCTCAGTCACCGCATCGTTTGGGTCAATCTCAGCAACATGCGCGCGCAGCGCGGCCATTCCCTGATCGAATTCCGTGTCGGACAGCCGCGCCAAGAAGGAGTCGGCGCGAAGGGCCGACTTTTGTATGAATTCCGGCCAGTCCGCGGCCACAGTTTCCCTGACGATCGCATGGTGCTTGGTAATAAAGCCAGCAGTGACGAAGGTCGAGCTGATGTCATCGCCCGACGGCAAATCGGCATCAAGCATGGCGCGTACCTTCGGAAAGAAGTGCGGAATGACGACGTCGTTTTCACGCGTGGCAGTCCGCACGCAGAGGTAGCCTCCGGCACGCAGAATCCGCCGGCACTCCCGCGCCACGGCAATCGGTTCGGGAAGGTAATGATAGACCTGCGACATGAATACGAGATCGACGCAGCCGTCCGCGGTTGGAAGCTCGTGCGCCCACGCCCGCTCGAATTCGATCATCCCGGTCGCCGGTTTTTGCCGGGCCTGATCAATCATACTTTCCGATGGATCGAACCCAATGAGCCTCGCGCCGAATTCCGCCGCTAATATTTCTGAGAAGCGCCCGGTGCCACAGCCGAGGTCCACGATCAGCGAGATGCAACTTCGCTCGACATGCGCAGCCAGCAATTCCCGCCAGCGTCGCTGCCTCACCGCCGTCAGTCCGCGCGCTTCGTTGTAAGTTGCCGCGATATTCGATTTATCGTAATCCATTGCACTAACGATCTCAGTGGGTAACTGCCCATACGGCCCAGCCACGCCAGCTTAAGGTATCCAGCAAGATAAGGCTCAAACTCCCAGACCATTTTTCGAATTCTAACTCTGCCCTTCACGAAGAGCACCGCCTGGGCGCGGCGCATGATCGCCGCGCGGACCACCTCGGCGAAACCACCCTGCGGCCGAGGTCACTCCCAAATTGAGCAGCAATATCGCCAGCTCGATGACCGGCCAGCAAGCTGGATGGCCGCCCGTCGAATCGCCGCTTAGGCCCCGAGGACATGTCGGTGTCGATGGGGTTGCGGGGCCAAGCCAGCCATCCAGCCGTGCAAGAAAATCTGCTG
>DATFSZ010000088.1:0-2942 GCA_035262365.1 Binataceae bacterium (SeqCode)
GGCATCAGCGGGCTTGCCCAGATTGGTGGCCATCGCGGCCATTCCGAAATATGCCCGCGGGTAGGTAGGGTCCAGCTCCACCGCCTTCTGGAATAAATCGAATGCATTCTGAAAATTGCCCGCGAACTGCTGTTCGACCCCGAGGGCACTTTGGTGAACTGCTTCAAGGTTGGCAGCGCTGAAGCCGCCACTCACCGCCTCGAACTGAACCGAGGCCGGCGTTGTATCGCCCAACGCTCGGCGAAGTGGCGCAGCCACTTTGGGAAGCTCGCGGATCACATCCTGCTTGTCGGTGACAGATATTTCCGCAGTGCCCAACACGTTACCCGTGACGGCGTCGAGGGCAGTGGCTGAGATCCGGTATTTATTGCCGCGCAGCGTGAGGTCGCCAGTAATCACTGCATTGATACCCTGGCTTACGGCAATCAGCCGAGCGGATTGCTCGTCGAGCTTGTTCGTTGGTTTGGGCAGCTTCTCCGCCAGGTTCCGTGCCTCGCCGCGGCTGTACGCGTTAATGAAGTTGGCGCCTTCCAAAGCTACGTTGAGCATCGGCTCCAGGGTGTCGTCGAAGACCGGATCGCCGGTCTGATTGGTGAAATCACCAACCAAAACGCTGATGTTCCCGTGATTGCCGGCAGCAGGTTGTCCAAACTTCTTCCAGCCCCAGAAGCCCGCGGCCCCCAATACCAGCACTACCGCCGCGAACGCAGCCCAGCGCCGCACAGAGAACGACGGTTTTGGGGGTGCGATCGCCGTTTTACCAACCGACGAGAGCACCAGCGTCTCCTGCGAGCGCACTTCGCCGGCCGTCTCCGCGGCGATGTCGTCGAGTATCTCGCGCGCGCTCTGGTACCGCTCTTCTGGTGCGCGCATCAGGCAGCGCAGTACGATCCGGTCCAGGTATTCCGGCAAATCGGGAACCACAGTGCGAGGACCGCGCGGCGCTTCTCGTATGCGCGCCAGCATGAGGTGGAAGGCGGACTCGGCCTTGAACACCAGCTCGCCGGTGAGCATTTCGTCGAGGATCAGGCCGAAGGCATACAGATCGGCGCGATGGTCGGTTGGCCCACCCTCGACCTGTTCCGGAGCCATGTATTGCGGCGTGCCCACCACTTGGCCCGTCATGGTCATTCGCACGTCGGTGTCCACCGACTTCGCCAGGCCAAAGTCCATGACGTAAAGCTGGTCGTTAGCGTCGACCATCATGTTTTGCGGCTTCAGGTCGCGGTGAACCACTCCTTCCGTGTGCGCAGCCTCGAGGGCGCCGAGAATCTGTTTGGCAAAATGCAGCGCACGCTTAACCGGCAGCCTCCCTTGTTTCTCGAGGATGTGATGTAGGTCCTGGCCCTCGATGTAGGCCATGGAGATGAACTTCACGCCGTTAGCGTCGCCTAGATCGTGGATGCGCAGAATGTTCCGGTGCGAAATCTTGCTGGCCAGTAGCAATTCCTGCTTGAAACGCTGAGCGGCGCCGGCATCCGGGGTCAGCTCGGGACGAAGCAGTTTCAACGCAACAGTGCGGTCGAGCTCCAAATCGCGGGCCTTGTACACCGCGCCCATGCCGCCCTGGCCCAGCAGCGAAATGACTTGATAGCGCGAGCCGAAGTCGGGCAGCCGATTCGCGGAAGATTGCGACGGCGAGTAACGCGGCGGGCTTGCAGGCACGTTAGGCGGAGCCGCACCCTGAACCGGAGAATTCATGATCACGGTGGCGTCAGCATCGGATGCCGGTGTGGGGTTCACGGGACCCGGCGAAATAATGGTTTCCATACCGCTGGAATCGCTGACGGCAACGGCGGGCGCAGCTCCCGCTCCAGCGCCGACCGAACCGCCCACAGCGCGAGAGGCTGGAACCATCGTCACGGCCGCGTCCGCTGAGGGCGGACGCGATGCCGGCATCATGGTGGCGGCTGAATCGGCCTGCAAGTCCACACCGCAACGCGCGCAGCGGCTCGCGCTGGGCGCATTGGAAAACTTACATGCAGGACAGATCATTAGGTTTCTGAATTATGTCGCGATCAGGTGGGTACTGCAACCTCAAATGACCGTCCAAATACGCTTATTTCGGCCAATTCGGTGCCGAGCGGACGATCTTCGTCTCAATGACTCGGGCCTCCCCCGGCGCTGACCGGAGTCGTGCCTGGAGGGTACATCCGCGCCTTTCCGATGCCAAAAGGGGTAGAAAATGCCTGCATGCTTGGACCTCGGCTATCTTTGGATTGGTGATGGCGGCGGCTTCCAGTAGATCGTAATGGCGCTTTTCGGAATGCACGCACCGGTGCGCTCCGCGCTATGCTTGACACCGGCGACATTGTTACAGAGAGCCGTAACCACGGCGCTTCGGGGAGATCATGCGCTTGATTGTGTGCACACACCCCTGCGATGAATAAATGGATTGCATTAGGGGTCGTCGGGCTGCTGGCGGCTGGCTTATATGCGTCCTGGCGGTTCGGCACTAGACGCGGTCTGGCAGCCATACCCCGGCGGGCGGCGTTCCTGCATCCTTGCTCGCCAGGAACGTATGCGCCTGGTGCGCTTTGTGGCACGTACGAAGTATGGGAGGACCGCACTTTAAAAACCGGGCGCAGGATCAGGCTGAATATCGTCGTGTTGCCCGCGATGAGCGCAAAACCCGCCCCGGATCCCGTGTTTTGGCTGGTTGGGGGGCCGGGGGGTGCGGCGACAGACAGTGCCCGCGACGAGTCAAGCAGTCTGGCCGGCGCGGTGGGCGATACGCGGGACCTGGTTTTTGTGGACCAGCGCGGAACCGGTCGATCAAACGGGCTGCAGTGCAGCTTCAACGAAGATCCCGCAGACTTGTCGAACTTTTTCGGTGCATTGTTCCGGTTGGACACAGTGCGAGTTTGCCGCGACAAACTGGAGAAAAGTGCCAATCTGCGGTTGTACACCACCCCCATTGCCATGGACGATCTGGATGAAGT
>DATFSZ010000089.1:0-18011 GCA_035262365.1 Binataceae bacterium (SeqCode)
CAAAGATTCCCCTGACGCTGGTCAACGCGCGGAGCTTGACCTTCAATCTTCCAGCCGGAGCCGTGGCGGGCGCGGCGTATGTGCAGGTGCTCAATCCGCCCTTTATTCCCTTCTCCAGTACCGGCAACTCGCCAGCCGGCGCCTTCGAATTGCGGTGAATTAGGAGGGCTCATACGGTTTAAGGCCCTTCGGGCCCGGCAAAGTCGAAGTTCCGACGGGCTGAATTAGCCCGATTAATCAGCTAGGTTGGGTTAAAAATACGCGCGACACGAGGAGAGTCAGATGGACGATTCGCGCGCCTCCAACCTGGACCAGACGATGGAACAGATACGGACACAGGTCCGCAACAGCCGGTTGCCAACGGAACCGGGTTCGGCGCCGGCGACCGCCGCTCCGCCCGGGACCGATCAGCCCCTGCAAGCCGACCTGGAAGCGCTTAACCAGGCCTACGACCTCAGCCGCGTCTCCCTCGATCCAAACCGCAGGATGCTGGGGCGGACGATACTGACCGCGGCCAGGATCGTCGGCGGACTGTTGAAGCCGATCATCCGCCGCCAGTCAGAGTACAACGCCGCAAATACTCGCCTTACCTCGCATCTGAAAGGGCAGATGGACTTGCTGCTTCCCCAAATGCAGGAAATCCGTTCCATCAGTGAACGTACGCTGAGTTTAAGCGCTGAGCAGTTCAAGAACCAAGCCCAGGCGTTAGCCCAGCGTTTTACCCGGACCTTTGCCGGGGACGTCGCCATGCAAACTCAGGCGCTTGCCGACTTCTCGGTTAAATTAACGGCGCTGGAAAAACGGCAGGCCGGGCTGGAAGAGCGGGCGCGGCAGATTGAACTGCTTGAGCGCCGGCAGACGGAAACGCGTCAGGAACTGGATCGATTCGGCGAGGATTTGCGGACGCGATATCGGCAGGAACAGGACCACGAGCAGCGCCTTCAACAACATGACCAGCGGTTGCGCCAACAAGAGCAGCGCTTCGCCGGATGGGACCAGGTCAACCAGCGTCTCGACGCGCTCGACGCGCGAATGCCCGAGCTTGCCGCCGCGATCGTGGCGGCGCGCGCTGCCCAGTCCGAAGCCGAAGCGCAGGCTCACAGCCATTACGAAGAGTTCCGGCAGGCGCGGGAGCGGCTTTCGCGCGCCGAGCGCCGCCTGCGCCGCCTCCTGAGCGTCGAGGCCGGCAACGGGGCAGCCGCGCATGTCCATGAAATCCTGCCCGCAACGCCCCCCGCGGTCGCCGTGATGGACTACGCCGGCTTCGAAGACCGCCTGCGGGATCCGGCGATGATCAAGCATAAACAGCGCGACTATCTGGGCTATTTCACGGGCCAGGCCCCGCTGATCGATGTCGGATGCGGCAAGGGTGAATTTCTTGAACTCATGCGGGAGGCAGGAATTGAAGCCAAGGGCGTCGATCTTGATCTCGACATGGTATTGCACTGCAAGGAAAGAGGCCTGGAAGTTCAGCGTCGCGACGCGCTCGACTATCTCGCGGAGCAACCCGACGACTCGGTGGGAGGGATTTTCTCCGCACAGGTGATCGAGCATTTAACCAGCGCCCAGCTCGCCACACTAGTAAGCCTGGCCTGGCAGAAACTGAAACCGGGCGGCGTTGCGATACTGGAAACACTCAATCCCGAATCTCTGTTCGTGCATTACAAATGGTTCTGGATGGACCCCAGCCATGTGCGGTTGGTACACCCGCAAACGCTGCAATTCCTGCTCGAATCCGCCGGCTTCGCCGAAGTCTCCAGCCAGTTCGCTTCGCCGCCTGCGGGAGTCATTCCTATCCCGCCGCTCGCAACGGGCGCCAATGGCTCAGCAACCGACGAGTTCAATCGTGCGACTGACTACCTCAACAAGCTGATCTACGGCGATCAGGAATACTTCGTGGTTGCGCGCAAATGAGTTTGAACACGGACGGCACGTCCGCCGACTTCGGCCATCAACCGGCCGCGCCGGATCCGGCGGCATGCATCCCGATGGTCAAGCCAGTCCGGGCGGCGCCGTCGCCGCGTGTAAGCGTGGTCGTCCTCAACCACAACGGGGAGCGGATCATCGGCAAGTGCCTGGACCATTTGATGGCGCAGACCTTCGATGATTTCGAAATTGTGGTGGTTGATAATGATTCCGCCGACGCAAGCCTCGCCGTAATGGAGAAATATCTCGGCAGTGGACGGCTCTCGATAGTGCGGAGCGGCAGAAATCTGGGCGTCCCCGGCGGGCGCAATCTCGGCGTCAAGCACGCACAGGGCTCGATCATCGCGTTCATCGACAATGACGGATATGCCGATCCGAATTGGCTCAGGGCCGTGGTGGACCTGTTGGACTCCGACGCCAGGCTCGGCGTAGTCGCCCCCGTGGTATTCTTTGCCGGAAAAAAAATCATAATGAACGGCGCCGGCGGCACGGTTAACCTGCAGGGCTATGGCGGTGACTATTGCTTCGATACTCCCTATGAGTTCGCGCAATTACCTCATCACGTGCTGTATGCGATGGGATGTGGGATGGTGGCGCGCAGGAGCGTGTTGGAAAGCGTCGGACCGCTGGACGAAAGGCTGTTTAACTATTACGACGATACCGAACTGGGTATCAGGGCGTGGAAGTCAGGATACCAGGTGGCCGTCGCGCCGGATGCCTGGATCGATCACGGATTTGGATATAGCGACAAGATTCTCGGCAACAAGGCTTTCCTTTGCGAGCGCAACCGGATCCGAACCGTAATCAAGTACTTTCCGGTCCTGCGACTGCCCGCATGGCTCGGCCACGAGTTCGCCTTCACCGCCGCCCAGCCGCGTGAAACCGTTTCGATCCTGATCCGGGCTTGGCAATGGAACCTGGTCCACCTGCCCTCGGCGATCCGTCTCCGAATCAAGTTTGCGTTGCGCCGCGGCTCTTTTTTTCATCTGCTTGCTCCGAGTTGGGGACATTATCCCCCGCCCGCGCCCAACAACCAGGCGGTTCATCCGGACCCTTCGCAGGCAAAAAACTGTGTGCTGATGGACGGGAAAACCGACATCCATCAGCTGAACTTCGGTTGGTACGACGCGGAAAGCGAGGGCACCCGAACTTTTCGATGGAGTGCGCCTCAAGCCTCGGCCTGGTTCAGGCTTCGCAACGCGTCGCTAAGCTGCACCGTCGCCTTTTCGGCCCCGAAAGACCGCGAGACACGCATCGTGATACGGCCGCTCGGAAGCCTGAAAGCATCGCTGGATAAAACCTTCCGCGTCTGCGGGGAAGGATGGACATGGCAAACCTACCCGGCGCACTTGCCGGCCGGCGACTATGAAGTACTGTTGCTGTGCGAAGATATATTGATTGATCGGTGGAACAGAAAAGTCGGTATTGCCGTATTATCTATCAACTTCGATTAGCGCCGCGGTGAAAGTTCTTCATATATTTCCCCAGTTGACTCCCGATCTCGTCAACGGATCCGAACGGTATGAGTATATGCTCTCCAGGAAGCTGGCCGAGCTGGGCGTTGAAGTTGATGTACTGACGACTTGTACAAGAAACTCCAATCCGACATCGGCGTTCACCAGCGCATGGTCCGCCGAACACCCCGTCGGCATTACCTCGGCTGACGGAATCAGGATCTTGCGCTTTCCGGCCACCTTCCACATCGGCCCTCGGCTCGGCCATCGACTTTCGCGCCGAATCCTCAAGCGATGGGAGCGGGAGGAGCGGCGCTTCGGAACGATGGTTGGAGGATCGCGCAATCTGCCCGATTATTATCAACTCCGTGCGCGCAGCCGGCCGCGAATATATGACTTGATAATGCTCGCCGGCCGCGGACCGTGGTCGATCCGTCTGCTTACTTACCTGGTCCGCAACATTCGCAATTACGACGCCGTGATGGCCGGCTTCACGCCGTACGCGCTGATGCCGCCGGTGGTTGCGATTGCGCGCCTGTTCCGGCGGCCGGTCGTGATTCTGCCGCTGTTCCATCCGCAGGATATCTATCATCACTTTGCGGTCTTCTACCTATGCTTTGCGCGCGCCGACGCTCTATTGGCCCAGACTCGTTACAGTGCCGGTTTGCTCGCCCGCCTCGCGCCCGGATGCGCTCCAATCGATCTGGGCGCCGGCGTAAATCTGGAGGAACTGACCGGGGAAGAGGCCAGCGGCGCGCGCTTCCGTAAAAAGTACGGGCTGGCCGGGCGCAAGATCGTGCTGTTCGTCGGAAGAAAGGAATTGTTCAAGCGCTATGACCTGGCGGTTGCGGCGATCGAGTCGATCGCCGACGAACGGGTGAGACTGGTGATGATCGGGCGCGACATCGATCGGAGGCCGGTTTCGTCTCCCTACGTTTCCTGGCTGGGCGAAGTTGACCGACAGGACCTGGTGGACGCTTACGACGCGTGCGACGTCTTTCTGTTGCCCTCGGAGAACGAGAGCTTCGGCATGGTATTTTTGGAAGCCTGGGCGCAACGCAAGCCGGTTATCGGCAATCGCGCATGCGGTCCGGTCGCCGGCCTGATCGATGATGGCGAAAATGGTTACTTGTGTTCAACGCCGGAGGAAATCGCCGCGCGCACCGCCCGGCTCCTTGGCGATCCGCAACTGGCCGCAAGACTGGGACAGGCCGGTTTCGAGAAGGTGGAAAAACGCTATACCTGGGACGCCATCGCCGCGATGGTGCGCGACCTTTATTTGCGTTTGTGCGCCAACCGCGGCGGTTCGCCAGTATCGAACCTCGCCCCGCGCAAGGCGGAAAGCGGCGAGCCGCCTCCGGCGTTTGCTGAGTCCGATTCTGCTTCGATCAGGACGATCAAAGTATGAGCGTATCAATAGGGCTTTTTGCTAGATTCTAACCTTGGTCCGCTACCTGGCGGGGCGCATGGTGAGCATCGATGAGCCCGTTTTCCGGCAATGGCGAAGCCGCTTCGAGCGCGAAGGAGAACCTTGAGGTCTCTGTCGTGCTGCCATGCCTGAACGAGGCCGAGACCGTTGCAACCTGCGTGAATACTGCACTTGAGACATTGCACCGTTTGGGACTTCGCGGCGAGGTGCTGGTGGTGGACAACGGATCGGAAGACGGCTCCCCGGAGATTGCGCGGGCGGCCGGCGCACGGGTCGTGGATGAGCCCCGGCGCGGCTACGGCAACGCGCTGCGGCGCGGTGCCGAAGAGGCGCGCGCGGACCTCATCGTGATGGCAGACTCGGACGATTCTTACGATCTCTCGGAGCTGGGCCGCTTTGTTGACGAGCTTCGCGCTGGTGCGGACCTGGTGATGGGATCGCGCCGGCTGGGTCGTATTGAGCCGGGCGCGATGCCGTGGCTCAACCATCGGATTGGCAATCCTCTCCTGTCAGGCATCCTCAATCTGTTCTTCAGGGGACGGGTTTCCGACGCTCATTGCGGAATGCGCGCGCTGACCAGGGACGCCTACCGCAGGATGAAGGCGAGCGCGCCGGGGATGGAATTTGCCTCCGAGATGGTGATCAAGGCTTCGCTCGGCAACATGCGTATCGTCGATATTCCGATCACACTGCGGCGCGACGGCCGCGCTTCGCATGGACCGCATCTGCGGCCGCTGCGCGACGGATGGCGCCATCTGCGCTTCATGCTGCTGCATTCGCCGACCTGGCTGTTCCTGGTTCCGGGCGCCCTATTCATAATGTTGGGCGTCATACCGTTGACCGCTCTGGGCCGCGGCCCGGTGACGATCGGCGGCCTTACCTTTGACTATCACTACATGCTGGTTGGCAGCCTGCTGACCATCCTGGGTTTCCAGGTGGTGATGACCGGTCTGTTCGCCAAGGCTTACTGCCACGGCGCGCGTCTGTTCGCTGCGGATCCGGTCCTGGAAGCGCTGCAGCGCCATTTCAACCTCGAACGAGGACTGGCGGTTGGAGCGGTGCTGTTCATCGCTGGTTTCGCGCTGGACGCCAGGATATTGATGCAATGGCTGGAAAGCGGAAGGGGAGCGCTCAACGCGATTCGGCCCGCCACTCAGGCTTCAACCCTGATGATCATTGGCGCCCAGACGATTTTTTCCTCCTTCTTTCTGAGTCTGCTCTGGCTCGTCCGGCCGGGAGATGATGAGCGCTGAGCGGGCGCATCCCGACGGCGCGCCATCGCTGCGTATCGCGATCGTATACGACTGCCTCTATCCGCATACGATCGGCGGATGCGAGCGATGGTATCGGGCGGTCGCGCAGCGGCTCGCGTCGCGCCATAAAGTCACCTACCTGACCCGCACGCAATGGGACGTTGGTGAACAACCAGACGCGCCCGCCGGTGTGGAGGTGCTCGCTCTAAGCGCGGGACGCCAGCTCTATACCGCGGCGGGCCGGCGCCGGATCCTGCCGCCGATGCGCTTTGGCGCGGCCGTGCTGCTCCACCTGCTGCGCAATCGCCACCGATACGACATCGTCCACACCTGCAGCTTTCCCTACTTCCCGTTGATTTCCGCGGTGATGGCCCAGGCGGCCGGCGGTCCGAAAGTAGTCACCGATTGGGTGGAGGTTTGGCCACCGGAGTATTGGCGCGATTACCTCGGCGCGGTCGGAGGTGCGGCGGGCGCTGCCGTGCAGAGATTGTGTATCGCCCTGACTGGTCCTTCGTTCACGCTGTCCGCGCTGGCCGCCGCGGTCTTGTGCGAGCACGGTTATCGCGGCACGCCGGTCGTTCTCAAGGGTATCTACGACGGACCATTGCTGCCTCCGCCCGCGCAAAGCAAGCGCGAGCCGATGGCCGTGTACGCCGGCCGGCATATTCCGGAAAAGCAGGTCACAGTGATTCCCGAAGCGATAGCGATTGCTCGCCGCCAGGTGCCAGGTCTGCGGGCGCTGATCTTCGGCGACGGCCCCGAACGGCAGCGAGTGCTCGCTGAAATCATGCGGCTGGGGCTGGAGGGCGTAATAGAATGCCCCGGTTTCGCAGGGTGGCAGAAAATCGATTGCGCGATGCGCGCTGCGATGTGCCTGTTGCTCCCTTCGCGGCGCGAGGGCTATGGGCTGGTCGTGGTCGAAGCCGCGGCACGCGGAACACCGTCAATCGTGGTGGAGGGCGCGGACAACGCCGCAACCAGCCTGGTCGACAACGGTATCAATGGCTTCATAGCGCCCAGCGCGAACCCGGCCGCGCTAGCCGACGCAATCGTCCGCGCGCACGCATCCGGCCCCGCCCTGGTGCGCAGCACATACGCGTGGTTCCGCCAAAACGCGGAGCAACTGAGCGTCAACAGCTCCGTCGCGCAGATCGAGGCAGTTTACCGCGTGCTCGCGCGCGGCCGGTCATCTTAATCATTGCGCATCGGGCCTGGGCGGACTGTAGATCTGGCGCGCGAAGGCGTGGCTTGCCCTGAGCACCGTGGCGTCCTCCCCCAAACGCCCCACCAGCATCATGCCGACCGGAAGTCCTTCCGAGATCGCGCATGGCAGGCTGATTGCGGGATGTCCGGTCAGATCGAATTGACACGTGTTGTCAGCCACGGCGAAAGCCGCACGCGGGTTCCCGGGGTTACCTGGGCCGGGCACGGCGATCGCCTTCATGGGCGTAGCCGGCATCACCAGCAGATCCCACTTGGAAAGCGCGTCGTCGTAGGCCGCTCGCAAAACCCGCGTCATGTTTCTCGCCTTCGCATAAAAGCGGCCGTGATAAACCTCGCGCATGTAGTGGCCGATGAGCAGCGTGTATTTGATTTGATCGGGCAGATCGTCGGCGCGGGCCATGCGCCCGCGAGCAAACGTGTCGATCAGGCTGAGCGCGTGCTGGCCGTCCATTGCGGTGCCGACGCTATTGGCAAGGATCGTGGCGCTTATTCCTTCATTGCCGATCGCACCGAAGATCGCCGTGCCCTCGCGATGCCACGGCACCGAGACTTTCCCGATCACGCTTCCCAGCCGCTCAAAAGCGTGCGCGGCTTGAGTTACCGCCTCATCGACGTCCTTCTCCGCCCGCTCGGAGCCAAATCCCTGCTCGAGCAGCCCCAGCCGCAACCCTTTCACCTCTCCGGTCAGCGCCTTGGAATAGGCATGCGGGCTGAGGCGATTGGTGGACTGCCTGACGTCCAGGCCATCGGGCCCGGCGATTACTTCGAGCAGCAGCGCCACGTCCTCCACGCTGCCCGCCATCGGTCCCAGATGATCCAGATTCGGATCGAGCGAAAACGCGCCGGTGTACGGCACCAGCCCGTAGCTGGGCTTGAGCCCATAAGCTCCGCACCAACTCGCCGGAATCCGGATCGAGCCGCCCTGGTCGCCGCCGATCGCCATGTCAACTTCACCAGCCGCGACGAGCGCGGCGCTGCCACCCGAGGAACCGCCGGCGTGGCGCGTGAGATTGTACGGATTCAGGATCGGGCCGGTGTCGGCGTTGAGATCGAAGCAAAGCCGCCCGCATACCGCTTTGCCCATGATGCGGCCGCCGGCCTCGAGAATACGCGACACGACCGTCGCGTCCGCCTCGGGGATATAGCCCTCGAGCACGCAACTGCCGTTCATCATCGGGACTCCCGCAACGCAGACGTTATCCTTGATCGCCACGGTTTTGCCCTTAAGCGGACCGCCGGGCGCGCCGGTAATGTCGGTCTTCCAATACCACGCGCCGAGCCGGTTCTCTTCCGGCTTGGCGCGCCAGCCGGGCGTTCGCGGAAAGCGCACGGGCGCGACGGGTTCGGCCATCTGGTCCAGCCGGCCATAGGCGTCCATCGCCGCCGCGCTCATTTCATGAAATCTTTCCAGCTGTTCCGATGAGAGGTTGAGATTCAATCCCGACGCTATCCGGGCGAGCTGCTGCGTTGTCGGCGCTTTGGGAGTCATGATTTTCTCCTCCTGGAATTCATGCTGGTAACATGGCGGGCGCTTGAAGTCATCATGCCCGATCGGTCAGCGCGTGTTGAACAGCTTTCTATGCCAACACGGCACCGGCGATCGATTCGAGAATGCGCAGCGGGCTTTTTTCGGGCGTCAACATCAACCTGATCGGCACGAAGAAAGTCTGCTCCAACGCATGCCGGCCCGACAGCACCGCATGCGGCACCATGTCGGTCATTGCTATCCAGGTCGAGCCGGCGGGGAATTCATAGCGCTGGCGATAACAATCGCGCTGAAACTTCTGATTGCCTTTCAGATAGTCATGAAAGCGCAGCATGAACTCGTCGTAGCGCGAGCGCTCGGGGCTCTTGATTCCCGCACCGCGCAATGTGGCGGTCATCGCGCGCTTAAGGCGCGCCTTCATTCCGCCGGCGGCCGATGCGTATTGCACGAGGCCCGCCTCGAGCGCCATCGCCCGGGCCAGTTCCTCGAAGGTTTGCGCGGTGACCCACACGCGCGGCTCGCGCGGATTGACGTTGGTGAAAAAGCGCAGGATTCGCCTGCCGCGAGCCGGGCGCGTGGGAAAGGAATCCACGTGAATCAGGTCGTTGCGCGAACGGCCGCGAAGGTTGCGGCCGCGTTCCTCGATCGGCCTGAAGCTGGTGACGTCAGGCTCCAATCCGTCCGCATATGGCGCCAGCAATTCCGCGGCCACCGCGCCCATCCGATCCGAGTAGCCGGCCAGCACGCGCGCCAAAGTTGCGGCGTCGGTGCCCCGTCGTGCAAATCCGCGCAGCCTGGCGGAGGCCGCGTCATAAGAGATGTTCTTCACAAAGCTGGAGCCAGCCTGCCGCACTTCGGTTAGAAGGCGTCTTTCATCGTCGCCGATAACAGGAAAGCGATGCAGCAAAAGGATGTCACCGCGCTCCAGCCGTTCACAAAAACAGCGCGCACGTTCGGGTGCGGCGTCCGGATCCGACCATCCGAGTTCGGTAAAGGTCGTTATCTCGATCACGCCCATGATAGCGCCTTGGAAGAATTGGATTCAGTTACCGATCACGCCGAGATCTTCCAGCGCCGCCAGCGCTTCGCCCGGTGTGATCTCCAGCAAACACCGGTAATGGCCGAAGCGGCAAGTCCGCGCCAGGCAGGGGCTGCATTCGATTCCCTTATAGAGGATCGTGGTGCGCGGTCCGCGCGGGCCGGTGCGCGATGGGTTGGTCGAGCCGAAGACTGCGACCGTGGGGACGCCCAGGGCCGAGGCCAGATGAGCGGCGCCAGAGTCATTGCCAACGAAGCCGTCGCATAACGACAGCAGCGCCATCAGCTCGCCAATATTGGTGCGTCCCGCCGCCATGATTGCGCCGCGGGGAGCCGAGCCTGCAATTTCCTCGCATCGCGCGGCATCACCCGGACCTCCCACCAGCACCGGCTGAACCCCGCGTTCGGAAAGCACGGATACCACCTCAACAAATTTGCTCTGCGGCCATTCCTTTGCCGGTCCGTAGGCTGCAGCCGGGGCAATCGCCACCAGTTTCGGAGAGCCGTTGCGGCGCATGGCCAGCCATTCGCGCATCCGGACCAGATAATGCGGAGCAATTTCGGGCGCTATCTGGTCCAGATCCGATTCGACCTCCAAAGTGGCTTTCAACATCTCCGGCCAATAATGAACCTGGTGGCGCTTCATCAATTCGACGCCCGGCACCGCGCGCCTGGTCAGCATCCACCCGCGGCCATCGCACGCGAAACCGGCGCGCACCGGAATACCGGCCAGCGCTATACGCAGCGCCGATACGAAACTGTTGGGAAGGATTACAGCCAGGTCAAATCGTCGCGCACGCAGTAAACCGGCGGCGCGCACCAGTTCTATCGGGGCAAAGCGTTTGCCGCGGCGCAACGCGATAACTTCGTCGATCCACCCGGTGCCCTCAAAGAACGCCGCCAACCGCTGATCTATCAGCACGGACAGCCGCGCCGCGGGAAACGCACGCCGAATCGCCACGAGCGCCGGCAGCGTCATGACCAGGTCGCCCAGCCAGTTCACTTCGTGGACCAAAATGCGCGCCGGCCACGCCTGGGGACGCGGGTATTGCGCGCGCGATGCTGTTGCTATTTGGGTCACGACAGAGGCAATTACCGCTCTGCCCCTTTATTCACGATTTCGGGCCGTAGATTTTTCAGAAGATGCCTGAGGCTCGGACCAATCGGTGATTACCAGAGTGTAGCCCCTTGCTTCGCCGCGGCAATGAATTGTCTTGCCGACCAACTGCTCCAACTGAGGATCACGAAAGGGATTGCCGCCCTGCCTGCGAAGGACGAAATCACCCGTGTCGGTTTCAAGATAGACGGCATTGTGCTCGCTTTTTGAACCCTTGCCGAAAGACTTTTTTGTAACCTTGCCGATGAAGTCCCGCATCTCGAGGAACCACGACGGTTCCTGCAATTAGTCTATCTAACGGCTGTGAATCTTGGTAACCGAAACCAGCCGGCCGTTCACTTCTTTTCCCACTACAGCGGCAATCTGAAATATCGCGGGCTGGTCCTTGCGTTTTGAAGTTTTCTCTTTGCGGTCGGCAAAAAGCACGTGAAACGCGGTCGGCACGGACTCGCGATCAAGCATGTTTTTAGGCATCGCTTTGAGCTTTGCCGGATGGCGCACGATGAAGGAGAGAGCCGCTCCGGGCTCCAACTTGAAATCGCGCGCCTTGCCGCGCAAGGCGGCCAGAACGCCCTTGGATGGGCGTGTCCTGGTTTTGCGCGGCACCGGCACGTTCTCTCCGAGACTGAGTCCCTGCCGGAAAAGAATGCGCCGGCGGTCGTGACGATCGACCCGTGAAGCCTTAAACGCAAGCGCCTTGACGGAGCCGGCCGGCGCGGCCGCGCCTTGGGCCACCTTTAGCAGGGTAATTGACGGATCGCCGTAGAGAATAAACTGGGCCAGTGTCTTGAGATCGGACGGATCTGGCGGAGAAGCGGTGCGAACGAACTTCTGGCGCGCTTCCAAAACAGCCCTTCCGAGCGAGGCGCCTGCCAGAACGTTTTGCAGGAAGTATTGGCAAAGCAAATCGGCTTGGGCATTCCCTTTCGAAGGTCCGTAGGCGATCGTGGTGCTCGCGAAGAAACCATACGCCCCGTTGAAGAGATACGTGTTGCACATTCCCAATTGATTCTGCGTTGCCGAGAGCGGATATAGCTGCCCGCCGTAGCAGCATTCCGCGGCCGCCACAGTGCCCGCCGCGATCTTCCCATTGATATAGGCGGCATCGAGCGAGACCGGATACTCTTCTTTGCCGCTTGCCGGTTGGCCGTAAAATTGCGGCGAGTCGGGTGCTCCGTGGCAGTTGAAAAAATGCGAACGCCGTCGAATCAGATTCGCCGCCCATTTAAAGTTGCGGGGCGGAACATCCTCCAGGGTCTGGTCATTGCCAAACGTGTTGGTGAGCGATAACTGCGTGGACTGTTCCCAAATCTGTGCCGTGATCGCGAAATAGTTCCTCAAGGTCTGAGCGTCGAGGGTGCGATACCGTGCCGCGGTGGTTAGCAGCTTGACCAGGTATGCGGGATCCGTTGCGCCGGTGATGTCCGGGAGCCGCCCCACCACACGGGTTGACCCGACGAAGTCTGCCGGATCCTGGCTGTATGTATGTTCGCAGGCATACGGAATGTCGCCGTAAGCCAACCGATCGGGATCATCTCCGCTCGGCTTTGTATAAAGGGGGTTTTTGAGATCCTGATGGGGAATTACGTCGTACGACCCGAGCAGCATCAGGTAGTCGGGCGCCGCGGCACGGTAGATCGCGTCGATCGCGGTTTTGTTTTGTCGTGGGTCGCCCGCCGTCTTTACCGGCTTGGCGGACAACTTCCCCATCGCCAGCGCGTCGTCCAGCGCCACCAGCACGGTCTGCAGACCACGGCTTTTGTCGGCCTTGATTAAGTCCTTTATAGCCGCCTGGATGCGGCCGACTCCCTGCGGCTTGTACTTGGCTTTGAGTAGACCGATATTCGTGACGATAATCTTGTCGATTTTTGCCGGCATCTCCGTCCCCAGAGTAGGGTCTCGATCCAAACTACTCAGGGAAGATACAACCGGACATTTTGTCGGCGCAAGGATAGGCGCCGATACTTCGAGAGTCAGCGGTCTTTCAATCGCACCAGATATGCGTGTTTGCCGCGATCGGCGCGGTAGAGCGCGGCGGTCGCGGCTATGCGGTGTTGCGGTCTAATGAGCGCCGCCCACTGTTCCCATCGGGCCTCCCGAGGCCGAACCGGGTCCGCCTGTCGTAGATCCGGTCGAAGATCCGTTCGTCCCACCCCCGGGCGGCGATGTTCCGTTGTCAGGAGACGTGCTCGGACTGACGGCTACAGGGGCTGAGCCGTTGTTACTACCGGTGTTGTTTTGCTGCTGATTTGCCATGTCAGTCGCGCCAGGCGCCGCCGCGTTGCCCGAAGAAGACGGCGAGTTTGGCAGGGTCGGACCGCTCACTGTATGTCCAACGCCAGGGCCGGCGGAACCTGAGCCGCCTGGCCCGGCCATCGAACCGCCCGAACCCGACATCTGCGCACCGGCTGCGGCGGTGGCGAATGTGAATGCCGCTGCAAAACCGGCTATTTTCAATCCGGTACTGAACTTCATAGCCTGAATTTCCTTTGGTCTTTGCATTCGAGACCGGCGCTAGCCGATAAGTTTATTTTTACTTTCTCTCACGGTCTTCCTCACTCTCCTGAGCGGAACCGCCGTCGCGCCGGTCCTGCTCACCTTCGTGCCGCCCTCCTTCGGAGTCCGATCCTCCCTGATACGAGCCCGCGCCGCGCTCCTCCTCCTGAGCTGAACTGCCGTGATGCGCAGGAACCTGTCCATGGTGCTGTGAGGCGTTATCCTCGTTCTGTTGCGGACCCCCTGCTTGCGTTGCGCTTTGATGCGAGCGCGGCCGGCCGCCGTGCGAGCGCTCCCCACCTTTGCGGCCCGCCGCACGCGCCTCTTCGGACGTAAATTCGTGTGCGGTACCCTTTTCGTGCGCCGCCCGGCCGCCCTTGCTGGCGATCTGCCGCTGCTTTTCGGTATCCATTTTTCCGAAGCCCCGGTTAGAGGTCTCCTTATCCACCATGATGATTCTCCTGAAGTTGTGGTGCTGTAGGCGCTACCGGAAATTGGCTACGCCGCCCGTCTGTACGGCTTCAATTTGTGTGCCGCCCGCTCCAAGCTGCACACAAGCTCGAAATGTCACGAATCCTCAAAGACCTTGGGCGTCGATATCCGAGCTGCCAAGAGATCCGTTGTATTCAGCGTGGAAGAATTACTGCCTTCTGTAAGAGATACTAGAAGACTGGTGCCCTGGCCTTCCTCCGACGTCATGGCAGCGAGGATCCAGCAGCGCAAGACTTTCACGGTGAGCGTGCAAAAGATGCGCGCGCTATACCCTGCAGGCGCGTCGCTTGCGAACCAAAAGAAAAGCGCCGGCGCGGGGCCGGCGCTTTTCACTGTCGATTTGAAGCTCAGTGTTACCCGGCAACCGTCCGGACGTCGTCCGTTGCCTTACCGCCGTAAGCCTTGGCCGCGTCGCGGTCGAAAGAAAGCACGATAAAGGTCGCGCCGTCCGGTCCGCCGACCAGCGGCGCTTCGGGCTCATTGCCCTGTACGAAGCGCAAAGCCTCTGCGCCCAGGCGTTTGCCGCCGACAGTTGCAGAGCCGTTGAGTATCAACTCATAGCGCCCGTAGGTCGGCGCCGAGCCGCTGAATGCAGCGCCCGCCGGGCATTCGACAATTTGCGCGCAGACACCGTCTTCGTTGGCCAACAATGTCTTGCAGGTGCCCCCTCCGGGCATCGGTTCGGCTTTCGCCTCGCGCGCGCAACCTTCCATCTCGCGTCCGCGCGAGTTGATCATCTTGCGCGCTTCCTTGTCGCTCATCGGCGCATAGCCCGCCGGCTTGGCGTGGAGGATCAGCATGCTGTGATCGCTATCGGGCTTGAAAGGACCGTAGGGAACGTCGTGATCGGTGTAATGCACGCTGATCGCTTCCATCAGCCGATCGCTGAATTGCATCGAGCCCTTGAGCAGCAACTGGAACTGCGCGGCATGATGGAAATGAGGCGGAACATCGAGTCCGGGCAGCCTCACCTGCATCGCCTCGGGACCGTCTGCGCCGCCGTCCAGGCAAACGCGGTAATGGTAGCCGCGGCCGCCTTCGGCGGCCTGCTTCCACGCAACCTGAGTTAAATCCACAACGATGTCGTGTTTTGCCGCTGACGTTTCCATAAGGCCCTCCGCTATGGTTTTGCGCCATCCGCCGGGCCTTGGTCAAGGTTCCAGCCGGATTTGCGGCGATGCGGATGATCGGCTATCAGGGTGGGATGCAAACCGGTAGACATTCGATCGATCTTGCAATCTCGGTAAGCGGCGGCGTCAAGACGCTAGCCTGTTACCGCGACATACTCGGGCTGGCGGCAGCACGCTGGAGTTCCTGAAGCCAGCCTGACTCGATGTGAGCCGCCGGCGAACAGACGGCCCAAGAGGAACAACTTCGATGGCAGCGAACGGCGGGATCTTTTCCGGTATCACGATGATCGAGTTCAGCCAGTGGGTCGCAGGACCCATGATGGCCAAGATTATGGCCGATCTCGGTGCCGACGTGATCAAGCTTGAGCTTCCGCCCGCCGGCGACAACATGCGCGTTCCGGTTACCAAGGCCGGTTGGGGCGCGAGCTTCGTCAGCGAGAATCGCGGCAAGAAGAGCGTTTGCCTCAATATCAAACAGCCCCAAGGCGCTGCGATTGCGCGCGAACTCATCACGCGGGCGGATGTCTTCATGGAGAATTTCACACCCGGCGTCGTGGCCAAATACGGGCTCGGCTACGAAACGCTGCGCGCGCTCAATCCGCGCCTGATCATGTGCTCGATTTCCGGCTTTGGCCAGAACGGACCCGACGCGCATCGGCCGGGCAACGATCTGATCGCTCAGGCGGCGGGCGGCCTGCTCAACCTGGTCGGCAATCCCGACGGGCCACCGCTGTATCCCGGAGTCAACATCGGCGACTGCACGGGCGGGCTCAGCGCGTTCGCCGCCGTTACCGCCGCGCTGCTCCATCGCGAGCGCACCGGCGTCGGGCAATTCATCGACATATCGCTGGTCGAATGCCTGGCCTATCTGAACAGCGTGGGCATGGTCGCCTACAGTCTGACCGAGGGCACCTTCAAGCAAAATCGCGCTGGAGGCCATTCGACGGGACTTGCGCCCTTCGGCATCTTCAAGGGCACAGGCGGCTACGTGGCGATTTCGGTCCTTGCCTACCAGTGGGGAATTTTCAGCAATGCGATCGGCAGGCCTGAGCTGGCCGACGATCCGCGATTCGACACGCCGGGGCGCCGGGTCGAAAACAAGGCGGCGGTGATTGAAATCGTTGAGACCTGGCTGCAATCCTTTCCCAGCCGCGATGAGCCGCTGGCTATCCTGGAGCGCGCGCACATTCTCAGCACCCCGATCGCCAACACCGCAGATGTCATCAACCGCGAGCAAACGCGGGTGCGCGGTTTTATCCAGGAGCTGCAGCATCCGGGCGCAGGTCCGGTCGGAATTCCCAAAACTCCTTTTCACTTCTCCGAGACTCGCTCCGTGATTCCCCGGCGTGCGCCGATGCTGGGTGAGCACAACGCGGCGGTGCTTTCAGAGCTGCTCGGATTTGACAGCAGCCGAATCGCGGATCTGTCTGCGAGCGGTATTTTGGTCGAAGAGCCACGCGTGGCGGAACTTCGCGCCAGCGGAGAAATCGATTAGCAATTTTCCCGGTCCAAGCGCCCGATCGATTCAGAGGTAAATAACCCTGATGGCAATGTCTATTCCGAAAAGCTTCGTCGAAGCCGAGGGCATGCTCCACGACATGGCGATGGCGGAAGTCGGCTTCACCGACTTTGGCGCCGACGATTACCTGCCCGGGCTGCGCGCATTGCTAGGCGCAATCGACACCGATCTCGACCTGGTGGGGCCCGTGCGCGAGCGGGTGTTCGGTATGATCCTGTCCGCGCTCGTCAGCCGGTTGTTTTCGCAAAAGGGATGGCATGAGAACCGCGACTGCCTGAAGACGGAAATCCGCCGGCCGCTGATTATCACCGGACTTATCCGCAGCGGCACGACTCCGCTGCAAAAGGTGCTCGCGCTGGATCCGCAGTTTCAGGGGCTTGAGTATTGGCTGTCGGACACCCCGATGGTGCGGCCGCCGCGGCGCAAATGGCGTATGTATCCCACCTACCAGAACGCAGCGGCAAACCTGAACGCGATGTTGGCCGCAAATCCGATGATTGGCGCGATCCATCAGATGGCTGCCGACGAAGCCGACGAGTGCCTGAACATCATGCGTCAGAACTTCATCAGCAACATGTTCGGCTCGCAGCTCGATATTCCGACTTATGACAAGTGGTGGATGGCGCAGGACGAAACCGCCGCCTACAACCGCCATCGCGACAACCTGCGGCTGATCGGCTGCCAGGAGCAGAACAAACGGTGGCTGCTCAAGAACCCGGGACACATCCTCGGCATCGAACCTTTACTCAAGGTTTATCCCGACGCGTGCATCGTTCAGACTCATCGTGACCCGCTCAAAGCAATCCCCTCGATTTGCAGTTTGATCATGATGATCCGCAAATCGATCGTGCCGGACGCCGACCCGCTGCGCGACGGCCCACGCGAGAACAAGCTATGGAGCATTGGATTGGAACGCGCGATGCGGGCGCATGATGCACATCCGGAGAACTTCCACGACGTGTACATGGCGGACTTCGTCGAGGATCCGATCGGCGTGATCCGAGGCATTTACCGGCGCTACGACCTGAACCTCGAAGTTGAGGTCGAGGCCGCGATGAGAAACTGGCTGGACCAACACGCAGCAGCCAAGCCGGGATTTCATCGCTACAAGGCACAGGACTTCGGACTGAGCGAAGACGCGATCAGCAAACAGTATGCGCCGTACATAGAGCGCTACCATCCGCGCTGATTTCAGCCCGGGCGGCAGAGCTTGCAGGGACGCATTCCGGCTCTGCGCGCCAAGTGCGAATCGGCAAAGAACAACACGCGCGTGCGGTCGGTCCGCGCGGTGGTATGGCACTGGGGCCGACAATAGATTTTCGTCCCCCGATTGCCCCAAACCGCTGTTTCGGAAAAGTCCACGTCGGCATTGCCCATCGCAAACCCCTCGGCGCGCAGCAGCTGAACCTTGCGCGCCAGGCCGCCGCCGTAGCCGCCGATTCCGCCG
>DATFSZ010000090.1:0-25490 GCA_035262365.1 Binataceae bacterium (SeqCode)
GCAGCAGGCCAATAACGAGCCGGGCCCGGCGGGCTCGAATCGGGGTACGCCGCCGTCCAACTCGCCCTCGGCCAAAAGCTTCGACTCCGGCGGCCCCGAGGGGCCGGGAACCGGCGACTCCCCGACGCCGGGCGCGCAGCCAGGATCGACCGAGGAGGCCAGTGGTCAGAGTGCGGGCGGCGGCAGCGACCCGGAACACCTGATGGGGCCGCCCGATGCGCCCTCGCATAAGAATGAGAATTTCGAAATCATGATTGACGCGCGCCTGTCCGATCGATCTCCGATTGCCAGCGCGCAGCCGTACGTTCCGCCAAAGGTGAAAACTTCATTGAACCCGTATCAGCATCCCGACGAGCCGCTGGATCGCGGCACCGTACCCGCTGCCGACCGCGAGACCATCAGACGCGTGTTTGAACGATGAGCATTGCCGCCAGCGAAATCCCGACTGTCGCCGATTTTGCCCGTACCTTCCGGCGCATCCAGGGCGAGATTCACAAAGTCATTGTGGGCCACGAACAGGCCGTCGAAGAACTGCTGATTGCGTTGTTCGCCGGCGGTCACGTGCTGATCGAGGGCGTGCCCGGCACCGGCAAGACGATGCTGGTCAAGGCGCTGGGCCAGGCGCTTAATTTGAGCTTCAGCCGCATCCAGTTCACCGTTGACCTGATGCCGGCCGACATTACCGGCACCCGCGTGATAATTTCCGGCGACGACGGGCGTCGGGAGTTTCGCTTCTCTCCCGGACCGGTGTTCTGCCATATCCTGCTCGCGGACGAGATCAATCGCGCCACGCCCAAGACCCAGTCGGCGCTGCTCGAAGCGATGGCGGAGTTGCAGGTTACGGTCTCGGGAACCACCTATCCGCTGCAGCCGCCGTTTTTCGTGATGGCGACCCTCAACCCGATCGAGATGGAGGGCACCTATCCGCTGCCCGAAGCCCAACTCGACCGCTTCTTCTTCAAGGTCCGGCTCAATTACCCCGAAGAAACTGAACTGGTCAGGATCATTTCCACCACGACCGGACCGGAGTTGCATAAGATCGAACCGGTGTTCGACTCCAACGACGCCGCCGGGCGGATCGAAGCTCTCAAGTACCTGGTGCGCGAAGTGATCGTGGCGCCGGAAATCGAACAGTACGCGGCGCGGCTGACACGCGCGACGGTGCCGGAGAAATCCAAATTCATCCGCAACAAGGAAGGTCTGGCGCGCGACGAAGCCGTCAACCGCTACGTCAGCTTTGGCTCCAGCCCGCGCGGTGGGCAGGCGCTGATGCTGGGCGCCAAAGTCTGCGCGCTGCTCGACGGCCGCGCCAACGCCTCGCACGAAGATATAGAACGGGTCGCTTATCCCGCGCTGGGCCATCGGCTGACGCTCAACTATGCGGCGGAGGCCGACGGAATCGACCCTGCCAATTTGGTTCAGAAGGTCCTGAAATCGGTCCGCGATATGCGCGGGCAGTGAGCCGACTCCCGATGGAGATGTTGGCGCGCGCCTTTGAACCGGCTTTTCTGCAGCGATTGGATAACCTCGTATTGGGCATCAAACGCGCCCGCACCGTGCGCCTGGGACGCCGCGCGCTGGGCCGGGTCCAGGGCTCCGGCATCGAGCTGGAAAACTTCAAGGACTATTCCGAAGGCGACGACCTGCGCTTCCTGGACTGGAACGCCATGGCTCGCCTGGACACTTTGTACACCAAGTCATACCGGGTCGAGCGCGAAACCGAAGTCAGTATCCTGATCGACGGCAGCGCCTCGATGGGTCTGCCGGTCAAGGACGACAAGTTTGGACTGGCGCGCGTGGTCAGCGCCGCGCTGGCCTACGTGGCGCTGGGCGAGAACGACCCGGTGCGCCTGATCAGCTTCGGCGGCGCACGCGGCCAGCTTGCCTATCGCACCACCGAGTTCTGCCGGCGCCGCGAGTCATACGCGTCGTTTCGCCCGCTGCTGACCGAAATCAGGTGTGCGGGCGCCACCGAGATGGCGCGCGCGGTGGAAGAATTCCTCAACCAGCGCCGGCCGCCTGGAGTGGCAATCCTCGTTTCCGATTTCCTGGTGCCCTCATCGGTGTACAAAGCCGCGTTCTCTCATCTGCTGGCCGCGCGCTACGAGGTCAAAGCGATCCAGGTGCTGGGCAGCCGCGAGGCGGCGGGAAGTTTGGGCGCCGGCGCTTATCGCCTGCGCGATTGCGAGACCGGCGAAGTCCGCGAGGTCACGATCACGGCGAGCGTGGTGGAAGCCTGCCGGCGGCGGCTGGAAGATATGCGCGAGGAGCTGCATCTGCATTGCGCCGGCCATGGCATCACTTTTGCCGCCGCGGTCGGAGCGCAGAACCTGGACGATTTCATGGTCCGTGAACTGCCCCGACTGGGTTTGGTGAGGTAGGCGGGTGGGCTTTCTCAATCCCCTCTACTTGCTTTTTTGCCTCAGTATCGGCGTCCTGATCCTGATTTATCTGAGCGCTCGCTCGCGCTCCACGGTCGAAGTCTCCAGTCTGCTGCTGTTCGCAGCGAGCCAGATCTCCGTTTCCAAGGCCCGGGTTTTGAAGCTGGATTCGCTGTTTTGGCTGGAGGCTGCGGCACTTGCCGCGTTGGCTTTGGGCTTGGCCGGCCTGTACATGAAGATGGCTCCGATTCCCACTGGCCATCGCCGCCACGCGCTGGTCTTCGATTTGGCGGCTGGCATGGGCGCGCGCAAGGGTAGCCGCTCCCGCCTTGACGAGGCCCGCTCCGAGGCGCTCAGCATGGTCGCCTCAGCCGCGCCCGGTGAACGATTTGCCGTGGTCTCGTTTTCTTCGCAGGCTCAGGTGGAGCGCTATTTCACCGCCGATCTGGCCGCGGTTCGCTCTACTATCGAGGCGCTGCGGCCGTATGACGTGGCAACCCAACCCGCGGCGCTGGCCGCGGCCTTGATGCGTGTGCGCGACGCGGACGTAATCGATCTGTATGCGCCGCGGTTGCCGCCCGGCGCGGCGTCGTTGGAGCGCCTCGACTCGGCGCGTTTACACTACCACCAGGTGGGGGTGGACGAGCAGAACGCCGCAGTCACTGGCCTTGATCCTGGAATTCCACGCGTATCGCCGGGCCATTGCACAATTCGCAACATGTCCACGTCCCCGGTGCTGGCCCAGGTGCAGATAAGCCTCAATGGACATGGCGTCGATGGCGGCTCGATGATCCTGTCCCCGCACGCACAGGCGAACATCAAGTTCGGTCCGCTGCCGACCGGCGGTGTCGTCCAGGCCCTGATTGGAACGCCCGACGCTCTGGCTGCCGACAATTCGCGCTACGCTTACGCCGCCGGCAGCCGTTCACTGAAAGCCGCGGTGATTTCGCCGGACGCGGCGGTGCGCGACGACCTCGCTCGCGTGCTGCGCGCGGTCGACCCGGGAAGCAGGGTCGTCGCCGGAACCGCCGATCAGCTGACTTCGGCAATCATCGCAAAGTCGCTGGGTGGCGTGGGGCAACCCGATATCGCGGTCATCCATGATTCGGCCGCAGCGGCAGTTCGCGCCGGCGCAAAATTGTTCATCTTTTCTCCCACCGGAGGAGAATTTCCCGTCAAGGCAACACTGCCAGTCAGCCAGATGGACGATCGCACCGACTTGGGTCCGTTGACGCGCCCGCTGCTACTTGGCCCGACCCGCAGCGTGGGCCTGCCCGAATGGATGGACCCTCTAGCGCATGGCACCGCTCCACATCGCTCCGGCGTCTTGACGCTGGCGGCTTATGGAATCAGCGCGCAAGGACCGGAAGGGATGATCGCCTTCGACATCCGCGGCCATCGCCTGATGGATCCCGATATGCTCGATACCCTGGTGTTGGCTATCGACCTGGTGAAAACGCTGACCGGTCCGCGCGACGTGCATATCGTTCCCACCGGCACGTATGTCACGCTGCCGGCCAACGCCCCGGCCACCGTCGTCGAGCCCGACGGCTCGACGGCTCAGGTCGCGCCCGGCTACGGCGGCCTGATTCGATATCAGCCGCTTTACGCCGGCCGCTATCAGATTGCGATCGGGCCGCGCCGCGAAAGCGTCTATGCGAACTATTTTGACGCCGCCGAGTCCGAATTGTCGGTTACTCCGGCGCCGGAGAGCGGCGCGCCGCTCTCCAAGGTAATAGATCTGGACTCCGGCGTTAGAGCGCGGCGAATCCAGCCGCTGACGATGGCGCTGGTGGCGCTGGCAATGGCCGCTTTCCTGGTGGAATCTGCCATGCTGATACGGCGCGCGCTTAGAGGAGGAGCTTCGCTTGTTTGAACGGCCCTTCCTGCTCTGGCTTCTGCTCCTGACGCCGATGGTCGCGTTGCCGGGCTATCTGGGCTGGCGTGGTACCAGGCGCGCCGCCAGTGCGTTTGCCGGAATGCTGAGGCTCCTGTGCTTCGCGGTGTTGGTGGTGATTATCGCCGGCCCGTTGATTCCGGCCCGCGACCGCGCTCGCGGTCTGGCGATTGTGGCGCTGCTCGACCAGTCGCGTTCGATCGCCCCGGACCAGCGACTGTGGATGCAGGCGCAGGTTGACAAGCTGCAACACGCGATGGGTCCGCAGGATCGTCTCGCGTTGGTGAGCTTCGGGCGCAACGCGCAGCTCTCGGCGCCGCTGGACAATCCACGCGTGGTCCAGATTGGACCGGCGAAGGTTGACGAGGGCGCGACCGATATTGCCGGTGCGCTCACTGCCGGCAGCGTGATCTTTCCGCCCGAGACCGAAAAGAAATTGCTGCTGTTGAGCGACGGCAACCAAACCCAGGGCGACGCTCTCGGGGTGCTGCCCGCGCTGGTTGAACAGGGCGTCCAGGTTTTTGCCGCCGCGCCGCCCGCAACCGTACGCAAACGGATTGCAATCAGTTCCTTCGAGGCGCCCGACCCCGTCCGCGCCCATCTTAATTTCGCACTGCAGATCGCGATCGAAAGCGACGCCAACGCACCCGTGCAGGCGCATCTGGATCTGCTCCGCGACCAAACGACGGTGACGCGGCTGCCCGTGCGGCTCCTTCCGGGGCTCAACCGTTTCGAGCTGCCTTACCATATCGACCAGCCCGGAGCTTACGTTCTGACCGCGCAGCTCAGCGCGGGCAACGGCCTGGAGGTGGTCAACGGACGCGCCGACACCGCGGCATCGGTCATCGCCCCGCCGCGTATCCTGGTGGTGTCGGCCGATCGTCCCATGAGCCTGGTCAGCGCGCTTCGGCTGCGTGACTACCGCGTGGACATCACCACGCCCGAACGGCTGACCAAGCGGGCCGAAGACTACCTGCCCTTTCAGGCCGTGATCCTGGCCGACGTTTCCGCCGCGACCCTGACCACCGACGTGCAGCGCGCGCTCAACCAGTATGTCGGCGACTTCGGCGGCGGGCTGATTGCCACCGGCGGCGTGTTGCGCGAGCAGAATTTCAGGAAGACACCGCTGGAGAACGTGCTGCCGATCAGGTTCGTGCCGCAGCCACCGCCGCCCAGCCGCGAGCCGCTGGGCATCTACCTGTGCATCGACCGCTCCAACTCGATGAGTTACAACTCGCGCTACCCGGCCGTGCGCGACGGTGAGCGGATCCGCTACGCCAAGCAGGCCGCAATCGCGCTGCTGCGCCAGCTCGACGACAGCGACTACGTCGGCGTGATCGCGTTTGACTCGCAGCCCTACGTGATTTCCAGGCTGCATCCGCTGGGCGTGGATCGTACGATACTCGAGCAGCGCATCATGCGGCTGGAGCCGGGCGGCGGCACCGACTTCAAAGAAGCGCTGGAAATCTCCGCCGCCGATCTGATCGTCAGCGGGCTGTCGGTGCGCCAGATCATTCTTCTCACCGACGGCGATACCAACCGCCAGTATCACGAACACGACCAGCTCATCGCCGATCTCAGCCGCGAGCGGATTCCAGTGTCCACGGTACGCATCGGACCCGACCAGGCCAACTTGCGTCTGCTGGAGGATTTTGCCGAGGCGACCGGCGGTGTCTTCTACCGGGTCGAAGATATAGAGAAGCTGCCCCAGCTCTTTATCCGGTTGAGCCATCAGGCGATGCAGTCGCCGCAGCGGCAATCCAAAATCGTGGCCGACCCGAACAACTCGATACTGCGCGGGATCAGGGCCGAAGACGTGCCGTCGCTGGAATTCTTCAACGTCACCGAAGCCAAGGACGGCGCCGGCGTTCCGCTTTACATCCAGCACAACGGCCGCAATGTGCCGCTGCTGGCGGCCTGGCAGTATGGACTGGGCCGCAGTACGATCTTTGCCGCAGACCCCGATTCGCTGGCGACCATCGGCTGGATCCATTGGAACCGCTACGCGGAGTTCTGGTCGCAACTGGTGGGCTGGACGATGCGCCAGGGCCAGGCCGGTCCTTTCGATCTGCAGGTCCAGACGACGCGCACCGGCGATTTGAAAATCCAGGCCGAAAGTTCGGGGCCGGTTAAGGCCGGTGATCTCATAGCGCGTATCAGCGGGTCCTACGGCGCGGCCTTTGACGTTCCGCTGACCCAGGTGGGCGACGCGCTCTATCGCGGCGATGCCCAGGCGTTACCCGGCGGAAAGTATAAGGCCCAATTGGTGCGCAAAAGCGGTAAGTTCGAACAGGTCTTGGCCGTGCAGCCCTTCGCCGTTCCCGCCACGCGGGCCACCGACGCCGATGAACTCAGCTTGCGTCCGCCGAATATCGAGCTTTTGCGCCGGCTGGCGGCCGGGAGCAACGGGGGCTACGAGGTGGCGCCGCGCCAGATGTTGAGCATCACGGGCGCAACGATCGCCGTGCACCGGTCCGCCGACCCTTACCTGATCCCACTCGCAATCCTGCTTTTGTTGGGAGAAGTATTCGTTCGTCGTTGCCTGGCCTGACCGGCGTTGTAAACTGTAAGCCTCTAGGCAGAGGCGGCTCGTGCGATGACAGATCAGATCCCGGGCAGGACTCTTCTCAAACGGGCGCTGCGCAGGCGATGCCCGATCTGCGGGCGTGGGGCGATGTTTCGCTCCCATTTCAAGATCAACAAAACCTGTCCGGTCTGTAATGTCACTTTCTGGCGTGACCCCGGCGAAGTCCTGGGTGCGATGTACTTCGACTGGGCGGTCGCGATGGCCACCTTCCTGGTGTTGTGGGCGGCGCTCGCGTGGCTGACCAATCTCTCCGAGCTGGTCCAGTTCTTCATTCTAAGCACAGCCGCGGCCGCCGCAGTGGTTATCTGCTACCCGTGGAGCCGCAGCTTATGGACGGTGCTGGTCTACCTCTCCGGCGGCATCGAGCGCCCGCCGCTGCGCGTCCTGCCCGGCGGCCAGCATGAGTCAGCTCCGGCACAAGCCCGCCATGTATCGAACCGCCGAACCAAACGACTGCGCCGGTTTAATCGTCACTAGTTCAGTAAAGACTGCGCAAGAGCCCCGGTCCCTCCCGCCGTCACGGCTCCCTAAGGTCGCTCGCCTCAGTACAAGAGACCTTTTCTCGATCGCAAGGCTGCGGACTAACGGCGTAACTTTTCCTTCAACTTACCCAGACGCTCGGCGGCGCGTGAAAGCGTTTCATCACTTTTCGAAAACGTAAACCGCACCAGCCGCCGGCCCAACTCCGCCCGATGATAAAAACTCGAGCCTGGCACAGCAGCCACTCCCACCTCGCCAAGTAGAAACTCAGCCGCGGCGAAGTCGTCCTCGAAACCCAAATGCCCGATATCCGCCATGATGTAATACGCACCCGCCGGGCGCCGGCATTGCAGCCCCGTTTCCGACAGGGCCGCCAGCAGCGTCTCGCGTTTGTGCGCGTACATGGCTTGCAGTTGGGCGTAAAACGACGCCGGCAGCTGCAGCGCAAACGCTCCCGCTTCCTGCAGGGGATGAGGTGCGCCAACGGTCAGAAAGTCGTGAACCTTGCGGATCGCGGAGGTAAGGCGCTCGCAGGCAATCACGTATGCGAGGCGCCATCCGGTGATCGAATAGGTCTTCGATAGTCCGCTGATCGTGATCGTTCGATCGCGCATCCCTTCCAGGCTGCCGATCGAGAGATGACGATTGCCGTCGTAAATGATGTGTTCGTAAATCTCATCGGTGATCGCCAGCGTATCGAAGCGCCGGCACAATTGTGCGATCAGCTCCAATTCGGCGCGCGAAAAAATCTTGCCGGTCGGGTTGTGCGGAGTGTTGATGATTACCGCTTTAGTGCGCTCTGAAAATGCCGCCTCCAGTTCGGCGGAATCGATTGTAAATCCGGGCTCATGCAGCGTCACGTAGCGCGGGGCGGCACCCGCGATGATTACGTCCGGGCCGTAATTTTCGTAAAAGGGCTCGAAGATAACGACTTCGTCGCCTGGGTTGATAACGGCGAGCAAGCTCGCGATCATCCCTTCGGTCGCACCGCAGGTAACCGTGACATTGAGATCCGGGTCGCAGTCCAGATGATTGTAGGCGCGGGCTTTCTCCGCGATCGCGCGGCGGAAATTGGGCGCGCCGTGCGTGATCGCGTACTGATTGTAGTCCTCGTCGATCGCACGTTTGGCGGCATCCTTGAGCTCCGCGGGAGCCGCAAAGTCCGGAAATCCCTGCGCCAGATTGACGGCGCCACAAGCCAGCGCACGCCGCGTCATTTCACGAATTACAGATTCGGTAAAGAAATGCGTCTTGTGAGAAACATCAGTCGGCATCGCGCGCTGAGTCTAGCATTCCGGGCGCTGACGACGAAGAATCTATAGATTGGTTGGTCGCGGCGTATATGCCTCTCTCTCTCATGAGTGAATGTGGGAAAAGGAATAGAATTTCCCCGCTCAATTAATCTTCGCGATCACCTCGTTCGCCACGCCTTCCATCGCGCGGGCGATCGCGTCGCGGTTCCATTCCAGGCCGAACAGCGTTGACGGGAACGTGATGCGCGTCACGCCGATATCGCGCAGACGGCGGGCCGACTCCGGCAGCTTTTGCCATCCGCCGAACCAAGTCTCCTTGTCGGAGGAGCAATTGAATTCAAGTTTGGCGGGATCGCGGCCGATCCTGCGGCATTCCTCTTTCGTCAGCTCCCACGCACGAAGCGCCACCTCGGCCGAGCTGGCCGGCATCAGTCCGTCGCCTAAATGCGCCGCGCGCCTGATGTTTGCCGGAGAATGGCCGCCGATAAAGATCGGGATGTTGCCTTTGACGGGCTTGGGAAAACTCTTCAGCGGTCCGAAGTTGAAATGCTGGCCGTGGAAGGTCGAAGGATTTTCACCCCAAATAACGCGCAGCGCCTTGATTATTTCGTCGGTTCGGCTGCCGCGCGTCTTCCAATCGATACCCAGCGCATCGAACTCCTCCTTGAGCCATCCCGAACCGATGCCGAAAATCACGCGCCCGCCCGACAGCACATCCAACGTAGCCAACTGCTTGCCAATCTCCAGCGGATGGTGCAGCGGCAGGATTACGATCACGGTGCCGAGCTTAAGCCGCTTGGTCAGCGCCGCCGCGTAGTTGAGCACCGACAACGGTTCGGGGCAGTCAAGGTCCATGTCACCCGGATATTTACCGTCGGGGCTGTAGGGGTAGCGCGACTGGAAAGAAGTCGGAAAAGCCACATGCTCAGGCATCCAGATGGATTCGTACCCCAGCTCCTCAGCCTTGGCGGCGAAGAAATTTACCGAGGCACGGTTGAAGGCATCGGTGGAGAAAATGGAAAATCCAAGTTTCATGAATCAGCTCCCGAAAAAACAGAAGTTCCGCAGCACCGGGCTCCGCCGTCAGTTGGGCGTTTCGGCACGAGACGCGGCATAAGGCCGCCGCTGACAGGAAACTCATTGCCGTCAATTGATCTTCGCGATCACCTCGTTGGCAACCTTTTCCATGGCGCGGGCGATCGCGTCGGGCTTCCACTCCAGCGCGAACATCGTGGTCGGACCGGAGATCCGCACCGCGCCAATATCGCGGGCGCGCCTGGCCGAGTCCGCCAATTTATCCCATCCGCCCATCCAGACCTCTTTTTCGGCGGCGCATCCGAACTCGATTTCGGAGGGGTTGCGTCCGATTCGCGCACATTCCTCTTTTGTCATCCGCCAGGCTTCGGCCGCCAAAGCGATTGTGCTGCCCGGCATCAGTCCGTCGCCCAGACGCGCGGCGCGTTTGGCGTTGGCCGGAGAATGTCCTCCGATCACGACCGGGATATTGCCGTTGACAGGTTTGGGAAAGCTCTTGAGCGGCCCGAAGTTGAAATGATTGCCGTGATAGCTCGACGGGTTGTCGCGCCAAACCGCGCGCATCGCCTCGATCGCTTCATTGGTACGGCTGCCGCGAGTCTTGAAATCAAGCCCCAGCGCGTCGAACTCCTCTTTGAGCCAACCCGACCCGATGCCCACGATCGCGCGGCCACCGGACAGTACGTCCAGCGTCGCGAGCTGCTTGCCGATATATAGCGGATGATGCAGCGGGAGAATAACTATACTGGTGCCGAGCTTGATTCGCTGCGTCAGGGCGGCCGCGTAGTTCAGCACCGAGATCGGCTCGGGAGTATCAAGGTCGATGTCCCCCGGGAAGCTGCCGTCAGGCGTGTACGGGTAGCGAGATTTAAACCCGACCGGAAAAGCGACATGTTCCGGCATCCACAGCGAATGATAACCCAACTCATCGCCCTTGGCGGCGAAGAACTCTACGACTTCGGGATTGAAAGTAGTTGAAAAGATGGAAATTCCAACCTGCATGTTCGGCTCCTCGGCGAAATCGCGCCGATGATTCCACTTTGGCCCGCGGCGCGCAAACTGTGGGATTCCATCGCCCTACCTAGCCCCAACCCACTCGCCGCGCAGGCAGATTATTGATTAAAATCCCCTGAGCCGGCGCCAAAGGCTGGCGGCCTGGCAATCGGAGTCAAAACAGGGAGTAATCGATGGCCGCAACGCCGATGGTCGAAAAGTGGAAAAACATACGCATCCATCATTCTCATCATCATCCCCGCGTACGCAACGTCAACGAGATCGCGCCGCTGACATTCGGTCAGCGGGTTGCGGATCAATTTGCCAACATGATGGGGAGTTGGACCTTTATCATCATCCAGACCATGGTGCTGATCGTCTGGGTAACGATAAACGTGCTTGCCTGGGCCTGGCGCTGGGATCCCTACCCTTTTATCCTGCTCAACCTGGCGCTTAGCTTTCAGGCCGCCTACGCAGCTCCGATTATCATGATGTCGCAAAACCGCCAGGCCTCCAAAGATCGTGTGCAAGCGGAGAACGATTACTCGATCAACGTCAAGGCCGAGGAAGAAGTCAAAGCGATAATGCACCACCTCGAGCAGCAGGACGAGCTGATGATCGATATCCTGCACCATCTGGAAACCCAGCATAAGGAAATGCTGGACAAGCTGGCGCCGCCAGCAAACGGCGCGCCCGGATAAGCGGACGTCGCCGCGGGATCGCTGACCTTATCTATACGGGCGCCAGCCCGTTCCCTCATGGCCAAAGCTGAATACCTTGGGATGCAGCAGCTCGGCGATTATTTCCAGGGATTCAACCAGACGCGGCCCGGGCCGGTTGAAGTACTGATTGCCGTCCGCGATGAAGACGCGGCCGTTTCTCACCGCGGGAAGCTTGGCCCACTCGGGATTGCTGGTGAGCGATGGGAGCTCCTCAAGTGAACGATCGATTCCGAATCCACACGGCGAGACCAGGATCACGTCCGGATTGGCAGCGGCAAGCTGCTGAAAATTGATCCAGGGCGAATGGCTGCCGGCCTGACCGAACAGATTTCTCCCGCCCGCCATTTCGATCAGCTCGGGCATCCAGTTGCCGCCCGACATCAACGGGTCGATCCACTCGATCGTGGCCAGACTCGGCCGGGAGCCCGCGCTCGCGGCGCGCTCCTTAATCCTCTCGATTCGTTCCTTCAATGACGCAATCAGTTGTGCACCGGTCTGCTCGACGCCGAGTGCGGACGCTGCCCGCGCGATATCCGCAAAGACGCCGTCCAGCGAAGCGGCTTTCAGCGATACGACCGCTGGTCCGGCTCCGCCCATCCACTGCGCCAAGGCCTCATCAAGCTCGCGTTCGCTGACGGCGCAGACCTCGCATTGCGACTGCGTGACGATCACGTCCGGCCGCAGCGCCATCAATTGGTCCGCGTCCACCCGGTAAACTGACAATGCGTTCTGGAGGATCGATTTAACCCGCCGATCCACCTCCGCGCTGGTTCCCTCGGGGTTAAAGCGCGGAGCCGTGAGGGCCGGAAGGTGCGTGACCTCGGGCGGATAATCGCATTCATGAGAGCGCCCGACGAGGTTGGCCGACAGCCCCAAAGCGCAAACAATTTCGGTGGCGTTGGGCAGCAGCGATACGATTCGCATCATTGGACTTCCACTTCGCTTTGGATACTCTAACAAATGAGGCCCGCGGCACAACGCCAGAGCTGTCGGCATCTAGATTGACAGCCCGCCGAGGTGAGCGATGGACACAGACGTCGTGGAATTTCTCAACACTTTAGGCGAGGCCGAACGTGCCGGCGGCCGTGTGTTGCATGAATTGGAACTGGAAGCTTCGTCATTCGAGCTCAAGGAATTGCTGCGAAAAACCGGGCATGACGAGGGCTACTATGCCGGCCAGATCGGCGCTCACATCCGGCGCCTCGGTGCGGAGCCGTCTACTCAGACCGGCGATTTTGTCGAGAAAGTCCGCGCGTTGGCCGACCTTAAAGGCAAGATCGAACTGCTCAATCGGGGTCAGCGCTGGGTGATCCGTAAAATCGAAGAGCGCATCCCATCGCTCGGCGATGCTCAACTCAAAGCCTTCCTCGTCGTCATGGCCAAAGGCCATTACATGAACATTCAGGCGGTGGACGACGCGCTCAAATCCGGTTGGCTCTGATCGGCATCCCAGTCACAATTCTCGCCCGGTCGGTCCCAAGGGCTATCCGGCATCGCTTTTGCTTATCACTTTTTGCAAAATTCGCCCGCCAGTCGCCCACAGCGTAGCCGATCATCAGCGACGTCGCGGCCGGCAATACACTATGAGGGCCAGGACCCACTGATGAACCGCCATTGGTATGCGATGCCGATCGACGAAGTCGCTGTCGAACTCGGCACCAGCCTCAAGCAGGGCCTTTCCTCCAGCGAGGCGGCCTCCAGGCTTGAGCGCGACGGTCCCAACGAAATCCGCAAGGCCAAGCGCGAATCGGCGCTGGGGATGTTCTTGCGCCAGTTTCACAGCGTGGTGATCTGGGTGTTGATCGCAGCCGCCGCGGTCTCGATTGGGCTCGGGGAGCGTCTCGATGGAATCGCGATAGTCGCGATCATCATCCTTAACGCGGTCGTCGGCTTCGTGCAGGAATATCGGGCGGAGCAGGCTGTGGCTGCCCTTTCGAAACTTACCGCGCCGCGAGCGCGAGTCTTGCGGGACGGCCAAAGCCACGTTCTCCCCGCCGCCGAAATAGTGCGCGGCGATCTGTTGGTGCTGGCTGAAGGCGACTTGGTTGCTGCCGACGCCCGGCTTATCGAAGCCGCGATGCTGCGCGTCAACGAGGCCCCGCTTACCGGGGAATCCGAACCGGTGACCAAGGCTATCGGCGAGCTGACACGCGAAGCACCGTTGGCCGATCGCAAAAACATGCTGTTCCTGGGCACCAGCGTGGTCAGCGGCAGCGGACTTGCTCTGGTCGTGGCCGCCGGGATGAACACGGAGGTCGGTCATATCGCAACGTTGATCGAAACGGCCACCTCCGGTGAAACCCCGCTGCAGCGCAAGCTCAACGCGCTGGGCCTGCGCCTTTTGTGGGCGTGTCTTGCGATCGTGGTGGTCGTGTTTCTGCTCGGGCTGATTCGCAAGGCGCCGCTGCTGGAATTGTTCCTGGGCGCGGTCAGCCTGGCGGTCGCTGCGATTCCCGAAGGTCTGCCCACCGTGGTCACGATCGCGCTGGCGCTGGGAGTGCGAAAGATGGTGCGCCGGCGGGCGCTGGTGCGCAGACTGCCGGCGGTCGAAACGCTGGGCAGCGTGCAGGTGATTTGCACCGACAAGACCGGTACGCTGACGGTGGGCGAGATGACCGCGCGCCGCCTGGTGACCTGTTCGGGAATTTTCAGCGTCACCGGCGAGGGCTACTCGACCGGGGGCGCTATCCTGACCGACGCAAGCCAGGCGGACCCGAGCGCCGATCCCACGCTGGCCGATCTTCTAATCGCCGCAGCCGCTTGCAACGACGCACAGATCGCCGTTCGCAACGGCCGCACTTCGATCGCCGGCGATCCCACCGAGGCGGCATTGCTGGTGGCCGCGGCCAAAGGCGGGATCAGCCGCGAACAGATCGAAACGGAGATGCCGCGGCTGAGCGCGATTCCGTTCACCTCCGATCGAAAACGCATGACGATGATTCGCCGCCGCGACGAAAATCCATGGGCCTTCGTCAAAGGTGCGCCCGAACTGATAATCGACCGCTGCACCAAAATCCGGACCATCGAAACTGAACTGGAGATGTCGGCGGCTGACCGCGCCCGCATGCAGGAGGCCAGTGCCCTGATGGCCAATGACGCACTGCGCGTTCTGGCTTTCGCTCATCGCCGCATGGAGACCGATAACCAATCGGCCTTGGAGATCGGCGACGGCGAACAAATTGAGCGCGACCTGACCCTGATCGGGTTGGCCGGTTTGCAGGATCCGCCGCGCGCAGAAGCGCGCGAAGCGATCCAGCACTGCAAGCAGGCCGGAATCCGGGCCGTGATGATTACCGGCGACCACCGTGAGACCGCCGCTGCGATCGGGCGCGAGTTGGGAATCGTCGAACGCGGCGGCCAGGTACTGGCAGGCAACGAACTGGAGAAAATGGCCGACGGCGAACTGGCGGACCACGTGGAGCGAGTCAGCGTTTACGCCCGGGTTACGGCCGAACATAAGCTGCGCATCGTGCGCGCGTGGAAGTCGCGCGGCAAAGTGGTTGCGATGACCGGGGACGGCGTCAACGACGCCCCGGCGTTGAAAGAGGCCGCGATCGGCGTGGCGATGGGAATCACCGGCACCGAGGTCGCCAAGCAGTCCGCCGATATCATCATCACCGACGACAACTTCGCCTCAATCGTGGCCGCCATAGAGGAAGGACGCGGCATCTACGACAATGTCGTCAAGACGCTCAGCTACTTGATGGGAGGCAACGCGGGCGAGCTGACGGTGATGCTGGTGGCGGGGCTGATTGGATGGCCCCTGCCGCTGTTGCCGCTCCAGTTGCTATGGATCAATCTGGTCACCGACGGGCTGCCGGCGCTGGCCCTGGCCACTGATCCGATCGAGCCCGACGTGTTGGCGCGTCCACCGCGCGACCCGCAGGCGGAAATTATCAACCGCGCCTTCTTCGGCCGGCTTGCCTTTACCGGATGCCTCACAGCGGGCGCTGCGCTGGCCGCCTTCGCATGGGAATTCTACGGCCACGGCGACGTTGCGACCGCGCGCAACGCGGCATTTTCCGCGCTGGTAATCGCGGAGCTGCTGCGCTCCTTTGGCGCCCGCAGCAACGTGCGGACGGTATGGGAGATCGGCCTGTTTTCCAACTGGCGGCTGTTCCTGATCGTCGCCGGCAGCTTCGCTTTGCAACTGGCGATTTATTTTTTTGCGCCGTTGGAAATTTTCTTCAACACCAAACCGGTGTCGCCCTCGATGCTGGCACGATGGATCATGCTGGGAATGATTCCCCTGGCGGTGCTCGAAATCGCCAAAATTATCTCGCGGCAGAGATCGAGATCCTGATGTCCAGCCGTTTGTCGCCATCCCGAGCGCAGCAAGGATCAGGGTTACAAGCTCTCGAAGCGTAAACCTGTTCAACGCACCGACAAATCATTCACATTGGAACGATGACGCCGACACTCAATCCACTGATTGCCGCAGGCGTAATGGCCTCCACCGCCACGACGGATGCGGTTTACGTGATGTTCAACGCGGCGGTGATGGCGCGGCGGCCGGTGCGGGCCGCGAACTGGAGCGGCCTGTGGTATCTGCTTTCCGCCTTCGCCGTAATCAGCTACACCGGCAATCCGATCTACGTGCTGTTCGCGGCCGGCGGGTCCTGGGTCGGCGCGTACTTTTCAGTGCTCTGGCTCAAGCGGCACGGTCCCGCGGCGGCGGTGCAGGGAAAGCGGCGTCCTTCAAGCAGCACGGGCCCGCTGAATTATTGATCCGCGCGGAGCGCCGCTCCTACGCCGGGAAAAAAGTCTCCCGGACGTGATTGGTGTCGTTATACTCACGCGCCTGTGCAATACGGTCGCCCGCGAACCGAATGAAAAAGTGGTAGCGGTTGGAATAGTGCTTTCCGTTTCCCGCAGTAGTATCGGCCACGGCCTGAACCGCGACCAGCGGTCCCTCCGCTATAACCGTGTCGAACTTCATGTTCAGGCCGTTGGGAAACCAGCTCTTCATGATCTTGGGAAACCACTTGAGAAACTCCTCGCGCTTTTGCACCTTCACGCCCGGCAACCGCATCATGAATTCGAATTCAAACTCGTCCGCGATGAGCCCGGAGAGCACGTTTGCATCCGGATGATTCATCTGTTCGAGGAAGGCGAGAGCACGTTGTTTTTGAGTCGCTGCGTCCATTTTCTTCTCCTGAGCGCGCAAGATGCAGGCGCACACCGTCGCAATTGCCGGAGCGCGGGAATTATAAGTCCGAAGTTACGTGGAGTCCAAGGCGGCGGGTCAGTTTGCCTTTCGCAGTCCCCTGAGCGCGATTCGCTCGACCAGCAAGCGCCAGAAGCCGCGCGCGCCCGGGCGGCGCTCCAACACCAGCCGGGAGCAGCGCCTGCAATTTGCCGCTAACTCATGAACGCTGTGGCCGGCGGCAAGCGCAACGTCAAGTTCGTCGATTCGCTTCCACGAGCCCGGTTTGATCTCGTAGAGGATCTGATCGCCCGGCCGGATGATCACCAAGCTGCGCAACCTGGCCGGACCGGCCGCCATCCGCTCACTGCGGAGCCCCGGATGGCCCAGGTTGTGCCATTCTATCTGACTGGTGGTTAGATCCGGCCTGCGTGGATTTTCGCAGACCTGGCATTCCCGCATGCCGCCCCCCTTGCCGTGCCAGTATCACGGTGGCGAATATCACGATCTAACAAAGCGCCTTAGCAAATGCAAAAATGCTGGAATGCTGGTGGCGCCAAATGCACACGCGGGCAATGGCGATTTGGTCGGCAGCTAACATAAAGTGCGGCGTCTGTTCTGATGCATCGTGGATTGATCGTGGCTCTGTGCATTTATACTTCGCTGTTTGCGGCGGAGCTTGCTGCTTGCGCAACTAGGATGGCGTTTGGGTGAGCACCGCCGCCGCAGACGCTGCGCGCCTGTTGGAAATCATAGGCGTGAACATACTGCTTAGCTGCGACAATGCCGTGGTCGTGGCGATGACAATACGCCACCTATCCGCGGCACAGCGGAGTATTGTCTCAACGGCGGGGATAGCCGGCGCGGTGCTCCTTCAGATCGCGGCGACGTTGACGGTGGCGCGGCTGCTGGCGATGCCGCCGGTTACCCTGGCCGGCGGAGTCCTGCTCTGTGTCATAGCCATCCGCCTGTTGCGCCAAAATGGCAACGCAAGCGAACCGGCAATCCCGGACGGCTCATACAGGAGCCTGCCGGCATCGATTGCAGCCGTCGCTGCCGGTTATTTTATGATGTCGCTGGACAACATCCTCGGTGTCGCAGCCGTCGGCCGCGGCCATCCTTGGTTGCTTACGGCAGGAGTGCTGCTCAGCAGTGCGGTGCTCATACCTGCCAGCCTGCTGGTGGCCAGATTGATGCAACGCTATCGGCTTACCTTAACCATCGGAGCCGGAATTGTGGGCTGGGTCGCCGGGTCGATGCTGGCGGCGGTCGTTTTACCACTGATACATCCGCAGGGGATGAGAGCCGCTGAACTCTTCCTTCCCATCGCAACCACCGCGATAGTGCTAACTTCTCCCCTGTGGCTGCGGGATTGAAGCAGCCGCTGGCGACTGCGCCATTGTAAGCAGCTCCCCAAAATGGTACACGGCGAAAGGCTTTGACCAGCCTCGATGAAAGTTCGACGTTGGTTGGCAGGTGTTAGCTTTCGCACACATCCGCGCGCTGCAGGGATGCCGATGCTCAGAGGATTGCGCTCCGTACTACCTGTATATGTTGCGATCTTCCTGTTGACGGGCGGAACATTGGCGCAGACGCCGCCCCCGGAAGGCGTGAAGGTTCGCGAACTCGGCCCGATCCAGCCGCATTGGGTATTTTTGATCAGCCCCGCCGGACTCGACAGCGAGGAAGCCACCAAAGTTGAGGTGATTGACGGAGATTCGTTCCAGCTGCTCGGGATGCTCACCGGCGGCTTGCTCGCCACCTCCACACTATCGCCCGATCACAAGTTCATCTACTTGGCTGATACGTTTTACTCGCGCGGCTCGCGCGGCGATCGCACCGACGTGGTCACAGCCTACGACGCCAGACGGCTCGCTCCCGCGCATGAGACCGTGATCCCTCCCAAGCGCCAGCAACATATTCCACCCGACAGCTCGGCTCTGGCGGTGACTCCCGACGGACGCTTTCTGTTGGTGGCCAACCTGACGCCTGCAACCTCGATGACGGTGGTCGATGTCGCCAACCACAAAGCCCTGGGCGAAATCGAAACCTCCGGCTGCACGGGGGCGCTGATTTCAGGCCCGCGCCGGTTCGAATCGCTATGCGGTGACGGCGCGATGCTCACGGTTGACTTCGACGACAGCGGCAAAGCCACGGCGTCGAAGCGGATGGCGGCGCCGTTTTTCGATCCCGAAAAGGATCCCGTGTTCAGCATCCCGGCAGTCCTCGGCAAATCCGCCTTCTTCATCAGCTACCATGGGGCGGTTCATCCGGTGGACTGGTCGGTAGAGCCGGCCAAGGGTGGCGAGCCATGGTCATTGGTAACCGACGCCGAGCGCAAGGCGGGATGGCGGCCCGGAGGTTATCAGCCGCTCGCCGGCTATGCGCCTGGCAACCTGTTTTACGTCCTGATGCATCGCGGGGGCGAATGGACCCACAAACAATCCGGAATAGAGGTCTGGGTATTCAACGCGGAGCAAAAGCGGCGCGTGGACAAGATCGTGCTTCCCCGTCCGGGCAGTGGAGTTTACGTAACGCGTGATCGCGACCCGCGGATGTTCGTCGTCTCGCTGCCGGAGTTGGGCGGGATGCCCAGCGCACCGATGCTCCAATCCTTTTCGACCGCGAGCGGAAGATACCTGGGAGCGTTGGACCAACTGCCCGGTTTTCCGATGTGGATCTTCGGGCCTTAGCCTCGACACCTGAGCATGGGCGACAGCGATGGACCTACTGATTGAACGGGTAAGCCGCACGGTTGCGATGCGCACGTCGCGCCGGGGAATCCTGGGCTTGATAGGGAAAGTCATCCTGGGCGCGATGGTGCTGCCGCTGCTGCCGGTGGAGCGGATTTCCGGACGCGCCAATGCTGCCGAGGGCGCGGGTGAAGGCGACCCGCTCAGCTGCGATTACTGGCGCTACTGCGGCTTCGACGGTTCGATGTGCGGATGCTGTGGCGGCAGCACCACTGAGTGTCCGCCCGGGACCCTCATGTCGCCGACTTCCTGGGTCGGAACCTGCAAGCATCCGGTGGACGGCAAGGATTACATCATCGGCTACCGCGACTGCTGCGGAAAGGATCAATGCGGCCGCTGCTTCTGCCAGAACAACAAGGGCGACATGCCGCTGTACCGCACCCAGCTCGACAACGGCGTAAGCTGGTGTTTCGGCACTTCCAGCTTCGTGGTCAACTGCACCACCGCGGTCAAGCTTGGCTTGAAGAGCTGAAAGCCGCACCCCGATGTATGACACCCACGGCGAATCCGCTCCTCCATCTGACCCTGTTTGCCGCGATCTTCGCTATTGCTTCCGCTTTGTGGACTGGATCAGCTAACGCTTCGGGCGCGGACTTGTTCGTGGCACACTGCAGCGTTTGCCATCAGCCGGACGGACAGGGGATTCCAGGGATGTACCCTCCGCTGGCCAATTCGGCAGGAGATTTCATCCACTCCAGGGACGGACGCGCCTACCTGGTGCATGTTCTGTCTTTCGGGCTGAACGGTCCCATCACCGTGCACGGCGCGAGCTACAACGGGTACATGCAGTCCTGGGTGCAGTTGAGCAACGACGATATCGCGCAAGTCCTGAATCATGTGCTCTCCAGCTTCAACGCAAAGCTGCTGCCCAGGGACTTCGCGCCGTTCACTGCGCACGAGGTAGGACAGGATCGCGCCCGTCCCATGACTTCGAGTGAGGTCTACCACGAGCTGCAAACGCTCGGCGCGGCCTCGGTCAAGGCGCAGGCTGCGAAGTAGGAAACCGCTTTCGATGAAATGGCAGGCGCTGATGTTTTTGTCCGTTTTTTCCGCCGCGGCCACTGCCTGGGCCACTCCGCCCGATCAGCTCTACACGCTCAACTGCTGGGGATGCCATCAGCCACATGCGCAAGGAATTCCAAGCAGCGTACCGCGATTGGCAAACTCGATGGGCTACTTCCTGCATTTACCCGAAGGCCGCGCCTACCTGGCCGAGGTCCCCGGCGTATCCGCCGCGCCGCTTACCGACGATGAGGTCGCCCAGGTACTGAATTGGATGCTGCGGACGTTCAGCAAGCCGCAGCTTCCCGAGCGCTTCGAACCTTACACCGCCGCGGAAATCCGCCAATGCCGGATGCACAAGCTGGTCGGCGTCAGCGGCACGCGCCGCCGGTTGGCGGCAAAGCTGAGGTCGATGGGTTTCGAGGTTGCGGAAGATGGAGATCGAGCGCCCGCGTTGGCGCCTGGCGCGAAACACTAGTTCGTGCGGAGAGATCGCAGGTGCGCGGGCGTGCGCCACCAACCTCATTCAAGAAAGCCGGTTGGCTTTCAGATATTCCTGTAGCGACGCGACCCCGAGTTCCTTGGCGGTAAGGATGCTCTCCAAATGCTCGCGGGTGTTGACCAGGCCCTTGGCGCGAACCGTGCCGTGCTCGTCGATTAGGACTGCGTAGGGAAGCTTGCCGATGCGAAACGTCATTCCCAATTCCGGCGAAAGCACCAGCGGATAGTCCTCGATATGCTGCGCCTGGAGGAAACGCTCCTGTTCCGCGCGGTCGCCGTCGCTGGCGAACACGACCCTCAGCGACGATTCGTTCCTGGCGATCGATTTAACCACCGGAAGCAGCTTCTTGCATACCGGGCAGTCAGGAGACACGAACACCAGAAGGGTGCTCCTGCCATCCACGGCAGGAGCACCGATCGAAACCGGACGTTGGCGGATATCCGCAAGATCAAACACCGGAGACTGGTCGCCGGTCGCGGGTCCCCGATCGATCGTCAGCGCCCCCATCGGCGCGATGCGCTCGTGCAGCACTCCGATCTGGCGGATCAGCGCGAACACCACGGCGGCAAGCCCGAGCACTGCAATCCACAACACGATTTGCGAAATTGCCAGCGTCTCAAGCATGAATGCTTTTCAACTCCCGGATCCACGGGACGCTCGCCGCGAGGTAATTCATGGACGCATACAGCGTCGCGAGCGTGGCGGCGCCGAATGTGATTGTTACCAGGTCAACGGCTCCCAGCGCGCGCGGATGCGCCGGCAAAGCGGCCACAGCCACAGCCAGCAGCAGCACTGCGTTGCGCGCAACGAGCCATCCGCTGAGCTGCTGCCGCAGCGCCGCTCCGAAGCATCCACAGTCGATGTCACGCCGCCCGCGCGCAAGGTTGATCGCGATGGCCGCGGTGAAGAGTGCCAGCAGCGCGGCCGCCAGCCACGCCGCGCCGGCTCTGGCCGCGGGCAACAACAGCCCGGCTGCCGCCAACGCCTCCAGCGCCGGAATCATCCATGCGGTTGCAGCCGCCAGCGCCGGCGGCAGGATGCGATAATTCTCTACCGCCGCGGCAAATTGGCCGACGTCGGCAAACTTCATGGCCGCCGACGCCGCGAACAGGAGCGAGAGCGCAGCTATCAACGTCCATGTCAAAGCCGGATCCAACTGCTTCCTCTATTTGCCTCTAGCGCGGACTTGCAGGCGGCGGAGGCTTGGGGTCGCCGGGTGATTTCGGCAGATGTCCAGGCACGGGACCCTTCCTGAGCGCCGCGAGTCTGCGCAGATGCGGTTCCTCCTTCTGGCGGAAATACTCGCGCAGCTCCGGCAGGTTGGCATAAAGCTGCACCAGCGCGCCGGGACTGATGCGGAAAATATGCGCGTCGGTAACAGTTCGGACCGTAAAGCGATGGGGCAAGTTGCGGCGCAACAGGGCGACGTCGCCGAAATGGTCTCCCGGCCCGAGCCGATCGACGACTTCGGCGGAGCCGTCGGGTCTGCCGGCCAACACTTCGAGAGTGCCGGACTTCACTACATAGACATGACGCCCGGGGTCGCCTTCGCTAAAAATGATCTGACCGGCGTCGAACTCCTCCAGCACCATCCCACGCTGCGCCAGCATCGCTACGATCACAAACAGGATGATCCCCAGTACGATCAGCGCCTGCACCGCGCCGAAACCTAACAGAAGGTAGGGATTGAGCGTGACCACCGTGGCGATGCCCAGCGCCGCGACCAGTCCGATCAGGAGCTGCGCCGCGCCCAGCAGCCGTCCGGGCCAATCGCCCCTGAACAGATTTCCTATCGACGCCATCGTCAGCCCGCGTTGAGTGCTGTTTTGGCACGCTCGGGATGCAAATGGCCCGGCACGTGACACTCGCTGCACTTCGTTTTGTCGGTCAGCAGATCCTTTGCCACCACGCCGCCCGGATCGGTGTGCGAATCCTCCTTCATGAACTTGCGCGCGCCGTTATGGCATTTCAGGCACAATACGTTTGGAAACGGCTGCCTCATCTTGATCGGCTCCGTGTAGGTGCCGGTCAGCTCGCGCCATGCGTCGTTAAGCCCCAGCACCTTGGCGGTGAAGGTTCCATGAACTCCGTAATTCGCGTGGCAAGTGTAGCATTCCTCCCCGGGCGCGAAGCGGTCCTGGTAGTGGGTCGCGGCCAGTGACGTGCCGTCAGCCCCCGTCATGTCGTTGACGTAAGGATCCATTGAGGGATGGCAGGAGGCGCAAAACCTCTCCTGTTTCGAGTATTCGAATATAGTGAAGTTGGCAAACGGCAAAAGGAACAGGGGAAAGATGCAAAGTCCCAACAAATGCAGCCACAGCGCGTTGCCTTCAGTCTGGCGTCCCCGGTAGATCAGCCGCGACAAGCCGATACAGGACAGGATCATTACGCACAGAACGAAGGTGAAGACGACGTTCCATTCCAGCGCCGATCCCCATTCCAGGAACACGCCCTGCACCCCCCGCATCTGGTGCCACGCTTCAGAAAACATTGCTCTTTATCCAGCGGATCGCGGCGCGACCGTAGGGCGCGCAAATGACCTGCGCGTGAACGCAAGCGCTCCGCGCGGCGGAACGATTGAGGTCCGGTTTATTTTGCTAAAGTGCGTATGAAGGCCAGCAGATCCTGGATTTGTGCGTCGCTGAGCTTCCCGCCAAAAGGCGGCATCACGGGCGAGCTGTTGACGGCCTTACCGCCCTTGGTGATTATCTCAACGATCTCCGCGTCGGACCATTTTTTCATCACCACGGCCTTGGTCCAATTCACAGGACTGGAGGAGGGATGCAGCTTGGCGAGGTCTGGACCGTCGCCCTGACCGCCTTTGCCATGACAGCGCGCGCACCGGTCAGCGAAGATCTTTGCTCCCGCTGCGGCGTCTCCGGCGGCCGCCGCGGGACAAACTGATACGGCCAGCATCAACACCAACATCAGGATAGCTGCAAGCATTCCTCGCATACTCCTAAAACAGCCCCCGCCAACGTCCGTTAGCCATCGCAATGATTTTGTCGGCGTTGAGGTCGCGGCTCCGCGCTGAGCCGGCTGCCGCCGCGACCCCGATACGTGGCAATTCGCTTCACAGCGCCAGAGACTTGGCCACCGTCTCCCGATGGATCGGGGCGTTGCCAAAGTTGGCCTCGCCGGCCAGCGCGCGCCGATGAAACAGGTGCATGTCATGCTCCCAGGTGAAGCCGATTCCGCCATGGACCTGGATTGCTTCGCTGGTTACGTTCTTGCCCATGTCCGAGGCGTACGCCTTGGCCATCGGCACCGCCGTGCTCGCTTCCGCAACGCGCTCATCAACCGTCCAGCAGGCGTAATAGGTAAGCGAGCGGGCATTCTCCACCGCCACCATCATGTCCACGCACTTGTGCTTGATCGCCTGAAAGGAACCGATCGGCTTGCCGAACTGTACGCGGGTCTTGGCATAATCCACCGACATATCGAGCGCGCGCTGTGCCGTGCCGACAATCTCCGCGCAAAGACCGGCGACCGCCACATCAAGGGTGCGGCGCAGTATCGGCCAGCCCTGATTCTCCGCCCCTACCAACGCACCGGCATCGACCTCGACACCATCGAACTTCAGATGGCAAAGCCGGCGAGTCATATCCACGGTCTTGAGCTGGGTGACGGTCAGGCCTTTGGAGCCGCCCGGAACCAGCAACAGGCTGACTCCCTCCTCCGGATTCGACCCCGCCTGCGTGCGCGCCGCCACCCCGATGCAACCGGCGACGTGCGCGTCGGGAACAAACAGTTTTTCGCCTGAAAGTACGTAGCGTGCGCCTTTCTTTTCCGCCTTAAGTCCGATACCGCCCGCGTCGAAACGGCCCGACGCTTCGGCGATTGCGAGCGTGGCGAGCAGGTCACCGGCGGCGAGCTTGGGTAGAAGTTCTTTCTTCTGCGCCTCGGAGCCGCCCTCTATAATGAGCGGCGCGGCCAGCAGCGCGGTAGCGAAGAACGGACCGGGCACTAGGGCCTTGCCCGCTTCCTCCATGATCACAGTGATATCGAGAAACGTGCCGCCGGTACCGCCGTACTGTTCGGGAATCAGCAATCCGGGCCATCCGAGTTCGACCAGTTTCTTGTAGAAGCCGGCGTCATGAGCAGTGTCATGCGCCATCATCTTGCGCACGAAGGTGGTGGGACAGTTGTCGGCCAGGAAACGCTTGGCCGCGTCCCGCAGCATCTCTTGCTCTTCAGAAAACCCGAAATCCATGATTCTCCTCCAGTACCAGCGCACCGCGCGCCGCCAGCCGTACCCCTTGAGCTACCATTCAAACTTCGGCCCGCGCAAGCCCGATCGCAATTGTGCCTCGCTCCGGGAGATGGAAGGTCCGGAGCCGGCAGCCGCAAGACGCTCAGAACGGAATTTCGCCCAGGAACCCGCGCAGTTCGCGCACCATATCGCGCGGGTTGTCGCCTTGCACTGTGTGCCCGGCGTCGTCAATCCGCACCCAACGACCATTGGGGAGCGTGGTGGCGAGCTTCTCGGCGTTGGCGTCGGAAAAGACATCGCTCTTGCCGCCGCGCATCACCAGCGCCGGACAGTCGATCTTCTCGACGTGGGTCCACAGTTGGCGCATCGCATCGATGTGATCCTCGATCTTGCTCATACCCGCGCGCATGCGATTGGGATCCCACTTCCACGACCATTTGCCGTTGGGCATTTGGCGAAGATTGTGCAGCAGGCTGCGCCGCAAAAGAAGCGGGTCGCGCTTCGGGTTGAATTCCATTGCCTTTTC
>DATFSZ010000091.1:0-45190 GCA_035262365.1 Binataceae bacterium (SeqCode)
CCGTCGCGGAGTCCGAGATCTCGGAGAAAATCGACCGGCAAGTTCTTCGCCGCGGCCAAGGCGGCTATGGTCAACTCGCTCACTGAGCACCTCCCGCCGCCGCGGAGTCGAACCGCCGCTGTATCCACGTGTCGATTTCACTTTCCAGCCAACCTACAGAGCGCAGCGCGATTTTTCTCGATGCTGGAAATTCGCCGGCGCGCACAAGCCGCCAAATCGTGGTTCGCGATAAGCCGGTGCGAGCCATTATCGCGTGGCAACGCAAGATTTTTGGGTTTTCCGAAGAAACGCTTTCTACTCGAGGTGCTGCCTCGGCTTTCTTACGGCGCATTCGTATGATCCTTTTACGCAAAACCTAGCCTTCGCGCCTTTTTGGGCGCGCGCCAGAAGCTTTTGCGCCTCGGACCTATCGCCGCCGAAGCCTAAGCGAGTTCCGCATTGCGCGGAACCAGGTTTTCCGGTGGACCTGCCCACCCCGACTTTTCTATCGTGAAAGTCAGCTAAACCGAACCACTGTCTTGTCAGCGGTGTCCGCCGCTTACACTCGGCGTCAGTGCTGGATTTTTAACGAGCCCTCCAGAATCTCGCTGGGCCTTTCTGCCCCGCCTTCTAAGGTTTGCGCAAGCAAAATATATTATCGCTGACGCTAGCTTGCCGCGTCAAGTTCAGGTCGTTTCGGTTGAACAATAGAGTATGCAGTATGTTTCCACTTTTCACCGCCAGCCAAAAAGCACATTAGCCCGCTATTTAGCGGATGCGGGGCTTTCAGCAGGACCGCGCATCATGAGCGCAGCAGTTTGTTCAAGCGCTACGCGCACCGGGTCCAAGGCTATGTGCGCGTAACGTTCGGTAGTGCTGACCTGACTATGATTTAAGGCACGGCCAATGAGCGGCAAATTGAAGCCTTGCGCTACCAGCCATGATGCCAGCGTGTGCCTCAGGTCGTGAATGCGAACGTCAGGCACGCCTGCGCGCTTGCGAATGCGTTGCCAGGCCTTCGCGGGTTCCACGATATGGCCGCTCGCGCTGTCGCTCGGGAAAACCCACTCGCCGTTGCCGCGGCTGGGCACGGTTTCCAGTATTGCGATCGCCGGCGCCGGCAACGGCAGCAGATGCGGACGACCGGCCTTGGTTTCGGGCAGCCGCACGGTGCGTTGAGCCAAATCCACGTTCTCCCAGCGCACCATGCACAGTTCGGTCCGCCGGGTTCCCAGCATCAAGGCCAGTGGAAAATAAGCCCGCCAGCGCCAATCCGGCTCTTGCAACAAGGCCGTGTTGACCCGTGCCAATTCTTCGGGTGTCAGGTAGCGCTCGCGCCGTTGCTCCTTGAACAGCTTCACCCGCGATGCAGGATTTTCGCCCTGGAGCATCTGCCAATCGCGAGCCAAGTTGAGCATATGCCGTAAAAGCCGAACGGTGTGGTTCGCCGCGTAAGGGCCGTGCTCGCGTCCGATCGTGGTGTGCAATCGCTCGATATCGTTCCGCGTCAGACTCGATAAGCGTCTTCGCACCCAACCAGCCGGGATGTACTTTGCCAGATAATATTCATCATCGGCTACGCTGCGCGGACTCTTGTGAATCCGCGAATGCCGTTCCATGTAAGCCGCAGCCAAGTCATCAAACACCGCCTGCTCGCGCGCATGTGCCTTAGCCGCTGCCGGGTCCGTGCCCTTCATTGCGTCGGCCAACCTCAACTTTGCCAACTCGCGAGCATCGGCCAAGCTCAGGATCGGGTACTTGCCCAATGTAAGCCAGCGCTTGCGCCCCTCAAAGCGGTACGACGCAACCCAAGTCCGTGCGCCGCCTTGCGACAGCCGAAGCCCGAGCCCCCTCAACTTAGTGTCCCAGTAGGTGATTTGCCCCTTCTCTGGAGCCCTGCGGCTTTCGATGAACGTTGCAGTGAGATTGGTTCGCATAGTACCCTGGTATCGAAAATGGGTGAATGGACGCAGGCTTTCTTAGCTACCACATAGCTACCATGGAATGCAAGACTTCCTGAAACAATCCGAAACGTACCGTGTTGTGGATGAGCCCTAAAATCAAAGTGCGCCAATGGATTTCGGTCATTTGCGCGGTTACGTGTCGTTTCAACCGGTTGCAGAAAACACCGAGACTTACTAACTTCGGATCCGAGGGTTGGGGGTTCAAATCCCTCCGGGCGCGCCATTACTGTTGGTTGAAAGGGGTCTTCCCGTCAGCAAACCGAAGGGAAGGAAGAGGCGATGGCCATAACGCAGTTCCTGCACGTATCGATCGGCATTTCGGATCCCGAGAAGTCAGTGCCTTTTTATCGCGACATACTCGGTTTCAAAGAGATCGCAAAGCTCCGCTACGACAAGCCCGGACCGGCCCAGGTTATGGGTTTCAAAGAGGCTGAGTTCACGGTCTGGCTGATGATGCGCGACGGGTACCGCCTGGAGCTGATTCATTTCGACAAGCCGGCCAGCCCGGCGCTGCTAAAACGGCCCCAGACCAACGCCCTGGGCATTTCCCATTTAACGGTCGGGATCACCGAGCCTGAAAAGACCCTCGCGGAGCTGAAGGCGCGCGGGGTCAAGGTCTGGGAGCACACCATCGGCAACTTCGTCGAAAACGCTCCCGGGTTCATGTTCCTGTTCGAAGATCCCGACGGCTTCCTGATCGAGGCTTACATGGCACGCCCCGACGGCAAGTTTCCCTACGGAGACTGACCTCGCCCCTTTTGCTCTGTCCCGATCCTTGCCGTGGTTACAGAGCTGCGCAAGAAACGCCGCCCGGCAACGAATCGTGAAACGTAGGTCAGCGGATCACCGCGCCGGCGCTGGTATGGATAGTCTGTGCGGTGATCTGCCGGCTGCCGGGCAGGCATAGAAATACGATCGCCTCTGCGACATCCTCGGGCTGCGACGGCCGGTGGAAGAGGTTCTCCAGCGGGCCGCTGGAGACCGCGCGCTGAAAAGTCTCCTCGCCGCCCAACGCCCGTGTCATGCCAGTGATAGTGAAGCCGGGCGCTACGGCGTTGACGTTGATGTCGTATTGAGCCAGTTCCGCGGCGGCGCTGCGGCTCAACTGAACGATTGCCGCCTTCGAACTGGCATAGGCAACGGGCGATTGCCGCGCGCGAAAAGCGGAGCTGGAGCTGATGTTGACGATGCGCCCGCCGCCCCCTCGATCGATCATATGCTTGGCAACATGCTTCATCAGCAGCATCGGGGCCTTGAGGTTAACGGTGTGGATGAGGTCCCAATCCTCCTCCTCGAGCTTGAGCAATTGCTGGCCGCGTCCGGCAACGCCCGCGGCGTTGATCAGGAAATCGATCCGCCCCAGTTTCTGGACCACCTGCGCCACGAGGTCTGGAATGGCCTTAAGGTTGGTCAGATCGAATGGCACGGCGAGGGTGCTGCCCCCGGACGCCCGCCCCTGCTCGACAACCTCCTTCACCCCGGCCTCGTCGCGGTCCAGCACCGCGACGGCCGCGCCGGCCTTCAGGAGCAATGCCACCGTTGCGCGTGCGATGCCTGATGCGCCGCCTGTCACCAATGCCACTTTGCCGGAAAGCAAGTCGCTCATGGGCTGTCCTCCCTGGATCGGATCTATCTTCAATTACGGTTGTCCGATGGATTTATCAAGTGCGAAGGTCGGCGGCAGGCGGCGCAGCCCGTATCCAACTAATTTCTTCACAACTCGTTATGTCCCCAGTAGCATTGGTAAGGGCTTTTTGACTCAAGAACCGATGCGCTTCAATGGCAGAGAAATCAACTGAGGGACATATTATCGGCCACGGCGGGATGCATCTGCCGGCGGTCGAAGTCGATGGCTACAACGCGGAGCTGCGTGATTCGGAAGGCTTTATCGGTGACCGGGCGAGCAACCGGGCTTTCCGTGCGATTCTGGAAGATTACCGGGAACAGATGCGCAGCGAAGGCGAGGACCCGCTTGGAAACACGCCCAGCGATGAGATCAGCAAAAAGAAAATCGACAAAATTTTAACCGAAGGCGATCCGGAAGCGGCCGGAGTGGTTCAGGGAGTTATCGAGGAGTTTGCCCGCGAGTTCACCACCGTTATCCGCCGGTTCCTGAAACTCAAGAGCTGGCATGACACACAGCGGATCGTGGTGGGCGGCGGGCTGCGCGAGAGCCGCGTCGGTGAACTTGCGATTGGCCGCACCGCGGTCATGCTCAAGACCGGGGGCCGCGACATCGAACTCAAGGCGATTCATCAGCATCCCGACGAGGCGGGACTGCTCGGTACTCTCCACCTTGTTCCTTCCTGGATCTTCGAGGGTCATGACTGCACGCTCGCGGTCGACATCGGAGGATCGAACATCCGTGCCGGGGTGGTGGAAACCCGGCTCAAAGACGCGCCTGATCTCTCCAAGGCCAAAGTCCGGGAGTTCGAATTGTGGCGGCATGCGGAGGACAAGCCCAAGCGCGACGAGGCGGTCGAGCGGCTGGTGGAAATCCTGCGTGATTTGATCAAGCGTGCGGAGGCCAAGAAGCTGCGCGTCGCGCCCTTTATCGGGATCGGATGCCCTGGGCTAATCAGGGAAGACGGCTCTATCGAGCGGGGCGGTCAAAACCTGCCGGGCAACTGGGAGAGCAAGCAATTTAACCTGCCGCAGCGGCTGCGCGAATCGATTGCGGAAATCGGCGGGCACGAGACCGTTATCGTGATGCATAACGACGCGGTAGTCCATGGGCTAAGCGAAGTACCCCTGACGCGCGACGTCGAACGTTGGGGCGTGATGACTATCGGCACCGGGCTGGGCAACGCTCACTTCACCAACCGCCAGGCGTCGCCGCAAAAATAGGAACCGCGTCATCCGCGCGGCGCCATGGTCGGATCCTGCGCGATGACCCCGCTTTCCAGCAAAGCGGCAATCGCGTCGGTGCTGTATCCGGCTTTGGACAATATTTCGCGGTTGTGCTCGCCGAGCATCGCGATCATGGGCGGAATGCGGGGCGGGGTCTTCGACATGTGGAACGGCGCCTTCGGCAATGGCATTGTTCCGAGCTGGGGAATGTCAATCGGCTCCATGACGCCGCGGCTCTTCAACTGCGGATGACTGACTGCCTCGGCGACGGACAGAACCGGCGCCGCAATCAAGCCTGCGTCGCGGAAGAACTTGACGGCCTCGTCTCGCGTCTTGAAATTTTTGCCTATCCATTCTTCAACGATACCCGCGAGTACATACCTGTTCTGCGAACGGTCCTGCATCGTCAAAAAGCGCGGGTCGTCTCTCAGCTCGGGCATTCCAACAGCGTCGGTAAATTGCTGCCATCGATGGGTCAGCACGACCAGGATCAGGTAACCGTCGGGCGCCTTGAAGTAGCCATGGGGCGAGTCGCCGTTGCGATGACTCCCGAATGGTCCGGGCGCCTCGGCCCCCTTGCTAAAGAGCCAACTGGAAAGCGAATTGTCATGCAGATGGAAAATTGATTCGCACAGTGACAGGTCGATGTACTGCCCGACACCGGACTTCTCGCGATAGAAAAGCGCCGTAACCACCGCGCCATAAGCGCTGACGCCTGCGTTGCCGTCCGCCATGAAAACCCCGGTGAAAATCGGCGTACCGTCGGCATCTCCGGTCATCGAAGTGATTCCGGACATCGCCTGCGCGATCGCGTCAGTGCCGGGAAAAGCCGCAAGCGGTCCGGTCTGTCCGAAGGCGGACACCGAGCACATGATCAAGCGCGGATTGACGGCGCTGAGTTCGCCCCAGACAAGCCCGTACTTGCCCACCAGCCCGGGCGTCAGGTTCTCGATAAAGACGTCGAAATGGCGGATCAGCTCCCTGACCAGCGCGGCGCCGCCAGGGCGTTTGAGGTCCACGCACAAACTCTGTTTGCCGCGGTTGTAGAAGGCGTGGGTTGGATTGTAGCGCTGCGCGGCGTCGGCGGGCGGCATCGGTCCGCGGCTGTAGTCCCCGCGTGGTGGCATCTCGAGCTTGACCACCTCCGCGCCCATGTCGGCCATCATCCGGCCGACCATCGGTCCCGCGATATAGTTGGTCAGCTCCAACACCCGCACACCAGACAGCGCTTGCGGCTCATTCGACATCGGCAATTCCCCTTCCGGCGACGCCAGGCGTCGCACCCGCCCTTTCCTTACGGTTGCCGATGCGATTTATCAAGAGCCCAGACGGCTGCGGCTGAAAATATCCGGTTCGAGTGCGGCGCGCCTCTACTCCAGCGAAACCCTCCCCGAGTCATACATCAATTCAGTGAGGCTTTCGCCCATCGCGTACTCAAGCGGCCAGCCGGCGTCTGCCTGGCCACTTATTAATGCGGCGCGCAGGTTCCCGAACCTGTGGAGCCGAAATCCGTGTTGACGAAGCGGGAAGTTCCGTCGGCGGCGCCGGTCGTGTCCGTGTGCGCGGTAAAAGCGGGGGGGCATTTGGCGGAATTTCCTGCGATCGGCGCAAATGTCCCGACGGCGGATCCGCTCCCATCCGAATTGACGATGAAAGTCCCGCTGCTTTGCGTGTAGCGGCAAACCAGCCCAGCGGTGTTTATGGTCAACCTGCCGCTCAGTGTAACGCCCGCAGTTGCAGTGGTGAACTGGCCCGTGCTTGAGCTCAGTGAATTGAATGGTACGAAAAGGGGAGTACTGGGGGTGGGAGATGCGAATCCACTGCCGATGCACACTACTCTGAAGGTCGGGGCGGCCGCGCAGAGCGTACCGCGGGCTGCGAGGAGTATCACCACCATTGCGATCGAGACAGATCCATGTATTCCAGCCTTGCTCGAGCTCACTGACTAATCCTTTTTCAAAGTCAACGCGCGATAAATTCGCCCTAACGCGAATGCGCGTGTCTATTTAGTGCTTGTGGCTATTTCGCGTCGGACGCCGCCGCGGATGATCTGGTGGTCGACGCGGCGGCCGTTGCTGAGACCGGCTTGACATCCGCTGCGGCGAGCTTGCAGTTCAGCGTCGCGCTGACCGGGTTCGGCTCGCTGTCGTAAACGGCACCGTCAGCGAAATCTATTATCCCGCCCACAACCAGGGACTCCGCGACTCCGCTGCCCGCAATCTTGGGCGAGATCAGCTGCGTCGCACTTTCGCAGCCGTCCTTGTTGAAAGTCACATTATAGGCCTTGCCGCGCGAGATCTTGATGTCGCACGGCGTAGTACAACTTTGACCGTCGGACAAAGACGCGGTTGCGCCGCCGGGAGTGCTATAGATCTGAAGCTGCTCGCTGGTTCCACGCAGGGTCGTAGCACATCCGGCCAGCATCACAATCATAAGGATGCCAAGCTTTTTCATATAGTTCCTCCGCAGCGGCCGCAGCCATGACCGGCCGCGCCGCAAGACAATGACTGAGCCGGAACTGTCATCCTGACGCGACGCTCGATAACTTTCCGTCGCGGTAGCAGAAGGTGACTGGATGTGTTTCGTTGCGCGTGACGCCCTCGGCCGGGGTCAAGACCACCTCCGCTAGACCGACAGTAAAAACGTCGGCGGCCGTCTCGACGAGTGCGACCGGCACCTTGCCCGCCACGCCGTAACCCTTGGTATAGAGTTGATACGTATCGCAACTGGTGCCATCGGCCTGAGCATTGGTTGCGAGCGGCGGCCCCAACTGCTCGATCACCGAGTCCCGCGCTGCTCCGGTCTGAAATTGCGACAGATCGGTTGGCGAGGGGCGGGTCATCTCCAAAACCGGAGAGCATGCACTCGCCCAGGCCGCAAAGGCGATAACAATCGGCACAATACGTGGTCGTCTGATGTCCATTTCTCTGGGATGGCGTGACAAAGCGCGGCACAAGTGTGCCCGGTCCAGGCACAAACGATTCGGCCGCCGCGTTTTAAAGCGCATCAACGCTTCCGGCGCGGCTCCAGGTGGGTTATACGCGCTCCTGGTGCCGAACGAGGTGGCTTGCGGACGCGCTCGAGCGGGCGCATTCCCACTGACGTCATTACGACGTAGAGGTCCAGCACGCATTCGCAGCAGATGCAATCGTGGCTACCGCCAGCGCGCTCAACGCCGATGAAAACATGCCCCACCCGCGTGTCTTTGGCACAGAAGCCACACGTCATTGCCCCCTCCGTTGTACAGGAGCCGTAGTGTCCGACGCCCCCGGATCGCGTAGCGGCCGGCAGGACTAACCTTAATAAGCGCACTGGTAACCTTCCGTCCTATTCGATCGGTTCGCAGTTGAGTCGTGAAAAAAGACCGCACAGGTGTGCCCGAAGTTCTATACGGAGCCGGCACACGAATCGGATTCCCTATCCGCACTGGATTGGCTCAGGACTTTCGGACCAGCGATGAAGTACTGGTGTCGATCCGGAAATTTTGCGCGATGGCGCGCGGATTGTGGCGCAGTTGATCCACACTAAAGTCCGCGGCTTGCACTTGCGTGATGGAGTCACCCTGTTGAGACCTCAAACCCGCGTGCATCCGAAGCCCGGCCGGAACCGCCACCGACCTGATGTTCCCAAACCCGTCATGAACCGCCAGCAACTGCGATCGCCTTTGGGCGGACCGGTCAGGAAGGAACGCCGCTTCCAGCGCTGTGCGGCTGCGCGCCGACGAAGCCAACAGGTTCCGCGGTGGAGGGATCGCCGCCACCCACAGCGAGTAGGGCGCCCATCCACCGCCACAATTGGTGACAGTTATGTTGATCCGGCTCTGGCCACCGGCCGAGATATCTCCAACATTGATGAATAACTCTGTGACCTCGACCCGGACCTCCTCCCCTTGATACGGCTGTTCCGGGTGCGCGGTAGCCTGGAACACCCAGCCATTGACGTCGCACGACGGTTCGAAAAACCAATAATGCGAATGGCCCGCCGCCAGCACGGCCAGATCGATCCACGCAAGAGAGCTGATCCCGGCGGATTTTCGCGGCCGCTGGCGGGGCAGCGGCTGCTGCGCCTGATTTTCTCTAACCACGTGTCCAAGGCGTGAAAAAACCGGGCACACGTGTGCCCCGGCAAGGCACAAATCGACTTGTTGACGGTGGGCCAGGCGCAAAGACGCCTATCGCAGATTTCACAGGGCGCCGCCGCCGGATTGACCCCTTAGGGCATCGGGCTCATTCACTTGCCGGCCGAGGCGAATCGCCTGCGGTTATTGTGGATTCGGAACCCAAAGAGATTTCCTGGTGGTGACGGAAACAGTCTCTACCTTGTTTTGCGGCGAATATGTGACGCTGTAGACGTCGTATATAGCAGCGCCGTCCGTTAATCGCGACAGCGGAAGAACAACCACCCAGGCTAAATCGGCCAAGCCGAAGGTCATCGCGTCGAGTGCGGCGGCGCTGGCCAAAATTTTCAGCTTATTGCCAGGCTTGGGTCCACCCGCGACGCTCTCATAGACGTCGGTCTCTTTGGCATCGCGGATTTCGCTTGAATCGGGTTTTCCGAACTTCGCCAGCACATCGGCGCGATCCGTACCGACCGCGGGAATTACATTACCTTTGTCTTCGGGCACCATCTCGGCAGTCAGCGGCAAACAACCGGCGAACGTCACAGACAGGAGGCCGGCCAACCCAAGCTTTAGAGGCAGCTTAAGATGAGCACGTTGCAGCCGTGCAAAGAAAGCGAACTCCGTGATTTTGCTGGACATCCGGCGCGTAACACTCCTCGAACGGCCCGGCGTGAGATTTCAAAGCACGGGTGTGCCGCGGTAAGGGACAAATCAGGAAATCGAGGTTAGATCTGCCAATCGACAGGCTGGGCGGGGGCGTATGCGCAAAAATGGCCGGTCTGTATGCTGATCGCCAGATGGCGCCCGAGTTCGGGATGGGCCTGACGAATCCGGCTCAGCGAAGCCTTGATCGCCTTGGTCACCGCCAACCGCGAGCGCTCGGCGTGTGACGCAAACTTGCGATCCCGTCCTCCCAATCCAACTGAAGCGGAGATCTCGCCCTGGATGAACTCCAGCTCCTCGCGCGCCTTTTCAACTCGGCCCAGGTCGTTGAGCCGCTGTGCCAGATCCAGTTCTTCGCGCAGTTCTTCGAGCCGGCGCCGGTATTGCGCTTTTGCGGTCGAATCCAGCGCCGCACCGGCATCGCCGAGTCCTCCGGAGACGGTGGTAAATTCGTGACCAATCGCCGATGTCTCCGCGGTCAGCGAATCGCGAGCTTCAACGGCCGAGGCCAGGGTCTGCGCGGGAAACTCATGTCCCGGATGGCGCAATAGCCAGGCGATGTAATACATGCCCTTGCGATGCTTGAGCCGAGACTCGGAGCCCGCCCAGGACAAGGTCCAGTACTCGCCTTGTCTTCGGAATTCGCCGCGCATCGGCGCCGCTTCAACGGGCTCTTCTTCCCTGCCGCGCCTTGATCGCGGACGCACCTGGGCGGTGACGTCCGGGGGGACAACGCTGGAGCCTTGGCCGCGCAGCCGGTCAGCATTCACGCGTTCCAGCCAGCGTTCGCCAGCGCCGTGCCGCTGGTAGATTTCCGCCGCGGCGTCCAACTTCTCCAGCGCCGTCTCGCGGGCACCCGCTTCGAGCAGGACGCGGCCCCAATGATGGAGCGTCTCGGCCTCCTCAAATGGTACCTGGTAACGGCTTTGGATTTCGACTGCGTGCGCGAATTGCGCGTTAGCGGCTTCGATGCGAGATTCCGCCGCCGATACCATCGCTTCGGCCCGCGCAAGCTGACCGACGAATCCCCGCCAATCTTCGCCTTGCGCGATCACTTCACGGCATCGCTCAAGATGCGGATGAGCCTGCTCGGGCCGCCCCGTTTCAGCGTAAAGTGAAGCCAGTTCGCCGCGGGCAATCAATTCCAGGGGAAGGAACAAACCGGCACAACAGACGCGAATCTCTTCCTTCAGGATCGCCTCAGCGGCGGCGTGCCGGCCCAGCGCCCGGCGCGCTCTCGCCGGCCAGCTCATTGAAATGCAGGCCCGCAAGACCTTCCCGTTTTGGTTTTCCCGGTCAACCTCGTGCGACAGCACCAAATCGGCCTGCTCCCAGTCGCCCGAGTAGTAGGCGGCTATACCTCTAGCTCGGGCTGCGGTCCCATGTTCCGATGGCGTCCTGTCAGCGGAATCGGCCGCTGACAACCGATCTTCGTGCGGTTGGCCCAGCTGAAGCCGCAGCAATCGCAGTGTATCGATTACAACGCGCCGAAAGACCGGCGCCTGCGCCATCCGCGGCTTGTTCAGCTCACGTTCCAGGCGGGCCATTCCAGCCATCGGGTCACCCAGCCAGCTCAGCGAGGAGCAGTGAAGTACGAGCACACCTGCCGCCGTTATGTTGTCGTTGAACCGGTCGCCGTGTTCGTACGCTTTAAGCATGAGCGCAAATGCCTGTTTCAACTGGCCCTGTGCAAACAAGGCATGAGCATGTGGAACGGCTGTGCGTGCCCATAGCTGCGCATCGCTGAGCTGCTCGCTGATTTCCATCGCACTGCGCGAAGCGTTCAATGCATCCACGACGCGCATCTCTTCCAGCGCCGTGGCGGCTTCTGCGTTGTACCGCCACAACAGGGAAATGCGCGTTTTCCGATCCTGGCCGGATGGACCATCCGCCAGCTGGTTAAGTTCCGGCGCCGGTGAAAGGGCTTCAGCCTGCACCCCATGCATCATCATGAACCCGGCAATGTACGCTTCCACTCTCAGTGCAGCCTCCGGCCGACCCAGTTCACGATAGAGCTTCAGAGCCTGGCGGAAGCTACTCAATTGCGACACGCCGTCGGATTCCCTCAAGCCGAGCAACACTCCGGAGCGTTCCAGCAGGCTGGCGCGTTGCGCGCGATGCTCTGGAAGCCCGGTCACTAACTCCAGCGCCGCGTCCCAATGGGCAAGGGCTTCGTCGTAGGCAAACACCGCCCGCGCTGCTTCGCCCGCCCGGATCAAGTAAGCCACAGCTTTTTCGGTGTCGCCGGCCTCGCGGAAATGATGCGCAAGCTGCGCCAGATGTGCTTCGACCTCCGCACCGTGAATCTCTTCCAGCGCCTGTCCGATCTCCAAATGGATTCTGGCGCGCTCTTCGGAGTTGGCTTCATCATTCAGAGCGTTGCGGATCAGCGCATGTGAGAACTTGTAGGCCCCGTGTGGCAGCGGCGTCACGATACCGGCGAGTGAAGCCTGGCGCAGCTCATCGGTGAGTTGGACCGTCGTAACCTTGGTCACGCGTTGAAGACAGCGCAACTCGAACTCCTGACCGATCATTGCGGCAACCACCAGACGTGATCGATCGGGCACCAAATCCAGCCAGCTTCGGATTGCTTCGCGAACGCCATGCGGAACTCTGAAACCCGTGAGGTTGAGCCGGGCGCTGCCCAACTGACCGTCGGCGGCAAGGACCCGCAGCAGTCCGTCGATAAACAGCGGATTGCCGGAGGCGGCCTGATGAATATCCGAGACCAGGCGGGGGCTCGCTGGCGCCCCGGCGCGGCTTTCAATCATCAGCGCCGCGTCATCCCGGCCGAGCGCGAAAAGCGGTACTTCGGTCCCCTGGCGCATCAGGTCGCCGATCACCTGAGACAAAGCCGCTGAGTGTTGCAACCCGACGTCACGGTAGGTGCCAAGCACCAGAACCGGAGCGTCCCGTAACTGACCAACCACGAAGCGCAGCATCAGCAGCGACGGTTGGTCGGCGTCATGCAGGTCTTCAACAATCAGCAGCAGCGGTCTGGCGGCGGCAACGCCGCGCAGCAGCGTCACTACGGAATCGAATAACTGGAAACGCGCCTGATCGGGATCTGACACTCGATCGGGGGAAGCGGACGCGAGAGGCGCAGGCTGCAGCTCCGGAATAAGTTGCGCCAGTTCTTGCGCGAGCTGACGGCCCTCGCCGGAGCTGAGCAACTTGAGCAGGGCGTCCCGATCCGGGCCCCTCAATGCCGCGCGCAGTAATTGAATGATGGGCCAGTAGGCCGGCGCGCCCGCCCCTTCCCAACATCCAACGCGCAACACGGAAACGCCGCTTGACGCCGCATGCCGCGCCACTTCATCGGCCAGCCAGGTCTTGCCGATGCCGGGTTCGCCGGTGACCAGAAAAAATCGTCCCTGACCGGCACGCGTCTCCTCCAAACCATTATCCAGTTCGGCAAGTTCACGCTTGCGGCCGACGAACGTGCTGTGGCTACCTTCTTTGGGCCTTTCCGGTGGCACTATTGTTCACCGCCGCTGACAAGAGCGGGACATAGCACACTTTGCTTAGCGTTGGAAATCGTATCTATCTTCTGCATCGCTCCGACCTCCCTGACCCGAGCATCGTGGCCAGTCTGCGCACGACTCTACCGAGCGATCGAGGCAGTAAAAGAGGCAAGGCACGGCAGCCCGCAAACTGCCGCTGTTTGTCGCTGATTGCCGTACGGTCAGGATTGGCTGAGCGCTTACGGCCCGACGTAACGGCGAGCAATGTCCTCCAGCGCGGGGTCATTCACCGCCGGCGACCAGAGGTTGAAGACCAGCCGATGGGCTCCGGCGGCTTCGTAGGCGCGAATTGTCTCGCGCGCATCGTTCATCTCGACGGGAAAGAAGATGGAAATCTCGATCTTGTTGAAATCGCGTCCTGCCTGGACGCACAACTCCCTGAGCGTGTTCAGATCCTGGACCAACTGCTTGGGCGCAATCGCCAGCGGCGCCCATCCGTCACCGAACGCAACAGTATTCTTGAGTGCGCGCAGATAGCTGCGCGTAATCCCGCCTGCTCCGACATGAATCGGTGGATGCGGCTTCTGGCGCGGCTTGGGAAAGCACCTTACGGGCGGAAAACGGATAAACTGGCCCTCGAAGCGTGATTCGTCCGCGGTCCATAACTCCTTCATGGCGTTGATGTATTCGCCTGTCACCTGCCATCGGCGGCGAAAATCCACTCGCATTATTTTCGATACCTCGGGGATTCCACCCGCGCCGATTCCGAACAGCAATCTGCCGCCTGAGTAATGGTCCAGCGTCGCGACAGTCTTGGCCAGGGTGATTGGCTCATGCTCCGGCACCAGGCAGATTCCGGTAGCGATCCGGATGCGGCTGGTGGCCGCTGCCGCCGCCGTCAGCAGCACGAAGGGGTCGGGGATGCGCGCATACCAGTCGCCGGCGCGGTCCTGGTAGGCCTCTTCACTGACCTTGGTCTGCGGCGGGCGAAAACTCGCCGACATTATCGGATGCTCCGGCAGCCAGATCGATTCGAAGCCCAGATCCTCGCAGCGGCGTGCTACAGCGTCGGCGGGCGCGGTGTTTTCGTTGATGTAGGCGAGTATGCCGATCTTCACTGCTGGCAGTTGCCCCCGTATCGATCACGAACGCACGTAGCGCCCGGCGAGGTCCTCCAGCACAGGCTCGCGAAGCTGCGGCGCGAACAGCGTGAAGACCAGGCGATGTGCGCCGGCGTCTTCATAAGCGCGGATTGTTTGGCGCGAATCGCCCAGCTCGATCGGCATGAAGATAGTAATCTCGAGCTGGTTGTAATCGCGGCCGGCCTGAGCGCACAGCTCTTTCAGAACAGCCAAATCCTTCGCCAATTGATTGGGCGCCACCGCCACGGGGGCCCATCCGTCGCCGATCGCAACCGTATCCTTGAGCGCGCGAGTTGAATTGGGACCGATACCGCCGGCCCCAATATGGATCGGCGGGTGGGGCTTCTGCAGGGGCTTGGGCAGCGATTTCAAGAGCGGGAACTTGACGAACTCGCCCTCGAATTTCGAGTCGGTCTTGGTCCATAGTTCCTTCATCGCGCGGATGTATTCGCGTGTCATCACCCATCGGCGGCGAAAATCAACGCCCATCGCCTCCGACTCCTCGCGGATTCCGCCCGCGCCGATTCCGAACAGAAACCTCCCGCCCGAGAAGAAGTCCAGCGTGGCGATAGTTTTGGCCAGCGTTACCGGCTCATGTTCTGGAACCAGGCAGACCCCGGTGCCGAGCTTAAGCCGGCTGGTGGCCGCCGCAACCGCCATGAGGGTAACAAACGGGTCGGGAATGCGCGTGTACCAATCAGGCACCTGTTGGTTTTCGAATACGCGGTCGCTGACGCTGCTTTGGGGCGGGCGTGTCGCGACCGGCATGACGGGATGCTCGGGGAGCCAGATAGACTCGAATCCAAGCGCCTCGCATTTGCGCCCGATCGCGTCAGGCCGCTGCGTGCTCTCGTCGATGAATGCTCCGACTCCGATTTTCATGCGCCTGCCTCCTCGTGCAACGCCGAAGATAGTTGTCTTTGCCCGCGCTGTCCAAAGGGGCATTCGGCATGGCTTCCACGATAGGGCCTTGATGGCCGATTGCGAATCAGACATCGTCGAAAGGCTGTCGAGGGTTCGAATCCTTCCTTCTCCGCCATAAAAGCCCTTGGCTCCCAAGGGCTTTGCCACCGACGTTGTCTCAGGCTTTGACCCGAAAAGCGGAGCGCCTGGTCGGTCGTATCTCCACTATGTCTCCAAAAAAGGGCCATCCCCTTATGTGCTCATAATTAAAAATCTGTTTAATTAACGACGGATTGAACATCACAGCACGAAGAAGCACAGACAAATGGACGCGAAGAACGGCAAGAAAAACGCGACGAAGAAGACCGCCGCCAGAGGCAAGGCCAGGGCCAAAGCAGCGGCGCGGATGGGCCGCGAGACGGCGAACGCGCAGAGAATCATCGTCAAGGTCGATGAGAATCCGCCCCGCTCGGAGTCCGCCCGCAAGCTCTTCGACCTGTACGCGAAGTTCAAGACGGTCGGCGAATTCAAGGAGCTGGCGAAGAAGATCCACAGGTCCTTCCTCGCCTACCATACGAAGAATCTGCAGCAAGCTAAACGAAGTGAAATGATGCCGCGCACCGGGCTTTAAAAGCCCGGAATCTTGCCTTTAACGGCGTCTCAGGTCCAGCATTTGAAAAAGCTCGGCTGGAGGCGCCCCCCCGCGCTTAACAGCTGGACAAAAGACACGGTATCAGAGCTGCAAGATTGTTATCACAAAGCAGCGAGTATCGATATTGGTCCAGCCTTTCCTTCGGGCCCGGAGGGTTATTATTGCAGCCAGGAGCCAGAGGAGGATGCACCATCGTTCAGCAGCATAGATGTCGAAGATGTTAAACAAGTACGCAAAGGCTTCTATGTTCGAGGATGCTTCGTGTACTCGGATGACGGCGGCGCTTTGCATCATACCGACTATTGCTTTTTTCTGAACCACGAAAGCCGCAGCGACCAAGGTACATTTGCCATTTGTCCCGTTGCCAATTCAGCAGACTAACCGATGATGCGATCCGGCACTGCAGACCGTGCATCGAAGGCTCTTACAGTGGACCATTTCGGTGGACTATCGGCCCAAAAAAGCCGGGGGTTCCAGCAATGTGTAACCGATTACTAATTCTGGGTCGCGAGTTTTCAAAGCAGCAGCCGGATCCGGTGGTTGGCGCCCGGTCGCGGCCTACTCGTAAAATGCAGCGCGCCGGCCATCCGCGAATCGGGCTTTAAGAAAAGCACCGTCCTGCCAATCAGAAAAAAAGGCGTCTCCGGTCAGCATCAGGCTGGCAGGAGGCGACGTTCCTATTATTTCCGCCCGTTACCGACCGACCGGCGAGCGCTGGAGGCTGTGCGCTCTGCTGCATGGCCCGCATCATCTTTTGACCATCGGGGTGCGCGCCTGCCTCTCTGACAATTTAGTTGTCCATCAGCGTCTTTCTTTTGACAATCAACAATTCGGATCACCTTGACATGTTAGGACCCTTCTGTTATCGATTTCTTTGGGCAGCGATGCTTTCTGAAGTCATTTGCTTTCCTCTAGTGGATGACGGCACACTCAGGCTGACTTAGCACCCCTTGGCTTCGGAGCTTTTGGACAATCAGGGAGGACACGATTGTGCTCCAGGTCGGTGCTCCGCCGAACCTAAACTTGTCCTCATCCGAGTGCTTCGACTCACCAAACTGCAAGTCGCCGTCGTGCGACCTGCCGAGCCTCGGGATGGGCAGCAGTCAAGCTCTCGGCTGTGGATGATCGCGGCCCTCTCATACTCCTTACTTTAGATGCCAACTCTGTAAGGAATTTACCCGATGAAAAAAACTCGGATCGCAAAAATCGCGATGCTGTCAGTAGCTATGGCAGCATTGATCGCACTGGCGGCATGGCCGTCAGCGGCTGCAGTCACGACCAATGAAATACTCCCGCTTTCACTGAACTTCACTAACTCGTGTAATGGCGACGAAATGGCCACGGTTGGGCGTATTCACCTGCTCGCGACCTCAACAATCGATGCCGCTGGCATTCATACCGACGTTCACTTCAACGAATTGCAGGCGCGCGATACGGATCTGACGACAGGTATTGAGTGCACAGATACCGGGAACTTACACCAGAGCGGATTGAATTTCATATTCACCCTGCCGATCGGCACTCCAGGCAACCCTAGCGGTGATTTGCCTATCACGCTAACCGTTACCCTCGGGGAAAATGTAAATTGCCCAAGTGGAGCAGGGAGCCAAAACATCTCACTACTTACACACTTAACCATCAACCCGGACGGAACGGTTACGATATTCTTCGACAACTCTCCTGGGGTGGTTAAGTGCAACGGTCCCGGATGACGGCAATTAGCGAGGCTCGTTGCCCCATCCCTTCAGCTGAGGCGGCGTCGTCACGGACCGGAATCAGCAACCCGTCTTACCATCCTTGGGGCAGGTAAAGGAGAGGATATAATCGTGCTCCAGGTTCGAGCCCCACCGCACTGAAACTTGGCCTCATCCGAGTGCTTCGACTCACTAAACTGCAAGTCGCCGTCCGTGCGACCTGCCGAGCCTGAGCGATGGGGATGCTCCAATGAAAAAGCTTTTCTTGATCTTGATAGCGGCTTTCGCAGTGGTCATGGCCCATGATTTCAACGGGGCATATGCAGGGGCTCACCACGGCGACGACGATGGTGGGATTCCGCTATCCAAACTCGCCGGTAAGTATTCTGTAATATTCAATTCCGGTGGGTTCTTCACGCAATGCTTCAAGCCCGACTTCTCCGCCACCGAGTCTTGTTCCACCCCCGGTGCTGTACCTTTCAATTTAACTGGTGCGACAGTCGGCCAAAGTACTCAGGACAGGGATGGAAACGCTTGTCAAAAGTTCACGGGGGCCTTCTCGGCGACTGTTGGGCAAAAAACCCCTCTCATCCTAGAGTTCATTAGCGTTGTTAAAGTCACCACCTATGATCCTGCGACGGGGAGCGGCGACACAAGCGTCACCGACTACTCGGGAGGCAAGTGCATAGGATCGAAATTCGACAGCACAGGCGCGACTCCAACCAACACTGGCGCGCAACACTTCGTGGCGTCTGACGATGGGCGGCGCGTTGACTTTACGGTGACGGCTTTTACCGATCCATTAGGGGACATCGGCGCAACCATTCTTACCGGGACGTACTTTAAGCAGAACAAATAGACAGGGTTTAAGTGCGCACGCAGCTAACAGCCGGCTACCAAGGAGGACACGATTGTGCTCCAGGTCCGAGCACCACCGCGTTGAAACCTGGCCTCGTGCGAGTGCAATTAAGAAGCTCTGCTCGGGGCCGCGAGTCGTTCGGTCCGATGGGGGTCACCGGATTAGCATTCCCCGGGTGGCCTTCGTTCGCAAAGCATTGGCACGGGAGCCATTGCCACCACGTGCCGCGCCGCTACTCAACTTCAAACGAGATAAAAGGGGTGCTTATGTCCGTCAGAGCAAGCTTACGTCGATGGGGGGTCACTATCGCTTTCGCAATAACGCTGTGCGCATGGTTCGTGGCGCCGACGCTAGCCCAAGATCTCAAGCTCGGTCACTTCGTCGATTCGGCAACCACCACCTTCACGGGCTGCGGCCCTGTGGGTCCGGGTATCGACTGCAAGGCCGATTGCAGCGGCACGGCCTGCACATTCTTCACTGTAAGTTTCACAGGGAACGGAAAGGCGGACCCGGGAGGGCCTTTTACGTTTACGGGTACTACCACCGCCTTCTTCGGACCGCTCGGCTCTGCTCTAACGCCGAACGGTGCGGTCAACCCTGACGGCACACCCGCCGGGGTCTGTGACCCCACTTTTACTAGCGCGCACAGTGTGTTCCCCAACGGAACTTACGACACGGAGGCTAAGGGAGAGACGTGCTGCGTGGGGACTTCTTGCGGCGCTGTCGGCTTGGGGCCACCAACCACCGCTCACCAAAGCTCGGTCTGTATTTCGGGGACCGGAAAGTTTGCGGGAATACGGTGTTCCGGAGAGGAGACCAGCAGCGGCCTCGACGGTGTGCATGTTATTGGCCGTGGAGAGTCGGTCAGCACCAAATAGCGAAATCCGGCGGGAACGACCAAATCGGTTATGTTCCCGCCGGATCTCCGCCGCCCATATCCCCATCTTTCAAAACCGGCGGGCGTAATCCCAATTTTTTCAGTACAGCGCTGCACCTACGCCGTCCTAGCAAGACCCGGGTCTGCATCGGATCACCGCCGTTGGCGACCTCGCCGAGCAGCTTCCGAGCATCTCTTCGCGCCTACTCAGGTGTCAGCGGCCCGTGTCGGCCGAGCGTGAAGCAGCGACGGCGGCCTCGACGGCCACCGCCGACCCGATATTGAAGGACATAGGCTTTGACGCCCGACTGCATGACCCGCAGGCCGAAACCGGCCAGGGCTTCGTCCCAGAAAATCAGTTCGCCTCAAGGGGAAGTTGCTGCGTCGACGAACCGCTCGTGATTTTGGCGCTTCCCATTTCGTATCTCCACCTTGTCTCCACCAGGGAGCGAATGTCGTGGGAAACGATAATTGGGAATGTCCTTGAAACACAACGTTTAGAGGGAAAATAATGCTCGGTAAAAAGCTCCGAGGCCCCTGATTTTTGGTTGCGAACCAGTTATCCAAAATCGGCAACTTCATGCAGGCCGCATCCGATTTTGCGCGCCGGCCGATCAAGGCCCGCAACTCCCGATGGGCCGCTGCGTCGGCCTCACTGCTCGCCCGTCGCGGCGTCGCCCCCAACACGATTTCATGCGCCAGCGTCGCGTTCGCCGCGGTTGCCGGTGCAGCCTTTGCCGCGTTGCGTTTCGTGCACGCGCCGCCTGCCGAGGCGGTGTTGTTTATTGTCGCCATCGGCGGTATCCAGGGGCGGCTTTTGTGCAACCTGCTCGACGGCATGGTCGCGATCGAAGGCGGCATGAAGACCAGGTCGGGAGATATTTTTAACGACCTGCCTGACCGGATTTCCGACCCGCTGATAATTGTCCCCGCCGGCTACGCAATCACCACGCTGCCCTATGGCCCTGACCTGGGCTGGCTGGCTGCCCTGATGGCGCTGCTCACCGCTTATGTGCGGGTGCTCGGCCACAGCGCGGGCGCACCTGATTTCTTCGCCGGCCCGATGGCCAAGCAGCATCGCATGGCGGTTGTGACCGGCGCGTGCGTGTTGTGCGTGCCGGCGGCATTTTGGGACTTTCAGCAGCTCATCTTGTATGCCGCGCTGGCGGTTGTCGCGCTGGGCGGCGCAGTTACGGCCGCGCACCGTGTCGTGCTGATTATCCGCGCGCTGGAGCGGCCGTGATTGTCCCGCTGATAAGATTGTTGACCGGCGCGCACGCGCGTTGGATCGGGTGCCCTCCCGATCCGGTGCAACGCATATACTTTGCCAATCACACCAGCCATCTGGACTTCCCCGTCATCTGGGCGTCGCTGCCGCCGGCCTTGCGCCTGCTGACGCGTCCGGTGGCGGCGCGCGACTATTGGAATGCAACGCGTCTACGCCGCTACCTGGCAAAAGACGTCTTTCGCGCGATCATGATCGACCGCAACCGGGCGGGACACGATAACCCGCTGCGCCCGATGGAAGAGGCGCTGACCGCGGGCGACTCGCTGATTATTTTTCCAGAGGGGACGCGCAGCCTGGACGAGGACGGCGGTCCCGCTCAGTTCAAATCGGGCCTTTACCACCTGGCGCGGCGCTACCCGGCTGTGCAACTGGTGCCGGTTCACCTGGAAGACCTCAACCGAATCCTGCCCAAGGGCGAATATATTCTGATTCCTCTGCTCGCGGCGGTGATATTCGGCGCGCCGATAAGCCTTGCGCTGCAAGAAGGCAAAGATGCTTTTCTCATCCGCGCACGGCAGGCCGTGATCGCGCTGGAGAAGGTCAATGACGATGCTCGGTGACCCCAAAATGCGCGAACTGCTCGCCGCGCTGGTTGTGCTGTTGGCAGCCGCCACGATCGCGGGCAGCGTGCTGCGCCGCAGGGCGCGGACCGACTCCGCTCGCGCCAGCGCCGAAAACCTGGTTGCGCGCACGCGCGCGTGGTGGGTGATGGCCACGGTGTTCATCGGCGCAGGGATTGCCGGCGCGGGCGCGGCGTCGATCCTGTTCGCGCTCATATCGTTTCTGGCGCTGCGCGAAATGATAACGCTGAGTCCGACTCGCCACGGCGACCATCATACGCTGTTCTCGGTGTTTTTCATTGCCACACCGATTCAGTACGTGTTCGTGTATATGCGATGGTACGGGATGTTCGCGATCTTCATCCCGGTGTATGCATTTTTGTGGATTTGCATTCGCAGTACATTTACCGAAGACTACAAGAACTACATGGAGCGCGTGGCTAAAATATACTTCGCCTTGATGATATGCGTCTATTGCGTCAGCCACGCGCCGGCTCTACTCGACCTGCGAATCCCCGGCTTCGGGGACGGTAACGTCAAGTTGTTGCTATTCCTCGCGATCGTCGTGCAGCTCTCCGACGTGATGCAGTACGTGTGGGGCAAGACGCTGGGCGCGCATAAGATTGTCCCTCGGCTGAGTCCCAACAAGACCTGGGAGGGTTTTATCGGCGGCGCGCTGTCAGCCGCGGCCGCAGGCACGATGATGTGGTGGATGACGCCGTTTCGTCCCTGGCAGGCGTCGCTGATGTCGACCGTGATTGTGCTGATGGGTTTTGGCGGCGGAGTCGTAATGTCAGCGGTCAAGCGCGACGCCGGCGTCAAGGACTACGGCCATCTGATCCCCGGCCACGGAGGTATCATGGATCGAATCGACTCACTATGCTTCGCGGCGCCGGTTTTCTTCCACTTGACGCGGTATTATTTCGCCCTGCGTTGATCCGTACCGGAACCATATGAGTGATATCTCGTTAGATTTTAGCGGCGTAGTAGGCGTGCTTACCCTGGCGATTATCGATTTCGGTCTCCTGCTGGCGGCGGCGGTCCTGCTCATACTCGCACTTGACGCAAGATTCAAACCGGGAGGTAACGCTGACAAATTGCACTGGTCGGCGGAGAGGCGCTTTCAACGGGCTTTGGGCGCTGCCGTCAGCGCCATAGTTAGTGCGGCGGTTACGATCGGAATCGGGTGGATGGTAAATGAAAAGATCTTCTCGGAGGAAACGCGCTTGCACCTCGATGCTCTTGCATGGACCTGGATCTTCGCGGCGATCCTGTTGTGGCGGATAACGATGCGCCTGGCAGTTTTGGCCAACCAACCGCAAGGGCCGGCACTGTAACGGTTGCGTCTTAATCCCCTCTCCCTGACCAGGTTAAAGGTGAGGGTTCATTTCTCAACGATATCCCGTTCCAGGCTGGCAACGAATGCCATCACCTCACCGGTCTCGCGCTCGGGCACATGGAATTTTTCCAGCACCGCGCCCAGATGGCGCTTGAACGCGTTGTAGTCCTCCACCGTGATCCCCATGCCCGCGTGACCGGTCTTCATGTCGCGGCCGAGATAGTAAGTGGGCCCGCCCGCGGCGGCGGCAATGAAATCGACGGCCATCTGCCGCTCGCGCCGATTCGATTCGACCGCACGCGGGCTGCTCCAGAATCGCGCCAGCAGCCGATCGCCCTGCAGGCGCGGTATCAGGTCGTCCACCACTGCCGCGATTGCATCATAGCCGCCCAGCCGTGTGTAAAGACTCTTCTCAGATGTCTCCGCCATTACTCCATGCCTCCGCGCTCCAGATTGGTTACTTCGGCCAGATGACCAGGTGCTCGCGGGCCCAGAAGCTGGTGTAGGCGCCGATAAAGTTGGACGCATCTGCCTTGCCGACGCGCTCGTATTCCTTCGAGGTCGCCGCGCGCCGGGCCGACTCCACATCGTCGAACCAGATATGGGCACATCCGTCCCAGCGCGGCTCCGCTACCGCATAGGCGAGATCTACCGTCGGACACTGGACGTAGCGGCGGACCAGGTCAAACTTCGCCGCCTGCGGTGCGTGCACCTCAAACCAGTACTGCCTGAAGGCGGCGACCGTCATTGCCGGCTTGCGCTTGACCAGCACCAGGCATTTGACCATCCCGGGCTTGCGCTCGCCGTCCACGATTGCGCGATCTTCGGTGAGCAGGAACTCCGTGCTGCCTGGGTCGATAAAGTTGCGCTCGTCGGCCAGCATTTTCGGGTAGGCTCCCGAATTGCGCATCGCAAGCACGTCTTCGAGGTTGTCGTACCAGGATTCCGCACAGCCCTGATAAATCGCGTCTCCTGGCGGGTCGGGAATTCGATGACTTTGCGCGTAGCGCCTGATTTGCGGCACCGGATCGGAAACGGCACGGACATGGCGCTTGCGCCAATATGTGAAAAACTCGTCCAATGGCATCCCCGTCTTGTTGACGATGAAATAATGGGAGTGAATCATGGGCACCATCCGCCAAGTCTGATGTGCAGGGTTAGTAACATGGCGGCCGTGGGCAATCCAGCATGGATTGCAGCTTGCGATCGGCTAATATCGGTAACATTCAAAGCGAGGCCAAACGATGGACAACGAAGCTGCGGGCGCCGGTCCGGTGGAGGAACGGTATAAGCTTGACCTCGACTCGCTCTACCGCTGGATGAAGCTCCACGTCGAGGACTTCGGCGGTGCGCTGACGGCCCAGCAGTTCGGTATCGGCCAGTCCAATCCCACCTACTTGCTGGAAGCCGGCGGGCGGCGCTACGTGCTGCGGCGCAAGCCGCCGGGCGTGCTGCTCCCTTCGGCCCACGCGGTGGATCGCGAGTACCGGATTATCAGGGCCCTGGAGCACAGCGGCGTACCGGTGCCGCGCGCGCACGCGCTGTGCGCGGACGACAGCGTTATCGGTACGATGTTTTTCGTGATGGAGTACGTCGAGGGCCGCCAATATCCAGACACGAAGATGCCCGGTGCGAGTGCCGCCGAGCGCGCCGCTGCCTACGACGCTATCAATGCCGCCGCGGCGCGCCTGCACAGGGTGGACTACAAAGCCCTGGGACTGGGAGATTACGGCAAGCCGGGAAACTTTTTCGCGCGCCAGCTCGATCGCTTCACGCGCCAGTATCGCGCCGCGGAAATCGAAAAGATCGATGCGATGGACCGCCTGATCGAGGCATTGCCACGTTGCATACCGGCCGACGAGGAGACCGCTATCTTTCACGGCGACTTCAAGATGGACAACATGATTTTCCATCCCACCGAGCCCCGCGTCCTGGCAGTACTGGACTGGGAGCTGTCAACGCTCGGCGATCCGCGCGCCGACTTCGCCTACACGATGATGATTTGGCGGCTTACTCCCGAAGACTACCGGCTGGGAATCGCCGGCCTGGATCGCCAGGGCATCGGTATTCCAGGCGAAGCGGAGTATCTGGAGTCATATTGCCGGCGCACCGGGCGCAATAAGATTGAGCACTGGGATTTCTTCATCGTGTTCAACCTGTTCCGCCTCGCCTCAATCCTGCAGGGAATCATGGTGCGCGCGATTAAAGGCAACGCGTCGAGCGCGATGGCCGCCGAGTACGGCGGCCGCGCCCGCGCGATAGCGGAGATCGGCTGGCGCGAGCTCGAGAAGATCGGGCGCGGCTGAATTTGTCTGCGCGGGACGGGGTTTCCAGTCGGTCAAGCAACAGGACTGAAGACCTACCTACGCGGCCCAAACCGGCTGGAAGCTGGTAGACCCAGCCAAAGCACTCAATCGAACTTGAACACCTTCAGCACGTTTTCGCGCAAAAAACCCCGGCGGGCGTTGTCGCTCAGCGGCACCTCCCAGCCCTCGCGGGCGCAGCGATCCAGCGAGATCAGCGGATGATCGCTGGCCCACATCAGGCGGTCGGGTCCGCGCTTGTTGGCGAGGTTCCACAGCTCGGCCGGAATGTACTTGGGCGCCCACGCTGATGTTATCAGGTAGAAGTTGCGATGCTTCTGCAGCAGCGCCACCATTTCATTGGTCCATGGATGTCCCAGGTGGCATCCGACCACGTTCAGCTCCGGAAACGCCAGCAGCACTTCATCCAGCGCCATCGGATACTGCATCTGCGCCGGGCGCAGCGGGCCAGGCACGCCGACATTGATTTTGATTGGAATCCCCAACTCCACGCACTTGGCATAGATCGGAAAGTAGCAGGCGTGATTGGGCGGCAGGCCGACCAGCGACGGCATTATCCACGCGGAGCGAAAGCCAAACTCATTCACCGCCCGCACCAGCCATCGCACCGCCCGCATCATCCCGGTCGGATCGAGTCCGAAGCAGGTGTGAAAGCGCCCCGGATATTGCTGGCACATTTCGGCCACGCGCACGCAGATCTTTTCGTATGTCTCATCCGAGATGCCCTGTCCGACCGAGTAGGGGCTGGGCGGCAGGCGCATCACACCTGCGGTCATCACGCCCCGCTCGACTCCGGCGGCGTCCATGTCGCGCACCAGGTCGTCAACCGTGAAGCCGTGTCTGACCTGCTCGCCGGGTTTGAACCATTTGTCGATGTTGGGGTCGATCTGGCGGACCAGTTTTTTTCCCGCCAGCGGCGGGACTTGAAGAAAAGCGTCGATCAATTTGTATGGCGCTGAGGTTACGTCAGGCATCTTGGCACTCCGGTGGTATTTGCTTGAAACCTATCGGGCCCCTTCACCCCTCCCCTTTCCCCGCGGAAAATTGTGGGAAAGGGAACAGAATCATCGCGGCAATTTTAGCACTCGCTCGCCTATAATGTTGCGCTGGATTTGGTTGCTCCCGCCCGCGATGGTGCCGCCGCGGGCCGTGATTGCACGCTCCATCCATTTGCCGCCGTCCACCGCGAAGCCTTCGCCGCGATCCAGTTGCGCATACGGCCCCAACAGTTCCATCGCGAACATCTGGATCCGCAGGTTCAACTCGGTGCCGCTGAGCTTGAGCGTGGAGCTTTCGGGTCCCGGCGGTTGCCCCTTGAGCCGGCGCGTCATGCCGCGAAAGGCATTGTACTTGATCGCCTCCGCTTCGCAGGCGAAAGCCGCGATCTGCTGGCGCACCGCGCTGCTCTCCCACGCCGGGCGGCCGTTGACTTTAAACTCCTGGGCCATCCGCGCCAGGTCGCGCACCAGGTTCGGATACTGGCGGCCGCCGAAGTTGCGCTCAAAGGCAAGCGTCGTGTTGGCCACGCGCCAGCCATCGTTCTTTTTGCCTACGAGGTTTTCCTTCGGGACACGCGCATTGTCAAAGAACACCTGGTTGAAGCTGACCTGGCCGTTAATCTCCACCATCGGGCGCGTCGTGATACCCGGCGTTTTCATATCCACCAGGATATAGGACAAGCCGCGGCTGCCTGGTTGGGTCGGATCGGTGCGGCACAGCAGGAACATCCAGTCGGAGCGATGGGCCTGCGAGGTCCAGATTTTGGAGCCGTTGACGACGAAGTCGTCGCCCTCTTCGAGCGCCACGGTCTTCAGATTGGTCAGGTCGGAGCCGGCGTTGGGCTCCGAATAGCCCTGGCACCAGGTTTCTTCGCCGGAGAGAATCTTGGGGATGAAGCGTTTTTTCTGCGCTTCGGTTCCCCATTGGATTAGCGTCGGGCCGGCCAGCGCCACGCCTGCGCCTATATAAGGAAGATGGGCATTGAAGCGCGACAGCTCTTCGTGAAAGACCACCGCCTGCATCACGTCGGCGTCGCGTCCGCCGTATTCGCGCGGCCAGGCGATGCCGATCCATCCACCGGAATGAAGCTTGCGGTACCAGGCCCTGCGCTCTTCCCATTCCTCGTCGCTGGCCACTGGAATGGTGTCGTAGGGCGGATGCTTGTGCTTGGGGGCGTTGACTTCGAGCCAGGCGCGTACTTCCTTGCGGAACTCTTCAGCCTCGGCCGGATATTTGAAATCCACGTCGATCTCCTGGGCTTGGGAATCATCCAAAGGGCCGCCGAGCGGCCCTTAAGCACCGTCACTTTCTTGCGCTGAATGTTAGTGCTTCGGCGGCGACGCGCAAGAGCCCGCAGGGGTACCACTGGTAGGCGATGGTACCGCCGCTTGCACAGCGCGCGCGCTTGGAGAAGATTGCTTGAACCGAGGACGAGCCGCGACGGGAGGCATGCAATGCGATTCAAGGACAAGGTGGCGTTCATTACCGGAGGCGGCCGCGGCATCGGCGAGACCTACGCCCGCGCACTGGCGGCGGAGGGTGCGGCGGTTGTGCTTGCGGAGATCGATCTGCTGGCGGCGCAAGGCGTCGCGGCCAGTATCGCGGAGAGCGGCGCGGCGGCGATGGCGGTTGCGTGCGACGTAGCCGACGAAAATTCAGTGGACGCGGCTGTGGCGCACACGGTCGAGCGCTTCGGCGGGGTGGACATCCTGATCAACAACGCCGCCAAGCATTTGATGGAATACGGCGTTAAGCCGACCGAGCTTCCGCGCGCCAAGTGGCGCCTGATGCTCGACGTCAACGTGATCGGAATCGTCAACTGTTCCGCGGCCTGCCGCAAGTCGATGCGCGAGCGGGGCGGCGGCGTGATCATCAATCAGTCCTCGATCGCGGGCTTCGATCCTACCTCACCCTACGGCATCTCCAAGCTGGCGGTGCGCGGGCTGGTACTGGCGCTGGCCAAAGAACTGGCACCCGACGCAATCCGGGTTTACGGTATCGCGCCCGGACCGGTCGATTCGCCGGCCGCGATGGCCGACCTGCCGCCTGCCCTGCTGGACGAATTCATCAACCGACATCAGTTGGTCAAGCGCCAAGGGCGCATGACGGACCTGGTCGGCGCGATGCTGTTTTTCTGCTCATCCGAAGCCAGCTTCATAACCGGCGAAACGCTGATGATCGGCGGCGGCTATCCACTACGGGTTTGATTTTCCGGAAGGGTTGGGCAGCACCAGCATATCGATTCGCAACGGGCACTCGAACCAGCGCACATGTTCATGCACCAGGTCGAACTCGAGTATAAAGTTGCCGGGTTCGTCAGGCGCGATTACGCCGACCGGCACAATGACCCGATCGCCGGGGCGAACTGAACATGGAAACGGCGTGCGCATCCCGTGCAGCACCCGCACTGTACCGTCGGAATTGAGCCATCGGTAAGAAACTCGAATCTCGGGGCGCTGCTCGGTGCCCCACGGCCAAGTCTCAACGCCGCGGTTCTCGATTCTAAGATGGATCTGGCGCCCCTCGCCCACCGTCATCCGGTCATCGCGCTCGATTGCCTCCAGACGGGCACGATAAGCCTCCGGGGGCGGCGTGCGCCAATTCCACCATCGGTCGATTTCCTCGCGGCCGAAAAGCGGCACGGCGCGAGACGCTGGTTGCGGCACGTCGGCGGCATGCACCACGGCTTCAATCGCGGCACGGTCGTCATCAGGCACGGGACTGGGAGCCCGGCGGGCATAGCGTTCCGGCAGGTAGAAGCGGTTGATAGATCCACCGCCTGGCGCGATCAGGCCGGCACGCCGGGCTTCGTAACGTTCCATTTTTTCCATTCGATCGCGCTGTTCCAGCAGCAGGATATTTAAATGATAGATGGGCTCGTCAATGTAGCGGGCAGGCAGCAAGTGGTTTGCACTGGTATGGGCGCGGCCGTCAAACCAAAGTGTGGCGTCGTTACGCACCAGACGGTTTTGGTAATCGGGAAACCAAGGCAGCTCGTTAAGCCAGCCGCCAGTATCCGGAAACAGCCATCGCCGGGGAATGTGATACTGGAGCACGTCGCGCTGCGCGATTAGCCGCGGCAGGGCCGACACCAGCGCGGGGCTCACGACTTCGTCGCCGTCCAGGCGCAGTACCCATTCCCCGCGGCATTGCGTATGCGCCCAGGCCATCGAGTGCTGCGCGTTCTTGCCGTAATCGTAACGCATCAACCGATCGGCTACCGCCCAATGTTTTGCAGTCTCTGCTTCGTCGAGGCGCGAATCCACGGCAACCACGATCTCATCGGCCACGCGCCGCAGTTGATTGAGCAAAGCGACAACCTGCTTTGCGGGAAAATCGCTCGCGCATAAAACTGATAACGTCATCGAAGGCTTTATACCTCTGGATGCACTGCCATTAAGTACCGCCTGCGACGTTGTTACAATGGAGGAGCGAAAGTCAACCAAGATAGTGGGGCGTGTGCCGATCGCGGCCCGAAAGGGTCAACGATGTTACCAGGTTGCGAGCGAGGATCCCGGGATTTGTCTTTGGTAGAGAGCCTTCCCGCTTCCGCAGAATGGATGAGCGCGGCTCGTTTTTCCTTGGCTCGCATCGGGTAGGCGAAGGCGAAGTTTGCGTACGATCCCGCGCATCCCTGTGGAAGACGGAATGGCTATTCACCTATCCAATGGATATCGGCGGAGATGAAAGAGCGCTTACCAGTGATAGCACCTTGACCGTGCTGGATCTTCAGAGCTTATACGCCACCGCGGTGTTTTGAAATTGATTACGTATTTGGCAAATCGTACCCGCCGATCTGCAGGACGCGTACGTAGGTCTTCCCCGGCTCGCTGGGTCTGATTATGAGGTAAAGCGAGGTCCAGTTTCGGGCTTCCGCCGTCGGCCGGTAGTCGCCGGGCGGCGGTTTCCCCTCTTGTTTACCGGCCGCTTTCCTGACAGTCATTCGGAATGAGCGGGGCGCAAACGAGCATCGCCCCGAAAGGAGGCAACCATGAGCGGCTACAGGATTATTTCGGCCGATGATCATGTGCAGGAGCCCAAGGACACGTGGGAAAAGCGCGTGCCGGCCAAGCTGCGCGATCGCGCTCCCAAGGTTGTCAACATCGACGGCGGCGATGTCTGGATGATGGACGGCAAGGTAGTCATGAAGATGGGGATGAACGCCGCGGCCGGAAAGAAATTCGAGGAATACAAGCTGGAGGGGGAAACCTACCAGACTATCCGCGCCGGCGCTTTCGACCCCACCGAGCGGCTGAAGGATATGGACGCCGACGGCGTGGACGGTGCGGTGCTCTTTCCTAACGCGTTCTGGGCTTTCATGGTGGAGGACTTCGAGCTCCAGCTCGCCTGCATGCGCGCCTACAACGACTTTCTGGCCGAGTTCTGCCGGACCGATCCGCGCCGGCTGCTGGGAATTGGTCTGGTGCCGACGGACAATGTCGAGGAGGGCGTGCGCGAAGCTCAGCGGGTTGCCAAGCTAGGAATGAAAGGCCTGCTGGTGTCGAGTTTTCCCAAGGCTGGACCGCTAAGCAGCGAAGTCTTTGACCCGTTGTGGGCGGCGGCGCAGGACCTCGACCTGCCGGTGCATCTGCATCTGGCGGTCGGCGACACGCGGGGGCAGGTGTTTCACCAGCAGCGCAACGTGCGCGGTCTGCTGCCGGGGCAGATCCTGATTAACTCGATAGGCAACATGGAAGCGCTGGCCAGGATGCTTTTCGGCGGTATCGGAGAACTGTTTCCCAAACTCAAGATCGTGTCGGTGGAAGGCAATATCGGCTGGATTCCCTATTTCCTGGAACGCGCGGACCGGATTTATCAGCGCCATCGTTATTGGTCGCGGCTGGAACTGCCGATGCCGCCCAGCGAGTACTTCCATCGCCAAGTCTATGCCACCTTTATCGAAGACAAAGCTGGGGTTCGGCTGCGCGACCTGATCGGCGTCGATAACCTGATGTGGTCCTCCGATTATCCGCATACCGACACCACGTGGCCCAACTCGCTCAAGTATATAGAAGATACGATGGCGGGCGTGCCTGAAGACGAAAAGCGCAAGATTATCGGCGGCAACGCCGCGCGGCTTTACGGCCTGGGCTGATCGGCATTCAAACGTGTCGGGCGTCCCGGCCCCGCCATCGCTTTCACCGTATGCCGTTGACGTACCCGCTCTAAAAGGGAGAAAAACCGGAGCCGTTGCCGTGACGTTCTCTATTTTCAGGGCGAGAAAATAGATGCCGAAAGCCCTTGAAAAAACGGACCTTTTGACTCCAAAACGCTAACGCCCGGAGGGTTAAGCATTGACCTTTGCGGCCGGATACGCAGCAATAAGAGCATGAACGCGATCGACATCATCCGCCGCCGCCTGAAGGAAGACCGCATCCCCGAGACCCCCGAGGAAGTGGGGAGGAAGAAAAAACGTCCGCGCGAAGTCGCCTTCATGGACATCAACCTCTGCTTCCCCTGCGGCAAGTGTCCGGAATTTTGCCCGGTGCAATGCATCGAGTATCTGGCGCCTGGCAGCGTGCCCGGACGGGGTGTGCAGCCGGTGCAGGATCGCTACCAGGAATGTATCGGATGCTATATCTGCGTCGAGGTATGCGCGCTGCTGACCGACTACGACGCGGTCCGGATGTATGATACCAACCTGGTCGAGGATGTGTTGGGCGTCAAGATCGGAGACACGGCACCCGAGGAGCCGATTCCCGCCCAGCCTTACGAGGAGTTTTTCTCCGAAGGCGGGCAGTACCGCAACGTAGGCCACGGCTCGCGTATCCGCGAGAAAATGACCGCCGAGGAGCGTGCGATCTTCGCCAGCGAGCGGGTCAAGGGCTGACCCGCCGGCCCGTCATCTGACCGGCGCTCCTCCTCTCGCCCTACTTTTTGCAGGTTGACTGTGGGCCGGATTCGGAATATTCGGCTGTGGATTTCACACGCCCGGCTGGTTTGACTACGTCAGGTAACGTCTATAGGTTCTCAGTGCACGGATTTAGCTATGGAAAAGCAGGCGCGGCGGGCACAGGTTTTGCGCCACGCCAAACGCATCTTTGCCCGCAAGGGATATCACCGCACCAACGTGGCGGACATCATCACGCGGGCGCGTATCGCGCGGGGCACCTTCTATCTCTATTTCGAGAACAAAAAGGACCTTTTTGAAGAACTGCTCGAACAGGTACTGCGCGAACTGGCGCTGCGCATCCATCGCATCCGTATTGGACCGGACGAACCTGAACCTGCGGACCAGCTGCGGGCAAATCTGCGACGGGTGGTGTATTTCGTGCTGAACGAGCGCGACCTGACCAACATCCTGCTGAGCCACGCGCTGGGCTTTGACCCGGAATTGGACGGGCGCATACAAAGCTTTTACGACCGTGTCGCTGCGCAGATTCAACGCTCGCTGGACTTGGGTATCACGATGGGCCTGGTGCGGCAATGCGACACGCGCACGGCGGCTTATTGCATCCTGGGCGGCGTGAAGGAAACCATCACGCAAATTTCGCGTGAAACGCCGCCTGATATCGACGGCTTGGTCGAGGAAATCCTGCGTTTCGGGCTGAGCGGAGTGGCGCGTCCCGAACTGCTGGAAACTCTACGCGCCGCAAGCCAATCCTGAAAGGAGAACGCTTTTTTTTCGCGCGACTAGACTGACATGTCAGTCCAAAACGGCAACACATTCCGGTCCGCTGCCTTCTACGACCTCGACGGCACCCTGGTCGACGTCAACCTGCTCCACGTCACCGCCTACATGCTGGCCAATGTGGCCGAATGGAAGGGGCGCCTTGCCAACATCGCCACGCTTGCGATGAAGCTGCCGGGACTTTATGCCGCCGAACGTCATGACCGCCGGCTGCTCAACGTGGCCATGTTCGGAATCTTTAAGGGTATCTCGCGCGACCGCCTCGCCGTGCTGGGCGAGGAGTATTGCGAGCGCGTGCTGATGCAGCACTTCTACTCGCAGGCGGTTGACCTGCTGGCAGGCAACCGCGACGCGGGGCTGGAGCCGATTTTGGTCACGGGGTCGCCCGATTTCGTGGTGTCCGCGCTGGCGCGCCGCCTGGGCGTGGCGACCTTCGCCGCCAACCGCTTGGCGTACAGCCGCAACCTGGCTACGGGCCGGCTGCGCGAGCCGATCATCGCGGGTGAAGAGAAGGCGCGCTGGTGCGAAGAGTACGCCGCGCGCAAGGGTCTACGCCTGCGCGACTGCTGGGGCTACGCCGACTCCTACTACGACCTGCCCTTTCTGACCGCGCTTGGCCATCCGGTGGCGGTCAATCCGGATCGGCGGCTGCTGGCCACGGCGCGCGACCGCCAATGGCCCATCATCCGCTTCGGCCGCTCCCGGGCGGCCGCGCCCGCATGGCCAGATGACGGAGAACCCTGATGGCGCAAGCCGAACGCAAACTTAAAGAGCTGAAGACGGCTCATCTCAAGCACGACATCGGCGCCCGCCGCGACCTGGTCGTAACTCTCAATACCCGGTCCCAGGCGCGCCTGATTTCCTACGGTGATGACTTCCTGGTAGCCAAGCTTCCGCCCGGCACGCGCGTCATCTATCCGCCGCCGCCGCTGGAACCGCTGCCCGATCCCGACGTCGCGATCCGGTACGCCCTGTTACATCCAGAGAATGCCGATCCGCTCTTTGCCCAGCTCAACCCCAACATGCGGGTGACGATTGCGATCGATGACATCAGCTTGCCGCTGCCCCCAATGCAGCGGCCTGACATGCGCGAGCGGATGCTGAATATCGTGCTGCAGACCCTGGCCGATTACGGCGTGGACGACGTGCATCTGATCGTCGCCACTTCGCTGCATCGGCGCATGACCGAGGACGAAATCCGCCGCATGGTCGGCGAGCGCGCGTTCAAGGCGTTCTGGCCCGACCGCCTGTACAACTTCGACGCCGAGAACCGCGCCGAGGTGGTAATGCTGGGCAAGACCGACCACGGCGAGGAAGTCTGGCTTTCGCGGCGCGCGGCGGAATCCGACCTGCTGATCTATCTCAACATCAACCTGGTGCCGATGGACGGCGGGCACAAGTCGGTGGCGGTCGGGCTAGCGCCTTATCAAAGCCTGCGCCACCATCACAATCCCGCCACCATGCGCGACAGCCGTTCGTACATGGACCCGACTCGCTCGGGACTCCATCGCAGCGCCGACCGGATGGGCAAGATCGTCAACCGCAACGTCAACGTTTTCACGATTGAAAGCGCGATCAACAACCGCATGTACGGCGGGCTGCTCGACTTCCTGCACAAGAACGAAGACCGCTTTTCGGACTGGGATCACGCGCGGCTGAGCACTTTCAAATGGACCCTGCGCAACCTGTCCGACGGGATGCGGCGCGAGATGTTGCGGCGCTACGCCGCGCCCTATGGCATGACCGGAGTGTGGGCGGGCGAAACCGAGGCAGTACACTCGAAGGCGCTGGCCCGCGTGTTCCAGCAGTACGCAGTGCCGGTCAAAGGCCAGAGCGACATCCTGATCGTGGGCGTACCTTACATCTGCCCCTACAACGTCAACTCGATCATGAACCCGGTGCTCGTTCAGTGCACCGGCCTGGGCTACCTGTTCAACATGTACCGCAATAAGCCGCTGGTGCGCGCCGGCGGCACGCTGATTATCTGCCATCCGCTGCGCGACGAGTTCCATCCCGAGCATCATCCAAGCTACGTGGAGTTCTTCCATCGATGCCTGGCCGAGACCACTGACTCGGTGGAGCTCGAGAAGAGCTTCGAAGCGGAGTTCGCGCGCAATCCGACCTACGTTCACATGTACCGCTACGGCAATGCCTATCATGGTGTACATCCTTTCTACATGTGGTATTGGGGCGAACCAGGCCGCCAGCATGTCGGCCGCATAATCGCCGCCGGATGCGAGGAACCCGAAGTCGCGGCGCGGATGGGATGGGAGCCGGCCGATACCCTGGACCAGGCGATCGCGATGGCGACCGCGGAACTGGGCCGTTCGGCCTCGATAACCTATCTTCACCTGCCGCCGCTGGTGATAGCCGATGTCGAATAACGCAAAGCCACAAGCCGCCGCGCGCGGCGCCAAGAGCATGCCCACCCTGGAGCGCGCCCTTGCCGGGCGGCGCATCCTTCTGACCGGTTCCACTGGTTTCCTGGGCAAAACTTTTCTCTACGTGCTGCTCCGTCATCATCCGGAGGTCGAGCGCATCTACCTGCTGATCCGGGGCGACCGCCGCAGCGCTCTCACCCGCTATCAGCGCGAGGTGTTGGCCTCCCCCGCGATGGATCCGCTGCGCGCGGAGCTGGGCCCGCGCTTTGAGCGCTACCTCGAAGATCGCATCGTGGTGATGCCCGGCGATATCTCCGAAGAAGGCCTGCTGGCGGCGGGAACGGAGCCCCTGCGGCGCGGCCAGATTGACGCCGTGGTGCATTGCGCGGGCTTGGTGAACTTCGAGGCCTCGCTGGAAAAGGCGCTGGTCGCAAACACTATCGGCGTGGCCAATGTGATCGAATTCTGCCGCAAGCTCGACGCGCGGCTGCTGCATGTATCGACCTGCTACGTGGCGGGCGGCGCCGACGGCCACCGTTATGAAGAAGAAATCCCGGCCGATTGTTGCCCCGATGACCGGCAGACGCAATTCAACGTCCAGCGCGAGATCCGCGACGCGCGTGCCGCGATAGATCGGATCGAAGCCGCCTCGCGCGAGCAGGCCAACTACGCGGAGTTCGCCGAAACCAGCGACGGCGAGCCGCGTGAGACCATCAGCGAAGGTCGGCGCAAGCGCTGGGTCGAGGAGAAGCTGAGGCAGGACGGGCTGGCGCGCGCGCAGCGCTTTGGATGGCCCAACACCTACAGCTATACCAAGAGCCTCGGCGAGCAGCTGGTGCTGGCGGCGCGCAATGAGCTGATCGTGACCGTGGTGCGGCCGGCGGTGATCGAAAGCGCGCTCGCGGACCCGGCGCCCGGATGGAACCAGGGCGTCAATACCAGCGCCCCGCTGACCTATCTGTCCGGCGAAGGCTTCCGCTTCTACCCCGCGCGCCCCGAATTGGTGCTCGACGTCATCCCGGTGGACCTGGTGGCACATGCGATGGTACCGGTGCTGGCCGCGCTGCTGCTGGGTCGCCACGAGCCCATCTACCAGCTCGGCACTTCGGACTGTAATCCGCTCCCGATGCGCCGCCTGGTCGAGCTTACCTCGCTGGCCAACCGGCAGTACCAGCGGGGCGGCCGCGGCACCATGGGCAAGCTGGCGCCACATCTGGAAGCGGTGATCGTTTCCAAGGACAGCTACGATTTCGTCAGCCAGACCGCGCCCGAGTTCATCAAGCAGGCGGTAGATTTCGCCAAAAGCGCCGCGCGCCTGGAACCTTCGCGCACACGCCAGTTCGACCGGCGGCTGGACAAGTTCCTGGACCAGGTCGGTATCGCGCGCTCGCTGGTGGCGGTCTACCTGCCCTACATCCAGGACCTGGTTTACACCTTCCACTGCCGCAACATTCGCACGCTCTACGCGCAGCTCGCGGCGGCCGATATCCGGCGCCACCCGTTCGCGCCCGAGAAAATCGATTGGCGCGAGTACTGGATAGACATCCATATCCCGGGACTCCGCCGCCATATCTTCCCGCAGTTGGATTTGCATACTCGTGGACGAGTACGCGCCGCCCGCCGCCATCGCAGCCTGATCGAGCTGCTGGAGGCGGCGGCGGCCAAGTACGGCTCCGGCGCGGCGCTCGTCGCTCATTATCAAACCGGCGAGCAGGTTACTCTGACTTACCGTGAGGTCCGCGACCGCGCGGCCCGCGCCGCCTTGATGCTTGGCAGCCGCGGAGTGCGCGCCGGCGACCGCGTGCTACTGATCGGTGAGAACTCGCCGGACTGGGTCGTCGCGTTCTTCTCCATCCTATACGCAGGTGCGGTGGCGGTACCCCTGGACCACATGGTATCGCCGGAGGAGCTAGCCGCGATCAGCAGAATCGCCGAACCGCGCGCCGCGCTGCTTTCCGAGGCTTGTCATCGCCGGCTGACCAAGGCGATCGGCGAGTTGCCGGGAGAAATCGTGCAGTCGGAATTCGACGAACTGGCGCGCCCCTTCCTGCTGCGCGCCGTGACGCCGGCCAAGCCCGACGTTGACCGCAAGGCTCTGGCGGCGCTGTTCTTCACCTCCGGCAGCACCGGAACGCCCAAGGGCGTGATGCTGACGCATGCCAACCTTACGGCCGAAGTGTCGATGCTTTCACGGGTGTTCGCGCTCAGCCCGGATGAAGTCCTGCTGTCGCTGCTGCCGTTGCATCACACCTTCGAATTCACGTGCGGGATGCTGCTCCCGATCGCCAGTGGATCGAAGATCGTTTATCCGCTGGGAGTCGACGCCGCCAATCTCTCGAGCACGCTGGAGCAGATTCGGCCCACGGCCATGATCGGCGTTCCGGCGCTGTGGCAAGCGATTCATCGCCGGATTGTCGATGAGGTCGAATCGCGCGGAGCGCTGGTCCATTCCGTCTTCGATCGCCTGCGCGATCTGAACCGCCGCCTCACTGCCGACTTCGGACTCAACCTGGGCCGGCTGTTTTTCCGTGCGCCTCACCAGGCCCTGGGCGGACGCCTGCGGCTGGCGGTTAGCGGCGGCGCCGCGCTGCCCAACCGGGTGGCGGAGTTCTTCAATGACCTCGGCCTGCGCCTGCTCGAAGGCTATGGCCTGACCGAAGCTGCTCCGGTGCTGAGTGTGGCGCATCCCGACGAGCCGCTGGTTCCGGGCTCGGTGGGCAAGCCGCTGGTCGGCGTGGAGATCAAGCTCCAGGCCGAAGCGGGCGCGGAGGTGGGAGAGATTTTGGCGCACGGGCCCAGCGTGATGGCGGGCTATTATCGCGACCAGGCAGCCACTGACGCGGCGCTTAAGGACGGCTGGCTCCATACGGGGGATCTGGGGCGCTTTGACGATCAGGGCCGGCTCTACATCGTGGGCCGCGCCAAGGACATGATCGTCGATGCCGGCGGCAACAACGTCTATATCGACGAGGTCGAGGAAGCCTACAGCCATTCGTCTTACTGTAAGGAACTGGCGGTAGTCGGGCTCAAGACTCCGGGCGGCGAACAGGTGGCGGCGCTGGTAGTGCCCGCCTATGCGCGTGGGCAAAGCCGGCGCACCGTTCATGATCAGTTGCAGGCACACTTCGCCAAGATCGGCGCGGGGCTCAACCCGCACAAGCGCATCAGGATATTACGCTTCACCGACAGCGATCTGCCGCGCACCCGCACGCGCAAGATAAAGCGCGCCGAGGTTGCCGAGCTGCTAAGTCGGATGATTGCGCAGAGCATCGAAGACCGCCACGCCGACGTGGACGTGGAGCCGTGGCTGGTGGAAACGCTCTCGCAGGTAACGGCGGACGGCACGCAGATCTCATCTGCCACGCGCCTTATCGAAGACCTGGGACTGGACTCGCTGGCGCTGGCCGAACTGGGCGAGCACGTGGCGGCGCGCACCGGCCGCGAACTGACGCCCGAAGAACTGGCCAACCTGCATACGGTGGAGGACCTGCAGCAGGCTATCGCGCAAGGCTCCAGGCGGCCGCGTCTGCCCTCTTATGCGCATCTCGCGGAGCCCTACACTCCGCAACTGCCGGCCCTGCTACGGCGCCTCGGCGAGGCGGCTACCCGCGGCGCGCAGCGCACGGTGCTTTCCGGATGGCTCAAGCCGCGCATTATTGGCCGCGGCAATATTCCCGCCAACCGCAACGTGGTGGTCGTCGCCAACCATTGCAGCCATTTCGATTTTGCCATTGTCCGCGACGCGCTGGGCGCGATGGGCGAGCGGCTGGTGGTGCTGGCGGCGCGCGACTACTTCTTCAACACGCCGCTGCGCCGGTTTGCCGCCCACAACTTCAGCCCCCTGATTCCATTTGATCGGGAGCGGGCTCAACTGGAATCGCTCGACCAGGCGCTGGCCCAGCTTGCCGCCGGGCGCAGCGTGTTGATGTTCCCCGAAGGCACGCGCTCCACCGACGGATCCTTGCAGGAGTTCAAAAGTGGCGCCGGTTACCTGGCGTTGCGCAGCGGATGCGACGTGCTGCCGATTCATATCAGCGGCACTCATCAGGTGCTGGGCAAAGGCAGCGTGGTGCCGCATTATCATCCGGTGGAAGTGCGCATCGGCGGAGTGATCAGCAACCGGCGTCTGCTCGAGATCGCAGAGAAGGGCGACGGCACCGGCGCGTACCGCTCGGTGTCAGACTTCCTGCGCCGCACGATTGCCGGTCTGCCGCTGGGGCACAAGACGCCGCGCGAGCGGATCGAGTCCAAGCCGGCGCAGCCGGTCCGTACCCATCAGCATCGCGAGCACGCGCATGCGCGGCAGACCTGATGCTCGTAACATAAGCAAACTCGCGGCACACGCTTAATTCTAGGCCGCGGGATTGTTATTCCAGGACCCGCCCACTTAGACCAGCGGCTGTTTGCTGCGTCAAGTCGCGCTAGGATTCGTCACCGACATTCGACATGACAGTTGTGGAACCAAGGGGAAGTATGCGACGCGCAATAAAACTGTGCCTGGGCCTTGCGATTGCGTTACACGTACTGAACGGGGCTTGGGCTAGTTCGGTCAATGCACAGCAGATCGATCGCACGCGGTTGCCGATACCGGACACGCACTACAAGTATCCGGGCCAGGTTCCGCTTGACGCACGCGAGGCTAAATTTCCGCCGATCGAGGAACTGCGGCCTCCTCAAGGCGCGCCCAACGTCGTAGTCATCCTGCTCGACGATATAGGCTTCGGCGCGCCCAGCACCTTCGGCGGCGGCATCAGCATGCCGACGCTGGATTCGCTGGCAAAACAAGGCTTGCGCTATACGCAGTTTCACACCGCTGCGCTGTGCTCGCCCACCCGCCAAGCGCTGCTGACCGGCCACAACCATCATTCGGTCGGGATGGGGGCAATCACTGAGTTGGCAACCAGTGCGCCGGGCTACAACTCGATCCGGCCCAACCAGGCTGCCACCGTTGCCGAAATTCTGAAGCTCAATGGGTACAATACCGCAGCCTTCGGCAAGATGCATCAGACGCCGGTCTGGGAGACCAGCGTTTCGGGGCCATTCACCCGATGGCCGACTGGCGACGGCTTTGAGAAGTTCTACGGATTTCTGGGCGGCGAGACCAACCAGTGGGCGCCGATGATCTTCGATGGCGTCACCCATATCGAGCCGCCCCGCACCGCCGGTTACAACTTCATGACCGATATGGCCGACCAGGCGATAGCCTGGATGCGTTTTCAGCACACGATGACGCCCGACAGGCCGTTCTTCGTGTACTTCGCGCCTGGGGCTCTTCATGCACCCCAGCACACGCCCAAGGCATGGCGTGACAAGTATGCCGGCAAGTTCGACGAGGGCTGGGACAAGTATCGCGATGCAACCCTGGCGCGCCAAAAGCAGCTTGGCGTAGTGCCGCAACCAACCAGGCTCGCGCCGTGGGCGCCGGGCGTCAAGCATTGGGACGAGCTTACTCCGGATGAGAAGAAGGTCGCCGAGCGCCTCATGGAAAACTACGCGGGCTTCGGCGAGTACGCCGATCATGAAGTTGGCCGGCTGATCGACACACTCAAAGAGCTGGGCCTTTATGACAACACGCTCATCATCTATATCGCGGGCGACAACGGCATGAGCGCCGAAGGCGGCCCGACTGGCACTCTCAACGAGACGTTGCCTTTCAACGGAGTTTACGACACGACTGCAAATATTCTCGCTCATCTCGATGAAATCGGCGGCCCGAAGAGCTATCCCCATATTCCGGTGGGCTGGGCGCTCGCGGGCGACACGCCGATGCAATGGACCAAGCAGGTGGCGTCGCATTATGGCGGCACGCGAAATGGGATCGTGATTTCATGGCCATTGCGCATCAAGGACGCGGGCGGCATCCGTACCCAGTGGCATCACGTGATCGACGTAACGCCGACCATTCTCGAAGCCGCGCGGCTGCCGCAACCGAAAACGGTCAACGGCGTCGGGCAGAAGCCGATGGAAGGCGTGAGCATGGTCTATACTTTCGCGCAGGCCAAGGCTCCGACCCGGCACACCACCCAATATTTCGAGATGTTCGGCAATCGCGGCATTTATCATAACGGCTGGACCGCGGTCACTCGGCACAGCATACCATGGGACGCGACAGGGACGCTGCCGAAGTTCACCGCCGACAAGTGGGAGCTGTACAACACCAACGACGATTTCAGCCAGTCGCAGGATTTGGCGGCGAAATATCCAGGCAAGCTCAAGGAGCTGCAGCGCCTGTTCCTTTCCGAAGCACAGAAGTACAACGTGATCCCGCTCGACGACCGCCGCCTCGAGCGTTTCGTTCCCTCGTTGGCCGGGCGTCCCTCCATCATGTGGGGCCGCACCTCCGTCACTCTCTATCCCGGAATGACCGCCATGATGGAGAACACAACCCTCGACATCAAGAATCGATCGCACAGCATAACGGCGGAGATCGAAATACCGCAAAGCGGCGCGAAGGGCGTGATCATCGCCCAGGGCGGGCGCTTTGCCGGCTGGAGCCTTTACGTCAAGGGCGGCAAGCTGAAGTATTGTTACAACTTCCTCAACCTGCAGCGCTACGTGCTCGAGTCGAAAGATCCGCTGCCCGCCGGAAAGATGACGGTTAAATTCGATTTCAAATACGATGGCGGCGGTGTGGGCAAGGGTGGCACCGGACGGCTCTTCGTCAACGACCGGCAGGTCGCGCAAGGACGGATCGACCACACCGTGCCGTTCGTGTTCTCAGCCGATGAGAGCGAGGACGTCGGAGAGGATCTGGCCACGCCGGTCAGTGAGGACTACGAGGAAGGCGATAATAAGTTCAGCGGCGCTATTGAAAAGATCGTGCTTAAGGCCGAGGCCGCGCCCGACGGGGCCGAAAAAGAAGAAGAGCGGCAGGACGCGGTGATCGATGAAGGCGTCAACTGAGCCGAAAATCTCAGTTCGTTGCTGAAAGTGTATCAGTGACTCGCCGGTTCGATTCGGGCCATCGACTTCAACTAGATCAAGGGGTTTTTCGACTTCCACCACTTCCATCGACCAGTTTGGTGCCAAACTTGGTGCCATCGAGGCTGCGCTTCGGGCTTCCGGCAGCTCGCTGGCACCGGGGTCGAGCGCATCGACGTAGCTCTTGTCTTGGCGCGGGAGCCAGTGCGTGTAGAATTTCAGCGTCGTGGTCGGATCGCGATGCCCAGCCTGCGCCGCGATGTAGTTGATCGGGACGCCACGGCTCAACAGGGTCGTGATGAACGTGTGCCGAGTATCGTACGGGACATGACCGCTGAGTCCGGCGCGGCGCATCGTGCGGTCGAATTGCGCGCGGAGCTTCGTATGGTGGTGGGCGTGACCGGCGTTGTTCACGAATATCAACTCCGGCACTTCGCCCCAGCCGCGAGCCAGCGCTTGCTTCTCGCGCAGCGTGTGGAGATGCGCCAACGTCGCGACCAGCTCGTTGCTCATATCGACCCGTCGCGTCTCGCCGGTCTTGGTGCTCGATAATGTCGTGTCGCTAAACGCCCGCTCGACCAAGATTTCGCGCCGTGTGAAATCGACGTCAGACCAACGAAGTGCACGGACTTCGCCCGGTCGCATACCCGTTCGGAACGCGGTCAAAAATAGCGCGTGAAAATCTGAACTGATGGTTTTCGCGGCGTCCAAGAACGCTGCAATCTCGGCGTCGCTGAACGGCCGTATCACAGCTTGGCGCTCGGTCTGGCTGATACCGTCTGCTGAAGCGCCACGATGGCGGCCGATAGCCGTAGCCGGGTTCGTCTTTACAATCGCGTCGTCCAAGGCTTCGGCAAAAATGACCGAAAGCGCAGCGCGTATGAGCCTAACTGTGTTCTTCGAGAACCCCGCCGCTAGCTTCGCGCCGAGGAGCTGCTTCACATGGCGTCGCTCGATGTCGCGAAGTTTCAAAGCGCCAAGTTCTGGGAGAATGTAAATAGTCAGCAGCTGGCGATAAGACTTAACGGTCTTGGCTTTCAGCCTGCTCGCCGCCGTTTCGAGCCACTGTTGCGCGTACTGCGCGAGCACCGGATTGTCGGGGCGCACCCGAGGGCCTTCGCGCGCCTCCCTATCCATCTCGGCGTCGAGCTGCTTCGCCTCATCACGGCTGCGTGCAGTGATGCGACGTCGCACGCCCGAAGCGTCGCGGTAATCCACGGTCCAAGTGTCACGGTCACGGCGTTTTCTTATGGCCATCGTTGCTTATCGCTCCTTTCGCGTCTGCTTCACCCACAACTTGAGTAGCAGCGCTTTGGACTTTGGGATTGGCACGACGCCGCGTTCCCATCTGGAGATGCTCATTTTGTCCATCCCCAAACGGTCGGCGAGTTCGACCTGAGTTAGCCGAAGCCGTCGGCGCAGCTTCCGTACTTCGTCGGGTGTCATAGTGATGAGTAGACATTTTATCTACAGCCCAGTCAAGCAGCGCGCCATTCTCGTGTAGAGCGATGAAATGCTCGATAGTGGAAGTTCGAATGCGGATGTATTTGCCCGTGCGGACAGCTGCGAGCTGCTGGCTGCGAACTAGTTCGTAAATGTAGCTCTCAGCCAAATGCAAGCGAGTTGCGGCTTCGCGCACGGTCAAAAGCGGGTCTGGTTCTGCGCCCGGCGATTGAGTCGCGCGTTCCGAGTTCAGCAAGCGGGCGGACAAGTACATGATTGCAGCCGGAATGTCTTCGCGGCGGATAGTGTCGAGAATGGCGTTAGTTTTGTCGTCACTCATCGGTTCGCCGGTCATCAGCTCGCACGTTCGATTTCGTCGTCCATCAAGTACAGGCCGTGCTGAGCGCGTGTGTAGGCCACATATTGCAGATTGATTTCTTGTGCGCGGGCCTCCGTGCTCCTCGCCCACTTCGCTGGCATCAGACCAGGGCGAAATATGAAGACTCGTTTCCACTCTTTCCCCTTGGCGCGATGAACGCTGGAGAGTTCGAGCACTCCGTCACGGTCGCCAAATAGATATTCAAGCTGCTCATCGAGATCGTGAATGGTTGCGCTCGGCGGCAGCGAATCCATCACAGCGGCAAGGCCGCTGTAGCGGTCGTCGACGCTCTCGATTTGCTCTTCTCGATCCGTACTTAACAGCCGCCTTGTTTCTTCGTGACGCCAATCATCGAGTTCACCGCGCAGCCTTGCCATCGACGTGGACTTGAACCGGGATAGCAGCCTCTTGAGACCGCTCGCCAAATCCCGGCCGGAGATTTTTACCCCGATGCCGCGCGCGATCAGCGACAGCGCCAATTTGGTCAATCGCGCGTTGTTGCGGCATAAGATTACGTCTTCGCCAGGGATCATCTCGCCCCAGTTCGGACGGACATCTGCTATCACTTCGCCTTCGGGTGCGGTATGAAGCGGTTCGATATATGGAACCAGCACACGGGCAAAATCAACTACGGCTTTCGAGCAGCTAAAAGTGACCGTGAGTGGTAATTCTTCGCAGTCGAACTCGGAATGAATCAGGGCGAAGCTATGCGCATCTGCACCGCGAAAGTGGTAAATCGCCTCCATAGGGTCGCCCACCGCGACCAGGCGCCCACCGGCAGCTAGCAGCCGCCCTAGGATCGCGCGCTGCGCAGCGTTCAGATCCTGCGCCTCATCGACCGCTACCGTGTCGTGTTTGGGCATCTGCACTTCGTGCAGCAGCGCCAGCCACAACATGTCGTCAAAACTAATTTGGAGGCTCTTTTCAGCGGCTTCTTTGGTCGCGTTAGGTGGCGCGGGGCAAAACGCTATCAGCCCCGGGTCGTCGACGATGTCCAGCATCGTAGCGATGTCGCACGACGTCTGCTCTTCGTCGGGCAGCAGGACGCCGACTCCGAGGTTCTTGGCGCGTGCTACCATAGCGCAGCTGCCGGTGATCATTTCGGCCCATTTGCCGAAAGGCAAGTTCATTTCGTTAGCCTGCACTTTGGCGATCTTGCGCGTATTGTCGGCGACCTTGAGGTTTCCCGCGGCACGTCGCAGTGCGCGAAAACACAGACTGTGGGTGGTTGCGACGCTGATCGTACTCGGAGCGCGCTTCGTGTGTTCGCTGGTTGTTGATTTGTTGAAGGCCAGCGCTATCGAATCCCCGGGAGCGTTCTGCAGGCCATGAAGGAGTGTAGTCGTTTTGCCGGAACCGGCTACAGCTTTGAGGATTATGTTGCCCGCTCCGGCCGCCATGTGGCGCAGTATCGCTTGCTGATACGGGCTCCAGTTCATTTCAGAACGGTGCCTCTCCTTCGGCCAGTGGTGCACCGCAATGCTGGCAAACGGCACTGTTGACGGAGACCGGAACGTTGCAATGGGGGCACGTATCGAGCGGCAGCGCTGTATAGCGTTGCAGCACGCCGGCAAAACGCTGGCCGTAAGCCGGGCAGTTTGCGCCCAGTAGGCGGCGCAACAAAATTCGCCAGCTATGATTGCCCCAAGGATAGCGTGAGAGCGCTTGGGCCAGCGCGTCGTTGCGATTAGCTATCCAAAGATTTCGGCCGCCGACTTCGACCCGCAGTCCGTATCGAGCCAGGATATGCTCTGCGTC
>DATFSZ010000092.1:0-3058 GCA_035262365.1 Binataceae bacterium (SeqCode)
GAATTCTTCGGCCCGCCGTCCATGGCGCGTTCCACCCTTGAGGGTGGGAAGGGCGGGTGTTTAAAACGCTCTGCAACCTTATGGACGCGCGGGTTCGGGGTCCCGCGCGGACTAGACCGAGGCGGGCCGCTCTGCATCGCGCTGGCGTTGTTGATGCGGTCAGCCTGCCAGCAATATGTGCAGCCGGCGGCATTGCGCCATCCCGGATTCATAGTCGGCGCGATGATAATCGCTTTGATCTTGGCGCTTGTCCTCATCGCTGTACTCAACGCCCTGGACTCGTGCGATACGCAAACCGGCGCGATAATCGTCATCTCAGCTATAGTTCTCGCGTTCGTGGCAGAAGGTTGCGCCATCCAGCAACCGACGCCGCAACTGCCGCCGCCAGTCGTCGCGCAAACACCGAAGCCCAAGCCGCGCCATATTGTCACGCCTGCCGAAATTCTCGCGGCGCAACCGCCCGAGGTTCAGCAGATTATCGGGAGACACGAGAACGGGCGGCCGTGGCCAACGCTGCGCCATGGCACCACGGTTTGGTACGCATACGATGCCGACAGTTCGCCGGCGGTGAACTGCGCGGCGTTGCACGACACCGACATAGCATTGGCGCCCGGTGAAACGATTAGCGACGTTGCACTCGGCGATGCGCAGCGCTGGATGGCAATGCCGGCGAGCGCTGGCGATCCGCGCAACCCGAGTCCGCACCTGGTAGTCAAGCCGGAGGTCGACGGCATCGAAACCGATGCGATCGTATACACCACGGTGCGAGTCTACCATCTCGAACTGCGCGCGGGCGGTCATGCCATGCGCGAGGTCGAGTTTTACTATCCGAATCAGGTGCAAATGCAGATGGCGGCGGCGGCGCAGGCGCTGAAACAGCCGGTTGATGCAAACAGTGATAGCGCCGAGCCATCGCAGAGTGCTTTGCCCGAGATTGATCCGTCACATCTGAATTTCTCCTACAAAATTAACGGCGCGCATGTGGCTTGGAGTCCAAGCCGTGTGTTCGACGACGGCGAGCGTGTCTATCTGCAAATGCCGTCCAGCATGCACAGCGCCCCGGCCCCGGCGCTGATGCTCGACGGCAATGGCGGGCAGCAGATAGTGAATTACCGGGTAGTGCCCACCGGCATTGATGGCGGCTCCTATTACGTCGTGGATCGTTTGTTCGATCGCGCCGAACTGGTGAGCGGAGTCGGCCGCAATTCCGATCGTGTCCTGGTGACCTATTCCGGCAACCCGAGGTAAACGCGGATGGCGGACGAATTCAACGCGCACGATATCGGCGAGAGCATTCACGGCGGCGGACGCTTTAATCACTGGCTGCTCGTCGCCGGCATCATCGTGGCGACTGTCGCCGGCATTACGCTGGTGCATGGGCTATTTGCGCGCGGAACGGTGTCCCAAGTCGCCACGAAACAACTCGACGACGATGACGAACGGCAGCGGAGAGCGCGGGTGAAGCAGATTCCTTTGAAAGAGCAGTGGCAGCTTCGCGGCTGGACGCCACAGCCGACAACCGGCGGTTAAATACCATTCACCAGTCGCTAATCCGGCCCGTGCTGGTACTAGGCGCTGAGCGCAATCTGGCGATCGTAAACTGGGTGACTGCGTTCGGGCTGTTGCTGCCATGGAAGGGATGGTACGCCGCCGGCACCGCCATACTACTGATGACCGTCGGCCACGGAGCGCTGGTATACCTGGCGAACTTGGATCCAGACTTCAGCCGGGTATACGTCCGTAATCTGCGCTTGCGCCAGGACTACTATCCCGCGCGGGCTTCAATCTGGTCGCTGCCGCCGTCGCCGGTTCCTGCGATTGTGGGCTGCTGGATCGTCGCCCTGTTCATGGGTTTGTGGCTTTGGATCTTGCTCGGGCACGCACTGTGGATTTTTACGATCTGCGCGCTGCCTGCGGGTTATGGCACCTGGCACTTTGCCACTGCCAGCCCGATTCGTCCCACCGTCCCAAGCAGGCGGAGCTGGTTCTGAAAAGGAGAAGAAATGCCTGGAATTTGTCTCTACCCATGGGATTCGCCCTTGACGGCCATGTTCACTGATATGTCCTCGCCGATCTCCCGCTGGATTGTGCTCGCGATACTTGTCATCAGCGGCAGCATTTGGGCTTTGAATGAGCGTGGTACGGAAATACGGAAGCTTGCAGTGATAGCGTTCGGCGGCGCTTGCGCACTGGAAGTCGTGAGCTTCATCACCATGTTGTTCCCAGGAGCAATTCGATGAGGCCGTTCTTCAAGGAATTCAAAGACCTGCGGCGCAAGCCCGACCGGCGGCGAAGCCTTCCCGACCTGCTGAACTTCGCCTTCGCCGAGGACGAGCTCACCATCATCATGAAGGACGGCGCGCGCATCAGGATGTTCGGCTGCGTCGGCCCCGACCTCAACTCGGCCAGCGCTGAAGAACTGGACGCGCACCGAGGGCACGCCAATCGCGCTCTGCGTCCGCTGGACGAGGAATTCGCCTATCAGGTGGATTTCGTCCGCTATGCCAGTGCAGAGCGGCCACGGCGCCTGTTTCCCGACCCGGTGTCTTCGCTGATCGACCATGAGGGAGCGCTGCATTACGAGCAGGAAGGACGCCATCACGAGTCGCGCACCATAATGACCGTTGCCTGGAGGCCGCCGAGTACAGCGCACAGCCAACTTGGCCACGCGTTCATCAGCAATGCGTCAACCACAGCCGGCCGCCAGCGTCGACGTGAGTATCTGGACCAGCGAATGGCGGATTTGCGCAGCGCCATGGCTCCGGTGTGGGACATGGAGCCACTCGATATCGGCGGCATGCTGTCGTACATCACAACCTGCATCAACGGGCAGATGAGCCGCATAATCCCGCCGCGGGGCAGCGTGCCGCTGGACGCGATTATCGGCAATCAGGATTTCGTGCCGGGCTTCAAGCCGCGCATCGGCGGGCGCCATATCCGGGTCATATCACTGGCCGGCTTCCCGCATCACTCGCACGCGGAACTGACCACGTTCTTGAGCGAACTGCCCTTTCCCTACCGTTTCTCGGTGCGCGCCCTGCCGTTGGCCAGCCGTGCG
>DATFSZ010000093.1:0-3706 GCA_035262365.1 Binataceae bacterium (SeqCode)
TACCTACTCCTCCGACGCCTACGAAGAGTTCCGCGACCAGAGTCTTGCCTACCAGGGCGTAACCGGATACGAGGCCTTCAGTACTCCCGACAATCTGCGCTTGACAGGCCGCGGCGAACCGCAACCCGCCACCGGCATCGACGTGATCGGAAACTTCTTTCAGGTCCTCGGCGTGCGGCCGGCCAAGGGACGCCTGTTCACGGCGGACGAGGCCCGCGGTGGTCCACATCCGGTTGCCCTGCTTTCTGACCCCTACTGGCGCCGTCAATTCAACGCCGATCCCGATATCGTGGGCAAGGGCATCGAGTTGAGCGGGACGCTGGTGACGGTGGTCGGCGTACTGCCGCCGACCTTCGATTTTGGCGCCGTCTTTTCTCCCGGCGCTAAGGTCGATCTCTTTACGCCGCTGAGCCTCGACCAGCAGCGCAATTGGGGCAACATCGTCACACTCATCGGCCGCCTCAAGCCGGGAGTTACTCCGTCGCAGGCGCTCGACGATGCCGAGCGCATTGCGCCCAATATCTACTTCAATACGAAGTACCCCGAGACTCTCGGCCGCTATAAAGGCAGGCTCGTCCCCGTGCCGCTGAAAGACTATGTGACAGGCAAGCTGCACAACTCGCTGATCGCACTGTGGTGTGCGGTAGGAGCAATCCTGCTGATCGCCGGCGTGAACCTTTCCAATCTGCTGCTGGCACGCGCCGCAGCACGAGGCAAGGAGTTCGCCTTGCGCGGGGCGCTTGGGGCGAACCGTGGCCGGCTCGTTCGGCAGTTGTTGCTCGAGAGCCTGGTGCTTTCAGGGGCCGGGGCGGGCTTGGGCGTGGCGCTGGCGCTCGGGTTGATCCTTTGGCTTACCCATCAGGGATCGCTGGCCCTGCCGCTATTGAGCTCTCTCCGCATCGACACGCAAGCGCTGGCTTGGACCGCGCTCGTTGCCTTCGCCACTGCCATCGCTTTCGGTCTGCTGCCTGGATTACGGACGGCAGGCGGCCATCTGATCGAGGTGCTGAAGGACTCTGGACCCGGGGCAGGACTTGGCCGGAAACACGAGCGGCTTCGCTCCACGCTGGTCGTCTCCGAGGTCGCCCTGGCCTGCATGCTGCTGGTGAGCGCGGGATTGCTGTTGCGTAGTTTTCTTAGGGTTCTCCATGTCGATTTGGGCTTCGAGCCGGACCATGCCGCGTCCATCAAAGTGGAGTACGACGACAGCGCCCCGACCGGCGAAGGAAGCCAGATGAAGCGCGGCGTCATCTTCCAGGAGATTCTGGAAAGGGTCACGGCGGTACCGGGCGTAGAAGCGGCGGGAATGGCGGACTATCTTCCCCTCGGACCGAATCGCAGTTGGGACACGCCGGTTCCGCAGGGACAAACATTCGATCCGGGGCAGATTCCCGAACCGCTCGTCTATGTCGTGACGCCGGGATTCTTTCGGGCCATGGGTATCCGGTTGCACGGGCGAGACTTTGCGTGGTCGGACGGGCCATCGAGCCAACGGGTCGTGGTGATCAATGAATCGGCCGCCCGCCTGTATTGGCCGGATGAGGACGCAGTCAACAAGATCTTGATGCGCGGCACCGAGCAGGATCGCGTGATCGCTGTCGTCGAGGATGTTCACGAAGAGCACGTCGAAACCGCGCTGGGTTCGCAGATCTACTACCCGATGATGCAGCAAGGGCCCAATGGGGCGCAGCTGGTGGTACGCAGCAAAACCGAGCCTTCCCCGCTTGCCAGCGGCATTCTGCGGACTTTGCGCGAGCTCAACCCCAAACAGCCCGCGGCCGAATTCCGTCCCATACGGATGCTGGTAGATCGCGCTGTATCGCCGCGGCGATTTTTCATGCTGCTGGTCGCCGCATTCGCCGGCCTCGGGCTCATTTTGGCGGCACTCGGGATTTACGGGGTGATCTCCTATGCGGTGGCACGGCAAACGCGGGAGTTTGGCATTCGCATGGTGCTCGGTGCCACTCCGGCGCTGGTGCGGCGAATCGTTTTGGCGAATACGCTGAAGCTGGCCGGAGTCGGCATCGCGGTGGGCGCAGCCGCTTCGGCCGTCTGCGCGCAAATCATCGCTTCACTCTTGTTCCACACGGCCCCCGGCGATCCTGCGACTTTCCTGTCCGTGATCGTTCTGCTTGTCACGGTCGCCTTATTCGCCGGGTATTTCCCGGCGCTGCGCGCCACGCGGATCGAGCCCGCGGTCTCGCTGCGTTGCGACTGAATCTGGAAGCGCAGGGAGACACGCAAATGACCCACTCAAACGGTTCGTTGATTCGAATGGATGCAGTCGAGAAGATCTTCCGCACGGAGGACATCGAAACGCACGCGCTCGCGAACATTCATCTGGAGGTTACCAGGGGCGAGTACCTGGCCATCGCCGGACCGTCGGGCTGTGGCAAGTCGACGCTGATGTCGATTTTGGGGCTGCTCGATTCTCCAAGCGGAGGCAGCTACACCTTGAACGGCCGGTCGGTCGCCGAGCTGAATCACGCAGAGAGGGCGCGCATTCGCAACCGCGAGATTGGCTTCATTTTTCAGTCCTTCAATCTGATCGGTGATCTCACGGTTTACGAGAACGTGGAACTTCCGCTGACCTATCGCGGCATGGGCTCCGCCGAGCGCCGGCAGAAAGCCAACGCCGCTTTGCAGCGCGTCGGTATGGCACACCGGGCAAAGCATTTCCCCGCCCAGCTTTCCGGCGGCCAGCAGCAGCGCGTCGCGGTGGCGCGAGCTCTCTCTGGCGACCCGCTGATCCTGTTGGCGGACGAGCCGACAGGCAACCTCGACTCCAAAAATGGCGACGCCGTGATGGCTTTGCTCGAGGAGCTGCACGGAAACGGCGCCACGATTTGCATCGTCACCCACGACCCGCGCTACGCCCATCACGCCGAACGCACGATTCATCTGTTTGACGGCCGCGTCGTGGCGGAACCGGATGCTGCCGGACCGCAACGCCCGGCGTAAGCGGTTGACTCTAGGAGTGGTTGTTTCCCTGCCTCATATAGGCGTCGGTGACGTACTGGGATACCATGCGCTGGGTGTTGAAAAACGAGCCGTTGATAGCGATTGCGTGCTGCATGACATTCAGGTATTTGTTCCGGTCGTTATAGAACTGCGGAAGGATAACGTGCTCAAGCTTGTCGTAGAGCGATTCCGCGTCCGCGGCATTGTCGACACGATCGTCGCCGCTATGGCGAAGCTCGCCGATGGCCCAGCCGGTCACGCCCTCGACGCAACCTTCGACCCACCAGCCGTCCAAAATGCTCAAGCTCGGCACGCCGTTGAGCGCCGCCTTCATGCCGCTTGTTCCGGACGCCTCCAGGGGAAATTGCGGCGTGTTCAGCCATAAATCGGCCCCGGCGGTAATCTTGCCGCCGACTTCGAGGTTGTAGTTGTCCAGAAACACGACCTGAATCGCCTTCTTCAGCGCTCTCCTCGCGCGGAATATCTTACGGATGAGCTCCTTGCCTCCCGCGTCTTTCGGATGCGCCTTGCCCGCGAAAACGATCTGGAATTTGCCCGCGCTGCGCGCAATTTCGCGCAGGCGGTCCAGGTCCGACAAAATCAGGTCGGCGCGCTTGTAGCCGGTCGCCCGCCGCGCAAACCCGATGGTGAAAACATCGGGATCGAGGCGCAAGCCCGTTTTCTTCTGGACTTCCTCAAACAGCGCGTGCTTTGCGAGCAAATGCGCCGACCAGACTTCCTCAGG
>DATFSZ010000094.1:0-29724 GCA_035262365.1 Binataceae bacterium (SeqCode)
TCGACCCTGATGGGGCATAGTTCGGTCAGGATCACGGCCGATGTCTATCTCGGCTTGTATGATGCCACCCAGCGGCGTGTTAGCGACATCCTGGGCGCCGTGCTGGCCCGGAAGTGACCACGGCGGCAAAAACTACGTCACCGCTGATTTTTAAAAAACGTCGATAAACAAAGGCTTTTCTCGACGCAAGCGATTACCGGGTGCAGTAGGTGACGTAACTACTGTTTTACCCGCTACGCGTGCGCGGATCACATGCGCGCGCATATGTACGGGGTAATAGGTGCGTTGCGTCACCTACGTCACCCGACTCGAAAATCATGGTAAACTCTCGGTGCTATGCCAAGGAAACAACGCCCACAACTCCCGCCTGATGCGGTGCTGAATCCCGCCTGTCGCCTTTGCGAGTTGCCCATCTTGGCTGGCGAATACTTCGGTAGATCCAAAAAGCCGTGGTATCACGTCTGGTGTCGTGGCAGGGCGCTGGAGGTTGCGGGGCATAATCCATTCGTTGCAAATATTATCTTTGCCCCCTCACCAGCCGACACACCGGTAGACCCCACCATCGAGTCAGGGCGCCCGAAGTGCGCGCATAGCCGCCCGGTCAACTACGTTCGGGAGTTTTACAAGGCGTGGTACCAGGCGAAGGCGCTAGGGTTGCCGTCCAGCTCGGTGCCGCGGCTGCCGTGGCCTCCGGGCTATCGCTGGACTCCACCAGAATCAGCGGTTTCTGGAGCTGGTGGCTGTCAAAGAGGGCCATCTGACAGCCAGCGCGACGAAAAGCCTTGAGGATACGGGCCTTGCAATAAGTCGAGCGATTAGATTGCGGTTGAGCTTCATCTTCTGCCAACTCCGGATCGTCTTGAGTGGAACAAAAATGCGGTCATCCCATCACGCCCTTCCCGCCGCTCTGTGGCAGCGGTGATTGAATCATGGCTCCGCTTATCGCCGAACCCGCGGGAGAACCCATACTCGCGCCAGACGGCAGTCCCGAGTAGCCCTGCAGTCCACTGCCCGCAAAAGGGGATACGAACGGCCCCGCACCCATGTTCATCAGATCGAAGACCGTCATCGGATTGAAGGCGCTTCCGATCCCATAGGTTTGAAGCATTGGCGCGGAGACCGCGAACGGCGCGTAGGGATTCCTTGTAGCTTTCCCCCCGACACTCGCGCCTGAAACGGGGGTAGTAGTCGTGATCTGTGGCGTCTGTTGCGCGACCGGAATGTTGTAGCCCGACGTGGGCAACTTGAGATTGGCCTGCGGTACGTAAGCGCCTGGGCCGACGGCGCCAATTCCTGATGGTAAACTTGACATGAATAACTCCTCCGCTGCGGGGTGTGACAAGATTCTCAATCGAATGTCGGCTAAAAGGGCAGCAATGATCCGAGACCGCCCAGCAATGCGCTAATCCCGCCGCCGAGACCGCCCAGGCCCCCGCCGCTGCCCCCGCTTAACGCTCCCAGCAAACCGCCCGCGCCCAACAGTCCGGCCAGACCGCCCGAGAGCGGATCGATCGAGTTTGGGTTGGGGCCGGTCTGTTGTGAAAGGTACGCTCCCCCGACCGCGGTCGGCAGCGCCGCACCCAGTTGCCCGAGAATCTGAAACGGAAAATTGTACTGATTCTCGGCGTTGCTGAGCGCCGTATTCAGCACCTGCTGCCCGAATTGCTGCTGCGTGCCCCCGATATTCATCAACTCGGAGGCCGGAGCAAAGCTGGCGTCGAGCAAGCCCGGCACCAACCCCTGCTGGCGGATCTGGTTCTGCCGCTCCTGCTCGTAGTTTCCACCATAGATGTTTGTGGCAAGGTTCTGCAGGGTGTTTCCCAGATTTTGCTGCGCGATTGATTGCGCCTGGTTTTGCGCCGAGCCGCCGAAGCTGCCCGCCTGCGCAAACTGCGCTTGTATCCCAGGCTCGGTCGCATCCCGGAACTGCTCAGCGACCGGCGCTGCCGCGGCGTTGAACGTCTGCTCCAGGTAGGGATTACTCTGCGGCGACAAGAAGGCGCCCGATTGCGTAGCCGCAACGTTGGCCAGCGTCGGGTCGAGCAAACCCTGCGCAGCACCCATGGCAGCTTGACTGCCCATGTTCATCCCCGCCACCTGGTCGGGCGTAAACCCATAGAGCTGCTGGGCAGGAAATGGATACCCTGACGCCAGACCCTGGTTGACGTAATTCCCGATATCGCCCAGAAACTGCGCAGCGTAGGGCTGGGCCCACGCCGGCAATTGAACCTGATTGGTTACCGTCGTATTTGACGGTCCGCCTCCGCTTCCCATTACAACATCCTCTCGAACTTCATTTCGCTGATTACAAAGCCTTCAGCCGCGAGTCGTCTGCTCCATCCCCGCCGCGGCGAATGAAACACCAGCTTGCGCAAGCCCGCCCGTGCCGCCATCGCTTTGACGTCGGCCAGCCCATATCTGAGTGCCAGCCGATGACACGTGTATACCGCCCACAACAGAAGGCTCTTCTCCGCCGTGAACGGATCTGCATTGACCGTCAAAACCAACACACCGGCATAAAGCTGGTCGATGTAACCCACATGCATAGTGGCTCCACCGGTCCGAACCGCCGAGTAGATGTCCTCGCACAGCCACGAGGCACCGGCTCTTTTCCGCACCCGCTCCAGGCCCGGCCTCACCAGCGGCCACCAGGCGTGCAACTCGACGGGGTTTACTTGCGTCAATCTCCATCCCATCATTCCGCGCCTCGCCCCTCTGTGCTGCCGATTTAACGCTGTGGCTCAATGCCAATTGGCCTCTGCATAACAATTGGTGGTCCCCGCCGTCAGGGCAGGCAAAGTCGTGCTGTTGGACCAGCAGATTCCGTTTTCGAACGCCTTGCCCCGCCATCCGTAGTCAAGTCTGACCGTCGAACCGGCCGGAACCTTGAACGCCGCCACCGCTGTTGCCCCGTTGGCTGGTACCGCAACGGCGTCGAATAACAGGATGAATTGATCGGAACTGTCCTGGCTCGTGACTGTCAAATTGTACAGACGCGCCGGCCCATCGCTGACGATAACACCCCCCGACGTCAGCGTCCCGCCGCTGTGGTAGCTATTGGGCAATTCCCCGGGATCGAATTGAAGATTTCTCCGCGCCATTCCTGCCCCTCCTCAACTGACTAACCTATGCTGAATGTTGGTAATGAAGCGTAAACTAAAAAAACCGCGACCACCCCGCCGAGCCAATGCCGCCGGCGCCCGTCGTGCTGTCGCCACCAGCCCCGCCTATGCCGCCGTTCAGCAGCACCGTGCCGGTGGTGGCCGGACTATGGATGTAGGCAATCGCATAACTGAAGAAGTAGCCACCGCCGCCCCCTCCACCGCCGCCGCCCGCGCCGGGTCCAGGGGCGCCTGCAAATCCATCCTGCCCACGCAGATCGACCACTGCGGTTGCCTGAAAATCGATTTCTCTGCACGCCAGGACTAGTCCGGCGCCCGCGCATCCACCGTTCCCAGGCTGTGCGTTGTGGCAATCAAAAGGATTGACTGCGCCGGCGCCGGCGCCGCCCGGCATCCCGCCGGAACTGTCAATCACAGCTGCGAGCTCATCCAAAACAAAGGTCTTGATCGGACCCGTCAGCGGCGCACCGCCCTGACCGGCGCCGCCCGGGCTGCCCGAGGCACCTCCGGCTCCACCGCTGAAATCGAGGCTCGGAGACACAACGCCCAGCGCTTGCAGTCCGGCGGCGCCGGCATTGCCACCCCCGCCGCCGCCCGGGCCACCGATCGTATATACGGGATTGGCCGCCCCGCGCCCGTTTATCGTCCCTGCGATTGTGCATGTTCCCGTCGATCTGACAATCAGGGACGAAGACGGTGGGTTGTTGAAGTCTTCAACTATGTTTACTGTGGCGCCGGCCTGCACCGTGAAGTTTACGTAGTTGTGCTCGCCAGCAAGCGTAACGGTTCCAGACGCATCAGGGTCGGGCTCCGACCCGTCGCCAAAGTAGTCAAAGAAATGCGGTGCCGCGGGCGGCGGAGGCGTGTAGGTGCCGAGGGTCACCACTGCCAGCGCAGCAGTGAAAGCCAGCATAACCGCGATACGCAGATGCTGCTTCATAGAATTGCCCACTTGCCCGATGAATAATCAACCAGAGTATAGGAAGCGTAGCGGGCTAGAATATTAAACGGTCCCGAGCCATCGTCGACCGTATCTGCCCCCGCCGGCGTTACGCCGATGTTATAGGGGTTCGCGTCAACCTTCTTGATATCGAGCGGACGCCCCGATCCGGTGGCCGGCGGCAAAAGTACAATCGTATCCGCCGCGGTCCCCGCGAAAGCCACCAAGACCTCGTCTTCGGGCTCGACCGTGTAGGGCGAATCGGCGAAGGTTATTATTTTGACGTTCAACAGATTGGAGGAGATCGGCACGCTCGCGTACCAGTTCTTGCCGTCGAAAACCATCGGGACCATCTCGCCGGTCCGCAGCGCCGCGCTGCCGCCGGGCACGACTATATTGCCGCCTTCCACCAGCTCGAACGGACTCGCCGAAATCAGGAAGAACATTCCCGTGAACCCTTGCGGCGGCCGGATGGTGGCAAGCGAGACTCCGCCTTCCACGAAATGCATCAGTCCCGACGTGTTAATCGCCGCTCCCGAGCCGGAAAAGGAAAGCGTCGTGACAGCCGAGCCGGCGTTGCCACTGTCCTGAAGCCCCGGGTTGGCGCTGAGCGAGTTGACCACGCTGACCATCTGCGACGCCCATAACGTCAGTTGCCGGTTGATTTCGCGGCTTGATTCGCTGCGCGGGATGGGCAACTGCAAGGATGGAACCCGTTGTGGCATCAGCGCGTCCCCTGGGTTTCCCACTCCACGTCCATACCCACGATCTCGCAATCTGCCGCGGTTTGGATACGCACCGCGTGATACCGAGCCGCCTGGCGCATCGCAAATGCACCATACTGCGTAAGTTGCGCCTGCGGTCCGGCCAACTGCGTATCGCCCAGGTTGTGACGGTAAAGCGGCTTGGCAATTGCCGCATTGCCGGCCGGGTAAATCTTGAATTTCGGCCGCACGGTCCGCATCAGCGAATAACGCATCGCGTCTCCGATGTCGCCCGTGGTGACGTACCCAACCGCTGGCTGACCCGAGTAGCTGTACAGGTTGTGGTCGCCGAGGATCAGGGCCATCCCAAAAACCGCCGTCGCCGAGTAGTCAATAACTCCCTCTGGTGTGACCGGAGCAAAAGGCGTGACCACCGCCTCCACGTTGTTCGGAATCACCCCCGTCATCCAGCGGTTGGTGTTAGGATGCCAGCAGATGTAGCGATCCAGCGCGCCAGCGGGATTGGCCAAGACCGATGGATAAAACCACACAATGAGATTATGGAGCTTGTCCCACACGCCCCATACGTGGGTGCCATGATCGCGATCCAGGCTGGTCTCGAAAAACCATCTGCGCAGCGGACTTTCCAGTACACGCGGCGGGCTGCCATCACAAGTGTAGAAATTCTCAAATCCCATTGATACCTGCATTCCGCCGTAGGGCACTACCGCCTCGTCGCAAAGCGCTCCCGCGTCATCCGCCAGCAGCGCGAAGCTCCATATCACCGGTGGTCCCAGGTAGGTCGCCAGGTAGGTGGCGCGTTGCTTGTACACCAGCAGATTGGCGCCTAATGCATGCGCCGCCACGATCGGGCCCGGCGTGTCTCCCAGCGTGCCGTTGGCCGCCCGCGTGCCGATATCGGGAGTCCAGTCGGTGTCGTTGCCAATCCCGCAACAGCTCCAGTCATTGCCCATTGAATCGAGGATAAAAACGAAGTTACCCACCGACTCGACAATCGAGCCGCGCGGCGGATTGCCACCCAGCGTCGCCGCCGCGCTGTAAGTCGGAGCCCTGAGCACCTGCGGCGCGTCGGCCGGATTTAGGAGAATCAGGTCGCCGCCGAACATCGTCCACCGCCAGCGCGGGCTGCGATAGCCCGCGGGATTGGCCGGACCGATCAGGTTCTGGCCGCCGGAAACATCTGTGAACGAATGGGTAAGAATGTTGTATGTATAGATCTTGGTCGCCGAAGCCAGAAAAATCGCTCGTCCGGCGTCGATTGCATCCTGCTCGAAATACGCGCCGTAACAGGGAAAGGTCGGCAAGAAGCCGCCCGTGCTTTCCAGCCCGAACCTCCTAAATGGCCGGTAGCCTGCCGCCGAGGGGAACATCTGGTCGGCGTCCACGAAAATCCCCTCCGTGGTCGGATCCAGGTCCGGCGCGAAACCGCGATCGAATGTCACGCTGAGCGTCGCCATCACCAATGCGCCCGCAGCCGGCCGGTGAATTTCTTCATTCCTGTCTCCTGCTTGAGCTTGCGGAAGTACAGATCCGCCAGTTCCTGGTCGATCTGGGCTGACTGCGGATCGTTCAGCACCGTCATCCGCAACAGGTATTTGGCGTAGGCGCGCACCATCTCGCGCCCCTCCATAGTCCAGAAGTTGCTGTCTGTGTCGTGGACTGGAGCCGGAATGATTTGAATGTAATCGTATTGTAGCCGGTACGCCGCATCGGGCGTAGGGAACAGCCGTATACTCATTCCGCTGCTAAGCAGATTGACCGCATATTCGACTGGCGGTCCGCTAATCGGCGATTGCGTGTTGGAGTCCTCTGCATTGATGTACTCCCAGCTCCGCAGCCGGAGCGGATACTTGGTATTGAAGACGGTAATCGCCAACTGCCGGATCTCCGCCACGTCCGCTGGCGCTGGGTAGACGTTGGTGCCCGCGACGGTGACGGTCGAACTGTCTTGCGCGTCGTTGCGAAAAAAAGCGTCGCGGCGAAAATAGTCCGCCGCTTCGGTGATCGCGTTGTTGATTTGGCCCGCCAGATCGGTGCGCTGCAGCTCATCCATGATTCGCGCCCGCATGTCGGCCAGGGTTGTGTCAGCCACGCTCTTCGCTCCACACTAAATCGCCGCCCGAACTCCGCGGTGTGCGGATCGGGCCGCGGCCCGGTCATTGAACGAAAACTTCCCCACCCATTTTTTCTGATCCCCTCTTCCTGGCGGGGAGAGGGTGAGAGTGGGGTAAAACTACCGCCGCACACAGCGCGGGTGCCCGTTCTCTCGGGCACCCGGCGCCGCGTTGCGAGCCTCGCCGCCTACTGGCGCCGATACTTCCTGGACCCCTGACGCTTGCGGCCCATTGGGTCGTCGTCATAGGGGTTTCCGACGCTTTCGGTCTCCACCTCGCCGTCCATCTCCGCCTTGGCGAAGCGCATGTCCCACATCGCCGCGTCACGATCCGACGCTTGAACCGTGCTCATCACCTTGGTCTTGCGCCTTACTGGAGAGCCCTTGCCGCCCGCGATCACTGTCGTCTCCGACGCCTCTTTGCGTTTCCTTGCTGGCACTGGAAATACCTCGACTTCTTTGAATGTTGCCCTTCGTGCTTGCGTTCTTTACTCGGCGATTACGACCACACGCGCCCGGGGTCGCGCCCAGGGCCGAAGCCCTGGTGGCGCAACCTCCAGGCCGCGCGCGCTCTCATCAGGAGAGTTGCGCCCACGTGCTCACCACGATCGTGGCGAAGTCCGCGGCGTTGAAGACCGACTTGGTCGCGCCCCAGACCGAACCGACGGCCACGCCAACCTGGTCTTCGTAATCGTCGGCCTGAGTCACCCACTTGTACTTGGTGGGCCAGTTGTAGTTGCGTCCGAACGCAATGACCGCCGACTGCGCGCCGCAGAATATCGCGCGCGCTACCGAGGTGGTGCCGGCCGCTGCCGCGCCGAGGTCCGTGTGCAGCAGGTTCTGAGTGTTGTCGCCGTACGGAACCCGCGCGTCCTCGTGCAGGATTACGCCATTGAACATCCCCAGCGCTCCGGTGAAGATTGGGTTGTCCTCGATCTGCCCGCCCTGCATCGCCGCCAACTGGATGTCCTTCCAGTCCCCAGCCGTGGTCGACTTGCGCAGAGCCTGTACCTGGAATGGATGCAGGAACATGACGTAATACTCGCCGTTCTTAAGTCGCACCGGCCGGATCGCAGGCGTCAGCGTCTTGGCCGTCGCTACGCATTGATCGACCAGCGACAAGGTGAACGTCATCGCCGAGGTCAACGTCGCCTCATTGGTCGCCGTGCCGGCGAAGATTTGATGGTTGGCGTCGGGCGCCGTCGGCGCGTTGTTACCGGTGAAGATCGCATTGCTCTGCGCGGAATTGCCCCCCAGATGGTTGAGCAGCGCGACGTCGTAGCGGCTGGCGTACCAGTCCGACAGCGCAATCTTCGCCTCGTTGAGCAGGTCCCAGGGCACCCGCTGCTGCGACACACTGCCCTGCAGCTTCACCGCGTGGCGCAGGTTGTCGATGAGCAGCGCGTTGGTATAGAAGGTCATCGCCTCCTCGTTGCCTTCCAGCAGCCCAAACCCGAGCACGCCCGCTCCGCTTAACTGCATGCGCAGGGTGTAGGTGATCTTGTCCCCAGGATGCTTCTGCGTATCGTCGAGGATTTGGATCAGCGAGTCCGAGGTCGCGCCGATAAACTTGGTCGCAACTGTCTTTTTGCGGGTCTCGCGGTAGAGTTCCTTGGACCACAGCTTGTTGGTCGAAGGATCAGATGGATTGAAAAAAGTGGTAGCCACTGCCAATCGCTCCGTTGGTTAAAGTCAGTTACTTCGGGCGCTCGCGCGCCGTTCAGTTCCTTCTTCAACGCCGAAGGATTGGGCTCATCGGCGCCCCGATGGAGCGCGATGCATCCGCTATAGCCCGGAAGCGGCTGGCCGGAAAACACCGGCCCCGGCGGTTTTTTCGCAGCCGCCGGTCCTGCTCGCCCGCCAAGGAGCGCATCGGCTATAGCCCCGATGTGGCTTGAGTGAATAATTATTATATATAGCTACTTGCCGGATCGGCAATAGCTAGTCGTTGGCGATGACTGTTTTACGAAATTTCGCGGGCCGAACCGCCCTGGGCTCAGTCGACAGTGTTCTTCATCTTAAAAGGAGATCCACGAAAGAGTCCGCTTCGCCGCATACCCCCCTAAAAATCCGAGCGCCGGCCAGGGCTTTGCTGACTGCGGACTGCGCCTCACGCTGGTATTGCCGTGCGCATACCGCATAGTCCATCAAATCCGCCTCCACCGTGGATTGTTCCAATCTAATCAACCACTGCCGCGCCCCCGGGCGGTAGGAGACAAACACCACTGTGCCAACCTTCTGCGCCTCCATCCCTGCCGTAGAGCCAAGTTCCTCGGGTCGATACCGCACCGGATTACCGCGGGCTCCGCTGGACAACCACAAAGGTCGCGCATAGGGATATACCCATCCGCGGGAATCGAGCACCGCGTATTGATCCGAGTAGTAGGAGGCTCCCGCGCGAAGCATCGCCGCTACCAGCGTCGAAGTTCCACCGCGGGGTTCTCCTCCAACCACGATGGCGCGTCCTTGCCATCCTACAACTCCCACCCGGATAAAAATCCGCTCTGGCCCCGCCTGCGACGCCACCCGCAGGTCAAGGTCCGACTCCAACGCGCCGAGCACCGGCTCCAGTTTGTAAGCGGCCGCAATCAGCGCTTTGCCGCGGAACAGCAGGTTCAGCCGCTCCAGCGCGGGCGGACCCATCTCATTGCCAACCACGAGCGAATATTGCGGCGTGCTTCCCCGATCCTCCGATTCACACGATCCAGGGGGAAGCCGCAATTTGATTGGTACCAGCGCCGCTGGCTCCGTTACCTGAATTGCCGTTTGGACGCCGTGGCTTATGAAAGAAATGCGCCCGGGCCAGTTCCACCTTTCCAGCTTTTGCCAGTCGGTGTTGCGCTTCAATTTGGCTAAACCGATCGGGGCTACCGCGGATGAAGCCGACATCTTTACTCCTCAGCCTGCGCGATGGATTACCAAGGTGACAGAGATCAATGAGGACGTAAACATTCTGGTTAGGAAAAATTTGATTGAATTGTTAAAATATTGCGAAAAAGCGCTACGTTACAAAAATTGATCCTGATTGATGTGCTCCGATGGTTAACGCCTGTTAATGAATTGTCTGGGGGTCAGCCCGGTCAATCTCCGAAATACCGCGATAAGATGGCTTTGGTCGGCAAAACCGAGCGTGGCGGCTATCGCATCGAGATTGGACCGAGATTTGACCAGCATCCGCTTGGCTGCTTCGATTCGCTCCCGCATCAGGTACTGATGCGGGGGAACACCCGTGCTTTGCTTGAACATCCGGCAGAAATGCCACGGGCTCATTTGCACGTTCTCGGCCAGCTCACTAAGCCGCAGATCCATTCCCAAATTGCTCTGCATGTGGTCGATGGTCCGGCGCAGCAGATGCCTCGGCATCCCGCCACGGTACTCGCGCACCACCGCCCGCTTGACTGCATAGTGCGTTAGCAGATGCGAGGCGAGGGCTGTTCCCAGCGCTTCGCCGAACAGACGGTTGGGTCGTAGCCCGTTTTGTAACTCCGACTCCAACGAGAGCGTAAGGGCCTGCAGCGTTCGGTCTCCGGAGGCAAGTTGAGGCGCTATTTCGATGCTTCCTGGATCGAGGCTTATGGCGGCGGCACGTTCAACCAGCGACGGCTTGATGTAAACCGATATGGCTGCCGCCGGACCCCGGGTTATCGCGTGGTGCCGCGCTCCCGGAGGAACGATCGCAACGTCGCCCGCAGCAAATTCGCGACGTCGGCCCGCGCCGGGCGTCCACGCCACTCCGGTCCCTTCGCGTATTGCGGCCAGATAGTAGTCCTCGAAAGACACTCTGACCGCAGTTGGCTGGTCTGCCCTGAACAGCTCCACTGCGAGCCCCTCCCAAGGGTAATCCGCGCTCGATTCGGCCGGTTCTATCAGTTCGGATAGCCTGCTAACTCGTTCAGCGCGGAAAATGGACTGCGGACCCTTGCCCTCCATCGCGCTCAACTCCCCCTTCGCCGGCTGGTCTTGCCCGGCGTAAACTCGCTTCAGTCGCACGAGGCGCGTCCTATGGCGGCTGTATCATATACGAATTTAAGTCGCGATTTCTACCGCTGGATTCATAAGCCAACATCGTGTCCAATCTTGGCCCGCGCGAAATCCGCACTGCCATTCCCAAGGCGCCCATGGCGTTCCAGCATCGATCATGCTGACATCCAGCCGTTGCGTCCCCCCTTGCGCGTCTCCCGCCAGCGGCGCAACTCCTCGCTGTCTTCGCTTCCTCCGACAGGCGTAGGCCAAACCGGTTCGATATCGAAAATCCGGCTCAGCGCATCGAGCATGTCGTCATGCCGGCATCCACCGCCACCAACCAGGTAGTTGCCGTATTCCTCTTCGATGAAGATGCGCACCATGTCCTCTTCGACCCCGTCCGTGTTGGTTCGATGAAGTGCCAGCGGAAGCAGGATTCGCCCCTGCTCGAATAGCGCCACCAGCCGCGCGATCCGATCCGCCTTGTTGAGCCGTCCTCCGATCTCCTTGATTGGGAAGCGATAGTTTTCCCGTGCCATCCGGTCATTCAGATAGGAAACGTCGGCCTGTAGGCCGTAGTTCTCATACCCCACGATGCTGCGACCGCGCGCCAGTTGCCATTTTCGATGTAGCCCCAAAACCGCGTCCCCACGTTCGGTCAGGCTTAGCCGGTCGCGCACCATGTCGAGCACGTAAAAGTTCCGATCCGCGGCCAAGCCTAGCAGCCAGATGCTGGTGTAGTCAGCGCTTTGGCTCTTCGAATTCGCTGGGTCAACCAGCATCACCTTGTTCATCGCGCGATGGTTGGGCGGATGGCGCACCGGATCATAGCGGCAGTTCAAGTTGGTGCCCTCCAACCATTCGCGCCGGAACATGCGCGCCCCGGCACCGGCCGGCCGTTGCTGATAAAGCGCCTGAAACCCTAATGGATCGTTGACCCGTCGCTTTTCCAGGTCCTCCAGCGAATAACGCTCCGGCCACAGCGGCTCCCCTGGCGACCGTCCCAACAGGTCTGCTTCCTCGGCTAGTGCCGGCAGGTTTATCACGCGCCATCCCTCCTGCGCATGCTCGCTTAAAAGCCATCCGATCAGATCGTCTTCATCCCAACGGGTGTGGATCACGACTACAATTGCGGCCGGCGCCAGGCGTGTGTAAATGACCTTGCTCCACCAACTGCGGATCTGACGGCGCACCGCGTCGCTGCGCACCTCCTCCTCGTCCTTGTAAGGGTCGTCCACGATGAACAGGTCTGCGCGCCGGCCGGTGGCGGATCCGCCGCGGCCCACCGCGTAGTACGAACCGCCGTGACCGGTGGTGAACTTCAGCGCGCTGTTGGAATCGCGGCGCACCGCGAAATCTGGGAACGCGAGCCGATACAATGGATCATTGACCTGGTCTTTAACGCTGAGGCCGAAGTCCAACGCCTTGGTCTCGTTGTAGGCGGCCGTGATTACCGAATGCTCCGGGTGGCGGCCCAGGTACCATGCAGGAAAATGCTGGCTGGTCGTCCACGACTTGCCATGCTGGGGCGGCATCGTAATTACCAGCCGCGTGAGCTCGCGCCGCTCCGCCGCCATCAACTGGTCGGCCAGGTACAACAAATGCCGCGCCGGCTGCCAGCGCGGATTCATCGCGAGACAGTATTGTACCAGGTCAGCCTGGATCAGCGGCAGCAGGCTTTCTTTGTCGGGATAGAGGCTTTCCAGTTCGTTGTCTTCTGGATATTCACTCGCACGGGCCTCTATATAATCGCGATTTTCAATCTCATCTCCCAACTGACTATTGGGATATTCTAACTGTCAACACTACCACCCCGCCACCTTCTGTTGCCTCTCCTACAATCGGTCGGGGCGAGGGCGAGCTTGAAGGTGACTGATACACTTGAAGCAATCATGCGGCGCAAGGGCCTCAAGCAATGGCATCACGCCGCCGAACAGATCGCACACAAGCGCTACTCCCCCTTCCAAACCGGCTTGCGCTTTTCCACGAATGCCCGCGGCCCCTCCTTCGCGTCTGAACTCCTCAATATCACCCGGACCATCTCGTCGAGGTCATCATGCTCCGCCAAAAACGAGTCTCTCATACACCGCCGCAAGGTTGCCTTGATCGTCCGCAGAGAAAGCGGCGCGTTGCCAGATATCTTCTCCAACAGCGCCCGTCCCGCCGTTTCCACCTCGGCCTCCGGCGCCACCTCGTTGACCATCCCCAGGGCCAGGGCGCGTTTGCCATCCACCGGTTCCGCACTGAAGAGCAGATAGGCGGTGGCCGACGCGCCAATTACCTCGATCAACTTGCGCGTGAAATCGAACGGCGGAATCAACCCGACCCTGGCCACTGGCATACCCAGCCGCGCATTCTCGGCGGCAACGCGTAGGTCGCAATGCAGCCCCAGTTCCAGACCGCCGGCTAATGCCGCCCCGCGCATTACCGCGACCGTCGGAATCGGCAGGGCCTCCAGGCGATGGAACACCGTCTCCAGGCTGAGCCCCCCGCCAACCTCCGTGGTGTCCACGCGATGGCCCTCGGCCAGATCTATTCCGGCGCAAAAATGCCTGCCCTCGCCGGTCAGCAATAGCGCCCTGACCGACTTGTCCGCTTCCGCCGCGCGGAAGGCCTTGTCCAGCCCGGCCAGCACCGTGTTGTTGATCGCGTTGCCCTTCTCGGGCCGGTTAAGTCTCACGGTCAGATAATCCCCGGAGCGTTCCACCTTGACCAATTCATCTGCCATTGCGTTCTCCTTAAGGTCCCCTTGCCGAACCATCGAAAAACGTTCGAACAAAAGGCGCTTCAAATATCGCCGCTGCCGAGCGGCCTCGCCGCAGGACAAAGTCTGTGGATCTTTGAGAGAGGTTACCCCAAAGGTCCTCCGCTATGCACGCCAGGTCGGCGCAAGCCGGATTTGACCTTTACTAAGATGAGGTCCTGCCATAGCTTGCTTCTCAAGCGTGGTTGCCAGTCCTAAAGCGCAAGCGGCCGAACTCCAGGCGCCGGCGGAAATCTCTGTACCGGAAGCGCCTTCAGCGCACAAATGGATTATCGCTCTGTCGGTCATGCTCGGGACGATCCTCGAAGTCCTCGACGTCTCCATCGTTAACGTCGCGCTCCCCCACATGCAGGGCAGCTTTTCCGCTAGCGTCGACGAGATCACCTGGGTCGCCACCAGTTATCTGGTCGCAAACGGCATCATGATCCCGATGACCGGTTGGATTTCGGCGCGCTTCGGCCGCAAACGCTACTTCATGCTCTCGGTGACTGGGTTCGTCCTTGCCTCCGCCGCATGCGGCGCCGCCCGTACGCTCAACCAGATGGTATTCTTTCGCCTGCTGCAAGGCCTCTCCGGCGCCGCGATGCAGCCCTCCTCGCAGGCCATCCTGATGGAGACCTTCCCGCCCGAAGAGCAGGCGATGGCGATGGCGTTTTGGGGCATCGGGATGATGGTCGCTCCGGTGATGGGACCCACGCTGGGCGGCTGGATCACAGACAATTTCTCTTGGCGCTGGAACTTCTACATCAACGTTCCCATCGGCGCCGCCGCCATCATGATGGTATCCACCTTCCTGCACGACCCGCCCTACCTGCGCAAGCTGCGGGCCAAGGGCGGGCGCGTCGACTACCCCGGCATCGTCCTGATTGCCCTCGGCCTGGGATTGCTTCAAATCGTGTCGGATCGAGGACAGCGTGCCGACTGGTTCGCCTCGCCCTGGGTGACCTACGCGTGTATCGGTGTCGTGGTCTCGTTCGTCCTCCTGGTGTGGCGCGAGCTCAGCTTCTCCGAACCCATCATGGACCTGCGGATTTTGAAAATCCCGATGTTCACCATCGCGATCATCATCCTGGTCCTGATGAGCTTTATGCTGTTCGGTACCAACCTGTTGAACCCGGTCTTCCTCCAGGAGTTCATGGGCTACACCGCCTGGGACGCCGGTCTCGTGCTAGCCCCACGGGGACTGGGCGCGGCCGCTGCGATGCTGCTGGTGGGTCAGCTCGCCCGCTACCGATTACCGATCAAGCCATTTTGGATCGCCGGCTTTTTATTCCAATGCTACGCGCTGTTCCGGATGGCGACCTGGAATCTGAGCGTCGACTATTGGCAGGTCTTATGGCCGACCATTCTTATCAGCGCCGGCTTCTCCATAATCTTCCCGCCCTTATCCGCCGCCACTCTTTCTTGCGTCTCGCGCGAGCGAATGGGTTATGCCGCCAGTCTGTTCAGCATGATTCGCAACACCGGCGCAGCAATGGGTATTTCGGTAATGAGCACGATGCTGGTGCGCAACGAGCAAACCCATCAGAGCTACCTTGCCGAGCACTTTTCGGTATTCGACGCATGGCGGTTGGGATTGGGGCCGCGGCAAATGCCTGGTGCGCCTCACTTCCTTTCGCCCGACCACATGGCTGGCGCCAAATCGGGCCTCGCGATGGTGTATGGCGAGGTCCAGCGTCAAGCCGCGATGCTCGCCCTCAACGATATTTACTGGACGCTGTTCTGGATGAGCACAATTCTTACCCCGGTCCTTCTCCTGTCCTGGCTATGGGCGAACAGCAAGCTGGAACGCCCCGAACTGGCGCCTTCCGACGCCGCCGCCATGGCCCACTGACCCTCGCAATAACTCGTCATGCCCTGCGACTGCCCGTCCGGATCCCGCCCAGTGCCGTACCGCGTGCACGTTGCCTGCATACGGCGAAAGGGGACCACCAGCCAATGAGCGCCGGCCTCAAAAGCGCTCCGGCTAAAGGCCTCGCCGCAGAGTCCGCCGCAAGCATCACGGCGGTCGAAGGCGCCAATCCATATAAATGGATCATAGTCGTCGCCGTGATGCTCGGCACGATTCTCGAAGTGCTCGACACATCAATCGTCAACGTTGCGCTGCCCCACATGCAGGGAAGTTTTTCCGCCAGTGTCGATGAGATTACCTGGGTTGTAACCAGCTACCTCGTCGCCAACGGAATCATGATTCCGATGACCGGATGGATCTCTGCGCGCTTTGGCCGCAAGCGCTACTTCCTGTTTTCGGTCACCGGTTTCGTAATCGCTTCGGCCGCTTGCGGCGCCGCCCGTTCGCTCAACCAAATCGTTATCTTTCGCCTCTTGCAGGGCTTTTCCGGCGCTGCGATGCAGCCCTCCTCGCAGGCCATCCTGATGGAGACTTTTCCACCCGAAGAGCAGGCGCTGGCGATGGCCTGGTGGGGCATCGGGATGACCCTGGCTCCGATCATCGGTCCAACCGTCGGCGGATGGATTACCGACAATTGGTCCTGGCGATGGAACTTCTACATCAACGTTCCGGTCGGAATCCTCGCGGTCATCATGGTCTCAGCCTTCGTCCACGACCCGCCCTATTTGCGCAAGGCACGGATTCAAGGCGGTCGCATCGACTATCAGGGCATCCTCATGCTGGCGCTGGGTCTGGGCTTGCTTCAGATTGTCCTCGACCGGGGTCAGCGCGCCGACTGGTTCGCCTCGCCTTGGGTGATCTACGCAACCGCCGCTTCTGTCCTCTGCTTCGTCCTCCTGATCTACCAGGAACTGGCTCATCCCCAACCGATCCTTGATCTAAGGATCTTCGCCAAGCCCAGTTTCACACTCGCCACCACGTTCGTCGTCATGATGAGTTTTACTCTGTTCTCGGCCAACCTTTTGAACCCGGTCTTTCTTCAGGAATTCATGGGCTACACCGCGTTGCAGGCGGGTCTGGTCCTGGCGCCGCGCGCCATCGGAATCATGATCGCAATGTTCATTGCCGGGCAGTTAGAGCGCGTCGGCTTCAACACCCGATATCTGATGTTTGGTGGCCTTATGCTCCAATGGACTGCGCTGTGGCAAATGTCCCACTGGAATCTCCAGGTCGGCTATTGGCAAATCCTGACTCCGACCTTCATGCTAAGCACCGGCTTTTCGTTCATCTTCCCCGTCCTCTCCGCCGCCACACTGGCATGCGTGGAACGCGACCGGATGGGCTACGCCGCCAGCCTTTATAGCATGGTGCGAAACGTTGGCTCCGCGGTCGGCATCTCGGTTGTCAGCACGATGTTGGTCAATGGCGAACAGATTCATCAAAGCCGCCTGGCTGAGCATTTCTCTGTCTTCGAGGCGTGGCGGCTGCCTGCCATGTCCGCCAGGATGCCCGGGGGGCCCCATTTCCTCTCGCTGCCCGACCAGCTCGCGGGACCCAAACAGGGGCTCGCCATGATTTACGGACAAATCCAGCTCCAATCCGCGATGCTGGCGCTCAACGATATCTACCGGATGCTTCTGGCCATAGGGGCCACCGTGATGCCGCTCGTGCTGATCGCCTGGATCTGGCAAAACCGTAAAACCAACCGCCCTTCAGCCGGCTCCGATGCCGCCGCACTGGGACACTAGGCCAGCTGCCTTAGTCCCTTCAAATCTCACGTCTGCACGCCAGGGCCTCCAATCTTGTTGATAAGATGTTCATAAGGCTGTTCATAAATGCTGCTCGTCATTGCGTCCTTACGTACACTTAAGCCCCTTGCAAGTAACGACCTGGCAGAAACGCAAGAACTTCGGCCGGCCGGTCACCCTTTGCCCGCCCACCGTCGCATTGTGTTTTCCGTCTTCGCCGCCTACGGTCCACTCGGGGGCCTCGTCGTTTATTTCATTGTTCCTCTGCACGCGGCACGCCTAAACTTGAGGTCTGAAGCGCCCCGGCGGGGCGGAGACGGCGCGGCCGGCGGCCACGCTAAAGATGTTTAACAACAGCGTACTGAGCAATTATCCGGATGGCTGTAACCTCATATGTACGCTGGCTCACGAGCCCGGTTCTTCTGGTGCTGCTCTGTGCCCCTGCCTGGGCGTTGAAAATCGACCAACTTACGCCCGGACAAACCTACCGGGTCGACAAGATCGTCTTCAGCGGCAATCACGCCTTGTCGAGCTCCGATCTCCTCTCTCACATGACAACCAAGGAGCGGCCGTTTTATCTCTTGTGGCAAAAGCGTCCCGCCTTTGACTCTGACGTCTTCACCCAGGACCTCAAACGCCTGGCGCTCCTTTACCGGGCGCACGGATACTTCGAGGCCCATCTCGGCTATGACCTTAGGGTCGATGGCAACCTGGTGACGCCGGAAATAAAAATTACGGAAAACCACCCGGTCCATGTCCAACAAATCCGCGTCGTGGTCCACGGGCACCGTCTCCCGCCAAAAAGCCCCCTCTATGCCAAGCTGACGGTAAAGACCGGCCAGGTCTTCGACGCTGACGCCTATCAGGCCAGCGAAGATATCGTGCGCAACTACTACAAGAACCGGGCCTACGCGCATGTCACTACCCAACGATGGGCCGAGGTCAACGTCTCCGAAGACGCAGTCCGCATATCGTATTTCGTGCAACCCGGGTACAAGGGCGTGTTCGGAAAAACCACGGTGGTAGGCAATAAACTGGTCGCCACTTACATCATCACGCGCGAACTCGCCTACTCGCCCGGCCAGCAGTTCTCACAGACCGGGCTGGATACGACCAGCGAGCGCCTGTTGAAGCTGGGGCTGTTCTCCGTCGTACGCTTGACCCCAAAGCTGGATAAGAAAGAGCCTCACGTCGTGCCAATCCGGCTGACGGTCAGGGAGCGGCCCAGGCATTCGATCGACGTTGGGGGCGGATATAATACGCAAAGCCAATTCATCGCCAACTTTGCCTGGCACGACAACAACTGGATGGGCGGCGGCCGCCAACTGAGCGCCACGCTCCGCTACTCCAATATCGACAGCTACGCGCGCGTCACCCTGACACAGCCCTATCTGTTCGGCGCACGCGCCACCACCGGCATCCTCAGCCTCGGCGAAGACGTTCAACAGGTGCCTCCTTATACCCTGCTGGGAACCCGGTTTCTCCCCAGCATCCGTTATTCGTTTTCCGAGAAAACCAAGGCTTTCATCGGTTACCGGCTGGAATACGACAAGCTGAGTAGCGTGGATCAACAGGTGGTGGCGGTTCTCGGTGGAGTGAAAATGAGCGGCATTGTTTCCGGACCGGAGGCCGGCTTCACGATGGACACCACCAACGACCTCTTTAATCCCAGCAGCGGCTACGTTGTGGACCTCGAAGCGATGGAAGCGGGAGAAATCTTCGGCGGAGATTACAACTTCTACCGCTTTTGGGGTCAGTTCAAGCACTACCACCTGCTCGGATGGAAGACCATTCTGGCCATGCGTCTTAAACTTGGCACCGGCGACTCATTCGGATCCCTCATCAACTACCCGCTTTTCTACCGGTTCTTCATCGGCGGCGAAGGCAGCGTGCGCGGATGGCGCTACTGGATGCTGGGACCACATACTCCCGACAACACCCCAATTGGAGGACTGAGTGACATCGACGGTTCACTCGAGCTGCGCCGCCCCATCTGGCAAAAGTTATCCGGTGCGGTCTTTGTGGATTTCGGCCAGCTTTCCACCCACGCCTATGACATACCCATTGACGATCTTCAGTTTTCCGCCGGCCCCGCACTCAGTTACAACACCCCGGTCGGTCCGGTTCGAATCGACATCGGCATCCCGTTCCAAAAACCCCGCGATCAAAGTCAATGGCAAGTATATTTCAGTGTCGGCCAATATTTCTGATCGCTGCCCCTTCTTCCACATCCACCCGCGGGAGAGAAGCGATGGTAACGGTGACTGAAACACTTCAAGCACCAGCTTCAGGAAATCGGATCGATCGAACATGAAGCGACTAAGGCGAATCATATTCTGGACCGCAGCCGGCGCCGTTTCGCTCGTCTTGACCATAGTTGCCGCGCTGGTGATCTTCACCCGCACGGCCCGCTTCAACGATCTCCTGCGCGTGCAAATAGTAAACTACCTGGCGCAAACCTATCGCGGCCAAATCACCATCGGCAGCATCGAAGGCTCAATTTGGGGCAGCCTGACCTTGCGCAACATCGAAGTGCACCACCGCGGCACGACCATCGCTTCAATTCCGCAACTGCACGCCGGGTATCGAATCCTCTCCGCTTTGCGCGGCCAGATCGTGGTGTCGGATATTGTCGTGCTCAACCCCGACCTGCGCCTCGCCCCCGACCCCGACGGCCAATGGAATCTGCTCGCGGCGATAGCCGAACGCAACCCGTCCCCGCCTTCCGGACCCTCCAGCCTGGCCGTCGCATTGCAGCGATTCACGATCGAGCGTGCCGCCGTAGCCGTGACCGCGGCGCCCTCGGCCACCTACCGGCTCACAGACGGTAAGATCGAGGGTGCCGGGCACCTTGGTCTTTTGGGGCAACACTTCAACGTCAATACAATTTCCTTCACACTAAGCGGGCCCAAAATGCCGGTCCTGCGGGCGTCTGGCGCCGCCCAATACAACGAGGCGGCGCAGGTCGCCACCATCAAGGTTCCTGACTTCTCTATCTGGACGGATCATTCGCGCGTCGATCTCAATGCAACCCTGCGCGATCTCAGCGAGAAAAACGTTACCGCTATGGTCAATCTGCGCCGCTTAGCCGCCTACGACGTCAATTCGATCGCACCGCAAGCCGGCCTCGCTCGCGACGTCGCTGGCACAATTCGCCTGAGCGGCCGCGCATCCGACCTGCACACAACCATCGCGCTTAACGCCTCCAGCGCGCGGATCACGGCGAATGTGCACGCCGATGTAACGAAATCGGACCCGATATGGAAGCTCGATTCCCAGCTCGCCGGAATCGATCTGCACGACCTCCTCAATCGGAAGGATTTGGATGAACTACCCACGGGCCCGATCAACGCGGCCGTGCGCGCCGGCGGCACCGGGTTTTCCCCCGGCGCCGTCAAAAGCGACATCGACGCGCAAGTGGCCGGCCTCTCCGCCCGCGGCATGCATTTGGGAGATTTGAGACTTACAGCGGCCGTCGATCGCATGGCCGCCAACCTCAAGGCGCTTCTAGCGGGTCCCGGCGGCCGCGCCCAACTCGCGGGCCGCGTCGACGCCTCTAACCCGAAGCTGCCCGCTTACAACCTGACCCTAACGATGGACCACCTGCGTCCCACTTATGTCTTTAAAGCGCGCGGCATCCCGTCCGCGAATCTTAGCCTCAGCGCCGTCATCGACGGTTCAGGATACCAACCCGATATGATGCGCCTGAGCACGCAGGTAAAGCTCGCGACTTCCAGCGTCGGGGCAATTCGCATCGACAGCGGACGGCTTAACGCGCGGCTCGACTCCGGGCTTGTACGAATTGCCACGGCCTCACTCCAAACCGCCGATACCAGCGTCGACATTAATGGAAACCTGTCGCTCGATTCGCGCCGCAGCGGTCAGCTCAACTACAAATTGACCGCCGGCCAGATCTCCCAGTGGCTCGGGCTTGTGGGCAAGCGCGGCAGCGGCCGCATCGACCTCGCCGGCCGCGCCCAAGGCAGCCTTAAGGCCTTGAGCACCACCGGGTCTGTGGAAGTTTCAGCTCTGAAGGTCGATTCAAACTCAGTGGCGCACGCGCGGCTCACTTACGACGTCGGTGGGTTGGGAACTCCGCTTAAACCTTCAGGCCAGGTGACGCTCCTGGCCAACGGTCTGCATGCAGGAATCGAACTTAACTCCCTGCGAACCAGCATTCGGCTGATCCCAGGCGCCAACCTCGGCGCCTCCGTGAACATCAGCACCCAGGATCGCCAGTCTCGTCCCGCCATCGTGCGCGCCGACATCGCTTACAAGCCGGGGCTGACGGTCGTCAATCTGAGCGAGATGTCGGTCGCGACCGTCCAAGGCACCTGGCAGCTTGCCGCGCCCGCGCAAATAACGCAGCGCGGTAGCGCCATCGAAATCCGCCGCTTCACCGCTGCACATCACGATCAATCCGTCAACCTCGACGGCACACTTTCGATGGCCGGTCAGCAGGATCTGACGCTGCGCGTGAATCAATTGCAGCTCGCCGATTTTGCTGCCTTTGTACCCCAGCCGGTCAAGATAATCGGCCTTGCTTCTACTCAACTCACCATTCGAGGAACCGCTGCCGCTCCTGTTATCGCCGCGTCTGGCAGCGTCAGCCAACTCCAACTCGCCGGCATTCCTCAGGCTGGAATGTCGCTTCATCTGTCTTACGCGAACGGTCGCGCACAGGCCGGGACCACCCTGTCGCAGGACTCGACCCATTCGCTCACTGCCAGCATTGCGATGCCGTTTGCGCTGAGTTGGGCGCAAGGCGTTCAGGCGAGGCCGACCGGCGACGTGGACCTGCGTGCCGTTTCCAGCGGTCTGGATCTCGGCGTATTCAACGCCATTCGTAACCCGCAGATAAGCGGGGTAGGCGGCGTTCTCAGCCTCGACGTTACTGCCCACGGCCCGCTCGCACATCCGCTGCCGCACGGATTCATCCGCCTGAGCGCAGTTCACGCTTCAGCCCGCCAACTCAAGGTAGAAGTGACCGGCGGGTCGGCAGACGTGCAACTGGGGCCTGGCGAGGTACGCCTGGTAAGTCTTTCCGCCAAGGCCGGTGACGGCTCTTTGACCGGCTCGGGTGCACTCACCCTGAAGCCCAATGGCTCACCTGACCACCTTGACGCCCGCATTGCGCTCGACCGATGGCCCGCCATTGCCACCCACGAGTACAACGCAACCATACAGGCGCGTATCGACGCTGCCGGACCTTTGACGGGGATCAATGTCGGCGGAAGAGTTGAGGTTCTCTATGGCGTATTTCGTCCTGACCTCTCCGTTACAGGGAGCGCCCCGCGGCCCGATGAGACCATCACAGTCGTCCATCAATGGAGCCGAAATCCTCGGCAAGCGCCGCCCCCGCCGCCGGGCGCTGCCGCAAACGCTGCAGGCAATCCGAACCTGTCTATCGACATGGACGTTGTCATCGACCGCAACACCTGGATAAAAACCCCCGATTTTGCCGTCGAGTTGGAAGGTCACGTTCACATCCATAAAAAACCTGACGGCGAGCCAAACATTTACGGCACGATCAACACCGTACGCGGCACCCTTATCGTCGCATCGAGTCAGTTCGATCTAACTCGCGGAGAGATAATGTTCACCGGCGGGCACGAAATAAATCCGCAGCTGTTAATCGTCGCGCAACGCCGTGTCCAGAATTACACCGTTTCGGCCACCGTCGGCGGCTCCGCGACCAAGCCGACGCTTACCCTGAGCAGCGTCCCCGATCTGCCCCAGGCCGACATCTTATCGGTCATGATGTTCGGCAAGACCACCAGCGACCTCAGTGGCGGCCAGCAAAAAGATTTGCAGACTCAAGCTGCCACAATGGCGGGCGGTTATGCCGCGTCGCAGATTGGCCAGGCAGTCGCCCAATCGCTGGGGCTCAGCGATCTCGGCGTGACCACCAGTTCCGGCGGGGTCGGCTTCGGCCGCTACTTAACCAAAAATGTGTACGTATCGGCATCCCAATCAGCTTCGGACATGCGCGACCGCCGCGCCGAAATCCAGTACTACATCACGCCAAGTGTCAACTTGAACACGTCCGCGTCAAGCAACTACGGCAACGAGATAAAGTTGCAATGGCACAAGGACTACTGAATTCAGTTCCTTTGTCCAACACTCGCGGAACAAGGCAAACTTGATGTCAAAGACAACCAAAGCGGATAAATCCTCTCCATCTCGTCAGGCAGACGGTTAGGGAGAGGACATCACCACTGCGCCGCTACTCTCAGTGACCCACCCCGATGCGCTTCTCTCCGCCGTTCCGCCGCGCCCGCTCGGCCACAATCGCGAATACCTCCGGACTGAATGGCATGCTGTTATGCCCAGCGCGCACCTCGATTGCCTCAATATTCGGCCCGGTCTCAATGCAGCTCCTCCAGTCCACCACCGCATCGTTGCGCGAGTAGATGATCGTTTGCGCGATCTCCCGTGACGCCGGCTCCGGGCGGTGCGCGCCGCACAGGGACCTCAGATGGTCATGACAACTGCCGCCCTCATGATGAGACCGGCGGGTGGCCATGAACCACATCCGTACGAATGGATTGCTGTTGTCCAAGGGCTCGCGGATCGCCGAAGCCAGCAGAATCGTGCGTTCCACCATCTCGGGCAAGCGGCGCGCTAACTCCCGCGCGTAGATGCCGCCCAGGCTGTGCCCGAGCAAAACCAGCTTGCGCCCATCGCTGTAAAATGCGTTCTCCAGGGCACGCGCTAGCCGCTCCATCGTCTGGCGCGGGCAATCTACGTTGCTCCAGATACCGGCGAAGAACACTCGATGCCCCATTCCACGCAATCCGGTCGCCAGCGGATAAAGACTCGCATCTCCGGCCATGAACCCGGGGATCATCATGATCTTGGAAGTACTCTCAATAAGGGTGGCGGGCCGGGTCATCCAATGACCCGGCGTAGGAAGGAACTCGTACAGCACGCTCTTTTGCCCTCACAGTCATCAGTCTACCACCGTTCATAGGCAAAAGAGTGTCGATATGCAAAGGGATTCGGCAGAATTGTGCGGTTTTGCCCGCGAAATGAGCAAACCATGGGTCCCGCGGCGTTTTTTAAGACCGCTAATAGATGCGAAGCGCGACGCAGTCGGGGCGACTTCGTCCCCCCCGTTTGAATCCCGTTGCTTGTATTGCAGATCGATTCAGCCAGGACGCGGAACCGCACAGCAAACGGACCGGCCTGCGCGCGCCCAGCGCAGGCCGACACATCCAGTTCAATTCTGGCCGATTCGAATCAATCAGGACTCAAAGCCCGTTGCTCTTTCCCAAGCCGCACAGCTTGCGCGTCATTTCCATCGAGCTTTCCATCATCTGCTTGCCTGCCGTGCGCTGCGCTTCAAACAGCGGCGCCAGCATCGTTTCCTTTGCCCAACTGGTCGTGCGCTCATGCATCTCCAGCATCATCTTGCCCAGCTTCTCGCCGCTCTCGACGTAAAGTTCCACGGCTTTCTTCGCACTCTCGGTCCAGACACTGCCCAATTCGGTTGTTTCCATTACTCCTTTTCCTCCTATCACGTCATCCATGCTCGCTAAGATTCGATGTTTATCCTCATTTTTCGAAGGCCTGCGCCTTGATTTGGTTGGATGCCGATTCACTTCCAGCTCCTTCATCATCCGCCGCCGCAGGCGACGGTCATCCGCTCCACGCTAGTTATGCGACGCCAGCCATTGCGCGACCTGCGGCCATAGCTTGCGTTGCGCTCCGCCGCTGACCGCGGTGCCGACATGGCCCGCCGGATAACGCAAATTGCTCCAATCGCGGCTGGCCGTCGCCTCTTCAAGCGCAACACTGGAACGCGGCGGCACCACGTCGTCGTACTCGCCAATCACATTGAGCAGGGGACAGGTGATGTTCTTCAAATCGACGCGCGTGCCGCCAATCCGGAACTCCGACCGCATCAGCAGGTTATGGCGAAACAGTTGCTCGGTGACTTCACGGAAAATGGCTCCGGTCATCGGCACATCGCTATCCATCCAGCGCTCGAACAGCCGGAACATTTCCGAATAACCCTCTCCCTCCCGATTCCTGTACAGGTCCACGTATTTGGACAGCGCGTGATGCACCGGGGCCATCGACTTGAAGCACGCGTTGATAAACCAACCCGGGCAATTGCCATACATCTCGATCAGCGGCTCCACCGCTTCCGACAGCCGCCCTGCCACCGCGAACAAAGGGCTGTTCGGGATGCGCGCGTCAACCGGCGTAGCCAGCGTAACCAGGTTCTTGACCGTCTCCGGATATAATGCCGTCCACATCAGCGACAGCACGCCGCCGAAGCAGTAACCCAGCATGTCAAGCTGCGCACTTCCCGACCGCCGCTGAACTGCACGTACTGCGTCGTGAAGTTCGCAATTGACGTAGTCATCAAAGCCCCGCCAGCTGTCCTCTCGCGTGGGCGGAATCCAGTCGGTCAGGTAAACGTCAAGTCCGCTGCGCGTCAGCGTTTCGACCACGCTGCGTCCGGGTAGCAGGTCTAGGATGAAGGGACGCTTAATCAGGGCATAAACCACCAGCAGCGGCGTTCGAGGCCCGGCGCCATTTCCAGGATAATGGCGCAGCTTCAATTTTTCACCCTGGTAAATAGTTTCGAACGCTGTCGCCCCGGCGGGTTCGCCATCAACCGGATACGGATCGCGTAGCGTTCTTAACACCCCCTCCGCAGCCCGCGAGGCGCCCTCCAGCCAATAACGTCCCAGCTCGTTGATTACCTCAAACATTTTATCTACCTGTCTGCGTGTCCTATCCGCTTTCCTTGAGCCTGCTTTTGCCCGCTTTCTCCCTTGCTCGTATCCCGTCTCGCGATTATATCCGAACCTGGCTATCTACTTTTCGTATGCCCCTTCAACGCAGTTCCGCAGCTACCGTCTCGCGACGATCCATCAGGTTCACCCGGGCTTTCAGACCCCGGACTTCCTGCCGTAGCCGGATCACCGACTCACGCAGCTCCGCAATTTCCGCTGCGCCTTCGGCGGTCTTGTAGGTCCCAGAGCCCGGAACCAGTGACTCCAGGAAATCACGCGCGACACGCTGGCATTGCACCAAATGCTTAACCGACCCCGTCATCAGCCCCACGAAACCCTGCGCCTGAAAAACGCGTTCCATGCTCTGGTTGGCCAGATTCGTCCATGCCTGACACGCTTTCAGCAGCGCCTCTTCCACTTCATGACTGTCGTGGCCCAGGCTGAGCATCCACTTCTGCGCAGCCATAGGAAATTCCCACATCGACGCCTCAACCAGGCTGCGTAAAGCTCCCCGATTTTCCGCTTCCATCTCTCTGTCTTTTTTTCCCTACTAAGCGTTAGGCAGTCACGATGTCCTTAAATCCTAACTGACTGACGTTACATCCGGCTTTCTGCTCGATGATCTTCTGACTGCGGCTGAGTTCTCTGTTTCGACTTAGTTGCACAATGCGATTGCGCTTCGCAGATTTGCGAAACCTTTCAACAACTTGCCTTGGTTTTATTAGAAACAGGCGACGCTTAGGTTTAAGATTAGCGTTCGTGACACGGTGAAAAGCAGCCTTCGTGCCAATAAAAACGCCTTCCGTACTGGAGGTCAAAATTCTGTACCTGCACCAAAAGGCGGCACATTCGCTCCCTAATGCCTCAAACTCCGGCAAAGATGCCGCAATGCTCACTCTCACTTCTGTTCGGAGCCATGGTGATCCAAAAAAGGGTTAGAGCCCTCTGAAGCGCGCGCTTTAAGGAGTAAGCAGCGACCGATTTAAGGTCATCGACACTGCTGGGTGCGCGAGGCCAACCCTGTGCCCGCCCCTAAGCGTCAACCGAGCCGTTTTTCAGTTATGACGGGATAACACTGCTATTCGGTTTTTCCATGCGCACCCCCCCGCCTGGAATCACCTCGCAGGCCGTAGCCATCAAGCTGCTCAAGATGCCGACGTCAAATCTCGGCCGCGTTACGATCTATGGTGTTAACGGCTGATCGCAAAGTCAAGCGAACAGCCGTCATGCACCACCGTTCTTCACACGAAGTTCAAATCCGACCGAGCCGAGAGCTTAGTTCCATGGTGCGTTTAGCTTGCGCGTAAGCTGTCGAATCTTTTCCCGCATCTGATCCGCGCTCATCCCGAACATCGAGCAACACAAATCAAACTCGATCGGCGCACCTGGATCGCCGGCAAACCAGCTGTCCGCAACTTTGCGCGCCTCACGGCGGCGCTCGGCAACTTCCAGATTGGGCGAGGGCTTGAACGAATCGACGTACTCAACAATCGCGCTGAGCAGCACTCCGCGCAGCAATCCGAATTCCGGAAGATCCTCTGGTTCCGACTTGAGCTGGACGGGCAACATTACCTGCGGCGTAACCAGCTTGGACAAGGCTTCCACCGCCCGCATCATTGCGTTGGAGTCCCACCGCGCGGCGTTCTTGCGCGGCCGGCCCCTCCGACCGCTCACACCTGATTTGTTTCGGCGCTTACCCCGCACCCCTGGCTTGATTTCACGCTCCTCCAACGTCCCCACCTCCACGGCCATCGGCCACTCACTCACTATGCTTTCTTCCATTCGAATGCTCCTTGCGCCGGGCCCGGCTTGGTTGTTCGCACCCTTGGGATCAGCCCGGGTGCCGACCAATGCTCGGCCATTTGTGCGCATTGCGCTCCGCCACTTAGCTCCTCGACCCGCCGCGTGATTCGCCCTTCCAGCAACGCCCCAAACAGACGAAAGAAATGGGCCCGCGTAGCCTCGACGTTGGGATTGGTGCACACTTCGCTCCAGTCCATCGCGTCAACCGCGCGCGCCAGCGTTGAATTGCTGAACTTGGGCTCACGGTAGGAGCCGTGCCTCCGGATAGCCGCAGCCACCTCGGCCCACGCCTCTTCCGGGCTCATCGCTGCTTCGCCGCCATCCAGGGCCAGGCGCGCTGCCTGATGACAAATCGATCCTACCGGCGGCGCGAACTCCCTCGCCGTGCGGATAATCTGCAGCACCGCCTGCTCGGCCAACCCCGCCTGCAACGGGCGCAACAGCCGTTCGTACAATTGCATAGTTGCTTCGCTGGGTTTCCAGGCCGGGTAGGCCGCAACCAGCAGAGTTGTGATTCGCTTGCTCTCGACTTCGGTCATGAAGCGCTCCCTGATCGTTCACGTTCGCTCGCCTCGCGCAGGCGCCGTAGCGCCACGTCCATCGCGCTTTGACCGGGTGATGCGCGTGCCCTTGCGGCCGTGCCGCCGGTACCAAAGCGCAACGCATTGCGGCAGCGGCCCCGCCAGGCCGCGCGCCAGTCAGCGTAACGGCGGTCATGCGCCGCGCAGTCGTCGCGCCACGCCTCAAATTCGGTCTCCGGGTCGATTCCCAGCCGTCGGGCGAACTGGCCCATCTCCTCATCCAGCGCAAACCCGGCTGGCCATTTGACCTCCGGCCGCTTACCTCGATGTCGATATTCCCCTTCGGGCTGAGCTTTCTCGATCTCGTTTGCCTCACCCGTTACCCTCGAGCATGGGAGATCAGATTCAGAGACAGAGACAGAGGATGTATCGATCGGCGGGCAGGACGTCTCCTCTGTGCTAGCCGGATGCTCCGGGACAAGAAATCCTGACGCCAGCAGGGCGGGGAAATCGATCGGCTCGGACGCGCACAATTCGTGCGCCAGCCATTCGGGGTCGTCAGGGATACGGTTGTCCAGCCGCGCCGCAAGCGCGAACAGGCCAATGAGATGGGCCTTTACGACATCGGGCAGACGGAAGAAAGCACGGTCTCGCCACAACGCTCCATAGAGGCGGATCCAGGGTGGATTACGATCTTTGTAGTGCTGAAAGCGTTCGAAATTGCGGATGCGGAAAAAGTTAGCCATCTACCTCATCACCCACAGCAGCCCCAACGTCCGCCCCTTCCCATGAGAGCAACGCTCCCGGGCAAACCATCCCGCGAACCCGCCCAGAGCCCGTTTGTGTTGAAAAATTCGGCGACAATGCGGAGAGCGCGTAGTTAACCAAACGGGAGAGAGCCGGCTCGGCAGCAACCTTCCACGCATCTCCGCAATTCAGTGATTTACGATGATTCCCGCAGGCGGCTTTGCCCAGCCTCGGGCAAATAGGAGCTTCGTCTCCGGCAATTCTGCAGCCGGCCGCGCAAGCTCCCACTTCTGCCACAATAGTGCCACAAAGCCGAACTCGCCAACCGGCCCAAGACCCGGTCCGCGTAGGCCAAAAAACCGCATTTCCGTCAATGTTTAAGGCAAAACCAGACCTTGGAGCGGGCGACGGGGGTTGAACCCGTGACGTCCAGCTTGGGAATTCTTTAGATACCGGGAACGAGGAGGAATCAGAGGGATGAAAATCCGCCAATTCAGCGGATTTTTCGCTGGCCCGCTCTCCTTACACTTCTCGGAGCTTCCCCTTGTTTCCTGTCAGCGATGGCAGAAACAAGGCGGAAAGTACGACGGGGCGTCTGGAGCCCGCCCGCGTCGGGCTAGGCTGGTAGCGCCAGCACTGCTCGCCCCGTCGTTTCCATTTTCCCATCCGCCCCTTG
>DATFSZ010000095.1:0-28937 GCA_035262365.1 Binataceae bacterium (SeqCode)
GAGTCGGTAGAAAAGACCTACGAGTTGCAGCAAACGGTCGGCTCTTCCGTGGCGATCGCTCTGCTCGACAACGACGACGCGGTGGAGGAGGCGAAGAACGAGGCCCTCGCGGTCAAGAAGCTTGCCACCGACTGTATGTTCGACCGGGTTGAGATGCAGCGGAAAACACGCGAGATTTTACAAGTACTGTTCTAGATTTGAGACAAGCAATGACCAGTGAAAAACAGGAGGGCATTCCAATCTCTCGTTTCTCACTTACGGGCCCGGTTTTTCACTATCTAAAGGAATAGTCAGCCGGAGCGGAAGGTTTGCGCCGCTCCGGCTGTTTGAAGTTCTACTACTTGAGCGCTCGCACGCGCGCATTGGCCTCCCGCCCCAGGCACTTGTTGAGCCAGGCTTGGGCGGCCGGCACCGGCGCAAAGTCGACTTTGGCGAGCAGCGCAAAGCTCATAACGGCGGCGACGTTTAGGTCGGCGATCGTGAAGTCACTGCCCAGCAGATGTCCGTGCGGCTTGACCGTCTCATCGAGGACCTTGAGCGGCGCCTTCAATGCCTCCATCGCACCCGCTACCGCCTTTTCGTCGCGCTGATCCGCCGGCAGGAAAACCCGGTTGATGAGCACCGTCATCAGCCGCGGCTCGATCTCGGTCATCCCAAAAAAACTCCATTGGTAGACCTTCGCATGCTGATCCGCCCCGGAAGGCCATAGGGGAGCCTTGCCGTATTTTTCTCCCAGGTAGAGGTTTATCGCCATCGACTCCCATAGCGTCAGTCCGTCGTCTTCGAGCACCGGGATGTGGCCGTTGGGGTTGCGTTTGTAGTTCTCGGGCGATTTCGCCTGCTGCACCTCGACCGGAACGTGCTCATACTTCAGCCCCAATTCTTCCAGCGCCCACAGCGAGCGCGCCGAGCGCGACTTGGACGTGCCATAAAGTTTAAGCATCTTTTCTTCCTCCAAATTCTACAACTTGTTTGGTTTGGCGCCGCGACTAACCCGGCGCCATCATAGGCGATGGTGCTGCCTGGCGCACCTCGCCAGGCACATTGCCGTGCGCGCGTTTTGAGCGCCGCTCCGATCTGTTGCGGCGCACCGCTATTTGACCTGAACGCTCAGCTCCCGGTAGGGATGAGCGCCGAGATTGACCAGTTCCCGGCTGACGCCGCCCGCCTGCCAGCAGGCGCTGCTTGAGGCGCGGTTTTCCTCAAATGAACGCTTGCCCTGACCGTCCTGCTCGACCACCTTGACCTTGCCGCCGCTTAGTACGAACACCGCGGCGTCATCGCCCGGACGCGACATCCCTGTGCTTTCGCCAGGCGCCAACAGGGTCTCAACGATTCGCACTCGCGAGTTCTCCAACAGGTGAACGACACCGGAGAGGGCATCGCGTCCCGCCAAGGCGTTGGAGGTGGCAAAATCGACGCGTTCCTGGTCGGGCCGCCGAGGCCGTTTGACCTCCACCAAAACTTCGGTAAAGCGGGTCTTTCCCACGTTGCTGTAGCTCTCCGTTCCGCCCGCCGGAATGAAGATCGCGGCATGGGCAGGAACCGGTACGGTGGTAGGCGGACGGCCATAGTCGCGCAGTTCGAGCAGCGCGGACACGCCGGTGGTGAATAGCACGTAGTCGTAGGCATGATGATGCAGCGGGAAGTCCTCACCGGGGCCGACGTCAGCTTCCCAAATCTTGACGTGCTCGTTCTCCAGCACCAGTCTGCTCGCGACCGGTCCCATTGCTTCCTGGTGGACAGCCACTCTGGACTCCTTCGTTGAATGCCGATTTTCGGATGCGCGGCTCGGTCTTGTCCGCAAAAGCCTACTCGGCGGGCGCCCCCGGGCCATTGCCGCCCGGCGAAGAGGATTCTCCCTGGGCCGGCTGCCCTCCCACCGTGTTGTTCAGGTACCAGTCGCCCGGTCCCCAACCTTTTTCATACGGCACGTTGAAGGCGAAAGTGAAGCCGAGTTTTTGGAACTTCCATCCTTCGGGCGTTCTGACGAAGTCGTCATTATAGATGCCGCCGATCCAGACCGCGCGGCCGTTGGGCTGGGTAAGGGCGACCAGCACGTGCCAGTTCCCGGTCGCCTGGTCGCCGTCGACCTCGATGATGGGATTGCTGATACGATGGAAGGCAAGGGAAATGTTCTGGGCCTGCTTGAAGTAATCCCTGATTCCCTCTCGCGTTTCGGCGCGAATTGTGGGCACCGCCTCCCATACCCCGTCCTCAACGAAGATGCTGGCAACGCCGTCGTAATCATGGGTCGGGCGATCCCAGCCGCCGTCGACATAATTGCAGTAGCGCGCCTTGAGCTTGCTGATTTCTTCAATGTCCTCCAGCAGCCGGACTCGCTTTTCCAATGCGCTGCCCGCCTTGGCGACCCGCTTGGCGAGCTTCTTCGCCGCCTTCTTGGAAACTTTCTTTATTGACTTGGCCGGTTTGCGCGCCTGCTTTTTCATAATTTCGAAGGTTCATCCCAAGCAGCGGGATTGTCAAGCGTGTCCGGCCCTCAAATGGTACGGCACTTGTCGAAGGCGAGAAGACGGGCTAATTGTCCGCCAGGTAACGGTTGGCCGCACCCTCCACGACCGTGCCCTTGAAGAAATCAGGATTGACGGCAGTCCACAGCTTGACCGGGTTTCCGAACACGAATTCGCGGAAATCCTCTCCAGTGACCATATCCTCCTCGACCATTTCGTAGGCCTCTTCGAGGACCTCCAGCATGTCGGGCACATCGAAATGGCCGATGTCGGACCCGAACACGGCGTTGAGCCGGACCTTGAACGGGTTGCGTTTACTGTCAAAGGCGGAGGAGGTGACGGGGTCGTCGGCCTCGCAGCCGAAGTAGAAATTGGGCACGAACATATCGCGGATATCGCTGTTTTGACGGATGCCGCAATGCGCAAAGTCGTCGATCGCGGCGGGATCCTCCTCGCGGCCCCGGAAATGCATCGACTCCATCCCGATCGGAACATCGCGGAAGAGCTTGCCGGCATACCGATGGTACAGTTCGGTGAATTGCTCGCGGTCGAGGTTGCGGGGATCGTAGTTGGACAGCGCATCGACGTTGCGCTTCTCCCAATGGCCCTTAAGGTCGGCCAGCAGCGACCGCGCCCATCCCACTCCGCCCTCCAGGAAGAGGAACTTCAGGTCGGGAAAGCGCCGCGTTACGCCGCCCAGGAATATCGACTTGCATACCGCCTCGCCCGCCGCGCCGAAATGGCCGATATGGTTATAGACGTAATTTGAAATCGAGACGCGGCTGCCCCATCCTTCGCCCGGCCCGTGAAAGGTGGGGATCACCTTCAGTTCACGGCATTTGGCCCAAACCGGATCGTAGTCGTAATTGCTGTCGATACCGTAGGTGTCGAGCCAAAAGGCCCATCGCGCCGCCTCGGGATATTTCTTAACCACCTCCGCAACCGGGCGCCTGATGGCGCTGGGCAGCATCGCGACCTTCAACCCGCGCTTGCCGACCGCATATTCCAGCTCCTCGATCGCTTCCTGCGGCGTATGCATCGGGATCACCGCGACGGGCGTCATCCGATCCGGAAAATCACCGAACATGTCGGCGTAATAGTTGTTGAGCGCGCGGCAGGTCGCACGCCGGATTTCCTCGTCCTCGAAAATCTGGGCGCCGAGGCCCAATCCAGGGTAAAGGACGGCGAAATCCAACCCGATGTCATCCATCCGCTGGTAGAGCAGCTTGGGAAACAGCGAAGTGGCGAGGTCGAGGGTATTCTTGGTCGGCACCCCCCAAAATGGAGGACGCTTTGACCGCAGCTCGCGGCGCTGCCCGGGCGTAAGCCCATACCATTCCGTGCTCAGAAAAGTCTTACCGAAAGCGCGGCCGAAATCGCGCAGGGCGGCTTTGCCTCCCACGGCGGACAGGTACTCGCGCAGCACGGGAAGATACTCGCCCAGATGCCCGTCGGAATCGATCACCGGATGATTCAGCTTGGCGCGGATTTCCGCAGTCCTCGATTTGCCTGATGACATGGCACTATCTCCTTGTGCTTTTGTCTGTCCGAGTCAGAAATTAATCCCAGCCTCGCGCCAAGACAACCGCGAACCAGGGTCAGGAGGGCCAGACAAGCCCCTTATCCAAAGAGGCAGGTCAGCGCCCGTCTTTATCGGGATCCGGCGGCTTTGGCGCGGTGCGGGAGCGCACCGCGCGGGCGCGTTCGAGGTATTCGCGAATACGGATTTCGTAACCGCGCTCGGAAGGTTCATAGTAACGGCGACTCCGCAGTTCCTCGGGCAGGTAGTCCTGCTCGGTGAGTGCGCCCTCGTAATCATGCGGATAGCGGTAGCCTGAGCCGTAGCCCAAGTCGCGCATCAGGGGAGTTGGCGCGTTGCGGATGTGCATCGGGACCGGTTGCGCGCCCAGCTTATGCACGTCCTCGCGCGCAGCCAGCATCGCACGATACGACGCGTTGGATTTGGGCGCGCTGGCAAGATAGGTCACGCCCTGCGCCAGCGGGATTACGCCCTCGGGCAGGCCAACGAACTCCACCGCCTCCTTGACCGAGATCGCCACCATCAGCGCGCGCGGATCTGCGTTGCCCACATCCTCGGCGGCGAAGATCACCATCCGCCGCGCGATGAACATCGGATCCTCGCCCGCCTCCACCATCCGCATCATCCAGTACAAGGCCGCGTCGCAATCGCTCCCGCGCATGCTCTTAATGAAGGCCGAGATAACATTGTAGTGCTCTTCGCCTGCGCGGTCGTAAATCAGCGCTTTGTGCTGCGTGGCTTCGCGCACATGCTCGGGCGTGATCGTTGAAGACCCCGCCTGGCGCGCCAGTTCGGCCGCGATCTCCAGCGCGTTGAGCGCCTTGCGCGCGTCGCCGCCGGCCTGCGCGGTGAGTTCGCTCAGGGCGCGATCCTGGAGCGTCAGATTGAAGCCGCCCAGGCCGCGTTCCGAATCGCCCAGCGCGCGCGTTATCAAAATCGCCAGGTCCGCCTCGGAGAGCGGGTTGAGCACCAGCACCTTGGTGCGCGACAACAGCGGGCCGATGACCTCGAAGGAAGGATTTTCCGTCGTCGCGCCAATCAGGGTGATGAGCCCACTTTCGACGTGCGGCAAGAACGCGTCCTGCTGCGCGCGATTCCAGCGATGTATCTCGTCAACGAACAGCACCGTGCGTTGGCCGTCGGCCGCCAGTTGGCGGCGCGCAAGCTCGATGATCTCGCGCAGATCGGCCACGCCGGAAAGCACCGCCGAAATCGCTTTGAACACCGCACCGGACTGGTCGGCCACGAGCCTGGCCAGCGTGGTCTTGCCGCTGCCCGGCGGCCCCCAAAGGATAACCGAATGCAGGGTGTGTGAGGCGGCCATCTGGGTGAGCAGCTTGCCGGGACCCAGCAGATGCTCCTGGCCAACCAGTTCATCGAGCGAGCGCGGACGCATCCGATCCGACAGCGGCTGCCCGCGTGCCGGCTTGGTGGGAAACAGACTGGACTGTTGAGCCCTGCGCGACCTCATTGCGATAAGGTTAGCACAGCGCCGGCGATTTCAGGGATCGATCGGGCTGCTCCTCATCGCTATGGAGAAAAACCGGCTGCGCTGGGGATTAGGCCCGGGCGGTAGCCGAAGGAGCCGCGGCAGCAGACGGAGGGGCCATCCCGGCCATCGCGCTTAAGCGCTCGATCCGGCGTTTCAGCGGAGGATGGGTGGAGAGGAGGTTATCAAACCATCCTTCCTGGTCCTCCTTCTGTACGCCCTCCAGGGGATTGATGATGAAAAGGTGCGCGGTGCCGCGCGACGCGTTTTTGATCGGGCTCTCGATGCTCGACAGATGCTGCAGCGCGTGCAGCAAGGCACGCGGGTTGCGCGTGAATTCCACGGAACTGGCGTCGGCCAAATATTCGCGCCGGCGCGATACCGCCATCGCCAGCAACTGTGACAGGATCGGCGCCAGTACCGCCAGGATAACCACCGCGATCATCAGCAGGTTGCCGCCTTCGCCGTCATGGTCGTCACTGCTCGCGCCGCCGTAATAAACGAAATCGGCGAGCAGCGCGACTCCTCCCACCAGAACCGCGATCATCATCATCGTGCGGATGTCGTAGTTGCGCACGTGCGCCATCTCATGGCCGATCACGCCCTGCAATTCCTCGCGGTCCATCTGGTCGATCAGCCCTTGCGTCACGCAGATATAAGAGTGCTGCGGATCGCGCCCGGTGGCAAAAGCATTAGGCGCGGGGTCGGGCATCACGTAAGCCTTGATGGGCGGCATCCGCGCCGCGATCGTCATCTCCTGGATAACATTGAGCACCATCTTGTGCTTGTCGCTGTCGGGCAGGAGGCGTTGCGCGTGCACTGAAGCCAGAACCAGCGACGCACCCGCATAGTAGGATACGGAGGCCTGGATCAAACCGATTATCAGCGCAGCAAATGTCAGGACCGGAAAGCCCTGGATGCTTCCATCGCGAAAGCGCAACGACCCGAGCAGGAAGTCGAGTCCGAAGCCGAGCACGCAGTACAGCGCCAGGAAGACCCCCACCAGCATCGCGGTCTGACGCCGATTGGTCCGTTCCTCAGCCCAGAAATCGGATGCCATCGATTCGGTGCTCGCTTGAAAGCCGTGGCCGCAGCTCTACTCACACCTGGCGGGCAACGCATGCCGCAGGGCGACTGCTCAGGCCTGCTTGACGCCCATCGACAGGTCGACCTTTGGCACGGCCTCGTCGCCGGCCGCGGCTTTGAAGTAATCGGCCTGCTTGAATCCGAAGTTGTTGGCGATAATGTTGGCGGGGAAAGTCTGGACGCGCGTGTTAAGCTGCATCACGGAGTCGTTGTAGGCCTGGCGCGAGAACGCGATCTGATTCTCGGTCGTGGTCAGTTCCTCCTGCAAACGCATTACGTTCTGATCGGCCTTGAGTTGCGGGTAGTTTTCCATCAGGGCGAACAGGCGTCCCAGTCCCGCGGTGAGTTGATTCTCCGCCGCAACGCGCGTCCCCTGGTCCGGCGCGCTGACGGCGCGATTGCGCGCCTCCACCACCTGGGTAAGCGTATCGCGCTCGAATTGCATATAGCCTTTAACCGCTTCGACCAGGTTGGGAATGAGGTCATGACGGCGCTTGAGTTGGACGTCGATTTGACGCCAGGCCGCGTCGACCTGGTTCTTGAGGCTGACCAGCGAATTATAGGTCATCATCAGCCATAGTCCGGCCAAGACGATAACTGCCAGAATAATCCAGCCACCCATTTGTATTCCTCCCGGCGCGCGCCCAAAGAGCATCGACTGCGCGGATTATAGCATGGGAGAATCGCCGTCCTGGAATGCGTCCACTAGAGAGTTTTGGCGGGCAGATGCGACAGCGCCGCGACCCAATCAGGCCGCGGCGCGTCTTAAAGTTAGTTCAGATTGACCTTGATCTGGACCGGCTTGGCCTGGGCCGGTTTGTCGATTTTGATTTCGAGCACACCGTCCTTGTAGTTGGCCGCAACCGGCTGGGTGGCGTACTGCTCGGGCAGCCGAAACGCGCGATGATACTTGCGGTAACTGCGCTCGCTGCGATGGCTCGTGGTCTTGCCGGAAACCTCGGGCTGCCGGCGCTCCGCCTCAACCGTCAGTGTACCCTCTTCGACCTTCACCGAAATTGTGTCGGACTTGACGCCCGGCATCTCGAAGTAGAAATGATAGCCGTCTTCGGATTCGATCACGTCCGCCGCTGGAACCTCATGAGTGCCATTGGCGCCAGAGCGATGCGGCAGCATCATCTCGTTGACCCGATCGAAGAACCACTGATTGGGGCGGCCATTAAACCATCCGTCGTTAAACCGAACTTCCATGTAATCTAGAAACCTCCGATAGCTCCGTGATTTTTTCCCGGTGCCTGTTTTTGCCTGCTACAAGCATCAAGTTAAGCACGAATCGCTATTCGTCAAGTTGACTGGAATTGCAGATGGCGCGGCGGCGGCTTATTTCGTTGATCGGCCGCCATGCGGTTTGTGCTGGGAAAGGCGGGTTATTTCGTCGCCAAAGCGGCGCTCCATTGTGGAATCGCCCAGGCTTTGGGCCAGATTCCGACCCTCCTTCAGCACCTCGATTGCGCGCGCTATGTTGCCCTTGCCGATAAAGGTTCCGACTTTACGGAACAGGCGGGCGTAGCGTTCTCCTTTGGCGGCGGCGTCCATTTGCGGATATGAGCAGCGAAACAACCGACTCGATTCTAGACGGCAGCCTGCATCTGATCCAACCGCGCCGCGGCTACCGTTTTTCCGTCGATGCGATCTTGTTAGGACGCTTTATACGCCCGCGCCCGGCCGCGCGTATCCTCGAGTTGGGAGCCGGATGCGGCGTCATCTCGATAATGGCCGCGGCTCTTTATTCGCCGCGTGAAGTAGCGGCGCTTGAGGTGCAGGAGGAGTTGGCGAAGCTGGCTGGACGCAATGCGGAGCTCAATCATTTGCCGGCGGTGCGAGCGATCGCCGGGGATCTTCGCGCGCGCTCAATTGCGGGTCTCAAAACGGCCTGCTTCGATTTGGTGATTGCCAATCCACCCTACTACGCCAGCGGGACCGGGCGGCGCAGTCCGCATGGCGCGCGCGATCTGGCTCGCGCGGAGAGCGCCACCACGCTGCGCCATTTTGTGGTCGCGGCGTCGCGCTACTTAAAGCACGGCGGTAAAGCGGCGTTCGTGTTCGTGGCCGCAAGGGGCGCCGAGTTGATTTCCGAATTGCGCGCCGCGGCGCTGGAGCCCAAGCGTATTCGAATGATACATCCGCGTCTGGATCTGCCCGCCACCGCAATCCTGCTTGAGGCGCGCAAAGGCGGCGGCGTCGAGCTGGAGATCGAACCGCCCCTGATTCTGTATGCGTCCAGGGGCGTTTACAGCAATGAGGCTAAAGCACTGCTCGGCGCATCCAGTCGCGATTGAGAGTTCGATGGAGTGGGCGGGGAATGACGGGACTGAAAAGCCGCGAAGAAAGAGGCCGCGCGCGAGGCGCGGCTCAGGCGGAACGCCCGGCCCCACTGAAGACATAATTCAGCACCGTTGCGGAAAGGATCACTCCGCGAAAAACTCCAGGGCCAGGCGCGCCACTGTGCCGGGTTGCTCCAAAGGCAGGAAATGTCCCGTGTCGGGGATACTCAGGATGCGGGCTTTCTTTAGTTCCGCGCGCAGTCTTTTGGCGTAGCGAGCGCCGGTGGATTCCTCGTCGCGCGTGCCGAACAGCACCATCATCGGCACCTCGCATTTGAGCAGCCGGGCAAGACCGTCGAAGGCCATCGCAGTCTCATAAAAGCGGGCCTCGATTTCCGGCGGGCACTTGAGTTCCCATTCGCCCTGCGCGTTGGCCGAGGCGCCGGTGGCGCAATACTCGCGCAGGATTTCGCGCCGCCAGGTATCGAAGGGCGGTTTGTTTTCGAAATTGGCGAACATCGCGGCGGGGCTATCGAACACCCGCCTACGGCGGCGCGTACGTTCCAGCATATCACTGGACGATGCGCGCGGGCTCTGCCCGCTTTCGATCAGCACCGGTTCCACCAGCATCACGCGCGCGAACCGCCCCGGCTCCACTGCCGCGAGCGATCCGATCACGGTTGCGCCGGCGGAATGTCCCAGCGCGCGTACCTTGCCAAGGCCGAGCCGCGCGATCACGCCGGCAAGGTCCTCGACTTCGACTTCCCAGTTGTATTGCGCGTCCGGGTCATGGGAGCTGTCGCCGTGCCCGCGCCGATCATAGCTGAAGACCTGTCCGATCGCGGTTAGCGCAGTCGCGATTGAACCGAGGAGCGAGGCGTGCATGCCCGTGCCGTGGGTCAGTAAGATCGGTTCGCCGCTGCCGCCCCAATCGTGGCAGCGCAACCGGACTCCGTTCACATCCATATCGATATGGGCGGGTTGGTTACTCATGATTGATCGCGAGTGTAGCGCAGGCGCAATCGCGAGGCAGTCTGGGCGGCCCGTTGCGCCACAGTTCGCTTTGCGATTAGCTTCTGATGATGACCCGCCCCCTTGAGTGCGGTATCGCAGCGCTGCCTGGGCGCGCGCAAGCCGCATCGGAAAGCCGGCAAACCCGATGGCGCGACTGATCGCCCGCGACAAATACCTGTACGATGGCGACGCGAGGTTTTATGCCACCGGCGTGTCCTATGGGCCGTTTGCGCCCAATTCGCGCGGCGAGCGCTATCCGGAGCCGGAGCGCGCCGCCCAGGATTTTGCCCTGATGCGTGCGGCGGGTGTCAACGTTATCCGGACTTACGTACCGGCACCCGAATGGATGTTTGAGCTGGCGGCGAAGCATTCGTTGCGCCTGATGGTATCGCTGTTATGGCCGTCGCATCTGATGTTCCTTGATTCCGCAGCGAACGCGCGCGAGATCCGCGCCACCGTGGCGCGCTTGGCGGGTGCGATGCGCGGCTTGCGCGACGGCATTTTCGCGTATTCGCTGGGCAACGAAATACGTCCCGATCTGATCCGATGGTACGGGATGCGCCGCGTGAGCCGCTTTCTGGGCGAGCTGTACGATATCGCGAAGAACATTGACCCCGAGGGGCTGTTCACGTACTCCAACTACCCCTCGGCGGAATACCTCGAACTCAGCTTCCTGGACCTGATTTGCTTCAACGTCTATCTCCATCGCGAGGACGATTTCCGCCGCTACATGACGCATCTGTTGGGGCTTGCCGGCGATCGCCCGCTGGTGCTGAGCGAGACCGGCTTGGACACTATCCGCGAAGGCGAGGAGCATCAAGCGCAATTGCTCCAATGGCAAACGCGGGCGGCGTTCGAAGTGGGGCTTTCGGGCTTCATAATTTTCGCCTTTACCGACGAATGGCATACCGGGGGCATGGACATCACCGACTGGGCCTTCGGTATCGTGACCCGTGAGCGCCAACCCAAGCAGGCCTTCTCGAGCGTGTCCCAGGTCTTTGCGCGCCCGTTGCCGCCGGCCCTGGTAGCGCCGCCAAAAGTCTCTGTCGTGGCGGCGGCATACAACGCGGCGCCGACGCTGGGTGCCTGCCTCGACTCGCTCAAACGGGTGGACTATCCCGACTGCGAGATTGTCGTGGTCGATGATGGTTCGACCGATCGCACGGCGGAGATCGCGCAGGCCGCGGGCGTCAAGGTGCTAAGCCGGGCGCATCAAGGTCTGGCCAGCGCGCGCAATGCCGGGATTGAAGCGGCGCAGGGCGAGATTGTCGCATTCATCGATGCCGACGCCGCTGCCGATCGCGACTGGCTCTATCACCTCGTCGAAACGATGCGCCGGCGCGGTGCCGCAGCCGCCGGTGGACCCAATTTCCCGCCCGCTGCGCGCTCCCTTCTCGCGGCTGCGATCGCGGCTGCGCCGGGACAGCCGCGCGAAGTACTGGCCTCGGATGACAGCCTCGCGCAGATGTGCGGATGCAACATGGCAATCGACAAAGCCCAGCTTCAGTCATTGGGCGGGTTCGATCCCCTGTTCACCGCAGCGGGCGATGACGTTGACATTTCATGGCGCCTGCTCAGGGCGGGCGCTGTCATCGCCTACGCGCCGGGCGCGGTCGTGGTACATGAGCGGCGCGGCTCAACGCACGCCTACCTGGCACAGCAAGGCGGTTACGGCGCAGGCGAGGCGCTGCTGGCGCGCAAATATCCCGAGCGGCGCGAAGCCCAAATCTATGGTTACAACGGATGGCAGGTCAGATGGTTGGGCCGGCCGCGAATCTATTACGGCGCGCTCGGCCGTGGGCTGTTCCAGACGATCTACCCGGCGGGTGTTCGGCCGCTGGTGGACGTGCCGCTCAGCGCGCCCTGGATTGCGCTGTCGGTCCTTCTGTTGGTGATCGGTGCCGCTACGGCGCAGCGGCTGCTCCTTGCGATTGGAGGCGCCGGAATCGTATTGAGCGCCGCGAGCGCAATCTTTTACGCCGCCGGCGCACCCCTCGGTCGCCGTCACGATAATATCCTCACACGCATGGTGCTGGCCCTCTTGTCGCTGCTGGGACCGATGGTCCGCAGCTATGCGCGGATGCGCGCCGCCGCCGCGGCGCGTGCTCTGGCTGGGCGCGGCGTGGGTGAAGCCGGCACGATAAGAGGCAGAGGCGGGCTAAGGGTCGCGCTGACTGTGCGTGACGGGGTAGGGAAGCCCGACCCCGACGCCGTGTCCGAAAGACTGCGCTACGCCTTGTTTCGCCGCGGACTGGTCGTGGCCGGCAACACCGGCCTGGAGCCGTTCGATCTGCAAATCCTGCTGGGCCCCGTCTGCCGCGTTCCGCTCAATACATTGTGGGAGGAAGACGGGGCGCTGTCGCTGCGATGGCGCCTGGCGGCCGCGCCGCTGCCTATCCTTGCGGCCGCGGCGCTGGTGCTCGTGCTGTTTGGGACGGGTCAGCGGACCGCCGCGATTGTGATTGCGGCCGCGGCGCTGGTCTGGGTCGCGGCGCTCACCATTCCGCCGCTGACGCGCCTGCCGGCCACCTTGCGCGACGCTTTGATCGAGGCGATGGAACGCCTCCATCTCGACGCCACCGTCGTGTCGGGAGGCGCATGATGGGCACGGCGCGAATCTACGCGCAGGTCGCGGTCGAAATGCGCCGCCATGCCGGGCGGCTGGCTTTGGCCGTAAGCGAGGTGGTGCTGATCTCGGGGCTGGAAGTGCTCAAACCCTGGCCGTTGAAGATCGTGATCGACAACGTGCTGGGCGATGCCAAGCCGCAATTGCGGTGGCTTCAGACGATGGCGCCCGCCGCGCTGCTCCCAGGCGCCTGCCTGGGACTGATTGTCCTTTATCTGGCGCTCTCGTTTTTGCAGGTGAGCAACAATTATCTGACCATTTCGATCGGCCAGCGGATGGTCAATGATCTGCGCGCGCGTCTGTTCGAGCATCTGCAGCGCCTGTCATTGTCGTTTCATCGCCGGCGCGAGGTCGGCGACCTGATGATGCGTATCAACTACGACACGTTTTCGGTCCAGACGATCGCGATGAACGGGATGTTTCCGATCCTGTCGTCGCTGATTCTGCTGGCCGCGATGTTCATGATGATGCTGCGCATCGACTCGACGCTGACGTTGGTCGCGCTGGGAGTGGTGCCGCTCCTGCTGATTCTGATCGGCTCGATCAGCGGCCGTATCGATCGCCTGGCCACCGGCGCGCGGATGAAGGAGAGCGACCTCTACAACGTGGCGCATCGCGCCCTGTCCGCCATCCACGTGGTGCAGGCGTTCACGCGCGAGGCCGAGGTGCAGCGCGAGTTCGTCGAAAAGAGCAGCGCGAGCCTGAGCGAGAACCTGCGCCTGTACATGTCCCAGACAATTTACGGCGGCGCGGTGAACGTTTTGGTCGCGGGCGGCACCGCGATGGTCATCTACATAGGCGCGCTCCACGTAATGGAGCATCGCATGACGATCGGCGACATGGTCGTGTTCGTGACCTATCTGGCCTCGCTCTACGCGCCGATCAACCAGTTGTTCCAGACCTACGGCCAGGTGCACAGCGCGGTGGCCGGGATGCGGCGATGCATGGAGCTGCTGGAACTGGAGCCGGAAATCAAGGACCGGCCGGGCGCGCGGGCGGCGGGCCGGCTGCGCGGCGCGGTGGAATTTCGCGATGTGACTTTCGCTTACGGTCCGGGTGAGCCTGTCCTTAAGAACATCAGCTTCGAAGCCGACCCGGGCGAGACGGTGGCGATCGTCGGCCCCACCGGCGCGGGCAAGACCACGCTGACCAGTCTGCTGGCGCGCTTTTACGAGCAGCAAGGCGGTGCGATCGAAATCGACGGGCGTGCGATCGAGCAATTCACGCTGCGCTCGCTGCGCGAGAATATTGCGATCGTGCTGCAACCCCCGATGGTGCTGACCGGCACGATTCGCGGCAACATCGCCTTGGGCAAACCGTCCGCCACCAATGAGGAAATCGCGCGCGCCGCGCAGATGGCCCGCCTGGACCCGTTGCTGGCGAAGTTGCCCGCCGGTCTGGATGAGGTGGTGGGCGCGGGTGGCCATCAGCTTTCCCAGGGCGAGGCGCAGCGCGTGACGATTGCGCGCGCACTTATCAAGAACGCGCCGATCCTGATAATGGACGAACCTACCAGCGCGCTGGACGCCGAAACCGAGTCGCTGGTGATGGCCGCGGTCCAGGAGCTGATGTGCGGGCGCACCACGCTGGTGATCGCGCATCGCCTGGCTACGATTCAGAATGCGACGCGTATCCTGGTGCTGCGCGACGGGCGGATCGAGGAGCAGGGCGCGTTTAACGAATTGATCAACGCCGGCGGTTTTTTCAGCTATCTATACAGCCTGCAGTCGCAGGCGGCTGGCGGTGGAGCGGAGAAACTCAAGGCAAGTTGAGACAGGCAGGACTTGACGCATGCTGACCATAGGATTGACGGGCGGAATCGGCTCGGGAAAAAGCACGGTGGCGAAGATGCTGGCGGAGCTGGGAGCGCCCAGCTTCGACGCCGACAAGGTGGGACATGAGATTTACAGTCCAGACGGTCCCGCCTACCACGACGTGGTGGCGGCCTTCGGCAGCGCGATCGTCGCCGCCGATGGCACCATCGATCGCAAGAAGCTGGGTCCGATCGTTTTTGCCGACCCCGCGCAGCTGAAGCGCCTGGAATCGATCGTGCATCCGCGGATGTTCGAGCGAATGGGGGAGATGGTTGCCGAGATGCGCGCAAAAGGGGCCACGGCACCGATCGTGGTTGAGGCTGCGATTTTGATCGAAGCGCATTGGCAGCCGTTATTCGACGAAATCTGGCTGGTCGTGGCGCCGCGCGAGAAGGTCGTCCAGCGCGTTGAACTGGAAAGAGGACTCAAGCCCGAGCAGACCGAAGCACGAATCAAGGCGCAACTGTCCGACGATGAGCGCCGCAAGCATTCTACGATCGTGATCGACAATGGCGGGACGATCGATGAGTTGCGTGGCCACGTGTCTTCCTTGTGGCTGGAGTTGTTGGAGAGAAACAAGAAAAGAGGGAAGAGAGAATGAGAAACGAGGGAACGGAAATCCGGTTATCTGAATCTCGTTTCTCAATTCTCTTCAGATGTTCTTTCTCACGGGAGTTTGAACGACCATGGCTCAAACACTGGCCGGAAAATATGCGCTGGTAACCGGTGGCGGGCGCGGTATCGGTCGCTCGATCGCTTTGGCGCTGGCGCGCGCCGGCGCCGACGTCGCAGTGGCGGCTCGCACACAGGCGCAGTTGGAGGCGGTGGCCGGCGAGATCCGGTCCCTGGGGCGGCGTGCGTTCGCGATCGCAATTGATCTGACCCGTCGCGATCATATCGAGGACCGCGTCAAGCAGGCGGCCGAACAATTGGGCGGCCTGGATATACTGGTCAACAATGCCGGCGGAAGTATCGGCGAGGGCCTGAAGATTGACCCCGTCACACACGACCCACAGACCTTCGAAGACTGTTTGTTTTTCAACCTGACCCAGGTGTTCTACGTTACACGCGCCGCCTTGCCGTACATGATCAAGAAAAACTGGGGGCGGATTTTGAATACCGGATCGGGATCGGCAAATCGGGGCGGCGCGATCCTCGCCTACACCGCCGCCAAGCACGGGTTGATCGGTTACACCCGTTCTCTGGCCTATGCGGTGGCCCGCCACGGGATCAACGTCAACGTTATCAATCCGGGATGGACCAACACCTCGATGGTGGATTGGGACCGGCTGGCCAAGGCGATGAACACCAGCGTCGAGGGCGCGAAGCAGTTCGCCTACGGCCAGAGTATCCAGAGAAGAGTCGTGGAGCCCGACGAGCTGGGTCCGATGGCGGTGCTGCTGTGCTCGGACGCAGGCAGCGCGGTCACGGGTCAAGTGGTTTACGTGGACGGCGGTTTCAAGGTGTAAGTTCGATCATATCGCTACGATCCAGCGAAGTTTGCGGCGCCTAGGAACAGTCACGATCTCGCGAACAATTTATAACACGCTCTATTCAAAACGATCGTTTTGCCATACAGTTGTGCCGCCAGGATAGCGGCGAAAGTCGCGGCGTAGGGCCGCGCCATTTTTGAAGCGGAGGGTGCGTCCCAGCTCCCTGCTTACACCCAGGTAGAGGAAAAAAGCGATGTTACTGTTGTATTTCCACGAGCGGCCGTACGGCGATGTCCCTGAAGACGAAGTCATCAAGAACCGCGGTTTTTTCGGCGTTCCCAACCGCTTCTTCGATCCAAAAAAAGGTTCGGACCTGTACAACACCTACCTTGACGAGATGCAGTACGTCGAGGAGATGGGCCTGGATGGCGTCGTGCTCAACGAGCATCACGGCACACCCTTTTGCATGGGCGCGGTGATGGACGTCGAGGCGGCGATCCTGGCGCGCATCACCAAGAAGATGAAAATCGTCTTGCTGGGCAATCCCCTGCCGGTGGTGCGCAACCCGGTGCGCCTGGCGGAAGAGCTGGCCGAAATCGACCTGATCTCGCGCGGCCGGCTGGTCACAGGGTGGGTCCGCGGGGCGGGCAGCGAGCAGCTCTTCAACAACGTCAGCCCATCGCTTAACCGCGAATATTTTAACGAAGCGCATGACCTGGTGGTGAAATGCTGGACCGAGCCGGGTCCGTTCCGTTTCGAGGGCAAGCATTTCCACTTCCGCTTCGTCAATCCGTGGGCGCTACCCTATCAGAAGCCGCATCCGCCGATCTGGATTCCCGGCCTGCTCAGTCCGGAGTCCGTGATTTGGGCGGCTGAGCATCGCTACCCCTATATCGGTCTTGGCACCGGGCTTAAGGCCACCAGCGAGTTGTGGAACATTTACGCCGACCGCGCCGCGCAGATGGGCTACCAGGCGGGGCCGGAGAATTTCGGCTACCTGCAGAACGTGTTCGTGGCCGAAACCGAAGAGAAGGCCCAGGAGGTTGCCAAGCTCAACCTTTACGGCGGGGGCGGCGCGGCATTCGCGCGTCCCGAATGGACCCTGCCGCCGGGCTACAATTCCAAGGAGGCCACCAAACGTCTGGCCCGCCAGCAGGCTTCCACCAAGGGCGAGCGGACCGCCTTCCTGGGGCTAAGCGCGAACCCCGACCAGCACAATGAGAAATCCGCCGCCGCGGCAGTAAGTGCCCGCACCCGCCTGGCGCGCGGAGAGATCGACCTGGAAGAAGCCAAGCGCGCGATCTACTCGGGCTACCAGAAAGCGCAGGAGAGCTTGAGCATCATCACCGGCACCCCTAAAACCGTAATTCCGAAGCTCAAGCATATTCTCGAAGTGCTACGCTGCGGGGCGTTTGCAATCTCACAGGTCAACGGACCCGCCACCCACGAGGACCGCATGACCAGCATCAGGCTGTTCGCCCAGGAAGTCGCGCCGGCGCTGCGCGAGTTCGGGAAAGAACTGGGGCTGAGCGACGCCTTTCAGGCCAAGCCCGGGGCGCGGCCGCTGTCAGGCCAGCGCTCCCAAGTGTCGTGGCCGGAACTTCTGCCGGAGAACAAGCAACCCGCCGCTTGAAGTCTTGGCGCAGCGGGCTTTCCGAATTAGAGTCCGCAAAACAACAAGGGTGGATCCGGAAGCGGTCCGCCCTTGTGTTTTGAAAAATGGCTGCGCGCTGGATAAGCGCGCCGCCAACGGAGTGGACGTCAATGGCTGCCGCTGAATCGTCCGCGGGCCCGCCTGGGCAACACGCGAGCCTGCCGTTGGCAGGTATTTCAGTCGTCGAATGCGGCCAAGGAATAGCCGCAGCCTATGGTGCAAAGCTGCTGGCGATGCTTGGCGCCGACGTTATCAAGGTCGAGCCACCCGGAGGCGATATCAGCCGCAGCCGAGGTCCTTATTACGGCGACAACCAGGACCTCAACCTGGGCGGGCTTTTCCTTTACCTTAACGCCGACAAAAAGGGTGTGACGCTTGACCTGTCTGACCGGGGCGATCGTGCGGCGCTCGACCTTCTGCTGGCTCGCGCCGATATCCTGGTCCATAACATCGCGCCGCGCGATCGGGTTGGCATAAGTATGGAGAATGCCGCCCTCTCTCGGGATTATCCAGCGCTGATCGTAACCGGCATCTCCCCTTTCGGGGATTACGGACCGTACGCGCATTTTCATGCTTACGAGATAACCGTGGCTCATGCCTCGGGCATGGCATCGCTCGCGCCGGCGGTTTCGCAATTTCCCGATCTCCCGCCGCTGAAACTGTTCGGGCATCAGGCGGAGTTTCAGGCGGGGGCGTTTGCCGCGATGGCCTCGCTGGCGGCATGGTTCTATCGGGCCCAAAGCGGAGCGGGTCAGGCGATCGAAGTCTCCGGGCAGGAATGCCTGGCCACGATGCTGGAGGGTGCCCTTCCGCGGTTCAGCTATTCCGGTGAGTCGGCTTCGCGGCTGGGCCGTCATTCCTACGCCCCGCGATCAATCTGGCCAACCAGGGACGGCTGGATCTTCATCAATCCCGGCGAAGAGGAACAATGGCAGCGTCTGGTTGAGCTGATGGGCAACCCGGAGTGGGCCAACGAAGAGATTTTCAAAGACCGGTTCACCCGCGGCGAGTATGCCGAGGCGCTGTGGCCGTTGGTTGCGGAATGGACCAAAGACTGGAACAAGCAGGAACTGTTCATGGCGGGCCAGGCGCGCCGGATTCCGCTGGCGCCGATGAATCGGTCCTCCGACGTTTATTCCGACATCCACCTGCGGGCGCGCAACTTTTTTGGAGCGCTTCCGACTCCTGACGGCCGCAGTATCGAAGTCCCAACGGTGCCGTTCAAATCGACCGGCTCGGCCTGGCGTATCGAGCGTCCGGCGCCGCGCCTGGGCGAGCACAACGCCGAAGTGTTGTCGTCCCAGCGCCTCGCGCCGGCATCCGCGGAGCGCCCGTCGCGATCAGCCGATGCGGCGCCGGCGCCCAATCGCGGTCCGCTGGCCGGTATCCGCGTGCTGGACTTCGGATGGATCTGGGCGGCGCCCTACTGCAGCATGATGCTGGCCAACCTGGGCGCCGACGTAATCCGGGTTGAGACCGCCAAGCGCACCTGTCTCAGCCGGCGCAATCCGCCGTTTGCCGAAAACCAGGCCGGGCCGAATCGCGCTGGCGTTTTCAACGACTGGAACCAGAACAAGCGCAGCCTCCAGCTCAATCTCGCCAAGCCGGAGGGAATCGAGCTCGCGCTGCAGCTGGCGGAGCACTCCGACATCACGATCGAGAATTTCGGCGCCGGAGTCCTGGATCGGATGGGGCTGAGCTACGAGGTCATGCGCGGGCGCAACCCCGGCATAATCATGCTTTCCATCGGGTGCTATGGACGCACGGGGCCTTATACCGATTTCGTCAACTACGGTCCGCAGGTCAACGGTCAGGCCGGGCTGCTGGCGGTATCCGGCTACGAGGGCGACCAGATTCGTGAGGGGCCCTGCGCCTACGGCGATCCGGCAACCGGAGTGTTCGCCGCGTTCTTGATCAACGCTGCGTTGATTCAACGCCGGCGCACCGGGTTGGGGCAGTATTTCGAGTTGTCGATGATGGAAGTGTTGGCGATGGGACTGCCGGAAGCGCTGGTCGAATATGCAATGAACAGGCGCGATCTCGGTCCAAATGCGAATCGTGACCGGAACATGGCGCCGCACAATTGCTACAAGGCGCTGGGCGGCGCGGAGGAATGGGTAACAATCGCGATCGGCACGGAGGACGAATGGCGCCGATTTTGTCAGGCGATTGGTCAGCCGGCGCTGGCCGGCGACGATCGATTCGCCGATGCCGCGCTGCGCAAGCGCAACGAAGATGAACTCGACCGTATCGTTACCGACTGGACCTCAACGCGCGATCGATGGGACGTGGCGCGGGCGCTTCAAGCGGCCGGTGTCGCCGCGATACCCACCCTGACGGTTAAGGACCTCTTCGAGGATCCGCATCTGCGCGAGCGCAACTTTTTCGTGCGCCTCCCCCATCCGGAGATCGGTGCGCGTGCCCACTCCGGCGTGCCGTGGAAAATGTCGCTGACGCCATGCGAGGTAACGCGCCCCGCGCCATGCCTGGGCGCCGACACCGACGACGTGCTGTCGTCGATATTGGGCCTGAGCGGCGAACAAATCACTAAACTGCGGCGAGACGAAATTCTCACTTGACCACGTGCAGCGGCGCGCCGGTTCTTTAGGACCGCTGCGCCCAAGGCATTCGAGGGGAGGAACATGAAAGCGACCGCTCGATTTTTAATAACCGTCGTAGCCATACTCGGTTTGAACGGGCTCGCGTGTGCGAATCCTCCGAATTACCCAGCCGGCACGATTGAGCTTAAGTATTATGCAGCGGGTCCATGGGCAGTGTCTGTCAGTCTCGGCAGCGCGTGTTGTGATTCATTGGGGCATGAGTTCGACCTGTACTATCCCACGCATCTTGGCGCCAATGGATTTCACCATCCGCTGCTCACCTGGGGAAACGGCAGCTTCGGCACTTCGACGGACAGCAAGTTTTTTCTCACGCACATGGCTTCGTGGGGTTTCGTGATAATCGCCACGCAGGACCCCACTACCGGCCCCGGACAGACAATACTGGATGCCGCGAAGTTCCTGGTCAATGCGAATACGGATTCCCACAGTATTTTCTATCAGAAGCTCAATCCCGCCCAGGTTGGAAGTTTAGGCCATTCCCAGGGTGCGGGTGGTGCGATCAATGCAATGGTCAAGTCCGGCGGCCTGATCAAGACCGTGATTCCGATCGAATTGCCTTCGCGAGTATGGTGTACCTTGGGCGCCGAGTGTGCCGATCCCAAGAAAATTGTATCTGGATCGATATTTCTGATTGACGGTTCCGCCGACGCTATCTCGCCGCCCACCCAACCTTCATGGGTGCCGGGTGAACAGTCGATCGCGGCTGCCTATAACGCCGTGCCAAATACCGTTGTCAAGGTCAAAGGTACGATTAAAGGGCCCAACCACAACGACATTACCGGCCAGCCCTCCTGCAGTCAGGCTAAATGGCCATGTGCCAACGGAGTGTACGGATACCTGGGTTATCCAACGGCCTGGATGATGGCGCAGCTTCAGGGCGACAGCTTTGCCAAGGGCGCATTCAAACAAAGTACCGGAGAGATATTTTCCGAAACCGCAAATTGGGAATTTGTGGCTAGCACTATGCCGTAGCCATTAGCTTGCATTCGCACTATGTGACCAATTCCCAGACTATACATCGGCTCTTTCCATTAGTCGCATCTAGGGTTGGAGCAAAGCACTTCGCCACCCGCGACCGTCTCGAATATGTATCTCACGGTTGTGGAGCCGATGTTCGCGATGGGTCCAGAATTCGATCGCATCGGGACGCACACGAAACCCGGTCCACGGCGCCGGACGCGGAACTTCGCGACGCCTAAATTTTCCGGCGAGCCGTGCGAACCGGGCGAGAAGTTCGGCCCGCGACCGAAGGCGGGCACTCTGATGCGAGGCGCTCGCGGCTAGCTGGCTCTGCCGCGGCCGCGTTGGCCAGTAGGCGTCGGCCTCCGCGGGTGCGACTTCCTGTACGCGTCCCTCCACGCGCACCTGCCGGCCTTTCTTTTGCCAGTAGATCGCGAGCGAGGCATGGGGGTTGCTGTGCAACTCCCGCCCCTTGCGGCTGCGGGCGTCGGTGAAGAACACGAAGCCGCGCTCGTCAACTCCCTTGAGCAGGACGAAGCGGACGGAACTCTTTCCGCCACGCGCCGCCGTCGCCAATGCCATCGCCTCATAATTTGGGATTCCCGCTCGCCGGGCCTCATCGAGCCAGCGAATGAATTTCGCAATCGGGTCAGGGCGCCGTGCCATGGTCGCGATCATGCCATGCCGCATGGTCGATCGCGATCCCCGCCTTAAGCGCATTGCCGGTGAAGGAAGCCGCGGCTGTGGATGACACGCAACCAGGCTGACGCAGGATTTAGATTAGCGGATCAGCTGGCGAACCGGCTACTGGAGGCGCCATCAATCAATTGCCCGGACGCGGCGAAGATGATCGTAGAAATCATCCTTTAGCCGGCGCCCTTGACTTGGCCAGGCTGTAGATCGCGGCGATCAGGCGCTCGGGCTCGGCGGGCTTCGTGACATGAAGCTGAAAGCCGGCGGAGATCGCTCGTTGGCGCTCGGAGGCTGAATTCCATCCGGTCACGGCGCAGGCCGGGATCAATCCGCCCTGCTCGGGAGTGAGCGATCTGATCTTGCGGATCAGCGTGTAACCGTCCTCGGAAGGCATCCCGATATCGCTGACGATAACGTCGGGCTGCTCCTTCTGCAGGACATCGAGGGCAGCGCGTGCCGAAGGGGCCGGAATTGTACTCGCGCCGCTGGCGGTCAGAAGTTGGAGCATCATGTCGCGTGTGTCGTCATCGTCGTCGACGAGCAATACCTTGATACCAGACAGAGAACGGCCGGCGCCCGGCTGGCGCTGCGGCGTCTCCGTGTCGCTGTGTGACGGCAAGCGAAGCGGCAGCCTGACGGTGAAAACCGCGCCTTTTCCTACTCCATCGCTGCTCGCGACAATCGCGCCCTTGTGCAGCGCCACCAACTGGCGGGAAATCGCAAGCCCCAGGCCCAACCCCGAGCGAGTGCGCGCGGCGCCCGCGTCCACCTGCTGAAAGCGCTCGAAGATGAGCGGAAGAAATTGTGCTTCGATGCCGCATCCGTCATCGGCAACGCTCAACTCCGCATGCGCGTTGTCCTGCCGCAGCCGCACTGTCACGTGTCCGCCGGCCGCGGTGAACTTGATCGCGTTGGAGAGCAGGTTGGACAAGACCTGCTTTAGCCGGTTCGCATCGCCCTGCACGGGGCATTCCTGATCGAATTCAATTTGCTCGATCAAATCGAGCTCTTTCTCATCAGCCGAGGGCCGCGCCGCGGCGACCGCGGCCCTGACCACCTGGGCAAGATCCACGTCGGCGAACTCCACGCCAAGCTTGCCCTGCGCCGCGCGCGAGATGTCCAGGATGTCCTCAATGAGCGTGGCTTGATTTTGCGCATTGTTGACGATCACGTCGACGGCCCGGGTGGATCTCGCCTCATCAAGCACACCCGACTGCAGCAACCGCGCCCATCCCAGGATTGCGGTAAGCGGGTTCCTCAGTTCATGGGAGACCGTAGCGAGAAAGTCGTCCTTCGCCCGATTTGCGGATTCCGCTTCCTCGCGCGCTTCGTAGTAATCATTGATGTCGGTGGCGGCCCAGATCCACGCAGTGATCCGGCCGTCGTCGTCCAGCTCGGGAACGGCGCGGCAGATATGCCATCGATCAATCCCGTCGCTGGCGCGCCGCATCCGGAACTGCATTTGGACTGGTTGCCCATCGCGCAAAGTATCCTCCCATGAGCGCGCGGCCTGTTCGCGATCTTCGGGCACCACAATCTCCGTGGGCGAGGACTCCGGCGCCTCGCCCGGCGGCTTGCCGAGATACTCAGCAACCGTGCGGTTCCAGTAATAAACCATTCCGTTGGGCCGGATAGCCAGTACGCAAAGCGGCATCGAATCCAGCAGGGCGCGAAAACGCGCCTCGCCGCGCCGCACGAACGCTTCGCGGTCGCGCTGCATCAGCAGCACGGCCTGGCGCCGTATCATCTCCTCCTTGAGAAACAGCTCGACGAAGACTTTGACCTTGGAGCGCAGAACATGAGGGTCGCAGGGCTTGGGCAGGAAATCGACCGCGCCCTGATCGTACGCCTTGAACATTTCCGCCGTCTCAATCGGCGCGGCGGTAAGGAAAATTATCGGCACCTTAGCCGAACGCTCGCGCTCCCGGATGAGTTGCGCCGCGTTGAGCCCGTCGAGGTCGGGCATCCTGACGTCCATCAGAATCACGGCGAAGTCATGGTCCAGGATACTGCGCAACGCCTCGTCGCCCGAGTTCGCCATCACCAGGGTCTGTCCGAGCGGCTGCAGAATGCTCTCCAATGCGAGCAGACTCGGCTGATGGTCGTCGACAATCAGGATCCGGCCGGTGGACCGCGGTGAATCCTCGCGGTCATTCGGGCCTGCCGCGGAGGTATCGATTGATTGAATCTTGCCTGGCATGGTTGCCATTGAACCGCCTGACTTATGCCGCCTGCTGGTGAGAACGCGTCCACAACGCAATCAATTGGATAAGCTTGTTCTCGTCGATCGGTTTGGCAAGGTGGTCGGATGCGCCCGATCGGAGGCACTGATCCCTATCCTCCTTAAGCGACCGCGCGGTGACGGCGATGATCGGCAGGTCTTTCCAGCGCGGCTCGGCTCTTATGACTCTGATCGTTTCGTACCCGTCCATTTCAGGCATCATGATATCCATCAGGACCACGCAGACATCCGGGTTTTCACGCAGCATCGCAATCCCCGCCCGGCCTGACTCCGCGTACACCACGCGCATGCGGGAGCGTTCGAGCAATGTGGTCACGGCAAAAATGTTGCGGATGTCGTCATCGATCACCAGGGCCTTTTTGCCCTCAACCGGATATCCAACCAGCCGGGCGCGGGCCACAGCCTGGAGCGCGCGTTCAGGCAGGCGTTCAGGCGCGATCTGAACGAGACCAATCAGGTCCTTGATAAGCAGCCCCATGGAATACGGCTCGTTCCTGGGAATGACCGAATCCGCGTGCTGGGTAAGCCGCGATCTGCGCTCCGCCAGCAGCTCTTCGCCGGCATAGAGCACAACCGGGATGTGGCGCGACGCGGAACTGTTCTTGATTGCTTCGGCAAGGTCAAGATCGGCCTCGTCGCGAGCGTCGATCGTTATGCAATCGAAGCCGCTATCAGCCTCGCGAATCGCTTCCTGCGCGTTGGTGACAGTGCGGACCCAGACATTGCCCACGCCTCCCAGCAACTCCGTGATTGAGTCAGGCATGTTCGCTTCATGCGCTACGATCAGCAAGCGCCGGTAGTGATTCTCAGCAAGGTGCGGCGGCTGCGCAGCGCGATTGAGCAACCTCGAATCATCGCTGCTGCCCTCGGAATGACGCGGTACCTGTATGCCTGGCTCGACTTCACCCTGCCTGGGAAAACCTGTGAGCCGTGGAGAGGTGGGGTAGCTGGTTGGCAACGACACGGTAAAGGTGCTGCCCTCTCCCGGGATGCTTTCCACCGCGATCTCGCCGCCCAGCAACCGAATGATCTCGCGGCTGATTGACAGTCCCAGCCCGGTACCGCCGTATCTCCGGCTGGTGGTGCCGTCGGCCTGCTGAAACGCCTCGAAGATAATCTGCTGCTTTTCGCGGGGAATGCCGATTCCGCTATCACTCACCGCGATAGTCAGAATCCGCTCGGCCCCGCTTGCGAATACCCGTTCAGAGGCAGGTTGCATCGCAAAGCGCAGGCCCACCCGGCCCCGCTCGGTAAACTTGAACGCGTTGTCGAGCAGGTTCTTGAGCACCTGCTGCAGCCGCTCGGGGTCGGTAAGGATCCGTTCGGGAACATCGGCCGCGCTGTCGATCACAAACTCGAGCCCGCGATGATGGGCGAGAGCGGTGAAGCTGCGCTCCACGAAGGAACGCAGTTCGGCTACCGCGATCTCGCGCGGCGCCACCTCCATCTTGCCGGCCTCGACCTTGAAGAGGTCGAGCACTTCGTTGATTAGCTTGAGCAGGTCGGCGCCGGACCCGTTGATACTGCGGGCGTACTCGAGCTGCTTGGCGGTCAGATTGCCGTCTTCGTTTTCGGCGAGCACCCTGGCCAGAGTCAACAGGCTGTTGAGCGGAGTGCGCAGCTCGTGCGACATGTTGGCCAGGAATTCGGACTTGTACTTGGAGACCAGGGCGAGCTGTTCCGCCTTTTCTTCCAACGACTTGCGCGCCTGCTCCACTTCGCGGTTCTTCTCTTCGACCTTGACGTTCTGCTCCTCGAGCAGTTTGGCCTTCTCCTCCAGTTCCAGCGCCTGCTTTTCCAGCGCGGTGTTGGTGCTCTTGAGCGTATCCTGTTGTTGGGTCAGCTCCTTGGACTGGTTCTGCAGTTCCTGCGCAAGTCCCTGGGACTGCTGCAGCAGCTCCTCGGTGCGCATATTGGCCATAATCATATTGACCACGACGCCGATGCTCTCGCTCAGCTGGTCGAGGAAAATCTGGTGAATCGGGCTGAACGGATGGAAAGACGCCAGCTCGATTACCGCTTTGACCTGGCCCTCGAAAAGAATCGGGATGATCATGATGTTGAGCGGCGGCGCCTCGCCCAGCCCGGAACCGATTTGGATGTAATCGTGGGGGACCTGGGTAACCAGGATAGTCGATTTCTCCAACGCGCATTGACCAACCAGTCCCTCGCCCAGACCAAAGCGATTGGGTATTCCCTTGCGCTCGCGATAGGCATAGCTGTTGGCCAGGCTCAGGATCGGCGCGCCCTCCTCGGTGTCCATCAGAAAGAAGGCCCCGCGATGGGCGGAGACCAGCGGCGTGAGCTCGGACATGATCAGGCGGGAGAGCGAATCGAGGTTCTTCTGGCCCTGCATTTTGCTGGAGAAACGGGCCAGGTTGGTCTTGAGCCAGTCCTGCTCGTTGTTCTTCTGCGTGGTCTCACGCAGATTGATGATCATCTGGTTGATGTTGTCCTTGAGCTGCGCGACTTCGCCTTCGGCCTCAACCGCGATCGAACGCGTCAGGTCGCCCTTGGTGACCGCCGTGGCGACCTCGGCGATCGCGCGCACCTGGGTGGTCAGATTGCCGGCGAGCTGGTTGACGTTGTCGGTCAGGTCGCGCCAGGTTCCAGCGGCGCCGGGCACCTTAGCCTGACCGCCAAGCTGGCCTTCAATTCCGACCTCGCGCGCCACCGTGCTGACCTGGTCGGCGAACGTGCCGAGCGTGTCGGTCATGCTGTTGATGGTGTCGGCGAGCGCCGCGATTTCACCTTTCGCCTCCACGCCGACCAGCTTCTGCGAGAGCTCGCCGTTGGCGACCGCGGTAACGACCTTGACGATGCCGCGCACCTGGGTGGTCAGGTTGGAGGCCATGAAGTTGACGTTATCGGTCAGGTCCTTCCACGTTCCCGCGACGCCAGGGACACGGGCCTGCCCGCCCAGCTTGCCCTCCACGCCGACTTCGCGCGCCACCGTGCTGACCTGCTCGGCAAACGTGTTCAGCGTGTCGGTCATGCTGTTGATCGTATCGGCCAGCGCCGCGACTTCGCCGCGGGCGTCAACCACCAGCTTCTGCCTCAAGTCGCCGTTGGCGACGGCGGTCACCACCTTGACGATGCCGCGCACTTGCGTGGTGAGATTGGACCCCATCTGGTTGACGTTGTCGGTCAGGTCCTTCCACACCCCCGATACGTCGCGCACGTCCGCCTGGCCGCCCAGTTTGCCCTCGGTGCCGACCTCGCGCGCGACGCGGGTCACTTCGGCGGCAAATGAGCGGAGCTGATCGACCATCGTGTTGATCGTGTTCTTGAGCGCGTCCACCTCGCCGCGCGCGTCAACCGAAATCTTCTTCGACAGGTCGCCTTTGGCGACCGCGGTGGTGACCTCGGCGATATTGCGGACCTGGTCGGTCAGGTTGCGTGCCAGACTGTTGACGTTGTCGGTCAGATCCTTCCACACCCCCGATACGTCGCGCACTTCGCCCTGTCCGCCCAGTTTGCCCTCCGTGCCCACCTCACGCGCGACGCGCGTCACTTCGGCGGCGAATGACCGGAGCTGATCGACCATTGTGTTGATCGTGTTCTTCAGCTCCAGGATCTCGCCGCGCACGTCAACCGTGATCTTCTGCGAGAGGTCGCCGTTGGCCACCGCGGTAGTGACCTTGGCGATATTGCGCACCTGGTCGGTCAGGTTGCGCGCCAGGCCGTTGACGTTGTCGGTCAGGTCCTTCCAGGTTCCCGATACGTCGCGCACGTCGGCCTGACCGCCGAGCTTGCCCTCGGTGCCGACCTCCTTGGCCACGCGGGTAACTTCCGAAGCGAACGACCGCAGCTGATCGACCATCGTGTTGATCGTGTTCTTCAGCTCCAGAACTTCGCCGTGAACATCGACTGTAATCTTTTGCGAGAGGTCGCCGTTGGCCACCGCCGTGGTGACCTTGGCGATATTGCGCACCTGGTCGGTCAGGTTGCGCGCCAGGCCGTTGACGTTGTCGGTCAGGTCCTTCCACACGCCGGAGACGCCGCGCACTTCGGCTTGCCCGCCGAGCTTGCCTTCGGTGCCGACCTCTTTGGCCACGCGCGTCACTTCGGCGGCCAGCGCGTTGAGCTGATCGACCATCGTATTGATGGTGCCCTTGAGTTCGTTGACCTCGCCCCGCGCGTCAACCGTGATCTTCTTGGACAGGTCGCCGCGGGCCACCGCGGTGGTGACCTCGGCAATATTTCGGACCTGTGCGGTCAGGTTGTTGGCCAGCAGGTTCACGTTCTCGGTCAGATCTTTCCAGGTGCCGGCCACCCCGGGCACTTCAGCCTGCGCGCCCAGCTTGCCTTCCACGCCAACAGTCTTGGCCACGCTGGTGACCTGTTCGGCGAAAATCGCCAGCGTCTTGGTCATGCTGTTGAGCGTATCGGCCAGCGCCGCGATTTCACCCTTGGCTTCTACACCGACCAGCTTCTGGGTCAGATCTCCATCGGCGACCGCGGTCACGACTTTGACGATCCCGCGGACCTGTGTCGTGAGATTGGAGGCCATCTGGTTGACGTTGTCGGTCAGGTTTTTCCAGGTTCCGGAAACGCCTTTTACTTTCGCCTGCCCGCCGAGATTTCCTTCAGTGCCGACCTCCTTGGCGACGCGCGTGACCTCGGCAGCGAAAGAGCTGAGCTGATCGACCATCGCGTTGACGGTGGTGCCGATACGCAGAAACTCGCCCTTGACCGGCGCGCCGTCGATCTCCAGCGCCATCTTCTGCGTCAGGTCGCCGTGGGCAACCGCCATGATGACGCGTGCGACCTCGGTGGTCGGTTGGACCAGGCCGCCGATCAAGTCGTTCATGGTCGCCGTGATCTGTTTCCATCCGCCGCGCGCGTTGCGCAGCGAGGCGCGTTCGTTCATGCGCCCTTCGCGGCGCACCGCTTGTTCGACGCGCACGATTTCGCGCGCCATGGCTTCGTTGCGGGCGAGTATCAGATTGAACTTGGCGGCGATTTGGGCCGCCGTGCCGCGGTCATTGGCTGGATCCTTCAAGCGCACG
>DATFSZ010000096.1:0-3112 GCA_035262365.1 Binataceae bacterium (SeqCode)
AAAGCAGCCCAGCATAAGAGACATTGTCCCTAATTTGCGCCTTCTCATAGAGGCTGCCGGTCCCTAATCGCCGGATGCGTGGGCAACCCCATATTGGGGGGCGACATATCTGACCGGCTGGGTCAGGCGAAACCGCACCGAGGCGAGAACAAGGACGACCCAGGCGAAGGGCACCCGCTCGTTAGCGGAGAGCATCCCGCAGGCAATCAATCCGATAAAGAACGCGATCCACATGAGCATCCATATCCGGCTGCACGTTGGGCACCGCCGTGCCGCCAACGAGGCGCGCGTGGCGCAGTTCCGACCGCTCGCTGCAGATTCTTGAAGCGACCTGCGCCGGCGGCTTATTTGATGGCGCGAGTGTCGATCGTGTTCGAGCAGCACGGAGCTGCGCAGGGGTGGCCGCATTCTCCGCACCGGAGGAGGCAACCCTTCCCGCCCTCGGCACGTAGTTATAGTCGGACTAGCGAGCAGGGCCGGTTATGGCGATGATCGCACGGCTCTTTGGCCTCCTTATTCTATTTGCTCTCCAATTCTGCACACCTGTATTCGGGCAGCTCCGTCAGTGCCCCGATCCCCTCCCGGACCAGCCATTCGTACCCTGTCTCAACGTCGACAAATATCTCGTCTGGCAGAATGGCAGCGGTGAGGACGCAACGACGCTGGACATCGACATGATGTCCCTTGACCATCGCGCGCATGAGCGACTCGGCCCAGATACAACGGAATGGGCTGAAGTTCTCGGCCTCCTGTACAACGCGGCCGCCGTCAATTCGTTGAACGGTAACGTTAAAGAGGCACGAATAATTTACGAGCGCGCAGAGCAGACCTACCTGACCGCGCTTGAGGCAAAGAACCGTATTCAATACCTCTTGGGGCTGATGCTGGGCATTCTTGCTTGCACATTCGTCGCCGGTTTTCTGTTTTTGATCGCGCGGTGTCTGGCGCAACCGTTCGTGGACCCGAAATTGCTGCCATTGCTCTGCCTTTTTGCGGGAATCGGCAGCCTGACGAGCGTGCTCACGCGGCTCGACCAGATCAATTTGAAATTCGAGACCAGTCGAGAACTGCTCATGATATCTGGGGGTGCAAGGCCGATTGTTGCGATCTTCTTCGCGTTGATCGTTTACTTGATATTGGAACTCCGCGTTATCGACGTGAAATTCGGTTCCCCAACGGCCAGCAACGCAAACTCGATATTTCTGATTAGCGCGTTCCTCTGTGGGTTCAGCGAACGGTTCGCGCAGGACATCCTTTCCAAGGTTGCGGCTGGCGTCAGCGGTATCAATCCCACCTAAATAAGCGAGCCAAATACCTCGTTTCCCTGGGTTATGGATCAGCGCCGCCCCTTGCCGCTGGTGCGCCCGGCCTGTGGGAGCGGTGGTTTCGGTGGATCGGGAGAATCGGGTTGCTCGCGCAGCGGCTCATCCGTTGGCTGCTGCGTCGGCATGACGGAAGTGCCGAAGCGGCATTGATTGCGCTTTACGGCGCTCGGCAACTTGCAGGGGCCGGACGCGCGCATCAGGCGATAAGTTGGGTTTTAGTAAATAAAATCCCTGATAGCAAAACCGCCTGGGGCACAATCCCGTATTTGAACCTCCGAGACACGGAGGCAGCTCATGAAGCACATCGCATCGCTGGGCCTTGCATTGATGTTGTTGAGCCTCGTTGCACCAGGGTTAGCCTATGCTCAGGCGACCCGCACCTGGGTTTCAGGCGTCGGTGACGATGCCAATCCGTGCAGCCGTACCGCGCCATGCAAGACGTTTGCAGGGGCAATATCAAAGACCACGGCGGGCGGGGAGATTGACGCACTCGATCCCGGCGGGTTCGGGGCGGTGACAATCACAAAGTCGATCACCATCGATGGCGGCGAGCAGCTGGCCTCGGTCCTAGTCGCGGGCACAAACGGCATAGTTATCAACGCCGGCGCCGCTGACACAGTGACATTGCGTAATATTCGGATCAACGGCGTCAAAAGGCACGTCGGTCCCGGGACTGAACGGCATCCGCTTCCTGTCCGGGGCGGCGCTCCACATCGAGAACTGCACGATCTTTGGCTTCAGTCAGAATGGCGTGGACGTCAATCTGAACACGGCCTCCGTGGTCCAGGTGTCGGTAACTGACACAGCGGTGAGCGACAACACTGGTGGCTTGGTTGCACGCAACGCCGGTGCTGGAAGGGTCTTTCTGGCGCTGGAACGCACCACCTTTTCCCGAAACAGCAGCTTTGGGTTGATGTCCGATGGCAGCGGCGCAGGAGAGATCCGAAGCGCCGCGTCCGATAGCATGTTCGGGGGTAATGGCACAGCGCTTTTGGCTGCAGGAGGCCCTGCCGTCGCGGTCATCCAAGTCAACCGCTCAACGGTCGTAAACAGCGTCACAACCGGCGCGCTTTCCAACGGTACCGCAGGACAGGCGTTTATTCTTATCTCTAATACGTTAATGGCGGCCAATGCCTTGGCCCTATCAGCGACCGGTACTGGCAACTTGATCAGTTATCAAAACAATAGCATCGGTGGAAACTTTTCCGACGGCGCGTTTACCGGCACTATCACTTTGAAGTGAAAGAACGTTTGCCGGCAGGGAGGCGTTGCCGTCACCCATACCGCCGCGCTGGGGCAATGGTCTTAAAATCTGCTTTCCGTAAGGAAGTGCGGGTTCAAGTCCCTTACCCCGCACCAGCTAACCGCGCAGACGCAGCACCGCGCGGCCGTCGATCCGGCGGTCGCGCACCCCAGCCAGCGCCTCGCCTGCTCGGTCGAGCGGAAAAAGCGCCGCGGGCGCCGGCTTGACCAGACCGCGTGCGTAGAACTCGAAGAGCTCCGCGTAGCACGCTTTCAGCTCAGCTGGGCGGCGGTAGCGGTAATCGGTGATCTGCAGGCCGCTCACCTCGATGTTTTTCAGCAAAAGATAGTTGATCCTCAGCGTCGGGATGCCGCCGGCGGCAAAGCCGATCACGACGAGCCGGCCGCACCAGGCCAGCGCGCGGATCGCCGCGGCGAACACCTCGCCGCCGAGCGGGTCGATGATGATGTCGACGCCGCGCCCACCGGTCTCGGCGTAGACCTGCTCGCGCAGGCTGTCGCGCAGATTGGGCCGCGACAGATCG
>DATFSZ010000097.1:0-5024 GCA_035262365.1 Binataceae bacterium (SeqCode)
ACTCCGCTCACCGACGATTGGTATCGCCACCTGCCGATCAGGGACTGGGGCGAACTGCTGAAAGAGACTGCTCCGTACTTCGCCGATCATGTCCGCCATGCTGACGACGGCGAATACTGGTATCGCGCCAACGTCAATCGCCACGCCGAAAGCGTCACAGTGCCGATGCTGCACGTATCGTCGTGGTACGACATTTTCGGGGAGGGCGCCCCGACCGCCTATCAAAGCATCAAGCACAACAGCCGCTTTGAGAACGCGCGCAAAGGGCAGCGTCTGATCATCGGGCCGTGGGGACACTTACTGCCTTACAACCTGCCCAGTTCGAAGGGGGCCGGCGATATGGACTTCGGCCCCTCTGCGTTGATCGATCTGAACGAAACGCTGCTTCGCTGATTCGATTACTGGCTCAAGGACATCGACAACGGAATCATCAAGGAGCAGCCGGTCACCGTATATACGCTGGGCGCTAATCGATGGCAGCAGCTCGCGGACTGGCCGCCGCCCAACCTGCGGCAGGTGCCCTGGTTTGTCCACAGCGATAAAGGAGCGAACAGTCTCAACGGCGACGGGATGCTCTCAACGGTTCCGCGATCGGCGGAACGAGTGGACGAGTTCGTCTACGATCCCGAGGATCCAGTTCCTTCGCTCGGGGGCACAAACCTCGCGATCGATATGGGAGTACAGGACCAGCGGCCTGTCGAGCAACGCGTGGACGTACTGGTCTATACGTCGGACCCGCTCGAACAACTGGTCGAGATTACCGGTCCGGTAAGCGTCGTCCTATGAGCCTCATCCTCAGGGGTCGATACTGACTTCACCGCGAAGCTGGTCGACGTCACCCGGACGGGTGCGCACAGAATCTCTGCGACGGGATGATCCGCACCCGTTATCGCGAGTCTTCAAGCGCGCCGCGCCTGATGGAAACCGGCAAGCCCCGCTCCAATTGCTCATCGAGCTGCGCGCCATAAGCGTCAAGAGGTCTGCCCGTCGACGCCCCCACTGCCCCGGTTGGTCCTGACCCCCGCTCCCAGGCTAACTCCAAGTTCTTGCGCTGATACACCTTGTCAATTAACGAATGGACCTTCCTTGCACCCGTCGGGTTGAGCCAGTCCGCCAGTTTCTTCGGACGCGATCGAAGTCAAGATTGTTATTGAGGGCGATTAGCTGATTGCCAGGCCTTCGGCAGTGGCGGTGCGGCGCTCCACACCTTCCTCGTGGACCCATTCGTGGCGGGTGATGAAGCCGGGTCGCGACCATGAGATGAATGACGGTACGATCCACACCTCCGCCAGCACGTTGGTGGAAAGCAAGATGGTCAGCAGCGTGCTCATCTGATGATGGAACTGGGCGGGGGAGAACACCCACGGCACGATCCCGCCGATCATCACGCAGAAGGTGCTCAACACGCTATGTCCCGCGCTCTGGAGCGCCAGCCAGACGGCGTCATCCAGTTGATGACCCGCAATCACCTCGGCGCGTATGCACGACACCGTCGAAATGCCGTAGTCAATGCCCAGCCCAATCGCCAGTGAGATCACCGGCACCGAGTCAATCGTAAGCTGGATGCCGCTTAGGTACATGTAGGTGAAGGCGGTAAAGTTGGCCAGCACGCAGGCAAACACGAACAGGAGACCAGCGAGCAATGAGCCAAACAACACCGTGCAGAAGATGAAAATGCAGGCCAGCACCAAGGCGATGTTTACCATCGTCACACGATACAGGACGTCGTTGGCCGCCGCGTACAACCCCGCCAGCCCCGCCATGTAGCTCACCGTGACCCTTGAATAGGCCGGCTTGCCGGCGGCGTAGGACGTGAGAAACGCTCCGATCTCATCTTGGATACGGCTGAGCGTGGGCGCCGTATGGTCGCGCAGCATCACCCGGATGCAGGTCAGCTTTGCATCGCTGTTCGGAATGTAGTTCTGCATCTCGCCCGGCGCCGTGCCGCCCAAAAACAGGTACCACAAGTTGCCGGCCTGCTGGGCATTTTTGGGGATGCCGAAGAACTTTGGGTGCCCATAGTGGAGCATCTGATCGAAGGGACAAATCACCGTTGATGAAAAGGAGATTACCTGCTTGACCGCGGGATCATTGAGCAGCGAACTGCGCAGATGGTCGGCCAGTCGCAGCACGTTGGGCGCCAGCACCGACTGGGCGTGCGGATAGGACGGCGTGTTAAGTAGCACCCAGCCCTCGTCCACCGGGAACTTGCGCCCGATCGCTTCGGCGTCGGTGTTGACCTTGGCGTCGGGACGGTAAAGCGGCGTGCCTGCATGGTTGTACCCGACCTGGATCTTGAGCGCCGAGTTCACACCCAAAATCAGCAGGCCAACGGCGCCCGACAGCAGCAGCCGGCGGGTCCATCCGGGAGTGACCGGCACTTCCACGATGCGCTCCACCAGCGGTTCGAAGCAGCGCGTCAATTCGCGATTGCGCTCGAAATTCCCCGTATGCCGCGGCATCGACAGGTAACTCATCAGGATCGGCTGGAAGACGAACACCATGAGCAGGCTGGCGCCCAGCCAGACCACGCCCGCCCGCGCGATATGGTCGAGCACAGGGATGCCGGAGAACGAAATAAACACGATTCCGGTGATATCCGCAGCGATCGCCACCAGCCCTGGCATCAGCAGCAGGGCGGTAGTCCTTACGCAGGCCGCGTAGCGGTCCTCCAACTCGTTGAGCACCCTGTAATAGCGCCGCTGCCAGGCGATTGCGTGGCTCATGTCGCGGGCGGTCAGGATGAAGGGCACCACCAGCATCAGGGGGTCGAACCTGTAACCCATCAGCCCGATAAAACCCAGCCCCCATAGGGCGGAGCACGAACCGGTCAGCAGCGGAACCCACCACGAGCTGTAAGCGCCGAGGTTAGCGTACAGGACCAGCACGATTATCAGGCACGCCACGAAAAAGATGCTTAGGATGGCCGGCAGGTGGTAGTAGCCGTAACCGCGCACCATCGGTTCGCCGGCGATAAAGATGTCGTGGCGGGCGTCACGATTGTTAGCCACGATGCGGCTTATGTCCTCGAACAGTTCGCGGTAGTCGAGCCCATCTCCGTTGAAGGAATCGCTGTCACTGATGGAGGCGGTGATGAGGGTGCTCTTGTTGTCGTCGCTGATCAGGTGGCGCAGTTGTTCGCGATGGGCAAAGATGCGCTGGCGCAGCATTTCGATTTCGGTTTCGTTCCGCGGTACCCAAGGAAACATGAACGGCCTTACATTGAGCCCTCCGGGCACCACCTGCGCATACGAGACCCGTTGGGATGAAAGCGAATAGACCTGCTGATGGATGACCCCAGGCAGCCAGTCAACCTCGCCGGTGATCTTTTGAATTTTGCGCAGCGTGCCGAGGTTGAAGATGTCACCCTGCTTGACTTGGAGCATCAGGATCAGGGTCTGCGCCCCGCCAAATCCATAAAAACGCTTGGCTAGAGTGACGTTGTTGTGTTCGGCGGGAAAGAAGTCGATGAAGCTGGTGGAGATGTTCATCTGGGCGGCCGCATACACCATGAACAGCGTGGCGGCAACCAGTACCGCGCCAATTGCCCGGCGAAAGCGCAAAACCGCTTCGCCGACATCAATTATGTCCACAGTTCGTCCTTCGGGGATTGCTTAGGTCATGGCTTTTGTTGTTCTCAGCGGGCGCCATAACTGACCAACAGAAGATCCGCCCACCTTCCAGCGGTTTGCTTGGGCATCGCAATAGAGTTGCAGCACAGGGTTAGGCCGCTCCGCCGTCTTCCAATGCGCCAAGGGTGGCGAGGCGGGTGACCCTCGCCCCGCTCAGATTGATTTCATGATCTGGGTCAATCCTCTAGAAACTTGCCTAACGTGGCAAAACAAAGACCAAGAACACTAACCCTTGTACGAGTACAGCAGAGATGCCCCGCATGGCAAATCTTCCGTCTGCCGATACCGGCAAGTGTCGTGCGACGGCGGCTTCCCCTTCCTTCGTCGCCAATTTTCCATCCCCGAAATCCCGATAGCATAAGTTAGGCCTGGATTAGAAGCGTGAGAAGAATCCTGATATCGGGAGCATTGATGTCTTGCTTTGCCGACAGGGTCTCGCGAAGCCCGGCAAAAAATGCCCACAGCAGTCAGGATGCTTCGCGCCGCCTGCGGCGGCAGCTTTCAGCCAACCTTGGCGGCAGCGCACGAGGCCGCCCGGGCCCCGTCGCCGGCAAATAGACCGAAGGCACCAAAGCGGCGTTGCCACGCATAGAGATCGCCGCCGCCAGCACTTATCGGCAACGAGCGCCAAGGCTGTTTTTCCAACGCGCAATCGCGTGCCCGGCGCTGACCTCGCTTGAGTTGTCCAGCTATTGCGCGCCAGTGCGCGCTCAGATTGGCGCTACTGCGACCGCGAGATCGGGGGGTCAGCTCAGCGGGCGCCCGCGCGAAATCGAAAGCAGCAAAGCGCCGGTCTATCTCCTCGCGCCCGAAGAGCGCCGCCGCCTCCGCGGAGCGCAGCCCCGACCTCGAGCGGCCAGGCCACACTAAGCGTGATTGGCTTGGATGTCGTAGTTCACCGCGTATTCTCCGCCTGGAGGCAGGACAAAGCTCTTTTGAAGCTCCTACATGGCCGCGGCCTCTCTCTGCTTGCCTTCGGTTGCATCCAATGGAGTTTGACAGTCGAGGCTTGGGTGCGATAAACGGAGCCAAAGGTATACCCAGATAGGTGCGGACGGATCCGGGCAGTTGGATATAGAAAAAGCAACGCGGATCTTTGTCAAGGAGGCGATGGTCATGATCGATCTTCGCAGATTGGCTATCGGCGCGGCTATCCTCGCAATCGCTACAATGCCCGGGCTGACGGTCGGCAGCGCTGCCGCCCAGGACTTAGGTACTTACAGCCAGGCGCTCATCGACGGAATGAATCCAGCGAGTTCAACCGAAACAATCCCGCTTGGCACGAAAATCACACAGGCCAACTGGCAGAAGTACCGCAAATTTATGCCCATCGGGCTGCAGGCATTTGTAAGCGGACAGTATTTCTGGAAGCTGGAAAATGGTCCTGAGTAC
>DATFSZ010000098.1:0-86675 GCA_035262365.1 Binataceae bacterium (SeqCode)
GATCTTTTTCAACTCTCCCGCGCCCGCGGATGGTATCCGCCGGCGCGGGAGAAACCTGCTGACAATTTACCCGCAAATTGCCAGCAGGCTGAAGGTAAACTGCTGCCGCCAATCGGCACAGGTGACACAACCGTGCTAGACTCCTACCCTGTTGGCAGCATTGAAATATCAGAGGTGACGCTATGACAGCCCTTCGAGTGATATCGGCGGACTCCCATATGATGGAGCCGGGAGATTTGTGGGTTGAGCGGCTGGATCGCAAGTTCAAGGATCTCGCGCCGCGGGTAATCACGCACGACAAACAGTCGCAGCCGATTTTTTCCGCGCCCGGGATGGCGCCGTATCCGGTCGCGGTGGCTTTCGCGGCCGGACGCAGCGGCAAAGAAATGCAGGATTTTGTCGACCAGGCTACCGAGGACCAGGCCCAGCGCTATCGCGATCCCGCCCTTCGAATCGTGGACCAGGACCGCGACGGCGTCAGCGCTGAGGTGCTGTACACCTCGCTCGGTATGTCGCTGTTCGGTTTGGAAGATGCCAACCTGCAGACTGCCTGCTTCCGCGCGTACAACGATTGGGTCGGCGAGTTCTGCTCGCACGATCCGAAGCGCTTCGTCGGTATCGCATTGATCTCGCTGGCCGACGTTGAACAAGGCGCCCAGGAGCTGCGGCGAGTGGCGAAAGCCGGGCTTAAAGGCGCGATGATCTGGGGCGCGGCGCCGCCGGACAAACCGTTCTGGCACAGCGTGTACGACCCCTTCTGGACAGCGGCCCAGGAGCTTGCGATGCCGTTGTCGCTGCACGTGATTACCGGGGCTCCCGGCACCAGCGGCCGCAAGGGGGGTGGCGAAAAATCCGCGGTGAAGCTCAAAGGCGCCACCCGCGTCACGCGCTACATGAAGCTGCCGCTGGACGCGCAGGCCTCGTTTACTGACATGATATTGGGCGGAGTGTTGATGCGGTTTCCGCGCCTGAAACTGGTCTCGGCCGAGAATGACAGCGGATGGATCGCACATTACATGTACAGGCTGGATCACGCGTTCGAGAAATTCGGTGTTTTTATTGAATCCAAGCTGGACCTGAAACCCAGCGACTACGTGCGCCGCCAGCTTTGGGCAACCTTCCAGGACGACCCAATCGGGCCCCTGACCTGGCAGTACTTTGGCGAGGATCGATTCATGTGGGCGTCGGACTATCCTCACACCGACTCCACCTTTCCCCATTCGCGCGAGGTGATCGAGCGCGACTTCGCGAGCATCCCGGAAGCGGTCAAACGCAAGATCGTGTGTGAGAACGCCGCCGCGCTATACCAGGTAGCTCTCGATTAGATTCCGCAAGTCGGTCTTCCCCGGCAGAGCGCCAGACTCAGGCTTTTGAAGCAAAGTCTGTGTCTGGCGCTCTGCGTCAGCAATCTGCTATTCCTGCCATATTAATCTTCCGCTTGTGCAGCACTGCGAGAGCCGGGTTTTCACGGCCTCCTTCGTGCGAATGCCTTAATATTTATTGCTTCGCTCGCAAAAAAGGCCCTGAAATGGCCAAGGCTCCTAATCCTTTACTCTAAAGTTTAGCTCTGATAAGCACACTGATGCCTGACCATGAAATCTCAACCAGGCGGTGTGAAATGAGTAAAAGATTCGTAAATTTTGGCTTTCTTGCAGCAGCGGCCATGTTGTTAGTATGCGCTAGCGCGGGTAGCGCCCGAGCGCAGCACAACACCATGTTTGGTACCGGAGCCCTCAACAGTATTACCACCGGTGATGAAAATTCCGCATTCGGTTTCGACGCGCTGTTCAACGCCACGATCGGCAACGATAACACCGCCGTTGGCTGGAACGCCCTGGAAAACGATAACGGCCGCTCCAGCTACAACACCGCGGTGGGCGCGGATGCGTTGGATTTCAATCAGGGCGGCTCCTTCAACACCGCCACGGGTGCGTTTGCGCTGGAGAGAAATACGACCGGCCTCTACAACACCGCTACCGGCGCCAATGCGTTGTTCTTCAGCAACGGCAGCTACAACACAGCCACCGGAACGTTTGCGCTGCAGGACAACACCTCCGGCTATGACAACACGGCGACCGGGGGCGGAGCTCTGATGCAAGCCACTACAGCCTTTTACAACACCGCCACCGGGGTCTACGCGCTGAACGTTGACACCACGGGAAGTCAGAACACGGCCACCGGTGTGGATGCGATGGAACTGAACAGCACCGGTTCGCAAAATACCGCCACCGGTTGGCAGGCGCTTTTATTGAACGTCTCAGGCAATTACAACACGGCTGACGGGGTCAACGCCCTCGAGCACGACCTCGGAAGCCTCAATACCGCGATCGGATTTGCCGCGCTGAGCCAAAATACCACCGGCACTGACAACACGGCGTCAGGCGCGGACGCCATGTACAGCAACACAACGGGCAGTGTCAACACTGCAGTTGGATTCAACGCTATGCGCACTAACAACGGCGGCTTCGATAACGTCGCGGTCGGCTACGGCGCGCTCTTCAGCAATACCAGCGGCAACAACAACATCGCGTTGGGCGTCAATGCGGGCTTCAACCTTACTACCGGCCAGCAGAACATCGACATAGGCAACAAGGGGTCTGCGGCCGAGTCCGGTACGATCCGTATCGGCACGCCGGGTACACACACGGTGACGTTTATCTCGGGAATCAACGGCTCCACCGTCACGGGGGCCGACGTGATAGTGAACAGCAGCGGCCGATTGGGCGTCATGACCTCATCGGCGCGCTTCAAACGCGATATCCACGAGATGGGCGCGACCAGCGGCAACCTGATGAAGCTGCATCCGGTAACGTTCCGCTACAAGGCCGACCCGCAGGGGATACTCCAATACGGGCTGGTGGCGGAAGAAGTAAAGCAGGTATACCCGGAGTTAGTCACGTACGGCACCGACGGCAAAATAGAGACCGTGCGTTATTCGATGCTCACTTCGATGTTGCTCAACGAGCTTCAAAAGCAAAGCAGGGAAAACCAGCGTCAGACCGCGCAGATTCAACGCCAGGCCGAGCAGATCAAGCGCCTGTCCGCGCAGGTGGAAGCAGAGCGGGCCACCCGTGAGCGTGAAGTACAGACTCTGCGAAACACCTTCGAGCAGCGTCTGGCAGTGCTCGAGCAGGCGATGAAGGTCAACGACCGCAAACTGGCGTCCGCTTTTGAAAGATAGAAACGCTCGCTCATCGACTGATCGGGCCACGGCAGAATTCCCTGCCTGAAATCGCCAGGCGGGGAATCTCCTTCAACGCTTCCTCCATGTATCTATTGACGTCATCGACGCGGCCCACCGGAAATCAGGCCAAATGAGCCGACATAGAGCCAACTACACAAATGCCTTGGCGCACAGGCCTTTTCTCTCGCCTCTTCTTGTTACAGGGAGAGCGCGCGGGAGCTTATCATCCGGATCGGAGCAGGTGCTTCACGGCGGCTTCCACCCGCGTGCCCTTGAAAAAGTCGGGGTTGCCGCCGGTCCATAGTTTGACCGGATTGGTGAAGACGAAGTCCTTGAAGTCCTCCGCGGTCATCTTGCCCTCTTCGACCGGCTCATACGCTTCCTCCAGCACCTCGGTCATGTCGGGGACGTCCCAATGACCAATGTCGGATCCGAAGACAGCGTTGAGCCTGACGCCGAGCGGGTTGTGCTTCGCGTCGAAGGCTGAGGCGGTCACCGGGTCATCGGCTTCGCATCCGAAATAGAACGGGGCGAACAGTTTGCCGATGTCCTCAACTGTTTCGATTCCGCATTGCGCCCATTCGTCGAGCAGGTTCAGGTCCTCGGAGGGCAATTCGGTGTCGAACGCCTTGAAGGCGGCGGGCAGGAACTTGTGGGCTACGTCGCTCAAGGTGACGTCGCGGCCATAGCTTTTGGTCATTTCATCGCCATAGCGAACCATTAGCTCGCCGAATTTTTTCAGATCGAGATTGCGCGGATCGTAATTCGCCAGCGCCGCCAGGTTCCGCTTGCTCCAATGACCGATGATGCCGGCCAGCAGGCTGCGCGCCCATCCCACGCCGCCTTCAAGGAAAGCAAAGTTCACCGGGAAGCGGCGCGTCACGCCGCCAAGGAACAACGATTTGCAAATCGCCTCTCCGGCGGCGGCAAAATGCCCAATGTGGTTGTACATGAAGCTGGTCGAGCTGGCGCAGCTGCCCCATCCGGTGCCGAGCGAATGGAAGGTGCAAGCCACCTTCAGCTCCTGGCACTTGGCCCATACCGGATCGTAGTCGTGCTCGCTCTCCACCCCGTATGTGTCGAGCCAAAACGCATGGCGCGCCGCGTCGGGGTATTTACGGGCGACCTCCGCTATCGGACGCCTGACATATCCGGGGAGCAACACGACTTTCAGGCCGAGCTGACCCACGGCATATTCCAGTTCGTCGATTGCCTCTTGCGGAGTATGCATCGGGATCAGCCCTGCGGGCGTGATCGCGTCGGCGTAGTCGCGATACTGGTCGGAGAACATCCGGTTGAGCGCCCGGCAGGCAGCGCGGCGCAGTTCCTCGTCGCTGAAATGAATCGCACCGATGCCCATACTCGGGTAGAGCACCGCATAGTCCAGCCCGATATCCTCCATGCGCTGGTAGAGCAGGCGCGGCAGGATTGTGGTGGCCAGATCTTCGGCACGCCGTGTGGGCACGCTCCAAAAACCGGGGCGCGTGACGCGGCGTTCGCGCCGCTGCTCCGGAGTCAGCTTGAACCAAAGGCTGCCGACCACCGAATTGGCGAAGGTCTTGGTCATGCGATCGGCCGCCCCGCCGCCGGCCTCGCTTTTGAGGTAGTCGACAAACATCGGGTAAAACTCGAACAGATGGCCGTCGGAGTCGATCACGGGATGATCGAGGCGTGAATGGACCTGGGCTGATAGTGATGGCATTAGTTAAGTCTCCCGGACACCGTTCTGCGTGGATACTGCGAGGACGCGCCCAGCCTAACCCTCTCCCTGGTCATGGAGACGGGAAATCAATAGTCAGCGACGTGTAAGTTCGTTGGAGTCGTTTTTTTCGCATGTCAGCGCCTGGGGTCGTTCGGGAGCGCGCGCTCCGTGAAGCCTACCACCATGCCGAAGGTGTCATCCTTGTTAAGCAGCAGCGAATCGCCGGTCTGACTCTCGATGCGCTGCTTCTTCGATTTCAGAAAATCGGCGGCCTTGGCCAGGTTGATGGTCTTGAAGGTGACGCCGTAAATGCTGTCGCCGTTCTGTGCCAGGTCGCGCGCCTCGGGGCTGGTCGTTGAGAGCGGTTGGCGCAGCTCAACGGCTGTATCCTCGCCCGCCGCCACGAATGCGCTCTTGTGCTCACCCGCTCTTTCCTCCTCGTGGATCAGCTTGCCGAGCAGAACGTCGCGATAGAAATGAACGGCGGGTGCGAGATCGTGCACCAGCACGGTGATATGCGACGCGCGCTCGATTCCCAGCGGATGGCGCTCGCGCCAGAATACCGGCGACCATCCGGGTTGCAGCCGCGCGTCGGTGGTGAACTGCGGAATTTCGGCGAACTCCAATAGCCCATGGGTCTGCCGCGGCTGGGTCCAGATTGCGGTGCCGGGTTTGACCGGGGCTTTCACGGACCTGCCGACCAGATTGAACATGTGAACGTCGTGGCGTGCGAACTGCGCCGCAAGCTCGGCGACATCCTCGACGTACCATGCGATAGAATGGAAGCGCTGGCCGAAGCGCGCCTTGAACTTTCCGATCGGCGACTTCTCGGCGTCCGGCACCTTGGCCAGACTAAGGGGCTCCATGACGACGTCGCCGATCGTGAGCAGCGACGCGTCGCGCACCGCGAGCTTTTCGTAGCCGCGATAAAAGCGGTTGCACGAAAAGACCTCGTCGTACCATCGATCGCAGGCGTCAAGGTCGTTCACCAGGTGAGTCAGATGGAACAGCTTGCCGATCTTGAACATGATTTTCTCCTATCTGCTATAGGGCGGCACCGTTGATGCGATCCGCGCTTCATGCACCAGACGCGCCCATCGGCTGAACACGGTCTCACCGATCATCTGAAGCTTGTCGCAGTTCACGGCTGATTGCGCTTCCAGCTGCGACTCGTCTCCACCAGCCTCGCGCAGCTCTTCGCCGAACGCGGAGGTTATACCGGCAATCATCTCCTCGGTCATCTCGAGATGGAACAGGAATCCGTATGCGGATTTGCCGTAGCGGAACGCCTGATGCGCCGTCAGTTCCGATGACGCCAGGTTGACTGCGCCTTGCGGCAGATCGAATGCGTCGCCATGCCAGTGCAGCGCCATGAACTCGGTCGGTGCAGCGCTCCAGAGCCGATCGGCCCCGGCGGCTTCCGACAACCGCACGGGATACCAGCCGATTTCCTTGCGCGATCCTCTGGCGACCACGGCGCCCAAAGCGGCGGCCAATAGCTGGCTGCCCAGACAAACGCCCAGCACTGGCTTGCCGGCCTTCAGCGCGGAATCTATCAACCGCAACTCGTCTTTAAGGTGTGGGTAGCGGTCCTGTTCGTAAACTCCCATCGGCCCGCCCATCAGGATCAGCCCGCCGGCGTCCCCAATTTGGGCGGGAACGGGCTTGCCTTCGAACACCCGCACGCATTGCCAGGCCAGCGCCTCCGCCTCCAGTGCGTCGGCGATCGTTCCAAGCGTTTCGCACTCCGTATGTTGCAGCACCCAGATCTTCGACATGACCGGCGTTAACGGCTTCCTTGGCGACAGGCTACTTCAGCACGGATGGATTGGAAAGCCAGCGGGACGGGCGTCTTAGCCCGCCTTTCGTAGCACCATCTGCATAGCGGGGCACCGACACCCGCCCCGCTGACTTTGTACGGAGCTATGCGCTGATTGATGCGATGGCGCGGCGCAGACGCTCGACGGTGCGCGAGCGGCCCAGGACTGCAATCACTTCGTAAATGCCGGGGCTTACGGTGCCGCCGGTCAGGGCGACGCGTACTGGCTGCGCGAGCTGACCAAGTTTCAGACCGAAGCGCGACATCACTTGCTCGAAAGCTTCCTGCACCGCACTTTCACCGCAGTCCTCGGGCAGGGCATCGATACTCTCGGCCAGCGCTTTGAGCGGTTCAACCATCTGGGGGCTGAGGAATTTCGCCGCGGCCTTGGGCTCGATGCTGATGTCGTCGCTCATGTAGAAGTGGGCGAAATCGGCCAGCTCGACCAGGGTTTTGGCCCGCTCACGCAGCGTCGCGACCATCTTCTCCAGCCACGCCTGATCGGCGGGGATGGTGTAGCCGCTCTTTTCCAGGAATGGAATCGCCTCGCGTACCAACTGCGCCAGCGGCCGTTGCTTCAGGTAATGGAAGTTGAGCCACAGCAGCTTTTCCGGATTGAAGATGCCTGGCGACTTACCGCAGGCCTCGAAGCCGAAATATTCGATCAGCTCCTGGCGGGAAAAGATCTCCTGATCGCCGTGGGACCATCCCATCCGCGCCAGGTAATTAAGCAGCGTTTCGGGAAAGTACCCGGCGTCACGATAAGCGAACACCGAAGTCGCACCGTGACGCTTGGACAGGGGCTTGCCGTCCGGCCCCATCACCATCGGCAGATGCGCGTAGGCGGGCGGCGTCAAATCCAGCGCCAGAAAAATCTGGATCTGCCGGGGAGTGTTGGGCAGATGATCATCGCCGCGCACCACGTGCGTGATTTCGAAATCCGCATCGTCGAGCACGGTGGCGAAGTTGTAAGTCGGCACTCCGTCAGAGCGAAAGATGATCAGGTCGTCCAGTTCGCTGTTCTGAAAAACCGAATGCCCCTTAACCAGGTCTTCGACCACGGTCTGCCCCTCGCGCGGCGATCGAAAGCGTATCGTGTAGTTGCGCCCCGCGCCGCGGTCGGGGAGCGGCAGGTCGGGGGGATACGGTTTGTCGCGGCAAGTGCCGTCGTAGCCGGGCTTGCGGCGCTCGCGCTCGGCCTGCCGGCGCTTGGCCTCAAGCTCTTCCGGCGTGCAGTAGCATGGATAGGCCCTGCCCTCGCGCAGCAGCCGCGCCGCGGCCTGGCGGTAGCGATCGAAGCGGCTGGACTGGAAGTAGCGCCGGTCAGGCGGTCCAGCATCCCAGTCGATGCCGAGCCATCGCAGACTGGCGACGATCTCATCGAGCGACTCCTGGGTGGAGCGTTCCTGGTCGGTATCGTCCACACGCAGGATAAACCGACCGCCGCTGTGGCGCGCGAACAGGTAGGCGAACAGGCCGGAGCGAACGTTGCCAATGTGCAGCGAGCCGGTCGGACTCGGCGCATAACGGGAGCAAACTGTCACTTTATTCCCACTCAATCGTAGCAGGCGGCTTGGAGGTGATGTCGTAAACTACGCGGTTGATACCCCGGATCTCATTGGTGATGCGGCTGCTCAGCCGCGCCAGCAGACTGGGGTCGAGCCGCGCCCAATCCGCCGTCATCCCATCCGACGACTCCACCGCGCGAATCGCCAGCACGCTCTCATAGGTGCGCCCATCGCCCATCACACCGACCGTCTTGAGCGGCAGCAGCACCGCGAAGCTCTGCCACAGGCGGTGGTGCAGTCCGGCGGCGAGTATTTCCTCCATCACGATCTGGTCGGCGCGGCGCAGCAGCTCCAGGCGCTCCCGCGTGACGTCGCCAACAATTCTGATCGCCAACCCGGGTCCCGGGAATGGCTCACGATCGACCACGTCGGAGGGCAATCCCAACTGGCGGCCCAAATCACGGACCTCATCCTTGAACAATTCGCGCAGCGGCTCAATCAACTCAAAGCGCATGCTCTCGGGCAGTCCGCCAACGTTATGATGGCTCTTGATGGTGGCTGACGGCCCCTTGAATGAGACCGACTCTATAACGTCGGGATAGAGGGTGCCCTGGGCCAAAAACCGCGCGCCGCCCAGCGCCTTTGCCTGCCGCTCGAACACCTCAATGAAAGTGTGCCCGATGATGCGCCGCTTCTCCTCGGGTTCGGTGACGCCCGCCAGACGCTCCAGAAACAACTGCGAAGCGTCCGCAACCTTCAGCGCGATACCCAGTTGGCCGGCGAACACCTGTTCCATGCGCTGGCGCTCGCCGGCACGCAGCAGCGCGGTGTCTACGAATATACAGTGCAGGCGATCGCCTACCGCACGATGAATGAGCGCGGCGGCTACGGAGGAATCCACTCCGCCCGACAGGGCCATCAGGACACGTTCATTGGGCCCAACTATGTCGCGAATCTCTGCGACCTCGGTCTCGATAAAATTCGCCATCGTCCAATCGCCGGGCTCTCCGCAAATCCTGTGGACGAAGTTGCTCAGTATGGCGGCGCCCGCCGGCGTATGCACGACCTCCGGATGAAACTGGATTCCGCGGATGCGCCCGTCAACGCTGCGGACCGCGGCAAACGGTGAATTCTCGCTGTGCCCGATCGCGCACAGACCTTCGGGCAGCTCCTCGACCCGGTCGCCATGGCTCATCCAAACCGGATGCTCGCCGCCGGCCAGCCCCTCGAATAGCCGGTCGGGCTCGTCGATCGTGAGCATCGCGGGACCGTACTCGCGGCGCGGGGAACCCGCGCTGCGGGCACCGAGATGCTGCGCGATCACATACAGGCCGTAACAGATACCGAGCACCGGGCACCCGATGTCCAGCACCGCGCGTTCGATGTTGGGCGCATCGTGTTCGTACAGGCTGGCCGGGCCGCCGGACAGGATGATCCCGCTGGGATTGAGCGCGCGAATCCGGTCGATCCCCAGGTTATAGGGATGAATTTCGCAGTAAACCCGCGCCTCGCGCACGCGGCGCGCAATCAACTGGGTGTACTGACTGCCAAAGTCGAGAATTAAAATCATTCGGGCCGCCGCTGGACTATTTCGCTACTATAACCAACAGGACCATTTCGGCGAATAGCGCCCCTCGCGCAACCCTCACAGGATCTGCACAACCGGCATCAGGTCGCTGTCGCTCACGCCGGGCCATGGCAATCCGCGGCTGATGCGCCAGTTGGGGTCGCGCACGTCGTTGGCATGCACCACCCACCCGCCGGCTATCCTTTCAACCAGCATCCCCGCTATCGCGTCCGGATTGCGATGCAGTTCAAAAGTTCCCAGCAAAAAAGAGGTTCCGTCGCGCAGCGGCGCCAGCGCGTTGGGGTCCGCGTATCCGCGGTCGCCAATGCGCATATCGGCGATTGTTGCAGGATAGGCTGACTTGGCCGCGCTTGGATCATTCGCCATCTGAGTTACCTCGCCGATTGGATCAAAAAATTTCAACCGCGTCCGGCGCCGCGCCGGCGAAAGACCATCCTCAGCGGCGTGCCGCTGAGCTCCAGTGCGGCCCTGAAACGGTTTTCCAGATAGCGGATGTAATGGACCGGGATGTCACGCTCGACGTTAGAGAAGAACATCAGGCGCGGCGGCGAGCTGGCGACTTGCGTGACATAAAGCAGGTTGAGGCGCCGCCCGGCCACGACCGGCGGATCCATCGCCGCAGTTGCGCCCTCGAGGATTCGGTTGAGATGCGCGGTCTGAAACACCGCCCTGAAGTTGGTTCCGATCTTCGTCGCCTCTAGCAGTACGTCGCGAACGCCGTCGCCGGTCATTGCCGAGGTATAAATCAGCGGCGCGAACTCCAGAAACGAAAAACGCTGGTGGGCATCGCGCGTGAACGCCGCCTGCTTGCGGCCGGCGCGGGCCGCAACGTCCCATTTGTTACAAATGACAATCAGAGCGCGGTCTTCGCTCTCCACCAGGTGGGCCAGCCGGGCGTCCTGATCGGTAATACCTTCACTTGCGTCCACAACCAGGAGCAGCACTTCCGCCCGTCGAACGATCTCGATCGCGCGCCTTACCGAGTGATGTTCAAGCTCGCCCTGCACGCGCGCCGGACGCCGCATCCCGGCGGTATCGATCAGGATCAGATCCTGATCGCCGGACTTGATCCGGACGTCAACCGGGTCGCGGGTAGTGCCGGGAGTGGCATCGACAATCGAGCGTGGCGCGCCGGCGAGCCGGTTTATCAGCGAAGACTTGCCAACGTTGGGTCGCCCAATGAGGGCGATACGCAGGGCAGCGGGTACTGGCGCGACCGTGATCTCTTGCGGCAGCAGCTCAACTACTGCGTCGAGTAGTTCCTCGACTCCCCTCCCGTGCGCCGCGGAAACGGCAAAAAGACGCTCGACGCCAAGGGTGTGGAATTCGGCGGCCGCAGCGTCGAGCCCGGCCGAATCCAGCTTGTTAACGGCAAGCAGGATTGGACGCCCTACTTCGCGAATCAGAGACAACGCCTCGGCGTCGGCGGCGCTCAACCCTGCCCTGCCGTCCACCACGAAAATCACCACATCAGCCGCAGCAACCGCCTTGAGCGCCGCGGAAACAACCCGTTCGCTCAGCCCCTCGCGCTCGCCCAATTCCAGCCCGCCGCTGTCAACGACGGCAAAGCTGTGCCCCTGGTGCTCGGCGACCAGCACGTTCAGATCGCGGGTGGTGCCTGGAAGAGCGCTCACGATTGCTCGGCCACGACGGGTGATTCGATTAAAAAGTGTCGATTTACCCGCGTTAGCACGTCCAACCAGGCTGACCAGCGCGAGGCCAGGACTAATCCCAGGGATTTGATTTTGGTTTTCGGAACCTCGTGTCGCAGCCATCGTGGCTGAATTGTAACCGTTTTACTCAAGCCGCTCACGCCAAGAGCGGAAACTTGAAGTTGTGTCCGAAGGGCTCATGCGCGTGGAAAAGTGCGCCAGTCTGCACCATCGGCGTGGCACAGTTCCACGATCGTCTAACGATTCAACTCCAGCATGGCGATATCCCAAATCGTGGAAAAAAAGTCGCGCTGGACGTGAATTTCCCATCCTGAACGCTCGGTCAGGCAGGCTTTAAGGCCAAAAAATAACGTGTTCACTCGAATATGCTCTGTGGCTCACAGTGGTGGTTTGAGGATGAAAGCTGTCTTTTGCTGGAATAAGTGCTTTGTGCGATTGGTTCCAAAGGGGCCATGGTTGTCGGCATTAGGCTGGCAAGCTAATTGCACCGCTCGGAAACAGACCCGTGAAAAAATTAGCAAAAAAAGGCAAAGTGGTGCGGCGTATGAAGGCAGCAACGAGCAACCTTGAAACCAGGGGGATGACCAACGGCGGGGCCGGAAAATCAATCAACCCGATGTTGAGCAAGCCCTCCAAGGAGCAAGGTGACCAGATCCTTACGGTGCCGATGCTTGCGGAATACCTGCTCTGCCACCCTAGTACGATCTACCGGCTGTTGAAGAACAAGCGGATTCCCGGTTTCAGGGTCGGCAGCGACTGGCGCTTCCGAAGATCGGCAATTGACCAGTGGCTGAATAAGGCGACCATCCCCGCAGGCCGTTGATCTGCCAGCTCCCGCCGCCGGCGGGGGCTTGTTCTGCGCTGAACCCGCTATCTTCCTCGAGTGCGGGGTTGTTTTTGTTCGCCATCAATCTCTGCTCTCCAAAGCGCAGCTTGCCTCTCGGCCCCCAAGCTGCGCTGTCTAGCTTTTATCTGCTTACATAGCCAAAACTACTGTTCACCGAATTAGCTTGGCGTCGAAGGACCCGCCACGATTCGGCCAATCCGAAAGTGTCATTCCGATGTCGCTTTCTCGATATCGGACCATTTGACCTCGGCCCCTTGGAGCGGAGCAGGAGCGTCGATTAATTGTGCGAGCGGTTCTATTACGCTTGCGTTTCGGATTTCATACTGTCGGAAACATTCGCGAGAGATGACACTGCGGGCACGCTCGCCGCCCTACCCCACCTGGCGCCGACCAATTGGCGGATTGCGCGGCGCGTCTGGCTCCTGCTTACACATACTTGCGACACTCCGCCACTGAGCAGGTCGGCCGGGTAGGACAAGGCGGCCACCCCCCCGGCGATAATAGTCGCAGCGGGAACTTCGCGCTTGAGTACGCGAGTAAGCTCGACCGCGGCCGGCAGACCTTCCGTAAGGGTACACGACACGCACACCACGTCAGGGGCGAACTGCCGCGCCAGCTTGCGAGTCTCTTCGACGGACTTGCCTTCGCCCGGAAACTTGACGGCCGCCCCCGCGAAGCGGAAAAACTCCAGCATCATCAGTACGCCCAAACAGTGCGGTTCGTCCGGCGGACACACGCCCAGAACCCGTACTCGGCGTCCGTGGCGCACCTCGCAAAAGCGTACGCCCAGTTCGGGAATCAGCTCACGCACAAAGCCAACGATAAATTGAAGGTTGTCCTCGCTGATATGCCCTTCGGATCGTTCATCGCCGGCGAGGTTTATTGCGGGAACAAGAAAGTCGTCGAACGTTCCCTCAATTCCGTTCTCCTCGCAGTAGCGGATCGCCAGAACACGCGCCGAGCCGGAATCAAGCTCCAGGAGCATGCGATAGAAGTCGTGATAACTTTCCAGAGTGCGTGAGCCGCCGAGCAGGAGAGGAAGAAAGTTCAGCGCCGGAATATGCTCGCCGATCACCTTCAGGCACGCCGTTAGCGGAATCGCCAGCAGCAATCCCGGCGCGCCCCACAGCCACGACCAGTAAATGGTAGAAACCAGCAGCGCAACCGGAGACATGTCGATGCCAGAACCGATTACGAACGGCTCGCCCAGATGGGCGGCAATCTGATCGAGCACCGTAATCGCTCCGACCACCTCAAGAGTCTTAGACCAGCCGGGAAACACGGCGAAGGCAACCAGCGCAGGCAGCAGCGACGAAACCAGCGCGCCGACGTACGGAACGAAGCGCATCAGGAAAGCCAGCAGACCCCAGAACGGGGCGTTGGGCAGGCCCAGCGCCCACAGCATCAGACCGACTGCGATGCCGAAGGCAAAATTGATCAGGCCGAGCAAGAGCAGGTAGCGGCCCACGGTATGGCCGGCGGTTTCGATTGCCTGGCTGGCCACACTGATACGGGCGCGCGCCGCAAGTCGGACCAGGCGGTCGCGTAAATCGCGCCGGCCGTAAAGCAAGAAGAACAGCAGCACGATGATAAGCAGGATTTCGACGATCGCGGCCAGTGCCGGAGTGAAATGCGCCAGATTGTCGGCCAGAGAGCCGGAGGAAACGGTAACGGTCGGCGGCGGCACCGGCGCGGACAAATTGGGCTTCTGGACGCGCCGCTTGACCTCGCTAAATGCGATTTCGAGATGCTGGAGCCAGGGCGGCGTGCTTTTTTCGATGGCGGCGAGCTTGTTCCCGATGTTGGCGGAATATCCGGCCACCTCGTCCGCGACGCTGGTCAGCTGCAAGGTGGTGAAGTACGCGACTAATACGATCACCGCAACACCGGTGAACACCACCAGACCGGCGCTTGCAAACCGGCCCACCCAACGCTCGAGCCGGCTGGCGATCGGGCTCAGCACGAGCGCCAGGATCAGCGCCGCAGCAAGCGGTATAAGGATATCACGGGCCAACGACAGGGCGGCCGTGACAATCAGCAGTGCCACTACTGGCATGCCGACTTTAAACAGCGTTGACTCTTCGATCCCGCCGTTCGATTCTCGATCGTTCTCTTCCATACGGCATCTTTAAGGATACCGCAGGAAAAGGTTTCACTGGTGGATTTTTTTGCGCCGCTTGGTGCTGACAGCCGCGGATTTTCCGGAACCTGAAGCTTTCTACAGGCCCAGTTCGGAAAGCCGGCGCGGATCGGAGGTCCAGTTCTTCTCAACTTTCACGTGCAGTTCCAGATAGACGCGTCTGTCAAGCTGCTGCTCGATCTCGACGCGCGCGCTTTGGCCGATCTGCTTGAGCTGCTGGCCGCCGGCGCCGATCACCATGCCTTTGTGCGAATCGCGCTCCACGATGATCGTGGCGTGGATTCGGAGCAAGTTTCGTTCGTTCAGTTCGCTGAATTGCTCCACTTTGACCGCGGTCAGGAACGGAATCTCCTGCTTCATCGCCATGAAGATCTTCTCACGGATAATTTCCTCCACCAGTGCACGCTGGGTCTGATCCGTGTACTGATCCTCCGGCATCAGCGCCGAGCCGGTGGGCAGCATCCGCTTCAAGGTGGTGAGCAACTCCGCGACATTTTCGCCCGACAGCGCACTTACGGGAACGATCTCCCCCTCCGGCATCAGCCTCAGGCATTCTTCGGCCAGCGGAATCAGCACGGGCCGCGGCAGCAGGTCGATCTTGTTGATTATCACAACCGTGAGCCGTGCAAGTCTGCGAACTTCGGCCAGGACCGCGCGGTCCTCCGCGGCAAGCCGCTCGCCAGCTTCGACCACCACGGCGAGCACGTCCCCCTGCGTCATGGATGCGCGCGCGACATCCACCATCCGGCGATTCAGCAATCGCCTGGAATCGTGCAAACCCGGAGTGTCAACGAGGATCAGCTGGGCGTCGGGGTCGGTGCGGATTCCCAGGATGCGCCGCCGAGTGGTTTGCGGGCGCGGAGTAACGATCGCCACCTTCTCGCCGATGAGGCGGTTGAGAAGGGTCGATTTACCGACGTTGGAGCGGCCGCACAATACCACGTAGCCGCTCCGATACTCATCGCCGCCGCTGTTCGCCATCGGATCCTTCCTGCTCTGCGTTGATTACGGCCAAAGCCTCGCGCGCCGCCGCCTGCTCGGCCAGCTTTTTGCTGGATCCTTCGCCTATTCCGAACTGGCGCGCACCAATACGAATCCGGGTGACGAAGCGTTTGGCATGATCGGGTCCGCTTTCGCTGATCACTTCGTACACCGGATGGGCGCGGAAATAACGATGAGCGGTCTCTTGCAATTCGGTCTTGAAATCGCGCTCGACGCTGGGCCCGCCGATATCGGCGCCGAAGAGGCGTTCGACCACTTGCTGCGCGTCAGAAAGTCCGCTGTCACTGTAAATAGCGCCAATTAATGCTTCAAACCCGGCGGCCAGGATTGACGTCTTTTGCCTGCCGCCGCTCTTTTCCTCGCCTTTGCCCAACCGCAGGTGCTGGCCCAGTCCGATGCTTTCCGCCTTTGCCGCCAGCGTGCGGGCGTTGACGATCGACGCGCGCTGGCGTGAGAGCAGGCCTTCGGTGCCGCCCGGGAAATGGCGCATCAGCATGTCGGCGATTGCCAGGTCCAGCACCGCGTCGCCGAGGAATTCGAGCCGCTCATAATGTTGGTCTGTACCCTCGGCGGCACTCGGATGGGTCAAAGCCAGCTGCAAAAGTTCAGGACGGGTAAAGGTGTAGCCGAGGGAGCGTTCCAGGCGCGGCGCTCGTTTGGCCGGCTCAGTTTCGGCTGCTTCCGGCGCTTGGGGCTGGGGACCCAACAGTCCTCCCAACCAGCGCCGACCCGTCGACAGCAGATGCGTCAACGTCGATTTCATGGTTCTTCAGCTGATCCGCGCCGTGGACCAAAACCTTGATATAGTTGCGGCTGTAACCGCGCAGCCGCTGGCATCCGGGCTCCCGGCTTTCTTCAACCAACACCTTAATTTTTGCGCCAACAAAACGCCTGATGAAAACCTGACGCCGCAACTCTCCAAGTTTGCGGAGCCGTTCGGCACGCCGCTTTATCTCGCCTGCGGGTACCTTGCCGCCGAATTTGGCGGCCGTCGTACCCGACCTAACGGAATAGGGAAAAACATGAAAATATGCCAGCGGTAGCCTTTCCACAAACTGAAAGTAGTGCTCAAAGTGTTCTTCGGTTTCGCCCGGGAAACCGACAATCAGATCGGTGCCGATGGCCGCGTCAGGCATTCGCTGCAGGATTCGTTCGACGCGGCGGCGGTAGTCGTCGATTCGATAGCGCCGGCGCATCCGCTCAAGGATCTGGTCCTCGCCGGCTTGCAGCGGCAAATGGAAATGCGGACAAAACCGGTCGCTTTGGGCGACCAGGTCGATAACCTCGTCGCTCAGTTCCTCGGGGTCAATCGAACTCAGGCGCACACGCGGGATAGGGCAACGTTCAGCGATCATCTCGAGCAGGCCCATCAACGTGACCGGCGGAGACAAATCCTTCCCGTAGCCGCCCAAATGAACGCCGCTGAGGACCACTTCTTTGAAGCCCTGCTCATGCAGCGAGTCGAGCACTTCGAGCACCTGGCGCGGCGCCACGCTGCGCGAAGCACCGCGCGAAAACGGCACTATACAGAAGCTGCAAAACTGATCGCATCCTTCCTGCAACTTTATGAAAGCCCGGGTCTGCCCGGCAGGAACGACGGCTGCCGCATCAATCGCGGACCTGCTTTTGCGCAGGTTGGAAACCATCACGCGCGCATCATCCGGGCGCGGGTCTTGAGCTGCCGCGCGCACCAGGTCGTCCATCCGCGCCAGACCTATAATCCTGTCCACCTCAGGCGCCGCGGCGAGCCGCTCAGGACTGGCTTGGGCCAGGCATCCGGTCATGATGACGCGCGCTCGCGGGTTGCTGCGCCGCGCGCGGCGGGCAAGCTTGAGGCTCTCCACGTCGGCGCGATCGGTGACAGTGCAAGTGTTGACCACGTAAACGTCGGCAACCTGATCGAATTCACACCGCTCCAGGCCGGCCTGTTCCAGGCGCGCCTCGATCATCGCCGAGTCGTACTGATTGACCTTGCATCCGAGCGTGGTGATAGCGAAGCGCATCGTCGTCAGTTCTCCAGCGTGCCCTCGATACATCCGCCGCCTAAAACCTCTTCGCCGCGATAGAACACGCAGGCCTGCCCGGGCGTAACAGCGGGATTTTCGCGCCCAAAGCTCACCTCGGCACGATCTCCCGCAAGTATCCGCAGGCGCGCGGCAACCGCCGGATGGCGATAGCGGATCTTCACCTCCACATCAAGGTCACTGCTTGCGGGAATCCGCGGATCCACCCAAGTGAGATTGGCGGCGCGGAAACCTGCCGCACTCAGTTCGCCCCGACTTCCCACGGTCACGTCGCCGTTATCAGGGTTTATCCGGCTGACGTAGAGCGGCTCGCCGGCGGCGATACCCAGTCCGCGCCGCTGCCCGATGGTGAAGCGATGAATACCGCCGTGCCGCGCCAACGAATGACCCGCCGAGTCAACCACGTTGCCCGCACGGATTTGCCCGGGACGGCTGCGCTGCTCAATAAACGCAGCGTGGTCACCGCCGGGCACGAAACAGATTTCCTGGCTTTCAGGCTTCTCGGCGTTCGCCAGACGCATCTTGCGGGCCTTCTCTCGCACCTCGTCCTTGGTCATCGAACCGAGCGGAAAGAGCGTGCGCGAGAGCTGGTTCTGACCGAGCGTAAACAGGAAGTAGGACTGGTCCTTGCGCGCGTCCACCGCCTTTAGCAAGCGAAATGCGCCATGAGCGTCGCGCTCGATTCGCGCGTAATGACCGGTGGCGATGTATCCTGCGCCCAGCGCGCCGGCGCGATCCCACAGCCGGTCGAACTTGATGTCGCGGTTGCACAACAGGCAGGGGTTGGGCGTTCTGCCGGAGAGATATTCGCCTACGAACGGCGCGATAACGCGGGCGGAAAATTCATCGCGCAGATCGACCACGTAAAATGGAAAGTTCATTAGCTCCGCAACGCGGCGCGCGTCTTCGAAGTCATCATAGGAACAGCAGCTGCCGCGCCTGTCGGTGCGCGGAGCACCGTCGGGCGCAAGCCGCATCGCTATCCCCACCACGTCGTAGCCCTGTTCAGCGAGGATAGCGGCCGCCACTGAACTGTCCACACCGCCCGACATCGCCACTATCACCCGCACGTTCACGGCGCTGCCACCGCCGATTCTTTGTTCACAACGGCGCGCCGCCATACGGCGGCGATAATCGCGCACGCTTCGTTTACTTCGCGCAACGTGCTCGAATAGCCAAGACTGATACGCAGCGAGCTGCGCGCGGCGTTCGCGCTGTGCCCCATCGCGATCAGAACGTGCGAAGCCTCGACAGCTCCGGCCGCGCATGCCGATCCCATCGAGACCTGCACGCCTTCGAGGTCGAGCGCGATCAGCATCGTCTCGCCCAGCACCCCGGGAAAGCAAAGGTTCAGAGTGTTGGCCAAAACCCCGGTTCGGGGGCTATTGATCGTCAGTCCAGGAATGGCGGCATTCAGACCGTCCAAGAGTGCGTCGCGCAGCATGCCCATCATGGCAGTTTCTTCGCCAAGCCGCTCCCGGGCGACTTCCGCCGCCATACCGAAACCCACCGCACCAATAAGGTTGGGAGTGCCGGCGCGCAGGCCGCGCTCCTGCGGTCCGCCCAGGATCAGCGGCGCGACAACCGAGGGGTCGCGTATGAACAAAGCGCCGATTCCCGCCGGAGCGCCCAGCTTGTGCCCGCTAATCGTCATCAGATCGCAGCCCAGTTGCGATACATCCATAGCAATCCGGCCCGCCGCCTGCGCGGCATCGACATGGAAAACCGCTCCTGCTGAGCGAGTCGGCGCGGCCAGCGGCGCCAAGTCCTGAATCGTGCCGACTTCGGAATTGGCGAGCCCAAGAGTAACCAATGCGGTGTCTTGGTCGATAAGCGCCGCGAGTGCGGCTGGATTGAGCCGCCCTTCCCGATCGGGTGCGACCCGGACTATTTCAAACCCTTGGCATTCGAGGTGCGCCAGCACCTTTAAAATTGATGAATGCTCGATCGCGGAAGTGATGATCCGGCGACGTCCGTTGCGGGCCTGCACGGCGCCTTCGATCGCAAAATTGTTGGCTTCAGTACCCCCGCTGCAAAAGACGATTTGGGCGGGCGCGGCGTCGATCAGAGTGGAAACCTTGCTACGGGCCTGCTCCAGCAGCCGCCGCGCGGCCTGGCCGCTGCGATGCACCGAGGACGGATTGCCGACGTCGGAAGCCAGCATCGCCGAAATTGCCGCGCGCACCTCGGGCCGGACCGGCGCACCGGCGTTATGATCGAGATAAATCGGCACCGAAAAGCCTGATTCTAGTGAAGACCCCGCGTCAAACGATTCTTTGTAAAGTTATTTATTCTGACCCTCATCCACTTTTCGGTGAAGAGGCCCTAAACCACCGATATTGAGTCAGCTGAAACTGACCCAATATCGGCTACCTGGGGGTCACGTAGCGCGGGAAATTCAACGCTGCTTTTCCAGTTCGCTGGATCTGGCGGCGGTGGCAGGTTCTTCGGTGATCTTGTCCTCCAGACAGTCCTGGCGCTCTTCCATCTCGTTGATGCGCACCGACATGCGGTTGATCTGCTCAGTCAGGCTGTTGATCGCCCGGGCCACAGGGTCGGGCAGACGAGCATGGTCGAGGTCCATGACGTCGCGCGCGCGATCGCGTTCCACCACCTTGCCGGGTATTCCAACGATGGTCGAATACGGGGGCGCGGAGGAAACGACGACGGCGCCAGCGCCGATGCGGCTTCCATGGCCGATTGTTACCGGGCCGATAACCGATGCGCCCGCGCTGATCATGACGTGGTCTTGAATCGTAGGGTGCCGCTTTTCCTTCTTCAAACTGGTGCCACCGAGCGTCACTCCCTGGTAAATCAGGACATCCTCGCCGATCTCGCATGTTTCGCCGACCACCACGCCCATTCCATGGTCGATGAACAAGCGCCGCCCGATGGTGGCGCCCGGATGGATTTCAACACCGGTGATCCAGCGTCCGAACTCGCTCAACAGCCTGGCGGGCAGTTGCAGGCGATGGTTCCACATCCAGTGCGCGGCGCGGTAGATCCAGATGGCGTGCAGGCCGGGATAAGCAAGCACCACCTCAAGCGCGCTACGGGCCGCGGGGTCGCAATCAATGGCGGTTTGAATGTCTTCTCGCAGACGTGCGAACCAAGCCATAAAATCCCCTCCGCCGCGCGAACAAAACGGACGCGCAGGCGCTATCAAATGGCGCTGCGGGCGCGGCCGCCTTCCTCGCTCTTTTCGGCGCCGGCCGTCTTGCGGCCCTTAGCCGCGACCTTGAATTTGGCGTGGTCGCGATGGAGCTTGTACTCGACCGAATCCACCAGCGCCTGCCAGCTTGCCTCAATCACGTTATGGGAAACGCCCACGGTGCCCCAACGCCGTTTGCCGTCGCTGGACTCGATCAAAACGCGCACCCGCGCGCCGGTTCCCGCGCCGTTGTCCAACACCCTGACCTTGTAATCACTCAGGTGCATCGCGCCGAGATTCGGGTAATACGGCACCAGCGCCTTGCGCAGCGCCGAGTCCAGGGCGTTGACCGGACCGTTGCCGATCGCGGAGCTGCGGCTGCGCCTGCCGTCGGGGCCGTCGATCACAACGATCGCTTCGCTGAACGGCACCTGGTCTTCGTCCCACTTGTCGTCGAACACGCGAAAGCTCACCAGGCGGAAATGCTCCCGCTCAAGACCCAGGTTGCGCAGCATCACCAATTCGAAGGAAGCGTCGGCACCGTCAAAGGCGTAGCCCTCGGCCTCCAGGCGTTTGAGTTCGGCCAGCAGAGTGACGATTTTCTCGTCCTTGGGATCGACCTGCAGGCCGAATTCACGCGCCTTGTAAACGATGTTGCTTTGCCCGGCGAGTTCCGAGAGCAGCACGCGGCGGTCATTTCCCACCAGTGCGGGATCGATATGCTCGTAGGTGCGGGAATCGCGCTGGATGGCGGAGACATGCAGCCCACCCTTGTGCGCAAAGGCGCTCCGGCCAACATAGGCCTGGCGCGCAAGGGGCGTGATGTTGGCCAGCTCGTAAACCAGCGTTGACAGATCGCGCAACGACCTGAGCTTGTTGGGCGCCACGCACTGGCAGCCCATCTTGAGCTGCAGGTTGGCGATTGCAGAGATCAGGTTCGTGTTGCCGCAGCGTTCGCCAAAGCCGTTGATAGTGCCCTGGATATGCAGGGCCCCGGCGCGCACGCCGGCGATCGTGTTTGCGACTGCCACTTCGGAGTCGTTATGACAGTGGACGCCGATCGGAGAGGTAACAGCCTCGCGCGCCAAGCGGACACTTTCCTCTATCTCGAAGGGTAGCCGCCCGCCGTTGGTGTCGCACAGGCAGATCAGGTCGACGCCCGCGTTCGCGGCGGCGGCCAGGCACTTGAGCGAGAATTCCTGATTGGCCGCTACGCCGTCGAAGAAATGCTCGGCGTCGAAAATGACTTCATCAACGTGCTTCTTCAGATAGGCGATCGTGTCGTGGATCACCTCGAAGTTCTGCTCGGGGGAAATCCGCAACGCCTCGCGCACGTGCAAATCCCAGGTCTTGCCGACCACCGTCGCCACGGGAGTGCCAGCGCGGAGGATCAGTTCAAGGTTGCGGTCCTGCGATGCTTTCAGATTGGCGCGGCGGGTCGAGCCGAACGCGGCAATTTTGGCGTGCCGCAGCTTGAGCTTCTTCACCTCGCTAAAGAAAGCGGCGTCGCGTTCGTTGGAGCCCGGCCATCCGCCCTCGACGTAATCGAAGCCGAATTCGTCCAGGCGCGCCGCGATAGTGAGCTTGTCGTCAACCGTAAGCGACACGTCTTCGGACTGGCATCCGTCGCGAAGAGTGGTGTCGTACAACTGTATCTTCTTGGCCGCGCTCATCTGCTTAAGAGGCCTTGGCCTGCGAGGCCGCGCCGAGAAAAGCGTCGTGCAGGGCGCGCACCGCAAGCTCACCGTACTTGCTGTTGACCACGACCGAGACCTTGATCTCCGAAGTGGCGATCATCTCGATATTGATGCTCTCCTGGGCCAGCACCTCGAACATCCGGGCCGCGACTCCGGCGTGAGTGCGCATCCCGCAGCCCACGATGGAAACCTTGGCGACCTGATCTTCGTGCCGCACGCCGCGTGCGCCAATTTCCCGCGCGATACCTTCGACCACCTCCAGCGCCCGCTTCAAGTCGGTGCGGGCCACGGTAAAGGTCATGTCGGTGCGGCCGTCGGCGCTGGCGTTCTGGATAATCATGTCCACGATTACTCCGGCGACCGCAATCGGGCCGAAAATCTTGGCGGCCAGGCCTGGCCGGTCCTCGACCCCGCTGAGCGTCAGCTTGCTTTGATTCTGATCAAGGGTAACGCCCGCGACCAGAACGTCTTCCATCAATTGATCTTCTTGTCCCACCCAAGTCCCCGGAGCGTCGGAAAAGCTCGATCGTACCATCAGCGGCACATTGAACCGCTTGGCTACCTCCACCGACCGATGCTGCAAGACCTTCGCGCCCAAGCCGGCCAGTTCGAGCATTTCGTCATACGAGATGCGCCCGAGCTTCCTGGCATTGGGGCACAGGTTTGGATCGGCCGTGTAAACGCCGTCAACGTCCGTGTAAATCTCGCACAGGTCAGCATCCAGTGCCGCGGCCAGCGCCACCGCGGTCAAATCGGAGGCGCCACGCCCCAAAGTCGTGATATCGCCCTTGTTGTCGACTCCCTGGTAGCCGGCCACCACAACGATATTCTGCTGCTTAAGCGCCTGCAACACGGCTTTCGAGTCGATCGATTTGATGCGCGCCTGGCCATGGTTGGAGTCGGTCCAGATGCGCAATTGATGGGCCAGGAAGGAAATCGCCGGCTGCCCCAATCCGCGCAATGTGATGGCCAGCAATGCGGCCGAGACCTGCTCCCCGGTGGACACGAGCACGTCGGTTTCGCGTGGATCGGGCGACTCGCACAGTTGGCCGGCGATCGCGAACAACCGGTTGGTCTCCCCCGCCATCGCCGAGACGACGGCAATAATATCGTTGCCGCCGGCGCCGCGCGCCTTCATCACCCGGTCCGCCACCGCCTTGATCCGCTCCACCGAGCCGACCGAAGTGCCGCCGTACTTCTGGACTATCAACGCCATCGCGCAACCGTTCCCGCAGTCTGCCGCAGGACCGCGCTCGTAACTATAAACCGTCGTCGAAACAAAAGTTCTCCGGCACGTTGCGTCACTTGAATCTGCGATTGTCGCCTAAAGCACCAATCCGGGCAAACGCGGGCTCAGCCCGGGATTCGGGTACCAGGTACTTGCCCGAAACTTCCGGCTCCGAAAACTCAGCCAAATTGCCGCTGCAGGCGTTCCAGGATCAAGCCGTAGCGGTCGTCGGAGGCAAGCAGCTCTATCTTGCGATAGTTCGCACCGTCGTACGAGATGCGGATTTGCAGGCAGTTCAGAGCGGGGGCTTCGCGCAGCCGTTCGAACCATTCAACCGCGGCGACTCCGGTGGAAAAAAGGTATTCGCGCAAGCCGAGTTCGTCGATATCAGTCTCGTCCAGCCGATACAGGTCGATATGATACAGCGGCAGGCGCCCATGATGCTCCTGGATCATGGTGAAGGTGGGGCTTAGAATCCGCTCTTCCCGGAGATGAAGCCCGCGCGCCAATCCTTTGATGAAGCAGGTCTTGCCGGCGCCCAACTCGCCCGAGAACCCGAGCAATTCGCCGCCGCTCAGCAGCGAGGCCAAGCGCCGCCCCCAAGCCTTGGTTTCGCGCGCGGACGAGCTATGCAATGTAACAGCGTACATCAGAATAAGCCTAGATATATCCTAGCGCGGCCAGCGTGGCAGGCAACTCGCCGATAAGGTCGCCGGCCAGGTAACCGACCGGTCCACTGCGGCGTGCCAAGCGATCGGCGGCCGTACCGTGGATAAAGACACCCAACGCCATCGCGTCGAGCGGTGCCATCCCCTGTCCCAGCAATGTGGCCAGAATTCCTGACAGCGCATCACCCATGCCCGGCGTCGCCATCCCGGGGTTGCCCGAGGAGTTGATGTACACCACACCCCCCGGGCTCGCGATCACGGTGCGATTGCCCTTGAGCAGGCAGTACGCACCGGTCAGCTCGCACAGCCGGCGCGCGGCAGAGATACGATCCGCGTTAACCGTGCCCGTGTCTTGTTTCAAAAGCCGGGCCATCTCGCCCGGATGGGGCGTCAACACGATCGGGCCACCAGCCTTGCGCAACTGATCGCACCCCATTTCCGCCAGTGCATTCAGCCCGTCGGCGTCTATCAGTAGGGGGCGTTCATCCGACGCGCCCTCGGCGATCAGGAACCTGAGCAGTTCCCTGGTGTCGCTGTTAACCTCCACTCCGGGCCCGAATGCCAAAGCGGTCTTGCGCGCTAGCAATTCGCGCAACCGCTCGATCGAGCCGCGGGCCGAAAAATGACCGCCCGCGTCGGGCATCGGCTCGGTCATCAACTCGGCCTGGCCCGCTGCTACAACCCCGGCGACACAATGTGGAATCGCGGCCGTTACCAGCCCCGCGCCGGTGCGCAGCGCCGCTCGCGAGGCGAGCACCGCCGCGCCGCTTTTGCCCATCGCGCCCGCGATTATCAGCGGATGACCGTATGTGCCCTTGTGTGAATCGGCGGCACGCGGTCGTATCAGCGGACGGACATCCGCCGCTTCCAGGAAGCGTCCCTTGGGTTGCACGTCGTCCAGCGCCGCCGTCGGGAAGCCGATGTCCACGATTTTCAAATCGCCGCAACGGCCAGCCCCCGGGTGGCTTACGTGTCCGAACTTGGCGAAACCAAACGTGATCGTCAGCGAGGCTCTCACTGCCGCACCCATGATCGCCCCGGTGTCTGAATTGACCCCCGACGCGATATCCACCGCCACCACCGGAGCCCGGCAGCCTTCTGCCAGTTCCACGGCGAGACCCGGCAGGCCGTGAATATTGGCGTTGAGTCCGGTGCCGAAGATCGCGTCGATCACGATTCCAGGCCTGGTGGAAAACGCCTCGCGCAGGCGCGGTTCGTTCTCGATCTGCTCAACTGTCCCGCCAGCATCAAGGAAGTCAGCGCAGGCGCGGGCTGCATCACCTTTCAGAGCACTGATAGGGCCGAGCAGCACCACCCGCGCCCTCGCGCCCAGTTGGGCCAGACGGCGCGCTGCGACCATGCCGTCGCCACCGTTGTTGCCCTTACCGGCGATGACCAGTACGCCCCGCCCCACAACTGCGCTGGACGACCAGCGAACAAGTTCCTCAGCAACCGACTCGCCCGCGCGGGTCATGAGAGCGTAGGAGCCGACGCCATATTTTTGTTGACTGAGCAGGTCAACCTGGCGGCTTTCCGCCGCAGTGAGCAATTTCATTGGCTAAGGTCTGCGCGCGTTTCAGCGCCTTAATGGCAGAGTATCAGGACTTTCGCTTTGAGCCCGCAGATGCTTTTGCGCTTTGAGCGGCTGCAATCAGATCCTTCATCTCGCGCACCGCCTTCACCATTCCGACCATGACCGAGCGGGCGACGATCGAATGTCCGATATGCAGCCATTGCAGCCCCGCGATCGATGCGATCGGGACGACATTTACATAGTTTAGTCCGTGGCCGGCGTTTACTTTGAGGCCGAGGGCGCGAGCGGCTTTGGAGGCCTCGCGAATCCGATCCAATTCGACATGCGCCTGCGCGCCAAGGTCCCAATTGCGCCGGCGCCCGGCATGGGCGAGGTCATGGTCGGCCAGATGAGCATAGGCGCCGGTGTGCAGCTCCACATGATTTGCGCCGGCGTTTCTCGCCGCCGCCAATTGTTTTGGATCGGGTTCGACGAACAGGCTCACGCCGATATGCGCCGCTCGCAAGCGTTCGACCATCGCGGCCAGCCGGTCGCCGAGTCCGGCCACGTCAAGGCCGCCTTCGGTGGTCAGTTCCTCGCGGCGCTCGGGCACGATGCAGACCTCGTTGGGTCCGACTTTGAGAGCAATCTCGATCATCTCCTCGGTGGGAGCAAGTTCCTGGTTAATCGGAATCTTGATCGTGGATGCGATCCGGAACAGGTCGCGGTCCGCGATATGGCGGCGGTCCTCCCGCAGATGAAGCGTGATAGCGTCGGCACCGGCCTTCTCGGCGGCGATTGCGGCCTCCAAGGGGTCGGGATAGTCGACTCTGCGGGCCTGGCGCAGCGTCGCCACGTGATCGATGTTCACTCCAAGTTTGACCATGCCGGAAAATGGCGCGGCGCTCAGCGGCGGTTGGTGTTTGTGCCGATGTTCTTTTCGATTGCCGCACCGATCTCGCGCGCACCGGCCTCGATCTCTTTTTCGTCTTCGCCCTCGATCATCACGCGGGCAAGCATCTCGGTGCCGGAATAACGCACGAACACGCGGCCGCGGCCGTTAAGGCGCTCCTCGACGGCGCCGATCGCCCGCGACACGTCGCGCATTTCGCTGAAGGGAATGCGATTGCGCACCTTGACGTTGTGCAGCACCTGCGGAAAGCGGTGCATCGCGCGCAATTCGGAGAGTGGCTTGCCGGAATCGAGCATGTGCTCGAGCACCATCAAGGTGGTGATCAGGCCGTCGCCGGTGGTGGAGCAGTCCATGAAGATGAGATGTCCGGATTGCTCGCCGCCCAGGCTGTAGCCGTTGGCGCGCATCTCGCGGCATACCGCGGGGTCGCCAACCTCGGTGCGTACCAGGCGCAACCCGGCCTCGGTCAACGATTTGTCCAGGCCCAGGTTGCTCATGACAGTCGCCACCACGGTATTGGCGGCCAGCCGGCCTTTGGCAGCCAGCGCGCGGCCCATTATCGCCATCACGTCGTCGCCGTCGAGCACCTCGCCCTTGTTGTCGACCAGGATGGCGCGGTCGGCGTCGCCGTCCAACGCCACGCCCATATCAGCCTGCTCCCTGAGAACAGTTTCGCGCACGCGCGAGGGATTGAGCGCGCCTCCGTCGCGATTGATGTTCTTGCCGTCAGGATCGACCCCCAACGCGATCACGTCGGCACCGAGTTCATCGAGAACATCCGGTCCGACCTTGTAGGCGGCGCCGTTGGCGCAATCGATCACCACCTTGAGGCCGTCGAAGGTACGGCGCTGCTGCAGGCAGGATTTCAGGAACACCAGGTAGCGCCCGATCGCATCGTCGATTCGCACCGCCTTGCCAATCTCTTCGGGCCCGGCGGGTGGGTCGAGCTTGCTTTCATCGAAGACCAGCTCCTCGATTTGGCGTTCGATCTCGTCGTCGAGCTTGAAACCTTCATGCGAGAAGAACTTGATGCCGTTGTCCTGAAAGGGGTTGTGCGATGCGGAAATCACCACGCCCGCAGCCGCGCGCATGCTGCGCGTTAAAAACGCGATTGCAGGAGTTGGCATCGGGCCAACCAGCATCACGTCCGCCCCCATCGAGCAAATTCCCGACTCCATCGCGGTCTCCAGCATGTAGCCGGACAGGCGGGTGTCTTTGCCGATTAGGATCCGGCGATGGCGGCCCGAGGGTCTCCTGAAAACCTGGGCGAGAGCCCGCGCCAGCTTAAGCGCGACCTCGCACGTAATCGGGTATTGATTGGCGACTCCACGCACCCCGTCGGTGCCGAAAAGCTTGCCCGGGGTCCGGGCTTCGGAATTTGCTGAACTCAACTTCTAGCCTCTAATTTTGCTCTGTACAGCCGTAGTTTAACCTTGTCCGGGTTTTCATGCACCAACTCCAGCCCCTTCGGCAGATCAATCTGCACCGGCGTTTCGAACCATCCCACTCCAAGGTCGCGTGCGTCGACATAGACCGAGCCGTCAAGGTCCAGACCGGCCAGCCGCTTCTGCGGACCGCGTACGGTTATGGAAATGTGCGGCGGATGAACCAGGAATTTGCGATCGGCGTTTCTAACCGCGACCTGGACATCGCGGAACTCGCGCTCCGAGACCACCTCCTGCAGCTTCACCGTGGCCAGAACCCAGTTGGTCGAAAGCTTGAGCGACGTACCCACGTCGGCCAGTTGCACATAGCGCGAGACCGGTTCGCTGGCGCCCTGAACATCGAAGGGCGTAGTGTCGATAGCATCGACGTCGCTCAGCACGTGGCTGGGTCCGGTTACGTTGACCACCGAGGGCTTCAGCTCGATCGATCCAACCGCCAGGCCGCTGGCCACCTGGCCGTTGATACTCAGGCGAACCGGCACTTCGCGTGTCATCACCTGGTCAACGTCGAGCGTGATCTGCGAGGGAACGATGCGTTCGATGGTGGTCTGCCGCGGAACGCGAAACATGTCGGGCGTGATCTTCAGCTCGGCCTGACCTGGTGCGAGGCCGCGGAGATCGAGATATACGGGCAGGCGATCAGGGTCCAACAGCGACAGCAACGTGCGCGGACCTGAAATGGACAGGCTCACAAACCCCGGCCGCTGGTTGACGATCATGAGCCCGCCGGGCAATCCGCGATACTCAACCGGAACCCACATGTTGCGTTGCGCCTGACGCTGCCCGGCGTTGACGAAGAGCCACAGCCCGATCGCGATCAGGATCGCCAATATGCGCAAGCTCAAGTTGCGCAGGACGAACTGCTTGATCTTGACCAGTCGCATCGTCGTGAGCGCCGCGCCGGCTCGTGCCTGGTTACCGGCCCGTCAGGTGAGAGCTTCCAATTGCTGGCGCAGGGTAGCCGGCTCCAAGTGCCGTGTGAGCACTCCGCCCTTGGCCAGCGAAATCGTACCGTCCTCCTCCGAAACTACCACCACCGCCGCGTCTGTTTCCTCCGTCAGGCCGATCGCTGCTCGATGCCGTGTGCCCAGGGAACCCAATTCCGGGCTCGAAGAAAGTGGCAGCAAGCACTTGGCTGCAACCACCTGCTCTCCTTTAACAATAACCGCTCCATCGTGCAGGGGCGAACCCGGCATGAAAATGGTCTCCAACAATGCGGCAGACAGACGCGCGTCCATCGGCCGCCCCGCCTCTATATAATCGCTGAGACCCACTTCGCGTTCCAGCACCATCAGACCGCCGATGCGATGCGCGGATAGCCACCCGGCAGCTTGCGCCACTTCCTCGGCAGCCAACGCCTCATTGCTGCGAAAGCCCATGAACGGGCCGGTACCAAAGCGCGTCAATGCGCGCCGGATATCGGCTTGAAAAATTACGACCAGGATAATTATCAGGGAGCCCAGGAAGTTGTTGAGCAGCCAATTGAGGGTGAACAGACCGAGCATCTGCGATGCCAGATAAGCAACGCCCAGCAACGCCAGCCCCAGCACCATCTGGACGGCGCGAGTGCCGCGAATCAGCAGTACGATCCGATAGACGATGAAAGCGACGACCGCCATATCGATCGCGTCGGTCCATCGTAGGCTCGGAACAAAATCAGGCTTGAACGTCATCGCACCTGTTTAGAGCCCGGCAGCAGCGCCGATCGCCGCGACCATCCTGACGGCTGCCGCAATCGGACCCGGGTCATGGACGCGGACAATCGCCGCGCCCGCGCCAATCGCCACGGATACTGCCGCTGCAGTACCTAAAATCAACTGTTCCTGTTCGACGCCGGCTATCTGGCGGACAAAATTTTTGCGCGAGACGCCGACCAATACCGGATACCCAAGCTGGCAAATCCGCCACAGCCCCGCCAACAACTTCAAATTGTGACTGGTTTTCTTCGCAAATCCAATGCCGGGGTCGAGAATTATCCGCGATTTGGCGATTCCGGCGCGTTGCGCCGTACGGGCACGCTGCATCAGGTAGCGCCGCACTTCACCCACCACGTCGCCATAGCGGGCCATCCGCTGCATCGTGGCTGGCGTACCGCGCATGTGCATCAACACCACGGCCGCATGGTAGCGCGCGACCACGGCGGCCATCGCGGGGTCAAAGGTCATCGCACTCACATCATTGACGATCGCGGCCCCAGCGTTCAAAGCTCGCTCCGCCACAATCGCCTTGCGCGTATCTATAGATATAGGACGATGGAGCCGCCGGCTCAGTTCATTTATGACAGGAAGCACGCGCGCGCATTCCACCTCGACCGGCACTTCTTTCGCGCCGGGCCGGGTCGATTCGCCTCCGACGTCGATGATGTGGGCGCCTTCGCGCGCCATCTCAAGCGCGCGCCGCACCGCCGACTCATGATCGAAGTAGCGGCCACCGTCGGAGAAGGAGTCTGGAGTTACGTTCAGGACCCCCATCACGGCGGGGAAACGAATCGTGACGTTGTTGCTGAGGCGCAAAGCGCCGCTGCGAGGGCCGCGCGAAACCAAAGCTGGATGGGCCGCCGCGCGCGCCACCTGTTGAAGGACCTTGAATCAGGCCAGAACTGGCTTGGGAGGCAGACCTGGAACCGCGCCGCGCTCCTCTTCAATCTTTTCAGGCTTCTCGCGCGGCACTTCAACCGGACGAGCAGGACCGTCGGTCGAAACCGGCGGCTTCTCAACCGCAGCGCCATCAGGCAACCGGCCCTCGCTGTAGGCTTTCACAATCGCCTCGACCTCACTTCCGTCGAGCACTTCCTTTTCCAGCAGCCGCTCAGCTGCAGCATGTAGAGCCGCGATATTCTCGGTGAGCAGAGAGCGCGCCGTGTCGTAGGCCTCCTGGATCATGCGCCTTACCTCGCGATCGATTTCGATCGCGGTATGCTCGGAATAGTCGCGCTGATGGTACAGATCCTTGCCTAGGAACACCTGTTCATCCTTGCGCCCGAATGTCATCGGACCCAATTCGGTACTCATCCCGAATTCGCACACCATCTTGCGCGCCAGCTCGGTGGCTTTTTCGATATCGTCACCGGCTCCGGTCGTCATGTGGCCGAAGACCAGCTCCTCGGCCGTGCGCCCGCCGAACATCATCGCAAGGCGCGTCATGAGGTATTCGCGGGTATAGGTATAGCGGTCATCCAGGGGTAATTGCTGCGTGATTCCCAGCGCCATGCCGCGCGGAATAATCGTCACCTTGTGCACCGGGTCGGCGCCGGGCAACAGTATCGCAACCAGGGCGTGTCCGGCTTCGTGGTACGCGGTGTTGCGGCGCTCGGCCAGCGACATCACCATCGAGCGCCGCTCAGCGCCCATCATGACCTTGTCCTTGGCCAACTCAAAGTCGCTCATGTCAACTTTGTCCTTGTTGCGGCGAGCCGCCAACAAGGCCGCTTCGTTGACCAGGTTTTCCAGATCGGCGCCGGCAAATCCGGGTGTGCCGCGCGCCAGTTTCTCCATCGATACGTCTTCGCCGATCGGAACTTTGCGCATGTGAACGCGCAGAATTCCTTCGCGCCCCTTCATGTCCGGACGCGGCACGACCACGCGGCGGTCGAAGCGGCCCGGGCGGAGCAAAGCGGGGTCGAGGACGTCCGGGCGGTTGGTCGCCGCGACCAGAATTACGCCTTCATTGGCCTCGAAGCCGTCCATCTCGACCAACAACTGGTTCAGTGTCTGCTCACGCTCGTCGTGACCGCCGCCAAGACCAGCGCCGCGATGGCGTCCCACGGCGTCGATCTCATCGATGAATATGATGCACGGGGCGTGCTTCTTGCCCTGTACAAACAGGTCGCGCACACGCGAGGCGCCGACGCCTACGAACATTTCGACAAAGTCCGACCCCGATATGGAGAAGAACGGTACCCCGGCTTCACCTGCAATCGCGCGGGCCAACAGCGTCTTGCCGGTCCCGGGAGGACCAACCAGCAGCACACCCTTGGGGATTCGGCCGCCCAGCTTGGTAAAGCGTTTCGGATCGCGGAGGAATTGGATGATTTCCTCCAGTTCGTCCTTGGCCTCGTCGATCCCCGAGACGTCTGCAAAAGTCACCTTGTGGGTGTTTTCATTCAGCAGGCGCGCCCGGCTCTTGCCAAAGGACATCGCCTTGCCGCCACCGATCTGCATCTGGCGCATGAAAAAGATCCAGACCGCGACCAGCAGCAGCATCGGGAACCATTGCACCAGCACCACCATCCACCAGGGGTCCCCCTCCTCAGGCTTGGCGGTAATTCGCACGCCCTTGGTGAGAAGAATCTTTACCAGGTCGGGGTCGCGCGGGGCGTAGGTTTTGAAATGCTCGCCCGAGGTGGTCTTACCATGGATGGAGCTACCTTGGATGACTACTTCGGAGACCTGATTTTTATCAACCTGGCCGAGGAAATCCGAGAAGATTATCTCCGGCTCTCGAGTCTGCTGCCTGCTGAAGACGTTGAACAGCAACAGGAACATCAGGCCCAGCACCAGCCAGAGAGCGATGCTGCGCGAAAATTGATTCATCGTCTGTTAGACGGTAGCACGGGGGTTTAATCCTAAGCAACGTCCGGAAGTGGCCGACAGACGCACTATTTCCGTAGTTTTTTTCGTGACCAGCGCCAGGTTGGAGCGCACCAGACCGGGCAGCCAGGCCACGCGGCCGTCAAGCACCACCACCGGGAATCGCGGCCGTTGCTCGGCTGGAATTTTGTGTTCGATAAATACGTCCTTGACCTTGCGGCTGCCCGATACTCCAAAGGGAGCAATCCGGTCACCGGCTTTGAAGTTGCGTGCGCACAAACCGCCGCCTAGATCGCGCGCGTCGAACACCGCTTCAGTGGCGTCGCGGGGCATCGACGCCTGCACGCGAGGCACGAGCGCGGACCGGAAAACCATTCGGGCCGGTTCAACCACAGTCACGCCCTCAAACGCCAGAGGAATCTCGAAAGCGCCGGAAAAATGTTTATGTTCCTCAGCTCGCACTAATAACAGTTTGGCGTATCTACGCCTTGCAAGCCAGCCGTCGGGCAGGACGATTCGACCATTAGGCGGGCCATTGCGCGCCAAGGCGCATAAGGCGTCGATATGGCTGCGCTCAAAGCGGAGCAGGCTTCCAACTCCGTTCGCCACGAAGCGGCGCATCAGGGCGGCCGCAATCGCGGGATGAAGCTCCTTGAAGCGGCTCACGTCGAGCGAGCCGTCCTCAGCAATGCTCACGCGCAGCGAATTAACCGCCAGTGTCCCAAGCAGGCCATCGACTCCGCGCATCTCGGCGGCCAATTCAACCAAGCGTCCGGTGACGCCGGAAGCATATTCGCGCTCGAGCAGCGGAATCAGGTGATGGCGGATGCGATTGCGATCATGTTTAAGCGATGCGTTGGTTGAATCCTCGACAAATTCGGCGTCAACTTCCGAAAGATAGTTGAGGATGGCGCCGCGGCGCACCTGGAGCAGCGGGCGGAAGATTTTACCCGGACCTACTTCGGCCATCGCGCCCAGACCGGTCACGCCCGCGCCGCGCAGCAGCCGCAACATCACCGTTTCAGCCTGGTCGTCGGCATGATGGGCCAATGCAACATAGTCCGCGTCGATCCGCTCGGCCGCCGCGGAAAGAAATTCCTGACGGACCGCACGTGCCCGCGCCTCCAGATTTCCTCGACGCGATTGGAGGCCATGCGCGCGTTCCACGATCAGTTCGATTCCCGCCCTGGCGCATAGCTTGCGCACGAACGCCTCATCGCGATCGGATTCGGCTCCCCGCAGAGCATGATTGAGATGAGCAGCGGCCAGCACGAAATGGAACTTGCGGCGGGCGCCCGACAGCGCGTGCAGCAGTGCGACCGAGTCCGCCCCGCCCGATAGCGCGAGCATGATCTTCTTGCCCCGCAAGTAGGGGAGCTTTGCCAGTGAACGAGCGACCGGATCAGTCACCGCGCGTTGGGCTGCGCGTTTGGACCTGCTATGACGTTTCACGAGTACGTCCGTGAATCGATGCGCGTGGGGCTAATGGTCGAGCTGTTCGAGCAGGTGCAGAATCACCCCGATTCCGGCAAGGTTCACTTCTAATTCATCGGCCAGCGTCCGAATCAGCCGGATGCGCCGCAATGCCGCTTCATCATATAGCGGCTCGAAGCGCCTGCCGCGCTCCATCAAACGCGCGGGCGTGACGAGTTCCTCCGACTCCCACAGTGACAACTCGGATTCGGTCACACCGCACAGACCGCATACCACCGACCTGCTGTAAAAACGCAACTGGGGACGCGCGCCTTTCCGGTTTGATTTTCCGCGTGCCGCCATCGTCCGGCTACCTCAACAATCCGGCCCGCGGATCGGGCACATGGCGCTCGCGCTGTTTGTCGGCCAGATCGCGCAGCAGCTCGCGTTCGGCGTCCGTGAGATTTTCCGGAGCGAGCACCTTCAGTTCGTAGAGCAGATCGCCGGCGGGCTCTTTGCCGCGTCCCGGCAAGCCCTTGCCCCTCAGCCGCATCACCCTGCCCGTCTGGCTTGCCGCTGGAATTTTGAGCGACAACCTGCCGTCCAGCGTCGGAGCTGTGACTTCGGCGCCCAACGCCGCTTCGTAGTCCCACACCGGCAGTTCACATCTCAAGTCCCTGCCGCTCAGTTTGAAGATACGGTCGGGCTGGATGCGGACGGTGAGATAAAGATCGCCATTAAGCTCGGGGCGCGGGCCGCGACCGCCCTGCCCCGCCAACCGCATCCGCGTTCCGTCGGCGCTGCCCGCGGGAATCGTCACTTCCAGAGTGCGGTGGTTCGGAATGACTCCGGTGCCATTGCAGCGCGTGCATGGCTGGGCGGATCGCACCACGCGCGCCTGCCCCATCCGCTCTTCCTTCATCACCATGCCCGCACCCTTGCAAACCGGGCAGTCGTCTTGAGCAGTCAACTCCAGACGCCGCTTGGATCCATTCGCCGCTTCGGCCAACGTAATCTGGACCTCGGCGTTAAGGTCGGGCGCTTTCTGTTCGCGGGGTGTAAAGTCATTGACATCGAAGCCGCCGAATCCTGCACGCGAACTCCGTCCGCCCAACCCGCCGCCGCCGAAGAAGCTGGCAAAGAAATCACTGAAATCTTCCGCGCCGGCACCCCCGGCGCCAGGACCCGCGCGGAAGCCGCCGGCCGCGCCCTGCTGAGCATAACGCCTGCGCAACTCCTCCTCCGCCGCGCCACGCTCCCAATCGGCCCCCAACTCGTCATACTTCTTGCGCTTTTCGGGGTCACCGAGGACCTGGTAGGCCTCGTTGATCTCCTTGAAGCGCTTTTCGGCGTCCTTGTTGCCAGGATTGACGTCGGGATGATGCTTGCGGGCCAGCTTGCGGTAAGCGGATTTGATCTCCTTGACGCTGGCGGTGCGCTCGACACCCAACGTTTTGTAGTAGTCCTGAAATTCCATCTATAGCGATGACACCTCATCCGGCGGCGACCGCTTTCACAGACCCATGCCGCGGCCGCCCCATGGCTGCCCCTTATAAAGTGCTCATCAAAAGCCTCCAGGCAAGGGCGACAGAAGAATTACCGCACAGCGGTGCTGGCGACAATCGGCTTGCTGGTGGGGACGCCGCAGCCAGTGCTGCCCTCGCGCGGCGAAGGGGTCGGGCGCTCAAGGAGCTTGGCCAACAAACACCGGGAAGAACGTTACCCCATGGCCATTTGAGCAAGAGAGGTTCGTGTTCGTGCCCGCGCAATGACCAACGGGCAGAGACGTGGAGAGCGCAGCAGGATTGGCCTTGAAGGCGGCCAGGTCAACCTGCACCATGTAGCTCCCACAATAATTCAGCATGTAAGCGTAATCTCCTCCGCTCGGGCACTTCGTCGCGGCGATATAATCGGCCGAGGGCAGGTTGGCGATCGATAGCGAACATCCATCCGGTGCGGAGGGCGCATGGGCAGTCTTGAGGCTCAGCATCGCGGCGGTTAACTGCTTGACCGGCACGCTGGGCAGCATAACCAACATCAACCCGCCCGAGCTGCCAGTCTGAACTGCGAAGGCCTCGTGTGCGCTGACGTCAAGCGCGGCCGTTGCGGGAGAGAATGGCAGGCCGGTGAGCCTGACCGAATTCGGGCTTGTACCGCCCTCGTTCAGTGTGCAGCCGCCGACGGAGTTGCCGAAGTTGGAACCCTAGAGGTTAAGCACGGTGATGGAATTCTGGTAATTGCTCGCCATCAGCACGATGTTTGTTTGGGGATCAAATGCCAATCCCGTGTCGCTGTGAGTGATGATGTTGATATCTTGCAGCGTGCAACCGCGAGTGTTGTTCAGATCCACCGCGGTCGTGCTTTTCGAGCCCGGCGCACCCCACGCATCCTCGGTGCCAATAACTGCGTTGGTCGAGGGGTTGAGGGCAAACTGCTGCGCATTCAGCCCAGCGGGTATTATCGGGCCGAAAGTCTTTTTGCTTTCGTCGAACAGCGCAAAACCGTTACAAGCGCCGGTCCCGCCCGCGCAACCGGAGGTCTGCGAAGTCATGGCAACGAGTTTATTTCCGGTTGGATTGAAGAGGATTTCGTTACCCCGGGCGGCGCCGGCCGGATAAGGATAACCCGTCATCAGCATGTTGGTCGCTTCGCTGATGAGGCTAAGCTGGCCGGATGAAGTGGAGGCAAAGACCAATCCGTTCGCCTGGTCGATCGCAACGCCGGTTGTATACCCTGGACTGGCCAGCATTACCGGCCCCAGGCGTGCGTCGGCCTTGTTGGGGTCGACGCTCAAATCTATCGCCATCAGCCGCGGCTTGGAGCTCAGAGGATCTTTGCTGGTTGGCACATATGCCCGCTTGGTCTTGCAATCGATCGCAATGAAGCTCGATGAAGTCGAAAGCGACGCGGCCGGATTGAAGGTCGCCGTTGGTGTCGGCGTGGGTGTCGGGCTTGGGGTTCGCGTTGGCGTGGGCGTTGGACTCGGTGTGCGTGTAGGAGTGTGAGTCGGACTCGGGGTGCGCGTCGGAGTGGGAGTTGGACTCGGCGTACGGGTCGGAGTGTGAGTCGGGGTCGGTGTTCGCGTCGGCGTGGGAGTCGGACTTGGCGTGCGCGTGGGGGTGTGCGTTGGGCTCGGTGTTCGTGTCGGCGTGTGCGTTGGGCTCGGGGTTCGCGTCGGAGTGGGAGTTGGGCTTGGCGTACGGGTCGGAGTGTGGGTCGGACTCGCTGTGTATGTCGGAGTGTGAGTCGGGGTTGGTGTTCGCGTCGAAGTACGCATCGGGCTGGGCGTGTGCGTCGGAGTGTGCGTCGGCGTTGGTGAGCGCGTTGGGGTGCCCGTCGGCGCTGCCGCCCCCGCCGCGCTGAAAGCTGGAATCGACATCGAGTTTTGGAACAGCTCGGCACTGGCTAGAGCACCACTGCAATCGCCTGTGCTGGTGCCTCCCGCTATCAGGACATCTCCGTCGGTCAGCAACGTTGCCGAGTGATTCGTACGCGCAGCCGTCATGCTGGGGTTGCACTGACCTGAGGTCGAGCCGCCGACGCAGATAAAGAGCCCGGCGCCTGGGTCGTAGATCTCCGCACTGGCAAGCGGGCCGCTAGAAAGGCCGCCAGCCACCAGGACCTGGCCGTCAGCCAGCAGCGTCTGGGTATGAGAGACACGCGCGTCGGACATTTTGCCCGTGGGCGCAAACGCATTCGCACTCAAGGGATTATATAGCTCGGCGAAGTCGACCGGGATGCTCCCGTCGCTGCCTCCGGTGAGCAAAACCAGCCCGGCAAGCGGGCCGGCGGAAAAAAGTGTGGCGCCGGCATCGCCGCGTTCGTCGGTCATCGCGCGCTTACATCGCCCGGTGGACGGGTCGACGCCGCCAACGCAGGTGAAGGTGCCGGTGGCGGGATCGTAGATCTCGGCGGCAGCCAGGTTGCCTGATCCCACACTAGTCCCGCCAGCCACCAGGACCTCACCGCTGGCGAGCCGGGTTGCCGTGTGAGCGTCACGATCATCGTGCATTGCTCCCGTGATACTGAAAGTGTCGGTGGCGGGATCGTAGAGTTCCGCGCTGGAAATAGTACCCACGAAATTGTTGAAGCCGCCCGTGATGAGGACCTTGCCGTTGTTCAGCAAAGTCGCCACCGGAAAGTCGCGCGGCGTCGTCATCCGGTTCGCGGTGGCCTTAAATGTCATACTCGAAGGCTCGTAGCGCTCCGCGCTTTGCAAGGGCTTGGCGCCGTCGAGACCTCCCACGATCAGAACCTGACCGGCCCGTGGACCACTTACCAGGGCGGGATCGAGAAACACCGCCGCCTGATCCCGGCGTGGTGTCGTCATCGCGCGGGCCAGACGATTGAAACTGGAGCTTGCGGGGTCGAATAGTTCAGCGCTGGCGAGTGCGGCGCAACTGTTGTGGCCGCCGGTAAAGCCGCCGGCGATCAAGACCAGACCGCTGGGCAACAAGGTAGCGCTGTGATTCATCCGCGCAACCGCAAGGTTGCCCGTGGTTGGGACGAAACCGCCAACTGCCGCCGCGGCCCGTATCGCCGTAAGTGCCGGGATCGCGACTGCAGCCGCAATACCGGTTATTGCCACGAGCCTGACCGGCCAGCTCGGACGAAGCTTTTTCTTTCTGAACCTCAAAGGTTCGAAGGACACCTTCGCCCCCCGGAAAGATACCTCCAGCCTTGCTCAATCGGCGTTGGAGCAATATTGCCCTTGATCGAGAGCCGCCCCTGCAAAAGCGCCTCCCGCAGTTGATACCGAGAAATATTGAGGCTCGACGTTTCTCCGTGAGGCAACGGATTCATTGCCTACCATCAACGTTTGGCCTCAAGACATCAAAAATTTACCTTTTTGGCGCGACAGTATCGGCACGCTGTTGGCGAATGGGAGTCGCGCTTCGCGGCAGGCAAGTTCATGAATCAGAAAGCGACTGTCGGCAAGCTCAGGAGTCGGCGGTGTGTTCCGAAGGGGCCGAGACCTGCTCCGCGGCGCGCAGCGAGGCCTCCAGACGCGCGAGCTCGCGCTCCAGTCGTGCCTGGCGCCGTCCGATAAAGACCACGTACAGTCCGATCAAAATGAAAATGATGCTGTAGGCGGCGAACAGGTACTCGAAGTGATTCATCAGCGATGCGCCCCCACCAGTTCGAGGATCGCCGCCTCGCGGCGCAGTCCGGCCAGCCGGGTGCGCAGGCGCAACGTTGTTAGCCGCATCCAGAGCAACCACACGTAGAGGATTGTAAAGGCGCCCAGCGACACCAGCAGCGTTGCGACCATCCGCGGGTCCTGCAATCCATGCTCACCCTGGCGGGTCAGCAACACGGCGGGATGAATCGTGCGCCACAGCCGGACCGAGATAATGACCACGGGAACGTCGAGCACGCCGACAATCCCCAGCACCGCCGCAAAGCGCGCGATCTCATCGGTGTCGTCGGCGAAGGCGCGCAGCAACAGGTAGCCGCCGTAGAGCAGCCACAAGATGAACGTGGTGGTCAGCCGCGAATCCCACGTCCACCAGGTGCCCCAAATCGGCTTGGCCCAGATCGATCCGGTGATCAGCACCAGGGTGCAAAACAACATCCCCAATTCCGCCGCGGCATAACTGAGGTCGTCCCAGATCTTGTGACCGAGCCAGAGGTACAGGGCGCCGGCGACCGCCACCATTCCGAAGGCTAGAAACGCCACCCACGCGCAAGGCAGATGGAAATAAAATATGCGCTGCACGATTCCCTGGTCGGCCTCGGTCGGAACATAGACAAACACCATGAAGAGCGCGCCCAGCATCGACAGGCAGCTGGCCACAGCGAGCACGATCGAAGCCGGTCTTTTCATCATTAATCCTCGAGGATCACGTGCTCGAACAGCAGATAGCCGGCGGTAACAAACAGCACGTCAAAGGCGAACAGCAGCTTGAGCCAGGTGGTTACCGCGCCCAGCGGCTGTCCCGCCAGCACCGCCGCACTGGCCTTGCTGCCCGCGATCAGCGCCGGCGTGAAAAGCGGCACCACCAGCACTGGCAGCAGCATTGCGCCTGCCCGTACGCGGCCGGAAACGGTGGCAAGCAGGGTGCAGAGGGCGGCCAATCCAAGCATGCCGAGCGCGAAGATCGGAACCAGGCGGAGTAATCCCCCGCCAAATTCGAGGTTGAAAAAAAGCACCAGCATGATCAAAACCGCGAAGCCTGCTTCCGCCATGAAGATCATCGAGACCGTCAGCTTGGCGGCATAGATCGTAGCCGGTTCGACCGGACTTAGTAACAAGCCCCGGATGCAGCCGGACTCGCGCTCGGCAAGCAACGCTTGCGCGGCGCCCAGCGTTCCAGCAAAGATCAGCGCGATCCACAGCGCGCCGGCGGCTATTTCCGCGCGCCGGGCACCTCCAGGACCGAACGCCAGCACCATCACGACCAGAATGAGCACCGACAACGAGACCAGCGCCACCGTGCTTTCGCCGCTGCGCAACTCAAGACGCAGGTCCTTGCGCAAGATCGGGCCGAATCCTTCCAGCATCGTTAAAGCCGCCGTAGCAGCGAGCGCAACGCGCCCCGCCGGCCCTCATCAAATGGCGTCAAGCCGGTGCTCTCAAGTTTGAACAGTCCAAGCTCGACGCCCGCGATTTCCAGCGGGGCATGCGCCGTGAAAACCACCGCGGCGTCGCGCGCCAGCGCCTGTCTGATCAGGGCCGCAACCAGCGCGGCGCCGTCGGCATCGAGGGCGGCAAACGGCTCGTCGAGCAGGATGAGATCGGGATCGGCCAGCATCGCCCGGGCGATTGCGAGGCGCTGCTCCATTCCCCGCGACAGCGCACTGACCGGCTCCTCCGCAGCGCGTTCCAGGCCGACCTGCCCAAGCCATCGGCGGGCATGCGCGGCAGGCTGTTCGATACCGAAAATCTCGCTGTAAAACTCCAGGTTCTCGCGCGCGGAAAGGTTGGGATACAGCAGGGTCTGATGAAGCAGGACGCCAATGCGGCGAAACTGCACCCCGGCCAGGTCGGTCGGCTCGCGGCCAAAGAGCAACAGGCGCCCCGCGCTGGGGCGCGTCAGCCCGCACAGTGTTTTGATCAGGGTGGATTTGCCGACGCCGTTGCGTCCCACGACCACCGCAGCCTCGCCGGCGCTCACGGCAAAGGTTATCGCGTTTAGCACCGGACGGTCGCCGAAGAACTTGGAGATGCGCTGCGCTTGCAGAACGATTTCAGCCATGACTCAGCGCGTCATGCTCATTTCCCGCACGCTCAGGGCGCCGCCGCACTCGCCGCAGAAATTAACCCTGCCGGCAACCGGCTTGCCGCAAGCGGGACAGAACCTGACCGCCTGAGCGGTGGGTGCAGCCTCGGCGATCCGCGCCACCTTCGCGCGGGGAGATGGCGCGCGGCGGCCCGCAGCCTCTTGGTCGAGCTTTTCGATCGCCGCCATCGCGCGCAACGCCCGCCTTTCCAACTGCTGCTTCAGCTCTGACCAATCCTGATCGGAGAGCTTGCGCATCTCGCGATCGAACTCAAGTTCGCGCAGCGCCTGCACTGCCAATGCTCCTTCATGCTCGAGGCGGCCGCGCTCAAGGTCAACGCTGCCCTCCGCGCCGCGCACGATTTCGAGCAGCGGCGCCGCAACGAACAGCGCCACCCCGATTACGATAAGAATCGCCGCCAGGTAAACCACGGCTACAACTGCCGCCTGAGATCACGTTCCAGACGCTGCCTGAGACCCGCGTCAAATTGGTCGCCGGAAACCGCGGCAGGAGCCTTTGCCGCGCCGGCCCCCTCGTCCTCCCGCCTGCGCCACCGGGCTACCGCAATCAAAACCAGCACCATCCCGGCGCCCACCGCGACATAGGGAATCACCCAGGCCAACAGATTGAATCCTTCGGTGGTCGGGGCGGACAAAACCTTCTCTCCATACTTGTGGCGAAACTCCGCGAGGATTTGAGCGCGGCTCATCCCCTTTTGGATCATGGCGGCGATTTCGCCGCGCGTGGGAATTGCGAACCCGCAGCTTGGATGATTGCAATTGGCCACCGTCAGGCCGCATCCGCATTGGCAGGTCAGCCCCTCGCCCACCTCCTGAACAGTTGTCCGTGCCGGCGCACCGCTCGCCCCTGGAGCCAGGGCCGACAGCACCACGGCAAACATCACTAGCATCAGCGCCAGCCTGATACGCATCATGTGGGGCGGACTTCGACCGCCACTTCGCGCTCCAGTTCGGCAATCCGGCGGCGCGCCGCCGCGGCGATCGCTTCCCGTTCGCGCGCGTTGGGCCAGATTGTCACCACGGTTCCCAACGCCATCGTCAGGCCGCCCAGCCATAACCAGCTCACCAACGGCGTGAGAAATACGTCGAAAGTGACCAGCCCGCTCTTGTCATCGACTCCCGCCAAGACCACGTAGAGGTCCGCGGCAAGCGTTGAGCGAATCGCCACTTTGGTCGCGGGTTGCTGTTGGCGCTTGTACAGGAGCTTGGCGGGTTCGAGGACCTCGACCATCCTGCCCTTGCGCATCACGCTCAGCCGGGCGCTCAGGTTCTCGAGGTGAGGCGTGTCCAGGGGAGAAAGGCCGAGATAAACCAAGCGGTAAGGACCGACGTCGAAGGACTGTCCCTCCCTGACGCTGCGTTTGATTTCGGTCTTGAAAAAGGAGGAGCCGATGATCGCGACGAACGCGAAGACCACGCCGATATGGACGATATAGCCGCCGTAGCGGCGATTGTTCTTGGCGACCAGGTTTACCAGCGCGCGGGGCGGCTTCTCATGCACCATGCGTCCGCGCGCCAACACTCCGCGTTCGAACTCGACCACGACTGTGCCCAACACAAAGGCGGCCAGCGACAATCCGGTCAGGACGTACCATTGATGAACACCGCCGGCGAACGCGAGCAGGCCGGTCAGGATTCCGGTCACCGCGGGCGCGGCAAAATTTTGCACCAGGTTTTTGCGCGACGCCCGCCGCCACGCAATCAGCGGTCCCACACCCATCAGAAAGATCAGCGCCAGGGCCAACGGGCCGTTCACCTTGTTAAAGAACGGCGGCCCAACGGTGATCTTGACGCCGCGGACGGCTTCCGAAATCACTGGAAAAATTGTGCCCCAGAAAACCGCGAATGCGATTCCAACCAGGATCAGGTTGTTGAACAGAAACGCCGCCTCGCGCGACAGATATGATTCCAGTTCGGCCGGGCTGCGCAGTTCCCGGAGCCGGCTGAGCAGCAAGCCGCTATAGCCAACGACCACGGTCAAGAGGAAGGTAAGGAAATAAGGACCCAGCCCGGATTGGGTGAAAGAATGGACCGAGGAGATAACGCCGCTGCGGGTAATGAAGGTCCCGAACAAAGTCAGCGCGAAAGCCAGACCGATAAGCGCCAGGTTCCATACTTTGAGCATGTCCTTGCGCTCCTGCACCATCACCGAATGCAGGTAGGCGGTCATCACCAGCCAGGGCATGAAGGCCGCATTTTCCACCGGGTCCCACGCCCAATAGCCGCCCCAGCCCAGCACCTCATAGGCCCACCGCGCGCCGAACATGTTGCCCAGGGTCAGAAAAAACCACGAGAACAGCGCCCAGCGCCGCGTGCTCCGAATCCATCCGTCGTCAAGCCGGCCGCTGAGCAGCGCCGCGCAACCAAATGCGAAGGGCACCGTGGTACTGACGTAGCCGGTGTAGAGTGACGGCGGATGGATCGCCATCCAATAGTTCTGGAGCAGCGGGTTGAGGTCGGTGCCCTGCGCCGGCGCCGGCATCATCGCGTCGAAGGGACGCGTCACCAGATTCAGCATCCCCAGAAAAAACACCGCCACACCCGCCATCACGATCAGCACGTAGGGCGCGATCTCCGCGTTTCGATCGCGCGTCTGAAACGCCACGATCGCGGTGAACAGCGAAAGCAGCAAGGTCCACAGCAGGAGCGAGCCCTGCTGCCCGCCCCACAGCGCTGTGATCTTGTAAATCGTCGGAAGCGTGGTGCTTGAATAACTCGCCACGTATTCCAGGGAGAAGTCGCTTCTGAGCAGCCCGCTCCATAGCGCGCACGCCGCGAGCGCCACCATCGCGGCCATCGCCCACAGCGCATGGCGGGCGCTGATCAGCACGTCGGTGCGCCTCCGGCGCATGCCGTAGATATTGGCGGCAATCGAATAGAGAGCTAGAACCAGGGCAAGCGCCAGCGCCAGTTGTCCGATCAATGTCATGTAAAGTCAGCCTGTTTTCTTGGCCCGATACTTCGATGGGCAACTTGTCATCACCTGGTCGGCGGTCACGAAGTTGTGCGCGGTCAGATGACCTTCCACAATCACATCGCGTCCAGCGGCAAACATATCGGGCTTAGGCTGTCCCTTGCAGACCACCTGTATCTCCTGCGGCGGATGAACGCTTATGGGCTCAATTTTGGCGCCGTCCTGGGGCGGAAGCGGCGCGATGGCAAAGCTAAGCGCCAGTGCCGCGGGGTCCCACCTTATACTCCCGGCTTTGACCCGGCCGGCGACCCGAACCGCCTGTCCCATCAGGCCAGTTTGGCGCGCCACGGCTTCGTCGACCGTCAGGTAATATTCCGAGGTGCTCCGGATGCCGAGGACAATCAGGTAGATGATCGCCGCAATAATCAGCCCTGCACCGATCAGGAACCGTGGTTTTATTCGCATCGATCATAATGTCTACCGCAGCCTCCCACCCGTCGCAAGGAAGCCCCGGCATGGCTCAGCTTGGAGTTTGCCGGGCCCGAATCGAGACGCCCGGCCTTGACTGTCCGCGCCGGGGATCGCACACAGAGGAATATGGGTGAACCGGCCGCGGATTGCTCCTTTCTGACCTTCAACCTGTTTGCAGACCTGCCCACGTTCCGCCATCTGGATCGGCGCCTTGAAATCACTGCCGCCGCAATCGCCGCCGAACGTCCCGGGGTCGTCGCGTTACAGGAGATCGTGCGCTCAAAACCTTGCGGTGACATCGGCGTCAGGCTGTGCGAGCTCGTCAACCAGCGCTGCAACGGGGCGCTTTACCAGTTGCATTACACCCCGGCCGACGGGCTCGGAGAAGATGAATGGAAGTTCGACGAAGGTATCGCCCTGATGAGCCGCTATGAACGAACCTCACACGACGCCGGCATGATTAAATATTCCTCGCAGGTCAGAATCAGCGCGTCGGTTGGAAGCCAGGAATACCGGCTGCCCGACGACCGGGTCGCGATGCATATCCGCTATCTGGTGGCTCCCGGATTCGAGCTGGATGCCTACGGCACGCATCTGACTGACCGCAACGAACAATCAGAAAGTGTCGCGATCAGGGTGCGCCAAGCGCGCCAACTGGTTGAGTGGGTGGAGAGCACCAGCCGGCCCGCCAACCCGATCCTGATTGGCGGCGATTTCAACGATGTTCCCGACTCCGACACCATCCGGACGCTCACCGAAAGCGGCTTTATCGACGTTCACTCTGCCGCCGGCGCCGATCCCGGATACACCAACGACCGCAACGACCTCGATCTCGAGGCACCGCAGGCGAGCCCCAACCAGCGTATCGATTATGTATTCTTCCGACCCGGCCGCAGCCGGAGCTTCAAAATCGAAAATGTGCGCTTGTTTCTCGACCAGCCGTCACCAGAGCCCGCCGGTCAATGGCTGTGGGCATCCGACCACTTCGGCGTTCTGGTGCGGCTTACACTTGCTTGATTGGCAGCGGCCGTTATTCGCCAGGATCGGCACTGGAACGCCTCGGCCCGAAGGCAACCCCTCGGCGAGAAGCATTTATGAATTCGACCAGTTCTTCGACCTCAGGCGCAAGCGGACCCTGCGCCCGCAGATCCTCAAGTGCCACTTTAAGATTGCGCCCACCCATGAACAGGACCCGGAAGGCTTTGCGCACTTCACGGATCTGACCAGCGCTCCAGCCGGCGCGTTGCAATCCGCGCACGTTGACGCCGTGCACCGTGTGCGTCCCGTCCGCAATGCAAAAGGGCGGAATGTCGCGGCTGGTGCGGCTTAGCCCGCGCATCAGCGCCAGGCGTCCGATGCGCACGAACTGATGGACTACGCAGTTGCCGGACACCAGCGCGCGGTCGCCTACCTCCACCCAACCCGCCAAAAGTGCGCCGCCCGCGATAATGGTGGAGTTCCCAATTCGGCAGTCATGGGCGGCATGCGAGTTTTGCATGAAATAGTTTTCGTTGCCGACGATCGTAACTTCGCCGTGTTCGCTTCCCCGATGTATCGTGACGCCTTCGCGGAGAATGTTACGGTCCCCGATTCTCACCGCACGCGGAGCGCCGGTATAGCTGATGTCCTGGGGCTCGTCGCCGATGACGACGTTGGGATGAAGCACGTTGTCGCGGCCAACCTCGGTATCGCCGAGAATCGTGACATGGCTCAGCAGGCGTGTTCCGGCGCCGACCCGCACCCGCCCGTCCAGGAAGCAAAACGGTCCGATTTCAACCCCGTCGTCCAGTTCGACGTCGTCTCCCAGTACCGCGCTGGTATGGACGACCGGATCGCCCCTGGTCGGGCGCTCATCGCCCGCCATTCCTCTCCACCTCCTCGATCGATTGGTCCTCGCGATCTATCAAGCGTCTGGCCGCAGCCCCAGGATTCAGTTGAGCAACTTTTTTCTGCGGTCGTCGGGATGGCCGCGGTCGGGGACCTTGGTGCCTGGCACGCGGTAACCCTCGCCCGCCCATGTCCCAAGGTCGGTTAGTTGACAGCGCTCGGAACAAAACGGCCGGAACCGGTTGGCCACCGAGTTATCCGCCGGTTTCTTGCAGATGGGACAACGCATGAATTCCTAATGCTCACTCCATCCGAAGGGAAACGCGCGCCCCTTTAGGGTTCGGCTTGGGGCGTCAGGACTTGACCGGCCTGAACTTGGGAATGGTCACCTCCGGCGTGACATCATCAAACCATACTTCGACCGGCATGTTGAGCTTCAACTGCATCGGGTCAACCCCGGTTACCCAGCTCACCATTCTGGGACCTTCTTCGAGTTCCACGATCACGCCCGCGTACGGCACGTCATCCTTGAACTGTTTGTACAGCGGCTGAAACGTCACGGTCCAGGTGTAAACCTTACCTTTGCCGCCAACCTTTTCCCATTTCCATTCCAGCGATTGGCAATCGCCGCACATCGGACGCGGCGTATGACGCCAGGCGCCGCATTTGGTGCAGCGCTGAAAGCGCAATTCCCGGTTCTTGCAGAAATCGTAGAACTCCTTGGTGTAGCCCCGCATCAGCGGCAAGGGCTTCTCGTAGACGCTTGCTGGCGATGCCATTGGCTACCTCCTGAGCACCGCGATCGATCCATGGCCATGACCGCCCCAGGCGCAGACAGCGCCCAGCTCGGCGTCCTTCACCTGGCGCAGGTCGGCGTCATGGCGCAGCTGGCAGACCGCTTCGACGATATGGTTCATTGCGCAAACGTGGGCCTGGGACAACAACCCGCCGTGCGTGTTGATCGGCACTTCGCCGCCGACTTCGATCCGCCCTCCCATGACGAAGGGGCCACCTTCGCCGCGCTTGCACAGCCCTATCTCTTCGATCTGCTGGAGGGTCTGAAAGGTGAAGCAATCGTAGATTTCCGCAAAGTCCAGGTCCTTGGCCGTCGCACCTGCCATTGCGAACGCGCGCGGCGCGGCATGGGTCAGACCGATTGTGAACATGTCCTTGCGGTTGGGAATTTCGTGCGCCGGGTAGGGATGACCGCTGGCGATTCCCGCAATGTAAACCGGCCGCGATTTGAGATCGCGCGCGCGCTCCGGCGTGGTCACCACCACGGCGGCGCCGCCATCGGTCTCGAGGCAGCAGTCCAGCAGATGATACGGGTAGGTCACCCAGCGTGAGTTCATGTAGTCGTCGAGCGACATCGGGCGGTCGCGCATGACGGCATTTGGATGGAGCTGGGCGTGGCGGCGCATCGTCACCGCGATCGTCCCCAGATGTTCATGGGTGGTACCGAATTCGAGCATATGCCGCTGACACATCCACGAATAATACTGCGGCGGCGCCCCCATTCCGTAGGGCATGTAGAAATCGCGCACCGCTATCGCCGCCGGGATTCGGCTGGCCTCGTTGGCAGTGCCTTCCCGCGCCTTCATTCCGGAATACCAGCGGGCGACAAATGGAATCAGCACGTAGTTGGCGACGCCGGAGACCAAAGCCATTGCCGCGGTTTCAACCGCGCACACCGTCATCGCGCCGCCCATTTCCTCAAGCGACGCGGTAAATCGCAGATCCTCGATACCGAAACAGGCCGCGTAGTCTCCAGCGGTCGTGCCGAAGCCGCCCGGGATGACGATCGCATCGATATCGCGCGGCTTGAGCCCGGCGTCCTCGATCGCCGCCGTCGAGGCCTGCAAACCCAACTCGAGGTCGCTGAAAGGAGTTCCGCGGCTGTACTTGCTCTCGCCGATTCCGACGATGCATGACTGATCTTTGAGCGAACCCGCCATACAAACCTCCGATATCTTCAGATCTTGACGCGCCTGTCCGGGTGCGAAGCGGTCGATGGTTTAGCAGTCGAATTTCAAGTTTGCTTGCCCATCCGCAGTTCGCGCATGAAGGCCCGTCCCACTTCGTTGGCCCAGATCAGCTCAACATACGAAGCACCCTGGGCCCGGCAGTCGAAATAGGCGAACTCGACGTGGAGCTCGCCATTGCGATTCGACCCCCGGATGACCGGGTCGAAGCCCTCTAGTTGGAAAAGGTTCAGCGCCGGCTCAAACTCCGGCACCATGAAGCAAACGTGATGGAGTCCGGGGCCGGCGGTTTTGAGATGCTCCGCCCACAAACTGTTCTCGCTGCGCGGTTGGATCAGCTCGATTTCAGTTCCGTTCATGTCGCCCAGCGCCAGCGTAATCGACGCGCGAGCCGGCTTTCCGCGAAAGAAAAACGGCGCGTCAGCGGTGCCCATCTCCGCTTCCAGCGTCCCGAAGTGCCTGACGCCAAATACGCGCCGGTACCATTCCTGAGCTTTGGCCATATCAGGAATCACATATGCGACCTGATAAAAGTAGGGCGCCAAGCCTTCCAGCAACCGGCTCATCTAAACCTCCAAACACGCCGGCAAGGGCTGACCACCGTCTGCACGTCCACACCACAACGCAGCGTGACAGACGGCACAAGCCTCACCATTGACCTGTGCGACGCTTTACGCCACGCAAACGGCCAAAGTCAAATCATCCAGCCAAGGCCGAAGGTCCAACAAGACCGGCCCCTGCGATTGCAAAAGCTCGAAGAACTAACCAACAAGGCGAGAGGTGAAAAAAGGCCACCGCCAGATGTTCGCGCCAATCGGATAGAAGACCGATGACCAGTAACAACCAAGCAAAAAAGGGCAAGCAAAAAATCGACTTAATTGCCGAGTGTTTCCAACGTCCGCCACCACCATGGAGCGGGCGACGGGGGTTGAACCCGTGACGTCCAGCTTGGGAAGCTGGCATTCTACCGCTGAATTACGCCCGCTCTGGGTTTGGAGTCTAGGGAGACCGCTCTTTAGTGTCAAATCTTGGGATTTCTAGGGCCTTGGATTGTTGACCTTGGCATCGATTTTTGGCTTGCGTGTTTTTATGGCGGACCTGTCTGGACGCAAAGGGCCGATCGCGCTGCTTAGCGATTTTGGCTATCGGGACCATTATGCCGGGGTGATGCGTGGCGTTATTGCCTCTATCGCGCCTGGAATCCCGATCATCGATATCACCCACGGTATTGGGCCCCAGAATGTGGCGGCGGGAGCACTTGCATTGCGCGAAAGCTGGCGGTTCTTTCCCGCTACTACCGTCTTTGTCGCCGTTGTGGATCCAGGGGTGGGTACGCGACGGCGGGCGATCGCGGTGGAGACCCACCATGGAGCGCGTCTGGTGGGACCGGACAACGGTCTACTTTGGATGGCCGTCGAGCAGGCCGGATTGAAACGCGCCGTGGAATTGCGAACGAAACGGTATTTCCTTGCACATCAAAGTTCAACCTTTCACGGCCGTGACGTATTTGCCCCGGCCGCCGCCCACCTATGCAATGGAGTCAGCCTGACGCGGCTGGGACCTCTAATTAATGACATCGAGCGAATTGACCTACCCGAGCCAGCGGTGCATCACGACGAGCTGGTTGGCTCGGTGATCTACGCGGACACCTATGGCAACCTGGTGACCAATCTGACGCGCAACGCGATCGAGAATTTGCAAGCTTGCTTTCCAACCAGAACGCTTTTGGTTAGGATCAGAAACAGCGTCCCTTTCGTTGTCTCCCAAACCTACGGGGACGTGCCGAAGAATGCCCCACTTGCACTGTTCGGAAGTTTTGAAATGCTGGAAATAGCGGTTCGCGAGGGCGATGCGGCCCGAACTTTCGACGCAGGGCCAGGTGCAGAAATTAGAGTGTGCGCGCAGCCATGACCGAAGAAACCTCTCCAGTCCTAACTGAAATCCCCCGATATATTCCGCCGCCACCGAGCTATCAGCCGGAGGTGACGCTTGCTCCCCCGCGCAGACCCACCGCCAACATCGTGTTGTTTGCGCTGACATTGCTGACCACGACCATGGCGGGCGCGTACATGGCGGGCGTTGACCATCCGCTGCTGAGGCCCGCGGGTCTGCTCCAGGGATTGACGTTCTCGGTGCCGCTGATGGCGATTTTGTTGCTGCACGAACTGGGCCATTACATCACGGCGCGCCGAAATAATGTCAGCGTAACCCTGCCCTATTTTATTCCCGCGCCACTGCCTTCGGTCTTCATCATCGGGACCTTTGGCGCCTTCATCAGGATGAAGTCCGCACCGCGCTCGCGCCGGATCATGTTCGACGTCGGCGCAGCCGGACCGTGGGCCGGGATGCTGCTGGCAGTGCCGGCGGTTATAATCGGCCTGCACTACTCCGAGGTCTTGCCGCTTGAGCACGGCGCGGGTGGATTAGAATTGGGAAATTCACTGCTCTTTCTTGGACTCGCGCGCGCGATCCTGGGCGTCAACCCTAACGCCGTAACGATCAACCTGCATCCGATCGCTTTCGCTGGGTGGATCGGGCTTTTCGTCACGACCCTAAATTTGCTTCCAGTGGGACAGCTTGATGGCGGTCACGTCATCTATGCACTGTTCGGCCGGAGCCATCGAACGATTTCGCGGCTATTCGTGGTCTGCTGCGTGCTGATGGTGGTTTTTCCGTGGATTTTGGGCTGGTCCTACTGGACGGGATGGCTCTTGTGGGCGGTACTCCTGGTCTTTCTCGGCTTGGGCCATCCGGCCGCCATGGACACCGAAACACCCCTGGATTCACGCCGCCGCGTGGCCGCTTGGCTCACGATCATCCTGTTCGTGATCACGTTCAGCCCGGTTCCAATTTCTCTCGCCCCGCCGCCCGAAGCGCCCACGGGCAGCCAGGTCTACGACGTGGTTCATCATCCGCCGGTGGTGCAGCATCCGCACTGGGTGTCCCTGTGATACCTGGCTCCGCCGCAGGCGATACCTGGTGGTAAGCGGATGAAGCGGCCGACCTGGGACCAGTACTTCATGACCATCACCCGGCAGGTGGCGGAACGTTCGACGTGCCCGCGCGCAAGTGTGGGAGCGGTGATTGTTCGCGACCGGAACATCCTTGCTACCGGGTACAACGGCGCACCGGCCGGAGTGCCGCACTGCACCGAGGTGGGATGCCTGATTTACGAGTCGCGGGCTCCGGGTGGAGAGTTGGAAACGAACTGTTATCGTTCAATTCACGCCGAGATCAACGCAATCACCCAGGCGGCAAAAAACGGCGCCGCGATCGCCGGTGCCGACATCTACGTGACCCATTCACCCTGCATCCAATGCATGAAGGTGCTGGTGAACACCGGTGTGCGAACCGTCTTTTACGAAAAGCCCTACAAGATCGAGACGCTCAATTGGCTGCTGGAAACGGCCAAGGTCAACCTCATTCAAGTAGTCGCTCCCGGCGATGAAGCACTGGCATGAGATCGTCGCGACGCTGCCTGACGAAGTAGCGGCTGGCATTGGCTCAAACATTCAAACGATTGCCGCCTGGACCGAGGCGACTTGCCGCAATCGCCACACTGATCGTGCTGGCCGCCTCCGGATGCAATCGGCCGCTCCCCGAGCAAAACACCGTGGCCGCTCAGCTTTATGTCCGCCGCTGCGGTGAGTGCCATCGCACCTACCCTCCGGGATCGCTCTCTGCGGCAATGTGGCAAATACAGGTGCAGATGATGGAGGCTAAGATGCAGCAGTATCGGGTGCCCCCCCTGACCGATCAAGAACGCGATACTATTTTGAGTTATCTCACAAGGAACGCCGCTCGTGACTAGGACCAACCTGGCTGAATTCGATCTCAAGCCGGGTCCACCCGAGAGCGCGAAGGTTGACCTTTTGGCGATCGGGGTAAATCAGGGGGCGCTTGATTGCGACGCCATCAAGAAACTTGACCAGGCGCTCAAAGGCGAGGCAGGCAGGGAAATCGCCCTGCGCGGCTTCGATGGACGGGCCGGCGCGGAAATGGTCTTGCCGGCCTACGGCGCGATCGCCGCGCGCAATGTTCTGCTCTTCGGGCTGGGCAGCGACCCGCAGACACAAGCGCTGCGGCTGCTGGGCGAAGCTGCGGTTCATAATGCGCACCTTGTGCGCGCGCGCAGTGTCGCGATAGACGCGCGGGGACTGGATGTTCGGTATATCAGTGCTATAGCCGAAGGGGCCGAACTCGGCGCGTATCGCTTCAAAGAGTACAAAGGTTCCGCGAGCACGACGGAAACCCTTTTGCGGATGTCGCTGGTGAGCCATGGCGGCGCGGCGCAGCGCGCGGTTGAAGACGGACGACGGATGGCCGCAGCGACCAACTTCGCCCGCGACCTGATCAACACGCCGGCTGACGACGCGACGCCCCAATTCCTCGCCGAACGGGCATGCGCGATGGCCGAAGAAAACGGTCTGGAATGCGAAGTAAGTGACCGCGCGGGAATCGAACGCCTCAAGATGGGAGCGCTGCTCGGTGTAGCGAAAGCCAGCCCCCGCGAGCCGCGCTTTATCGAACTCCGCTATCGTCCGCAGCAGTCTTCATCCGGGCATGTCGCGTTGGTCGGGAAGGGAATCACTTTCGATTCGGGCGGCCTCAGCCTCAAGGGGCCGGCAGCGATGGAAGAACAGAAGCGCGACATGACTGGCGCCGCGTTGATGCTCGGTGTGATGAGTCAGATCGCTTACTTCCGGCCGCCGATCGAGGTCCGCGCCTATCTGCCCTGTACGGAAAACATGATTGGCTCCAACGCAATCAAGCCCGGCGATGTGCTGAGGACCCGGTCGGGCCAGACGGTCGAAGTGCTAAACACCGACGCGGAGGGCCGCCTGGTGTTGGCCGACGCGATCGCCTACGCATGCGAATCTTCGCCGCGCTGCGTAATCGACGCGGGCACCCTGACCGCCGCGGTGCGCGCAGCGCTGGGAACGCGCGTCGCAGCGATACTGGGCAATGACCCGGCCCTGGTGCGCCGAATCCGCGACGCCGGCACGGCGGCAGGAGAATCGTTTTGGGAATTGCCGCTGGTTACGGATTACGCCGAAGAATTGAAGAGCAATGTCGCCGACCTGCGCAACGTTGGCACCAGCGGGAACGCGGGTACGATCATTTGCGCGCTGTTTTTGCACGAATTCGTGAAATGCCCGTCGTGGGCACACCTGGACCTTTCGGGCGTCGCATTCACCAACAAGGCAATTCCGCTATCGCCTCCGGGCGCCGTCGGATTTGGAGTTCGAACCCTGTTACGCTACGTGTCCGAGACCGTTTAAGTTGCGAAGGCGGACTCGCGCATTGTGAAACTTCAGACGGGGGTTAAATATGGATCCCTTCGGCAAGGATGAGGTTTACGTTGGGCGCGACATGGGCGGCAAGCTATGGACTCTCGATTCAGACGCGATCGAGAATTTTATCGCCGGCACCGGCGACAATCATCCGTGGTACACTGGCCGCTCGCCGCGAGGCGACGCCATCGCGCCGGCCCTGATCCTGCATTCGGAGGTCTATCGGACCAAGGCGTGGTACCTGCCTTACATTTACGGCAACCTGCACGCGCGTCATGAATGGGAGTCCTACGGTCCGCTGATCGTGGGGGAAACGGTCCGGACCAGATGCACCGTGGTCGACCGCTATCTCAAGCGCGACCGCGAATATGTCGTGAACGAGGCGCTGACCTTCAATTCCGCCGGGGCGCTCGTGTCGCGTGCCCGGGCGCATCAGAGCTTTCTGATCAAGCCCAGCACCGGCGCGACTGTTATCGATAAAAATCGTGAACGGGCGGCGGGCCGCGTCTTCGAAGTCGGACAAAAGAGCGGAGAGCCAATTGAAGGCCCCGAGCGCGTTATCTCGGAAGCCATGTGTATGGTCTTTTCCGGACCCGCGCTCAACTATCACAACGATCGCGAAAAGGCCCACGAACTCGGTTTCCCCGATATCGTCGTGCAGGGCATGTTGCCGGTTTGCCTCATCGCGGAGATGCTTACGCACCGATTTGGTCTGGGGTTTTTTTGTGGCGGTAGGATGGCGGTGAACCTGGTCAACGTGGTTTGGGCGCAGGATACCCTGCGGGCCCGCGCAGTGATTTCCCATCGCCACGCCGAAGGTGACAAGACCAGGGCCGATTGTGAGGTCTGGTGCGAGAAGGCCGACGGGGTAAAGGTCGTGGTCGGCACGGCAAGCGCGCTGGAAATGTGAGGCCTCTTCAGACTTCAGCCCGATGGCGCGCGGGCGAGTGCGCCAGGGTCAAATTGTGCGCGGCGTTGATCAGGCTCACATGCGAAAGGGCTTGAGGAAAGTTGCCCAGTTGGCGCTGCGCGGCGGGATCGTATTCTTCGGACAGGAGACCAACGTCGTTGCAGGTCGAGAGCAGGCGTTGGAAAATTGCGCGGGCCTCTTCGTAGTGCCCGGACAACGCAAGATTATCCGCGAGCCAGAACGTGCAGGGAAGGAAGGCGCCTTCTCCTGCCGGTAAACCATCCACGCCGGGACGCGTGGAATAGCGCCGAACCAGCCCGTCGGACATCAAATCGCGTTGAATCGCCGCAACGGTTCCAACCACTCGCGGATCGGTGGCCGGCAGAAACCCGACTAGAGGAATCATTAAAAGCGAAGCGTCCAACTCGTTGGCGCCGTAATACTGGACGAATGCGTTGCGGCCGGCATTGAACCCCTGGCGGCAGACGTCATCGTGGATTTTGGCGCGCAACGCACGCCATCGGTCCAACGGCCCTTCGGGCTCAAACCGCTCCACCATCCGCACCGCGCGATCGAGCGCCACCCATGCCATCACCTTGGAATGAGTAAAGTGCCGCCGCGGTCCTCTTACTTCCCAGATGCCGTTGTCCGGCTGGTCCCACCCCGATTCCAAAAACTGCATCAGCGCCTGCTGGACCATCCAGGCCTCTTCGTCATGCTGAAACCCGAATTTGCGGGCGGCATAGAGCGTGTCCATCACCTCGCCGTAAACGTCGAGCTGCAACTGCTCATGGGCGGCGTTGCCCAAGCGCACGGGGCGGCTTTGTTCGTAGCCTTCGAGCCAGGGAACCTCGAGCTCCCACAGGCGGCGCTCACCTGAAATGCCGTACATGATTTGCAATTCCTGGGGCTCGCCGGCGACCGCCCGCAAGAGCCATTCACGCCACGCCCGCGCCTCGTCTTTGTAGCCGCAAGTAAGCAGCGCATAGAGGGTGAAGGTAGCATCGCGCAGCCAGCAAAAGCGGTAATCCCAGTTGCGCGGGCCGCCCGGCATTTCCGGCAGCGAGGTCGTGGCCGCGGCGACAATTCCGCCGGTCGGCGCATAGGTAAGCGCTTTCAGCGTTATCAGCGAACGTCTTACCGCCGTATCCCATTCGCCCCCGGAGGCATAGCGCTGCGACCACTCCCGCCACCATGATTCCGTCGCGGAAAGCATCCGCGGGGCAAGTTTGGCGCGCGGCGGCGGCTCATTGGATGGATACCAGGTCATCACAAAAGGCAGCGACTGCCCTTCCTTGACGGTGAATTCGGCCATCGTTTTGAAATCGCGGCTGTAAAAGGGCACTGGAATTCGCAACGCAACCGCGTCGGGGCCGGCGATTGCGCTCAGCCCGTGATGGCGCCGCCTTACCCATGGTACGACGTGGCCGTAGTCAAACCTGAACAAGACCTCCATGTGCATCGCAACCGAGCCACGGGTGCCTTTCACAATCCTGACGACATCGAGTTGATTGCGGCGCTGGGCAATGGGCATGAAATCGATCAATGTCGCGGCGCCACTGTCGGTGACGAACTCGGTCTCCAGGATCAGGGTGTTGTCGCGGTAACGGCGGCTTACTCGATACGTCTCGCCCTGTGGCGCAATCAGCCAGCGTCCGTTATGGACGGTGCCCAGCAGCGCGGCGAAACACGCAGCCGAATCGAAGCGTGGAGCGCACAACCAATCGATGGATCCATTTTTTGCCGCCAGGGCGGCCGTACGCATGTTTCCAATAACGGCGTAGTCTTCGATGCGCGTGGACATGGGTCAGCGGCGTACCGGTTTCCGATGGTCAGATTATAGCATGGCCCGTCAGCGCCGCATCGTTCCGGACTGCGTCCGGCCCGCCGGCGGGATATGTAAAAACAACCGAATGGAGCCGTCCGGATCAACGCTGCGGAGCGACCGCCCGCTCCATCCGGACCAAAGTTACGTCGCGCGACTTGAATTTCCAGTCATTGCCGACTTTCACATACTCGTCGTTGTAGAAGCCCGTGCCGAGCCATTTCATATCATTTTTGGAGTCGCGCAATTCGACGTAACAGGTGCCGGTCGCGTGAGCGGCGTCCTTGAGCTGCAGCACGTGATTATGGATGTAGGGCCGCGGTCCCAATTCGTCGACCACGCGGGCGAATGTCTTGCGCAGCTTGTCACGCCCGGCAGTGGTCTGCGGACCCTTCGAGGATTGCATGATCATGCAGCCGTCTTCGGTAAACAGGCTGATGATTCCGTCGAGGTCGCCGGTCCATACACAATGGCAATAGCGCTTGGGCAGATCCCTGATCGCCTCGCGGTCCAGCAGTTCCTGCACCTGTTGTTCGGTAGTCTTCATGAATGCCTGGTCTCCTTTACAAAAATCGCCACGCCGCCGCGTGGGTCAACTTCGCGAAAAATTGTTATCACGCGTGGCGCGAGGCCGCAAAGCATCTCCCCGCGGCGCTTTTACCGGCAATGCAAGTGGGCTAATAGACGCCTGAGACCGGGTGCTTTATTGACGAAAGAACGCCGGCACTTAGACCGGCGCTACCGGAGGAAGGCGAACATGGCGAATGAAATCCGTTTGGATAACCGGGTAGCGATCATCACCGGCGCGGGCGCCGGATTGGGCCGCTCGCATGCGCTGGCGATGGCCGCGCGCGGAGCGAAGGTCGTAGTTAACGACCTGGGTGGACGGATGGACGGCACCGGTGCAGCCAGGTCGGCGGCGGACGGTGTGGTCGATGAGATCCGGGCGGCAGGCGGCGAGGCGGTTGCGAATTACGATTCGGTGGCGACGCCGGAGGGCGGCCGTGCAATCGTGCAGGCGGCGGTGGACGCGTTCGGCACCGTAGATATCGTCGTGAACAACGCCGGCATCATCCTTTATAAAAGGTTCATGGATCACACGCCCGAAGACTTCGCCTCCAACCTGGCCGTTCACCTCAGCGGATCGTTCTATGTCTCGCAGGCCGCGTTTCCGATCATGAAGGAAAAGCGCTACGGGCGGCTGGTCTTCACATCCTCTTCAGGAGGATTGCGCGGCGGCGCAGACGTGGTGGCATACGGCGCGGCAAAGGCCGGTGTGATGGGACTGGCTTTCGTGATGGCGCTTACCGGCGCTCCTTACAACATTTTCTCAAACGTGATTCTGCCCAACGCATACACGCGCATGACCGAGGGCGTTGTCGCTGAGCGCAACATGGAGAAGCTGAGCCCTGGGTTCATCTCACCGATCGTGGTCTACCTCTCATCCGAGCGATGCACCCTGAATCATGAGATGTTCGCCTGTGGCGCCGGGACAGTAGCGCGAACAATCATCGCGCTGGCACAAGGATGGCGCGCCGAGTCGAAGGCTGAACTCACGCCCGAAGCGATCCACGACCACTTGGCGGAGATCATGGACATGACCAACTATGCCAACCCGCAAAACAGTGAAGAGGAGACGCGGCTCGTTGCCGGGAGACGGCGGAAATAGATCCCTTACAAGCGAAGCATCGGGGAGCGGCGCCGGCAGCGCCGCTCCCCGGGTGCAAACTTTCATCTCGCGGCACAGATTTGTGCGGGAGTTTCCGAGGCGGCAACGGTCCTGGCCGGCTGCGCCGGCACTGTTTCGGCACGAGTGCTTTGGCTGCCTTGCTCAGCGACCTGGTACGACGGCGCGATTGAGGTATGCACGCTAACAGACGTACAAATGCCGAACACCTCGCAGCAGCCGGATAGAAGGAAAGTTCCGGCGAGCACAAAAATCAATCTTGTGATCATAAATTACTCCTGAGGGGAGGCGTTGCGGGGATGAGTTGATCATACCACCCAGCGTCAAAACCTGGCCGAAAATTTGTCATTTGGCCGAGCTGGGGCGCATGGCGGATTTCCTCAGGATCGGTAATTTTTGTTGGAAACTTGCGCGCGCAGAATCGTGTAAGGTCCTGCAACTTGGATTCAGCCCGGAAAACCTCAGTTAGCTGCTGAAGCGTTATCAGTCACCCTTCCCCTCTACCACGACTGAATGTGGAAGAGCGGAGGAAGCCCTGATTTTGAGTTCAGGATGATGACCTTCGGCTCCTGGAGTACGTAGGGGCAGCTTGCTTGCCCACCATTGATAAGTGACCGCTTCGATAGTGCGGGCAGGGACGCCCACCCCACTGAAGTACTTTTGGCTTTAAGCTGTGGTGAGCGCTTCGACGTCGGGGATTTGCTTTGGCACCGCCGCGGACATCACCTCGTATCCGTCCGCGGTGACCAACACGTCATCCTCGATTCGAATGCCGATACCGCGCATCTCCGCCGGCGCTTGCTCGTCGTCAGGCGCAATATAGATTCCGGGCTCGCACGTCAGCACCATGTTCGGCTCGAGCAGACGCGGCTTGCCCTCCTTGCGGTAATGCCCGACATCATGCACGTCCATCCCCAACCAATGGCTGGTGCGATGCATATAGAAGCGGCGGTACAATCCTTTGGCGATGATCTCCTCGGCGCTGGCCTGAAGCATTTTGAGCGAGCGCATCCCGTCGACCAGGACACTCAGGGCCGCGTCGTGCACGTCGTCGATGCTGATCCCGGGCTTTACAATCTCAATTCCCTTGATCTGCGCATCGAGCACCAGTTGATACAGGTCGCGCTGCACGGGACTGAAGCGCGCGCCGATTGGAAAGGTCCGGGTGATGTCGGAGGCGTAAAAGTCATACTCGGACCCGGCATCGATGAGCAGCAGTTCGCCATTGCGCATCTCGCGGTCGTTGTTGATGTAATGCAGGATAGTGGCGTTGGGGCCGCTGGCCACGATAGACGGATAGGAGGGACCGGCCGCGCCCTCGGAACGAAACGCGTAGTCGATGGCCGCCTCCACTGTAAATTCGCGCTTGCCGCCGCGCGCCTCGCGCATCGCCCGCTGATGGGCCAGGTTGGAGATCGCGATCGCCCGGCGCATCAGCTCCAACTCATCGGGCTGCTTGAACAGCCGCATCTCATGGAGGATCTCGCGCGGATCGAGCAGCGAATTGGCGCCGGCCCCACTGCGCGGGCGCATGGCCTGGCATTGCCGCAGCCATCCCACCATCCGCTGGTTCATCGGTTCGTTGTTGCCCAGCGGGTAGTAGATGTTTTCCACGCGAGCGAGGATTTCGGGCAGCACCTGGTCGAGTTCGTCGATCTTGTAGGAGCGGTCGGCGCCGAAGTCCGCCACCGCGCCTTCGACCCCGGCGCGTTTGCCGGTCCAGGTCTCCCGCTCGCGATCGCGCGGGCGTACAAACAGGAGATATTCGCCGTCTTTGTTGCCTGGGGCTAATACTGCCACTGCCTCCGGTTCGGCGAAGCCGGTCAGGTAATAGAAGTCGTTATCCTGACGATAGACGTACTCAACGTCGTTGGAGCGCACCGAAATGGGCGCGCTGGGAATGACCGCCACGCCGCCCGCGAGCGCGGCCATGAAGCGGGTCCGGCGGCCGGCGAATATTTCGTGTTGGCTGTTCACATTACAATTCTAAGGCTAGCGCGGGCGATGCGAAAGCGCCGGCTAGTTGAGAGCGCCCGCTTCGCGCAATTTCGCCAGCTCTTCGGCTGTATATCCCAGGACTCGCGTCATGACGTCGTCGGTATCCTGGCCCAGAACAGGCGCCGCCCGCTGGACCCCATTCGGGGTTCGATCCATCCGCCACGGTGGTCCGGTGTGCTTGCGTACGCCAACCTCAGGATGCTCCAGTTCGACGAAGAAACCGCGATGGTTGAGATGCGGATCCTCGAACAGGTCCTTGTTGGTCGATACTATCGCCGCCGGGACGCCGGCGTCCTGCAGGATTTCTTCAACTTCGCGGGCGTAGCGAGTGGAGGTCCAATCCGTGATGATGGCTTCCAGTTCATCCTCGTTTTGTTTGCGCGCCGCGAAGGTCGCGTAGCGCGGGTCGCTCCCCATTCCAGGACGGCCGATTGCGGCGGCCAACCGGCGGAATTGATCGTCGCTCGCCACCGCTATCGAGACCCACATGTCAATTGACCGTCCTGCGACCTTTTCTGCCATATCCTTGGTTCGGAACACGCCGTGGGGGGCATTCCAGTGGTCGCGATTGCCCATTCGCTCCGGCTCCTGCTCGCCCATCATCTGGTACTCGAGAACGCCTTCGGCCACCATCGCGACTGACGTTTCCCATTGGCTCAGGTCGATATACTGCCCCTCTCCGGTGCGCGCGCGATGATAGAGCGCGGCGAGAACCGCGAACGCACCATGAACACCTCCGTTCGGATCGCCATAGCTGAACCCGACGTGGAGCGGCGGCCCACCCTTATACCCGGTCAGCGCGGACAGCCCCGAGAGCGGCACCTGCGCCGGACCATATGCCACGTACTCGCGCAGGGGCCCGGTCTCGCCGAAGCCGGACATTGTGATCATTATGATGTCGGGCTTGCTCTTGCGCAGTTCCTCGTAACCTAGCCCGAGCCGGTCCATCACACCGGCCGCGAAGTTGTTGGTCACGACGTCGCTGGCCAGCGCCAGGCGCTTGGCCACGGCGCGGCCTTCGGCGGAGCGCAGGTTAATCGAAATGGATTTCTTGTTCTGATTGTACTGGTTGAAGTAGCCGGATCGGTTGGGCCCGGCCTTGCCGTCGGCCATCGGCGTCATGTGCCTGGTAACGCACAGGCGGGTGCGGGTTTCGACCCGAATCACCTCGGCGCCCATGTATCCGAGCTGGAGGGTGCAGTATGGGCCAGCCCACACCCAGGTGAAGTCCGCGACACGGATACCGGCCAGGGGAGGTGCAGCCATCTAAATCACCCCTTTCTGTTTTAGTTGGGTCAGTTCGGCGTCTGACAGTTTGAGCCGCTCGACGTAAACCTCTCGGTTGTGCTGGCCTAAAGTGGGCGCCGGCCGGCGAATTTCCCACGGCGTGCGGCTCATCTGGAACAAGGGGCCGGGATATTTGAGCGCTCCCGCCTGGGGGTGCGCTATCTCGACAAAAAATCCGCGCGCCTTCAGATGATCGGAGCTGAGCAGGTCACCCATCGTGGATACGGGTGCGAATGGAATCCGCTTCGCCTGCGCCTTGTGGTAAAGATCCTGAACTGTTTGTTCGTTGAGCCATTCCTGCACGAATAGACGGCCCGCGTCCCAGTTCGCCGTGCGCCGCCCGCGGTTCTTGAACAGCTCTTCGTCGGTCCAAGCCGGATGCCCCATCAGCTCGACGAAGGCTTTCCATTGATGGTCCTCGATGCAACATAGGAAGATGATTCCGTCCTTGCATTCAAGCGCCTCCAGGGGCTGGACGGGTTTAGCTCCCAGGCGCGACGCAACCCGCTGGCCGTAGGGCCAGTAGACGTAGGTCAGCTCAAGCTGAGAGGCGCAGACTTCGTACACTGAAACGTCGAGGTGCTGCCCTTCGCCGTCACGCAACTGTGCCATCATCGCACCGACCGTTGCCACGGCGCCGTGGATTCCGCCCTGGTATCCGGCCTGCTGGCCGAAGGCCTTGAGCGGGGGAATTTCACGCGTGTCGGGTCCGGCGCCGTTGAGATAGGTCAGCCCGCCCTGCGACCAGATTGTTAACTCTTCCGCCAGGCGATCGCGATATGGGCCGGTCAAACCATAGGGCGTGATCGAGGTCATCACCAGGCGGGGATTGTGTTTACGAAAGCGCTCGAAGCTGAGGCCCACCCGATCCATGTCGGGCGGCGAAACGTTATGCACCAGCACGTCGGCGTCCGCGACCAGCCGCTCCAACAGCTCCATCCCCTCTGGCTTGAAGATGTCCAGAGTCACCCCGAGCTTGTTGGTGTTGAGATACAAAAACAAACCGCTTTTTTCGGGATGAGGTTCGTTTTTGGGATATGGTCCGCGCCTGCGCGCACGGTCGCCCACGCCCGGCCGCTCAACCTTGACCACGTCGGCGCCGAGGTCGGCGAGCAGCTTGGACGCGTAGGGCGCCGATGCCAGCTCGCCAACTTCAACTACTTTCAGGTTCGCAAAAGGGCCGCTCATCTTCTCGACTGCACTCCCATCTATTCGGGAAAGACTTTGCGAAACGGCCTGACCTCGACCCTTTCGAACACGCCCCGGATGACATAGGGATCGCTATTGGCGAATTCCCGCGCGCGGGCTTCGTCTTCCGCGTCGATCACGATGAGGCTGCCGCTGCCGTCGGTAAAAGGACCGGCCAGCATCACCTTGCCCTGTTCGACCAATGGGCGGAGGTTGTCCAGATGGGCCTGGCGCACCTGCGGCCGCAGCCGCGCGCCGTCGGGACCATCGTGGCCGATTATGACAAACAACATATTGGATGCTTGTAAAACTTATGCCGGCTTGAGTCCATAGCCGGGGCGGTGATTCAACGGCGGGCGATTGCGCCGTAGCCGGTGTAATAGATCAGGAAGTAGGCGGCGCCCAGGAGGCCCATCCCGATCAGCATCACGATGTCGAGCGGGCGCATCTCGTAATGGACATAGCTGGTCGGACGCGCGCTGTAGCCGAAGCCGCGCGCCTCCAGGGCCATCGCCATATTGTTGGCCTTGCGCAGCGCACCCATGAAAACGGGAACCGTCACCGGCACGTAGCGCCTGACCCTCGTCATCAGACTGCCGCTGTCAAAGTCGTAGCCGCGAAGGGATTGCGCCTGCACAACAGTTAGCGCCGAGTCGATAAAGAGCGGCACCAGGCGGAAGGACAGGGTTATCGCAAAGCCCACGCGGTATGGAACTCCCATCTCGGAAAGGCCGAAGGCGAATTCTTCGACCTTGGTAGTGGACAGAAACAGCACCGAGGTGGCCAGCAACTCCGCCAGCTTGATGCCGCGGCCGAAGCCGTACTCCAGCGACGCGCGGCTTACGTACAGCGGTCCCACGCGGAACAGCGGCTTGCCTTGCCGATAGAAGATAATCCAGGTCAACGTGGTGGCGAAAATCACCAGGATAAAGAGCCAGCGCAGACTGTAGAAGTTGGGCCAGGCCCGGGTGAGCTGCGCGCCGGCCAGAAGGAGCACTCCGACCGGCAACAGCGAGATGGGGCTATCGACCCAATAGACGGACCAGAAGATTGCGAAGATGGATAGGATTTTCACCGTCGGATGGAGCCGATGGATGAAGGTGCGGCGGTCCAGGTACAAATAGATCGGCATCAGCGGATTCCCCGGATGGCGCCAGCCAGTTCGTCGGCGGTCAGCGCCACCAGTCCGAAGCGGCGCGACAACGCGGTAACCTCAGGCACCTTGAAGGCGGCGCTGCCGAGCAGGTCTTCGCGGGCAAACAAATCGCGCACCGCGCCGTCGAACAGCTTGCGGCCCTTGCGCATCAACACCGCACGTCGCGCGTACTCGGCCACCAACCACGGCGTGTGAGTGATAATCACGATCGCGGTGCCGGCGCGGTTAAGCTCGCTTATGAGTCCCATCATGCGCCGCTGCTGCGGATAATCCAGTCCGGTGGTCGGTTCGTCCAGGATCAGCAGTTTCGGCTCCAGCACCAGGATACTGGCGACAGCCAGGCGCTGGCGCTCGCCGCGTCCCAGCAGGAACGGATCCTTGTCGCGCATCCCGTCCAGACCCACGGCCTTGAGTACTCGTTCGCAGCGCCGCTCGATTTCGGCGGCGGGCAGGCCGAAGTTGCGCGGTCCGAATGCCACCTCTTCTCCAACCGTGGCGGCGAAGATCTGATGGTCGGGATTTTGGAACACGTAACCAACCAGCGCCGCGGCCTCTGCCGGACGCAGTCCCGTGCGGGCGCGGCCAGCGAGTCTCACGTCTCCAGCAGTGGGTTTGATCAGGCCGACAACGTGCTTGGCCAAAGTGGTTTTGCCCGATCCGTTCTGTCCGATGATCGCGACGAACTCTCCCGGATTGATCGTCAGGCTGATTTGGTCCAGCGCCTTAACCGCGCCGCCGTAAACGTGGGTCAGATTGCCGACCTCGACCAGGGGCGCTGAAACGCCAGTCGATGCCGATCCGGCATCTGGTCCGTCCGGCTGCGGCAGATCGAACTTCGGCTCGAAATTCTCAGGCAAATGCAGCGAGGAGCGTATGATTGCTTCGGCTTCGTCAACACTGCGAGCATGCGAATGGATACCCAACGCGGCAAGGACGAGGTTGAGGCCCGGCGGACGGATGCCGCACTCGTTTAACAGCTGCGTATCCGCCAGCACCTGTGCGGGCGGCCCCTCGGCAACAATCTGCGCGTTGCGCATAACAACGATCCGGTCGCATTCGCGCATTTCCTCGGTCTCGTGCTCGACAATCACCAGGCTCAGCCCGCGATCGCGCAGCTTGCGGATTAGATCGAAAACCTCGGCTCTGCCCTCTGGATCGAGATCGGTGGTGGGCTCGTCCAGAACAATCACTGAGGGCTGTGCGGCCAGCACCGAGGCGACCGCGAGCCGCTGTTTTTCCCCGCCGGAGAGCGAGGTTGGATCGCGATCTTCGAAACCGGCAAGCCCCACGGCGGCCAGCGCCGGCCCCAGCCGCGCCCGAATATCCACGGGTGCCAGCCCAACCTGCTCCATCGCAAACGCGACTTCATGGGCCACGTTGGTGGAGAACAGTTGCGCCTCGAAATCCTGGAAGACCATTCCAACCGTGGGCGCCATTTCGCAGACCCGCGTTCCGTCCACGCCGCGGCCGTGTATTCTCACCACACCCTGGAAGCGGCCGTGCTCGAACTCGGGGATGATCGCATTGAGGCACCTGGCCAGGCTCGACTTGCCAGTCCCAGCCGCACCCATCACGCCGATCATTTCGCCGGCGCACTGATTGAAATGAACGTTCAGCAGGGCGGGACGCTGTGCGGATCGATAGGTAAAGGAGACGTCCTCCAGCGTCACTGCCGAGCTGGCCGATTGCGGCGCGGCCCCGCCCGGCTCAAACCCTGCCTGGCTTTCCGGGGCGCTCTTCACATCAGCCCCAACCCCAATGTTGCCAGCGCGACCAGCGGCGTGACCACGATACCGATTGCCCGATCATAGGGCGGCTGGGTCATCGCGGCAGGTAACGCATGCGGGGCCCAGTAGCCGGTGGAGATCAGGTTGCCGGTCACCCAGGCGCCGAACACTCCCACGACGAGCATCACAAGGCCGACCGGCGCGGTCCACGGCGACGACCCTTGATTCTCGGGCATCACGTCTTCATAGAGCAGATGACCCGCCTTTACGCGCGGATAGATCGCGCCGAGCAGGAACGGCGAAAGCAGCATCGCGGCCAGCATGTCGTTGAACACAATAGCGTTGCCCATCATCAGGAACGGCTTGAGCGCCAGCAGGTTCTCTCCCCATCCGACAATATCGGCGCAAAACGTGCTCGCCAGCAGGCAGGCGATCACGTACTTCACCGCGATCGCCGGTGAACGAATCACCGGGTCCTGACCCTTGGCCAGCACCTGCCAGACTTTGTACGGCACGTATCCATAGACAATGTTGGCGAAGAAGCCGAAGAAGTCCGCCGGCCCGACGCCGCCGAAGAAGTCGCCTATCATATTACCGATGGCGGCACCCCACGCCGCCGCCGGTCCGAACATGAAAGAGCAGACCACCGGAATCGCGTTGGCCGGCCGCAATTCGGTCACTCCGGGAATCAACGGCACTACCTTGAACGGAACCAGCACGGCCGCATACAGCGCCGCCGCTATCGCGCTAAGCACCACCATCCTGGTGTTGCTCCACATCGAGCGCAGTTCGTTCATCGAAGCGCAATCTCCGCGGCCGGCGCGCAATCTCGACACGCACAAATACCGCCCGAATGCATTAATCGCATCGACTTGTCAGTATGCCAAGGGCAAATTTTCGATCCAATTGCCTTTTTTGCACTCACGCCCACCCGCGGTGCGGCTGTCGCCGGATCGCTGATTTTGGCACACTGGGGTCCGGACACATGATCGACACCCACATCCATTTGGATTCGGCGCGTTATACCGATCGGGCGGCCGTCTGCAAGGGTTCCGCTCGGCGAGGGGTCGAAGCAATAGTCGTTCCGGGCATCAACCAGAACTCCAATCTGGCGGTACTCAAGCTGGTCTCTGATTTTCCGGGACTGGTTTACGGAGCTGCCGGACTTCATCCCGAACTGCCATCGATCGATCGCAGCGACATCGAGACAATGGCCGACACCTTGCGCCGCCATCGAGCGTCGATCTGCGCGGTTGGCGAGGTCGGTATCCCGTACTACGGTCCGAGCGCTGCAAATGCACAGCGCCAAGCGCTGGCGCGGGAACTGCTGGAACGCGCCGCGTCGCTGGCATGCGAACTCGATCTCGCGATCATTCTCCATGCTCCCCACGAAACCGCTGCCGTAGCGCTGCAGATCGTGCGCGGCGCCGGAGTGCGCCGGGCCGTTTTTCATTGGCACAAGTCCGACCGAGCCACCACGCGCGCAATCCTTGACGCGGGCTTTTTCGTTTCCCTGACGCCCGAGGTAGTCTGGCGCGAGCGCGACCGCGAACTTGCCCGCTTTGCGCCCCTGGAACAAATGGTCGTGGAAACCGACGGCCCGCATCCGTACGAGCGGGTGTTTCCGAGCCTTCAAACCGAGCCCTGGATGGTTTCGGAAGCGGTCGCGGCTATCGCCGCGATTAAGCGGCTCGGCCGCGAAGCGGTTGCGATCGCGACCAGCGCCAATGCCAGAAAACTGTTCGCACTGGAAAGACCGATCTGCAAAAAGGAGAGGCATGATGGCGAATCAAATTCGTCTGGATAATCGAGTTGCAATCGTCACCGGCGCGGGCCGCGGACTGGGCCGATCGCATGCGATGCTTCTCGCGCAGCGGGGCGCCAAGGTGGTGGTCAACGACGTTGGCGCGGAACTGGACGGCAGCGGCGCCGATCCCTCGGTGGCGAACCGCGTGGTCGAGGAGATCAAGGCGGCGGGCGGCGCGGCAGTCGCGAACTGCGACTCGATCGCGTCGCCGCAGGGCGCCAGGAACATCGTGCAGACCGCGCTGGACGCGTTCGGCACGGTCGACATCGTCGTAAACAACGCCGGCGCCATCCGCAAGAAGCCGTTCCTGGAGCACAGCGCGGAGGACTTCGCGGCTTTGGTCGCAGTGCATCAGGCAGGCTCGTTTTTCGTCTCGCAGGCCGCGTTCGAAGTAATGATGAAAAAGCGCTACGGACGCTTCATCTTCACCACTTCTGTAGGCGGGCTGCGCGCCAATCAAAACGTTGCTGCCTACGGTTCGGCCAAAGCGGGGATCGTCGGACTGGCCTTCGTGGTGGCCTTGGCCGGCGCGCCCCATGGGATTGCCGCCAACGTGATCTCGCCGTACGGCTACACGCGGATGGCCAATGCGCCGCTGACCCCGTCGGATCCGAGCCGCGGCCATGTAACCAAACCTGAGTATGTCTCGCCGGCGGTGCTTTACCTCGCGTCGGAGGAATGCAAGCTGAACCATGAGATATTGACGGTGGGAGGGGGCGCGGTGGCCCGCACGATAATCGCGTTGAGTCCGGGATGGCGCGCCACAGCGCCAGAGGATCTGACCGCTGAGGCAATCCGCGATCACCTCGATCAGATCATGGACGTGTCGCGGTTCTCCAATCCGCTCACTAGCGACGACGAAGGCGCCCTGTTCCTGGGCCCGGCGATGGCGGCTGCGGACAGGGACATCAGCCGCAATTGAGTCAACAACCATTCGACGCTTGTCCCGGATGTCCACCAACGGGATCCTACAAGATGTGCTCCTACAAGATGTTTTGTCTGCAAAACTTTTTGGCAGTCTTCAGGCTCGCTCTCCTGGTAGCCGCGGCGGCGGCTACCGCGTGCAGTGCCGACAAGGCGCCCGATCCGACGCTCAACGAACTGCTGCAAAAACCCGAGTTTCAGCAATGCCTGGCCGATTCGGGCATCCCGCTCCGCCAGGTTAGCGAATGCGTCGCAGACAACCCCGACGAGGAGTCGGCCCGTGCCTGCATCCAGGCACACCTGGACAAAAAATCCGTCTCCAAGTCGGACGCCCTTTATCGCTGCTATCATCCGCGCCCGCAGGGTTAGCGCAAGGAGCAAACCGCGGCGACAAAAGGCATTCTTTGGCTAAAATCCGGTACAATCCGCTCTTGCCTTATGCCAAGGCGCTGCGGAAAGATTTAGACGTATCTTATGGCTTTGGAATCGGCGCGCGGTCACAGGAGGCATTTCGATGCCGATCTATGAATACGAGTGCGGCAAGTGCCGCAAACGAAGCAGTATCCTCACCCTCAGAGTGAGCGAAAAGGTCGATGAGGTCTGCAGGCACTGTGGGGCGCGCAAGCTGCGCCGCCTGATGTCGCGTTTTGCGATGCCGCGCAGCGAAGAATCCCGGCTCGACGCGTTGGGAGACCCCTCCAATTTCGGCGACATCGACGAAAACGATCCCAAGAGCGTGGCCCGCCTGATGCGAAAAATGGGCAAGGAGATGGGAGACGAATTCGGTGGTCCCGAATTCGATCAGGCGGTCGAGGAACTCGAACGCGGCGGCGACCTGGGGGGCGAAGACGATTTAGGGGGTGGCGGCGGGAGCGATGATGGGGATTTGTAGATCAGCCCGAGTGCGATCGATCTTATTTTCCGGCAATGCCTCTTTCGTGCTGGCGATTCTACTTCCAGCAGCGCTCAGCCCCAATCCTCCAACCCTCTCCCTGGTCAGGGAGAGGGCGCCCTTGGGGTTGTGATTGCCTAAAGTGAATGGGAGCGCCGGCGTTCGGTGCCGGCGATCTTCGTTAAAACACCGCCAGCGGATTCACCGGGGACGCGGTGCCGCGCTTCAGCAGCAGCGGCGCCATTACGAACTGAAACGCGTAGCGGCGCAGCTTCGCACATTGTTTTGACAGCGCCTCGAGGTCGGCGTTGTCAATCAGGTGGATTCCCATCACGACCAGTGTCCCAATGTGGATCGGCAGCGCGACATCATCGTAGCCGCTGGGAATCACGTCACTGGTACCGTCGCAGCCCAGAATGGCAATCCGGCGCTCGTGGATCCACGGCAGGCAGGTGGCATCCAGCCCGGCCATGTCGAGCAACCCTCGATTCGGCGGCTCCCAGCCGCCCTTGGAGGCCCGGCGCTTGGGGCGGCCGGTTCGGACCATCAGCACATCGCCTTCTTCAACCCGCACGCCGTGGTCTTTTTCGGCGGCCTCCAGATCTTCGGGAAAGATATGATGGCCCGGCTCGAACCATTCCACACCCTTTGCCTTCGCGATATCCAGCAGCACGCCACGGCTCACCACTCCTCCACTGGCGACTTCGATCGAGCATTTTCGGGCGCCGTGAGAGCCGACTTCGCCGGCATCAAAGCCGTTGTACATCTTGCCCTGCCAAAAGATATGGCAGAGCGCGTCGAGGTGAGTGGTGGCGAAGCCATGGGGCGAGATCGCGAAATAGTCGGCCACCCCGGCCATCGATTGGCGCGGCGAGTCGGTCCCCGCCTGCATCATCAGGTGAGTCACCGGTTGCGGATTGTCGTTAGCAGTGATTGTCGCCAGCGGCAGCGACATCGAGACCGTCTCGCCGGTTTTGACCAGAGCCGCGGCTGCGGCGCGTTTGGCGTCGGTGATAAAATTCAGCGCGCCGCGCTCGTCATCCTTGCCCCATCTTCCCCAGTTGCTGAGCTTTTCGAACAGGCCGATTACTTCCGCGGATGTTAGACGCTGTGCCACTTGGATTTCCTTTCGCCAGATTGGGTTAAGCAGCGTTGTGCGGCGGCTTGTATCCGTCAGCCGATGCGCTGCGAGCGAAGCACTTTGCCGGGCAGTGCGCCGCTATGCTGCCCGTGCTCGTAGAGCATCTCGCCGTTGACTATTGTGTATTCGATACCGTTGGCTGGAACTATGAAGCGCTCGCCGCTGCCGGGCAGATCCCGAACCAGCTTCTGCCGCCCCGCGGGTCCGATCGTGTCGAAATCGAAAATCGTCACATCGGCGGCCATCGCAGGCGCCAGCCGGCCGCGGCCGACGATTCCGAACAGATCGGCGGGTTCCGAAGTGATGCGCTTTACCGCATGCTCCAGCGTGAGCGTTTTCTTGTCGCGCACCCAATGACCCAGCAGGTAGGTCGGATAGCCTGCCTCGCAATGGGAGTTGACGTGGGCGCCTCCGTCGGAGAGGCCGATAATCGTACGCGGGTCCCCGATCAGTTCGTGAATCCGATCCTCTTCCAGCGGTATCATCGTAAAGCGGGTTGCGAGGTCATCCTCCAGCGCGATATCCAGGAAGGTGTCGACGGGATCCTTGCCGCGCCGGCGCGCGACCTGGTCAACGGTCATCCCCTCCAGCGGCTTGAGCTCCTGCCGCCCCGCTTCGTCGACCGCGATCCGTGTCATGTCAACCTTGAATCGTTTAAAGCTCTTGAGCTCCTCGCGGAACGCGCCGCGAAACTCCTGGCTCGCGTAGATATTCTTCTGCTGTTCAGGGGTCTTGTTGAAGGCGGCGCGCCACGACTCCATGGAGGCGAAAATCCCCGGAGCGCGCAGGTCGATACTAACGATGATCGGTACGGCGCTGACCTGCGGAACACCCCCGCGCTTGATCAGCGGTTCGGCCTTCCTGAGCGTTTCGAAGTGGCCGTCCTTGCCGCGAATCGAAACCAGGAGCCAGGTGACCGGCCGCTGCGCCGCGGTCAGCAGATCGTCGAGCAGTTGGTATTCGTCGTCGGTGAGGATTCCGAGGGTCTTGGTGAGTGCTATTTCGATCGCGCCGCGGCCCAGTTCCTTCAACACTCCCGCATAGGCCATCAGCTCGTCGTGGCTCGCCAGGCGGCAGGCCAGGGGACGGGCCTGATAACCGATATGGTTGGAAAATGTGGTTGTGGAGAAGCCGAACGCGCCGGCCGCAATCGCGTCATGCAGCAGGCTTCTGATCCGCGCCAGTTCATCGGGCCTCGCCGCGCGATCCATGGATTCCTCACCCATCACGAAATGGCGGAAGGGCGTCAGCGGCGCCAGAAACCCCAGGTTAACGCCGCATTTGCGCCGGGCGGCGGCGTCCATAAAGTCACCGAAGCCGACCCAGTCCCAGCTGATTCCCTTGGACAGGGCGTCGAAGGGAATCCCCTCCACGTTGACCAGGTCCCAGGCCGCGACCTCGCGAACCTCCGGCTTGCAGGGCGCGATCCCGACGCCGCAGTTGCCCATGATCACCGTGGTCACGCCGTGCCACGAAGTGGAAGTAACCAGCGGATCCCAGCAGATTTGGGCGTCGTAATGAGTATGCGGGTCAACGAATCCCGGCGCCACGATCAAGTCGCGAGCATCAATCACGCGCCGTGCGCCGCCGCCGATGTTTCCGATCTCCGCAATCTTGCCCTGGGCTATCGCCACATCGGCGCGGAAAGCCGGCGCGCCGGTTCCATCAACCACGGTACCGTTTCTGATCAGCAGGTCATAACTCATGGCTTTCCTCCCGGCCGCGCGCAGCCCGGATCGATCCGTTGATGCGCTGAATTTCTAATACAATTCGGCGCAATTCTCAAAGACGATTACGCGCAGAGGATTCGATACGGCGCTGCCGATCACTCAACGGGAGCAGTGGCGACTTTTTGCCCGGCCTCTTTCCAGCCGGTGATTCCGTCGCCCATCACGCTGACGTTTTTGTAACCGCTTTTGACCGCCCGACGAGCGGCCGCATGCGAGGCCATTCAATATGTGTTGTGGCAGTAAAAAACCAGCGGGGTGTTCTTATCCGGCGGCAGTTCCGTGGCAACGTCATAATGACCCGCGGATGGGAGAAGATGAGCGCCGGGGATGATGCCCTCGTCTTCGCGCACGTCGGGCGGATTCGCGTCGTACACCATGACCTTGGATGCGGGCTTCGCCATCATCGCGGCCAGATCCGAGACATGGATGATCTTGAAGCCCTGATCCCCCTCGACCTTGGACAGCAAGTCGGTGATGCTCAGAGATTGCGCGGGCGCGCTCAACCCAAAGGATGCTGCAAGAATCGCCGCTGCGATTAATCCAACTTTACGCATAGTCCGCCTCCGCGGCTGTCTGCATAACCATCAATGGTAGGCGTTCCCGATATGCAAGCCAACCCGGCCTGGGGGCCGGGGGCATGGGGTTGCCGCGTTCAAACTCGGATGCAGACCTTGCCGAAATGCTTGCCGCTGGCCAGATGGTCCAGCGCGCCGGCAGCCTCTTCGAACTGGAACACCCGATCGATTACCGGACGCATCCGATTGACGCTGATGGCGCGATTCATATCCTCGAACATCTCGCGCGAGCCGACGCGGATACCCACCACGTGAGCGGCCCGGAACAGGATTCCGAGCGGATTGATCTCGCCGCCCACGCCGGTGAGCAGTCCTATCACCGTGATGAATCCGCCGGCTGCAATCGCCTGCAGTGCGGGAGCCAGCGTCCCGGCACCGCCGACGTCAAGAATATGGTTGGCGCCCTCCCCGCTGGTCAGCTCCATCACGCGCTGGTCCCATTGCGGCGTGGTTTTGTAGTTGATCACTTCGTCGGCGCCCAGCTCGCGCAGGCGCGCCATCTTGCCTTCGCTGCCGGTCGTGGCGATCACGCGCGCGCCGCACAGGCGCGCAAACTGAAGCCCAAAAATCGAAACGCCGCCCGTTCCCTGAACCACCACCGTATCGCCAGCCGCGACGCGCCCGGTCGGGACCAATGCGTTCCACGCGGTCACTCCGGCGCACGGCAGCGTGGCCGCTTCTTCGAAGGACAGATGCTCGGGCATATGCACGACTGCGCTTTCGTGGAGCAAAGCATATTCGCGCAGCATTCCATCGGTCGTGCCCCCGCCCAGCGACGAATCCGCCATCCCGGACCTCGCCCTGCCGGAAATCCATGCCGGGTTGAAGATGGCGGCGACGCGGTCGCCAACCCGCACCCGGCTAACGCCTGCGCCAACTTCGGCCACTTCGCCAGCACCGTCGGAAAGCGGGATCAGGCCGGGTTTGGTAGCGCCGCCCATTCGGCCCCTGACGGTCAGCAAGTCACGGTAGTTGAGCGACGTGGCTCGAACGCGAATCAGGACCTCGCCGGGTCCGGGGACCGGCTTGGGCCTATCGACCAGGGCCAAGCGGCCGGTGCCGCCTTCATTTTTGATTTCGTATGCATTCATATTTCGGATCTCCCTTGAGTTGCCCGCGAACCTGGCGCGATGCCACTCCGATCGGCGACAGCTTAGCTAACACCTTCGCCGGTTCAATGGGTGAACCGGGTTTGCCTGGCGGCAAAGGCGAACTTTGCCTTAAAATCGGGGTTAAGGGGTCGTTACAATAAGCGGGCAGCCGCCCAATGGTGTTGCATCGCAGGCTGGCATAGGATTGATTGTGACCAGTAGATAACTGATTGTCGGAGGTTCGCGAAAGACGCAACCTGCGGCCGGTTGTAGCCGCATTCACACTCGAAAGCAGTTGAGTATGGTTGAAAAGACTATTGTTTTAACGGGTATCTCGGCCAACTCGATCGAAGATGCGGTGCAACTTGCGATCACTCGCGCCAGTGTGACGATCACCGGGATCCATTCCGCTCGCGTGACCAACGTTGAGGCGGAGATTGCAGACAAGCGGGTCGCCAGGTGGAAGGTGACGGTAAAGTGCACCTTCAGGGTCACCGAGTCATTGCACGAATGACATGGCTTGCGAGGCCGGTGATGCGATTCCCCGACGATCGGGACGGAAAACTGTTTTATACCCCGCTTTGTGCATCGAGAACGGGACTGTTGGCATCCGTGTCTGGAATGCGGCGGGCATAAACCACTGCGGCGCGAAGCTTCTCTCCAAGGGAGGACAGCGCGGGTGACGTGGCGGATGCGGGTCAGGCGGCACGTGGCCGATCCAGCGTCCTGACGAGGCCCCAAAAGATGAGTGCGAAAATCGTAGAAGTACATCCCGGAATTTACGAGATTTTCCTCCCGCTTCCGGCGCGCCCGACCATAATCAACGTCTGGCTGGTAGATTGCCATGGTAAGTGGGCCTTGATCGACACGGGGATGAACCTTCCCGACAGCATCCAGACGCTGGAAGAGGCGCTGGCAACGCTGAATATCCGCATCGAAGACATCGACGTCCTGTTCGGAACCCATCATCATCCCGACCATTTCGGCGCCTCCGCGGCAATCAAGCGGCGTAGCGGCGCGCAGGTGTATCTGCATCAGCTGGAGCAGGAAAAGGTGGCGCGCGTCTTGAGCATGGCCACGATGACGCAGCGTCCGCCGGAGGCGATGCTGTTCTTCCAACGCAACGGAGTTCCACCCGCCAACTACGAAGGGATGAGGCCGGCCTTTTATAGCAACGGCGCCTACGTTCCGACCGAAATTCCCGACCGGTACATCGAGGACGGCGACGTAATCCAGGTCGGGGATCGGCGCTTTGAAGTGATTTGGACGCCCGGCCATTCACCGGGCCACGCGGTTTATTATCTGCGCGACGTCAAAGTGATGGTGGTCGGCGACCATTTGCTGCCCCGCATCACCCCCCACGTCGGCATCTATCCCGACAGCACGCCAGATCCGCTGGGCGACTTCATCAATTCACAGATGAAGGTGCAAAACTTCGACGTCGAGCTGGTGCTGCCGGCTCACGGTGGAACGTTCCACGACCACCGCCATCGCGCCAACCAGATAATCGAGCACCATCGCTACCGCGAGGAAGAAATGCTGGACCTCCTCAAGCACAAGTCGATGAACGCGTGGGAGGTAGCGCGCCAGGTGTTTGGTGACCAGGAACGGCCGTTTGCGCAATGGATGGCGGCTACGTTCGAAACGCTGGCCCATCTAGAACACGCCTACCTCGAAGGCCGCGCGCGTAAGTTCGAGCGCGGCGATAAGATCGTCTTCCAGACCGCCTGAAGGCCTGTTTGCGGGCCAGGTGTCAGCTTCCCAAAACTCGCACCGCACCAAAAAGAAGGGGCAGGCTGAATGAGCCTGCCCCGTTAACGGCACGCCCTAGGCGCGCCGGCTAATCCGTCTGCCTGTTGTCAGGCCTGATGCGCGACACGGTTACGTCGGCGCACGGTGGGCGCGCTGATACGACGCGGACGAACCACCGGCGAGCGCCGCGCGAGCGGGCGCCGAATCACACCGGCCTGCTGCTCGGCACGCCACCTGAGCAACTCCTTGCGCAGAAACTCTGGCTCAATGCCCAGCGCCTCGCAGACCATGTTGAATGAAAAGGGTCCTTCGCCGCCGCTGCCGCACAGCCATTCCTCGGCCTCCTGGAACAGGCGTCTCCGCCTGCCACTGGAGGCTCCGGCATTGTTCTGGAAGCAGCGCAACGCGTCCTCCAAAATTGCCATCATCAGCCGCTTGATCGGCGTGAATTCGTCGTTTTCCTGGCGCCTTCCATCGTAAAACTGGGCAGGCGTCATGATTTCGGGAACGAAGAGCGAACCTAATACACCATTTTCCTGAGTCATATTACCGGGCCGCCGCTTTCAGCGAATTGGGCGGTAGAGAAGCAAGATCTGTTCCTGTATAAATAGCACAGATCGTGGAGTATTTAATACTGCCTTACCGATGGCTTTGGCGCCTTGCGAATCCTTCTTGACGGCTCCCAGGCGCCATGCCGTCAATCCGTTCGCCCGTAATGGCAGAGCGACACCAAATATATCCGAGTCCGACAAGTGTATCCGGCGTCAGGGTGCGTCTTGCCAGCGCGGGGCCAGTTTGGAAGCATCCGTTCGCAGTCTGCGAATCAAAAATGTCCCGCACTATTTTGCGAAGCGAATTCTGGCCAAGTGTAACGGGAAGGGGCAACCAGCGATGGGAACAAACGAATCAAGGGCTTAGAAGGGAGGCCTCCGGGGCCGAGGGTTGCGAAGGGGGGGGACGCATCCTCAGTCTGGCCGTCAGCCTCCCATCTAAGCCCTGATAAATAGGGAACGATAGCCTTATATATTCAGGAGCAAATCCTAGTCAATTGTTAATACCGTCCGGGTCAGCTACTGTCAACCGTTTGTTCAACCTTTGGCTAAAAATCGTTGAGCTTCGGGCGAACTGCGTATCATTGCCTGGTACCGGACTCGCCACCTCCCTGCCCCATCGGCCCAGCATTGCGTTCTGCAAGCTTAAAGGTGAGGACGTCCAAAAGGCAAGTGGCGCGCTGATCCAGAGCCTCAAGCAGAGTCTGTTTTTCCAGCGGGCTCAAGTCGAGATGAAAACAAAGGAAATTGACCAATTGCGCTCCGCGCAAGCCACGCTCTTCAACCACGGTGCGCCAGGCGGCCTTCGCCGGTTCGCCTATGTACGACAACAAAAGCTCGCGTAGATGGGTCATAGTCTGATCGTTCATCGCCAAACTCTCAGGCGGTACACCGCACCACTCGACTTCCGCCTGACGGTAAGGACGATCACGCAGCTCTCTGGTTACTTTGAATTCGCTCAATCCTTGTAAAATAAGATTATAGCGTCCATTGGGCATCTGAACCAATTTGTCAATTTTGCCCGCACAGCCGACGGTGTAGATGTCGGGATTGGCGTAATAATCGCGCTCCCAGTCGTCCTTTAGCAACGTCATGCCGACGATCCTCTCGCCTTCCGCAACGTCCGCGATCATCTGCCGATAACGCGGCTCGAAGATGTGGAGGGGAACATCTGTGTGCGGAAAGAGGACCAGGTTGGGCAGCGGGAAGAGCGGAATTATCCGGTTCATGACTCTCTTAACCCGTTTGAAAAACCATCCCACCGCAGCGGGCGCAATCGCGTATGGCTGCCTTTACCTCACACGCACCCAAACAGCCCGCCGTCGTTCGCAGGCATCCTAGCAGCTTTGGTCCAGTCTTCAAGCGCGCGATCGAGTTATTCCTTGCCCCGATGGGAGCCCGCCTTTGCAAGACTGCGGCAAGTCCCGTCAAGATATGCGGCGATGCTGCAGGCTGGGCAGTTCGCGACGCACCCGTTCCAGTTCATCGAAGTCCAGGGACGCCACGATCACCTCTTCGCTATCGCCCGAGCCGCGCGCCAGCACCCGCCCCCAGGGATCGGCGATCATCGAGTTGCCGTAGTCGGGGAACCCATGGACATTGGGACCGAACTGGTTAGGCGCAATCACAAAGACCTGGTTTTCGATCGCACGCGCCCGCACCAGCATCTCCCAATGCGCCTCGCCGGTGTGATGAGTAAAAGCGCTGGGGATGGTAACCACCGTGGCGCCGCGGTCGGCGAGTTTCCGATACAGTTCGGGAAAGCGCAAATCGTAGCAAACGCTCAGGCCGAAGATTGCCGCCGACGTGGGCACGCAGACGACCTCGGTGCCGCTGACCTTGGCATCGGATTCGCGCGTCTGGACTCGGCCGGTGATCTCGACGTCGAACAGATGAATCTTCCGATAGACCGCCATCACGAACGCGTCGGGACCGATAAGCACCGAGGTGTTGTAGGCCTTGGTCTGGCCGGGAATGCGCTCCGTAATCGAGCCGGCCACCAGGAAAATGCGTAACTCACGCGCCAGCCGCGCCATCGCACTGATCGTGATGCCGTCGAGGTCTTCTGCGGCCGCTTGCTGCTCGTTTCGGCGTCCACGCCAGTTGAACACCTCGGGCAGCACCACGACGGTGGCGCGGCGGGCGGCGGCTTCGCGGATGAGGCGTTCGGCCAGTGCCAGGTTGCGTTCCTTGTCCGGACCGGAACTCATTTGCACCGCGGCGGCTACGAGGTTCATCGGAACCAACCTTGGCTAATAGCGCGGGACCGTGGGATCGACACCAATCGACCAGGCGTCGATTCCACCTGTAAGGTTAAAAACCCGTTCAAACCCGACGCTCGACAGGTAGCCCGCCACATGGGCGCTGCGCACCCCGTGATGGCAAACCACCACGACCTCTTGTTCGGGGTCCAATTCCGCAAGTCTGGAAGGTATTTCCCCCATCGGAATATGCGTGGCGCGCGGAAAAGGCGCCAGTGCGACTTCTTCCACTTCCCGCACGTCAAGAATAAGCGGACTGTCGCCCTGCTCCATTCGCGCTTTCAGATCGCGGGGCAGGATTTCACCCAATTCAGCCATCGCGTTAAATTATTTGCCGACGAATGCCAGGATCGAATCGTGCGCCGCGATATAGGCGTCCGTCCAAGGAAATATTGCCTGTGCCGTTCGATAACCCGCAAGACATAGCTCTAATGGAAGCTGCGCTGGCCGAGGCGCGCACCGCGCAGGCCGAGGGCGAGGTTCCGGTTGGCGCGGTGGTGGTGCTGCAAGGCCGTATCATCGCTCGCGCCCACAACCGCCCGATTGCCCTCAGCGATCCGACCGCACACGCCGAGTTGCTGGCGCTGCGCATGGCCGGCTCCGCCTTGAACGCGTATCGCCTGACCGGCGCGACCATCTACGTGACCCTGGAACCATGCACGATGTGCATCGGTGCAATGGTCAATGCGCGCATCGCACGGCTCAAGTTCGGCGCCCGCGACCCCAAGGCGGGCGCGGCCGGCTCGATCTATGACATCGGACGGGACGGCCGCCTTAACCATCGGATGGAAATCTACCCCGGGCTGCTGGAGGCACAATGCGCCGAGCTGATAAGCCATTTTTTTTCTGCTCGGCGCGGCCGATCCTGATTGCGCCGCGCTTCGTTGCGCGCTACACAATCAACTCCGGATAGACAATGCCCAGCGAAAAAGCGAAAGAAAACAAGGCGCTGGTTGCGACCTGCGCGGCCTGTGAAAAGAGTTTTTCAACCGAAGTGATGGTCAGCCTGAGTGGGCGCGACAACGGTCGTCCCCGCTCATATTCGGTGTGCGTCGCATGCGCGGATAAGGGATGGCGCCCGCCCGGCTTCGCCGGTGTTTACCGTTCGCGGCCTACCTAGGCGGCGCCGCAATGTGACCCGGGCTGAAACTCGAACAAGGTATGGATCGGCAGGTTCACAGAGAGGGCCGATGAGCGCTTTAGATTCGGTTTCCACCCGTCGTCCGATCAAGTTTTTGCGCCGCTTGTTGAGGCCGGCCCCGTTGGGTCCCATGCGCCGGATGAAGCCGCTCAGCGATTGTTGGGGCTATGACCGGGGCAATCCGGCCGATCGCTACTACATCGAACACTTCCTGGAGAGCCACAGAACCGACATTCGGGGGCATGCGCTTGAAGTCAAGGACTCCACTTATATCGATCGGTACGGCACGGGAATCGAGCGGGTGGACATCCTCGATCGCGACTCTGGCAATCCGCACGCAACCATACTTGCCGACCTCAGCGCTGCCGACCCGATTGCATCGGATAGCTTTGATTGTTTTGTTCTGACCCAGACTCTCCAGTTGATTTATGACGTGCGCGCTGCCGTTGTCCACGCGCATCGGATCCTCAGACCCGGCGGCGTCTTGCTTGTCACGGTGCCGTGCATCTCGAAAATCGCTTGGGAGCCAGGCGCGTCAGACTGCTGGCGCTTCACCGCTGCGTCCTGCTCACTGCTGTTCGGCGGATGCTTCGGCGCCGAGAACGTGTCGGTTCGACCATATGGCAACATGCTTACCGCGATAGCGTTCCTTCTCGGCATGGCACAAGAAGAGTTGTCCCCCAAGGAGCTTGACGTGCATGACGAATCTTTTCCGGTGATCGTCGGCGTCAGAGCTATCAAGCGCTAAGGCGGCGCTCCGATTCGATCAAAGCGGAAAATTGAGATATTGCCATCGCTGGTTTTCGCGATGTTCTTGGCCGAGCATCTGAAGCCGCCGGTTGCAAAAACGTCCCTCAGTTCCGTCTCGGTGTATGTGCTGACCCAGCCGTAGGAGGCACGCCGCCAGATTTCCAGAAGACGTTGAAGAGAACCAGGCGCCGATCCGGCACATTCGTATGAAGCGAGACAGACCGGCACCTGGTGAGCAAGCCACGAGATCACGCCCGCGACATCGGAAAGATATTCGAGCACTCCGCCGAATACGGCTATGTCGAAGTTGTACGCTGAAAGGTCCGGAAGGGGGCGCACCTCGAGGTCCAGAACGATAGTTCCCGGGCCGCGGTCGACCAAATCGGCGGCAACATACGAGCAGCCTCGGTCGAGATTCGACTCCAGTTCACGGCGCCCGGCTCCGAATTCGATTACGCGAGCTTGCGGGGGGATCAATTGCGCCATCGCCTTGGCCCGCTCGGCCCACAGAGGGTCGAAATTCTCAAGGTCGCTCCATCGCTTCACGTCAGACCTGCGCAGAAGCTTTCGCGCCAGCGAGGCGGACGATGCAATTGCCATCGGATTGGTATTGAGCTGCGGTTAACCGCGGAGAGTGAAGGGGAGAGCGTTCTCAACAGCGGCAGAAGGAGATCGCCGTGAATTGGTCATGACGATGGATGATTAGCGGCGGGCGCCGGGACTCCTTCGAGAATCGGAGTCGTCGGTGATCCTGCCCGCCATCGACGATTGGCGATTTCGTATATACGCTGAAATGCGGTTCTGCCCAGTTCAATCTGGCGCGATGCTTTTTCCAGAAGATCCGGTCTAAACTCGTCGGCGCTCTCCCAGCACCGCCCGATCGCTTCTTGCAAATGAGCGGGAAACTCCGCATCGCCAAGATCTATCACCTTACAGCCCGAACCGAACTGATGAGCCAAGCCCGCAAACTTCACTCGATAGTATTCGGAACTCGCCAGGCCGATGACCGGAACTCCCATTGAGAGAGTGAAAACCCCGGCGTGGTAACTTCCGGTAACAACCACGCGGCAGCGGCGTATTCGCTCGATGACATCGAGCGGCGCATCAATCTCCTCGGCGCCGGCGCGGTCTTCCGGCTTCCGCAAAAGCCGGCCAATGGTTTCAGCGTCGGCTTCCCCGGAAATGTGCGACACCGGCACCGGAACCAGGGGCGCGCCCAGGTCTCGCGACGCTTGTTGCAGGATGGGACCGATGCGATCCACATGATGCGCCTGCAACTGCGCGTACTCGGCGAAACGCAGGTTGATGCCCAAGCCGCCGCCCAGCCGCTCCTGGCGAGACGCGTAGGCAACTTCGATCGCGTCGTCTCCGGTGACCATAAAGCGACTTGCCGGGAACCCCAGCGCTTGCAGCAAAGCAGGGCTATGCAGCCCTTCCCGCAGCGAGATGAAGTCAATTTTCGCGAGAACCGCTGCGGCCCTCGCGCGGATTGCGGGGTCGTTGATCGGTCCAAAGCCCTGACCGACCATGACCACGGCCGCGCCGCTCACAAGCGCCAATTCAAGCGACTGAAGGAGGTCGAAACAGTAGTCCGCAAACGCGTCGGTTATGCCCCCCATGCCCGTCACAACCACCAGGTCGGCATTTGATGCCGCTTCAAAAAACCGGTTGAAGTCGTCCATGGCGTCGCGATGGCGTCGGAGCCTGGCCCGCAGCACATGGCTGGCTCCCGCCGCAAAGCGGCGCTTGAGGCGGCGCTCGAAGACGACGTAAGGGTTCTTGAACCACTGCGGCAGGCGCCGATATAGCGACTGGGGCATCAAGCAGCCGTCCGCCACCCACGCGTCTCGCCCGGCCGCCGGCAATGGCAACGCCGAAGGGCAGTAGCGGAGCACCCGATCGGGCGCGTTAGTAAGCACTTCTATCGTGGCATTCGGCCACAGGCTTCGCAGACGCGCGACCGCCACCCGCATCATGGCCGCGTCACCTGCGTTAAGGAGGCTGTACTCGCTGGGTTCGATCAGGATACGAATGTTGCCATCAAGAACCTTGCGCGGGCGATTCTTGCGCGCAGTCGAGCCATTCGACGGCAGGTCGAGCGGCGCGGACGAAACCGGTTTACTCATTTTCAAACCGCGGCTTCACTTCTCCAGGTCAAGCGCAGGCTTGGTAAACCGCTTTCCAAGTACCAGCCGATGAAGGCCCGCGAGTACCCCGCGAGGATGATAGCGGAGAAGGGCCACCAGCATGGCCCCCGCGCCCGCCCGCCGTTGTCGCAGTCGGGAAATGAGTTCGCCGCGAAGTTCAGGCCCATAGCAAGTATCTTTCCAGAATCGGAGCCCTTCCCGGTAAGCCTCGACGTAGTCCGCCCTGCCGTTTATGAATTTGCGTTGAGCATGAAGAACGGTCAGAGCCGATTTCAACATCAAATCGGGCCGGTGGGACATGTTGCTGTTGTGCTGGCGATATTCCGCCACCACCGTGTCGTGATAGCAGACAGGGTAGGTGCGGGTTATCCGAAGATACAGATCGTAGTCCTCGCATGCTTTCAAAGACGGGTCGAAAGCCGATACCGAGTCGAAAATGCGGCGCCGGTAGATGACCGTGGAACCCATCGTTATCGATTGCCCACGCAGAAACACGGAATAGGAATCACTGCGGTTGTGCGGCCAGCCGGTTGCCGGAAGCGGCGAGCCATTCTCATCGACAACGCAGTAGTCGCCCGCGGCGAATGCGCATTGCGGATGCTGCGCGAGACAGTTGACGCCCGCTTCGGCTGCAAGGGGCAAAAGCCGATCATCCGCATCGAGGAAAATCACATACTCGCCGCGGGTTGCGCCCAAGCCCGCGTTTCGTGCCGCGGCCAATCCCGCGTTGTTCTGGCGCACGCAGTGTACGCCGGGAAAGGAGAGAGCCACGCCGGAGGTTTCATCGTCCGAACCGTCATCGACGACAACTATTTCAGTGTTACGGTAGGTCTGGTGAAGGACGCTTTGGACGGCTTCGCCCAAAAAGCGGGCCTGGTTCCAGCACGGAATGACAACCGAGACGAGCGCCGTCTCGAATCGAGAAAACGCTCCCTCACTCACCCCGCGCCCTCCAGAGCATGCTGTCGGCGAATCTGCTCGATACGCCTCTGAGACCGGCCGTACTGATTGCACAACCCAAGGATACCACCCGATACTTCAGCCAGGGTAAGGCCGGGGACCCATCGCCGGCCGCGCCGTCCCACCACGACCGCAGGCAGCAGGTCGAGCAACATCAATCCGAACCAATAGCGGATCTCACGCCGGCATTGCGGGCGCTGCGAAGGGTCGGTGCGATGGCACTTAGCCATGAAGGTCATGAAAGTCAGTCCCCAGGTCCACAACTGACGGCGCAGCTCGCGATATTCACGCCGATGCCGATGGAAAACCAACAGGCGTGGATCCGACACGAGCGGATGGCCGGCCCGCAGCAATCGATAGCCAATATCCAAATCGCCGCCGCCTGGAAGGGGTCTTCCGGTGTCCAGGGCCTCGTCAAACCCGCCAATTTCGAGCACGGCCTGCCGCTTGACCACCATGTTGCAGCCAAAACCGTAGTAGTAGCGATCCCGGACTTTGTCCTCGGGGTTCAGGCGGGTCTTGGCGAAGTTGTGGCTGAATCCGCCCCGCTCCTCGAACAGCACCTGCGCATCGGACACCAACTCCTGCGGCAGAATGGGGCCGGTGAAAAATGCGGCATCGCGATTCCCCGCCCAAGCTGCGTGGAGTCCATCCAGCCAGCCGTCATCGACTATGACGTCGTCATCGATATAGGCCAGCATCTCGGCGGCCGATTCGCGCAGCGCGCGATTGCGCGCGAAATTCAGACCCGGCTTGGGTTCGCGCGCATACCGCACGCCGGGCAGCGTGGAAACCAGCCGTTGGGTGCCGCCATCGGACGGAGCATTGTCAACCACCAGGATTTCGAACTGCTCTAAACCGGGCGGCGTTGAGGCCCGCACACGAAGCAGCGCGTTGAGGGAGCGCCCCAGGTCAGCCCTGCGATCCCGGGTGCAAACCGCAACAGTGAGGGAAGGCAGCAGCGCCGAGCCGACGGTCGCGGCGCAATCGCCGTTGGCGTCGAGCAATCGCCGGTCCACATTCTCGGCGATCATCCGGGCAAGTGTCTCGGTTGTGAACTGCGTATTCGGGTTCCCGGCTTTCATAAAGAAACCGACCGGTGTTCGATTGCGCCGCACAACGCACGCCACACCCGTATGACCATCGGGAATCGTTAGACCGGGAGCCGGTTCGGTCAACTCGATCGTGGTAATGAAATATGACATTCAGACGGGGCGGTACCGGAGCCTGCGCAATGATTAGCGGGAACCGGCTGAAATGGATGGGGGCGCACTGTTTTGGAGATCTTGCCCAGAGGACCAAACCAGATCGGCCTGGAGGTTTTTAGAAGTGGCTGGTCGTTCCCGCGGCTCTCACCCATCGGACGCCGCGCGAGAATGCAAACAGGCTCAACGGCAGCCCCACCAGGTCGAACAGGCCGAGCGTGCCGATTTGCGGGAGTAACTGCGCGATGGAAACGCCGCCCAGCAGGGCAGCCCGCATCCCGATTAGAACGTGGGTGATCGGCAACAGTTGCGCTGCATAGCGCAGCAATCGCGGCAGTACTTCAATTGGATAGTAGGCTCCGCCCAGGAGTCCGGAAAGACCAGTGAACAGCCACAGCAGCGGATCCCCCTTCTTGAAGATCAGCGTAAAGCTTGCGGAAAGGATCCCGATACTGCCAAAGGCGCCCACGGACAACAGAAAGAGCACGAGCATAGCGGGAACATTCGCGTGCACCAACGACAGACCGATTATCGCTCCAAGCAATAGGTAGAGCGTAATATCCAACGCGGCGCGCACTGCCGGGTACAGCGAGGAATAGAGAATGAACGCAACCGGGGAGGTGGGAGTGACCAGAACCATTTTGAGCGTGCCGAGCGGCTGATTTCCGCGGATCGTCTGCGCGAAGCAAATCAGGTAGGTGGTCATGTAGCCGTTCACCGCTATCCCGATCAAAATGAAGGGAAATGGCCCATATTTCCGGAACGCCGCTTCCCCCAGTACCCGAGCCAGAAAGTAGAAACATCCAACGCCAACCAGGATGTCCGCCATTTGAAAAGCGAAGGAAAATTTGTAGCTCAAATCGTTCGTCAGATCGCGTTTGAAGAACGCCAACGCTTTCCATGTCAGCGTCATGCCGGCGCTCCGACTGCTCGTTGAAAGGCGGCTGACAAATCCATTCCTCCGTAGGTTTTCTGGATTTCCGCGGGCGTTCCGATATTCACGATCCGGCCATGATTCAGAATCGCAATCCGGCCGCACACCTGTTCGGCTTCCTGCAGACTGTGAGTGACCAGCACCAGGGTCTTGCCGAGCTGCCCGACAACCAGGTCTCGCAGGAACCTGCGAATCTCTCCCTGCAGCAGAGGGTCGAGGCTTCGGGTCGGCTCGTCCATCAGCAGAACTTCGGGATCGGTGACGAGCGCCCGGGCGATGGCCAGCCTTTGTTTCATGCCTTCCGAATAACTTTGGAAAGTAGCCCCGATCGCCTCGTCCATTTCGATTAGCTCAAGGACCTTTTGGATTTTGTCGCGCGCCTGCAACGGCGACAAATTATTGAGCATCGCGAAGAACTCTAGATTTTGAATCCCGCTCAGCCGCGGGTAAAAATTCTCCGCATTGGAGGGGCAATAGCCAACCACCCGTCTGACCTGTGCAGCTTGCCGCACCACATCGTAACCGCAGACCGTAACGCGTCCGCTGGTAGGGAGCAAAAGGGTCGAAATGATTTCCAATGACGTGGTCTTGCCCGCGCCATTGGGACCTAGCAAAGCCAGGGCTTCACCCCTGCCGACTTCGAGGCTGATTCCCCTTAAGACCTCCGTCTGGCCCCTGGCGTGGTTCGCCAGCATTCTCCAAAACGCATTTCCAAGGAAGAAGGTCTTGGTCAAATCCCGGATTACAACGGCCGCCTCGCTCATCGAACCAGTTAACGGATCATGCTGCCCGTTTGCGCAACCAACGCGCCGCGGCGACTGCGCGCGAGCGCAGGCGCAGGCGCCGGCGCAGATGATGCATCGCGGGTTCCCCCAGCCTCACGAGCCAGGCGAACTCGAGCATGCTGATATCCGGCGTGACCACCGTACGCCGCATCAGATACGGGTCGGTCGCGGCGGTGTTCAAACCCTCGTCGCAACTCATTGCCAAAGCGAAGCTGCGCGCCACGCAGTCACGAACCCGCTGATCGTGGGCGCCATGCGGATAGGCAAAGGAAAGCGGAATGCCTCCCAGGATCCTGCCGAGATCGCGCGCGCTGCCTTCGACTTCTTCCGCAAGCCGCTCCGCGGTGAGAGTGGTAAGATACGGATGAGAGCGGCTGTGCGCTCCAAATTCGATTTTGCGACGCGCCCAATACCGGATTTGTTCGGCGTTCATCAGATCAAGCGGGTGAGGGTACTGCTCATGGTCCCAGGCGTT
>DATFSZ010000099.1:0-27437 GCA_035262365.1 Binataceae bacterium (SeqCode)
AGGTACAGACCGGAGTCGCCGCCCAGGAAGTGCACCTTGACCGCGCTGAGTTCCGGGTTGTTCTTGACGTGCGTGTTGACGAAGTCCGTCAGTTGTTGCCTGACACGGTTCAGCCGGTCATAGGTGTGATCCGCCAGGAACAGCCGGATGCATGAGCTCGTCATCTTGGGACTGTAAGCGAAGAAGCGTTCGATTTCGCCCGGCGCCGTCCCGCCCAGGAACATGTACCACAGCGCGCCCGCCAGCTTCACGGAGGAGGGGATGTTGCGATACTTGGGATGGCCGTTATGGAACATCTGGTTGATCGGCGCAATCCCCACCGCACCGAAACTGACGACTCCCAGCACGTCGCCCCGCGTGAGCAGGTAATCCTGCATTTGGCCGAGCATCCGCAACACGTTCGGGGCGATGCTGGACTGGGCGGTGGGATAATCCGGGGTCTGGAGCACCACCCATCCCTCGTCGGTCGGCAGGTAATGGCTGATTGCCGCCATGTCCCGGTTGACCTTCGAGTCGGGCTTGTAAAGCGGAGTTCCGGGCTGCTGATATCCGATTCGCGCCCGCTGGCCCGACGAAATTCCCCAAACGATGAACAAGGCGCCGCCCACCAGCAAAGCGCTGCGCAGCGCTCCGGGCGTGACCGGTATTCTGACCACCCACTGCCCGAAAGTGTGAAGCGGAGTGTGGCGCGCCGCCTGTCCTTCGCTCTGCCACCAGCGCCGTTCCCTGATAGTTGGACGTGGCAGATAGCTCATGAAAATCGGTTGGAAGACGAACACCATCGTCACGCTGCCGGCCAGCCAGATGGCTCCGCCAAACCCGATCTCTTTAAGCACCGGGATGCCGCCCAACGATATAAAGATGATGCCCGCGATATCGGCCAGGATCGAAAGCAAGCCCGGCGGCAGCATCACGTTGGTCGTCGTTATGCATGCCAGGATCTTGTCGTCCAGCGCGTCGAGCTCGTTATAGTACCGTCCTTGCCACTGAATGCCGTGGCTTAAGTCGCGCGCGGTGAGGATGAATGGGATCACCAGCATGACGGGGTCGAAGTTGTAGCCCATCAGGCCCATGAACCCCAGGCCCCATATGGCTGAAAACGAGCCGGTCAGAATCGGCGCCCACCAACTGCTGCGCTGGCCGAGGCTGAGGTAGAGGATTATCAGCATCAGAGCGATCGACAGGAAGAAGATCACGGTGATGCGAGGCAGGTAATGGTAACCCCATCCGGCCACCACCGGCAGCCCGGCCACGAAAAATTCCGTGTTGTCGTCCTGGTATTTGTGGATGATGTTCTGGATGCCGTCGAAGAGCTCCTTGTAGTCGAGCTTGTCCTCAACGAAGCTGGCGGTTACGACCGCGCCCTTGTTGTCATAGTTGACGAAGGGCGTGATGGACTCGCGATGGGAGTCAACCAGGCGTTTGAGCTTGTCTATTTCGGCCTGCGTCTGCGGCACGAACGGGTACATGAAACATTTCGAAATCAGCGCGCCGGGTTGAGCCTCGGAGTACACGTTGCGCAGTGAGGCCAGGGAAAAAATCTCGTTATGATTCACGCCCGGCAGCGCGTTGGCGTCGAAGGTGACGTCCTGGATCTTCTGGAGCATCTTGGTGTTGAAGATGTCTCCGTTCTTGAGCCGCATCAGTATGACCAGGGTCTGGGCGCCGCCATACTGGTTCTGGAACTTGCGGTAAAGCCTGGTGTCTGGATGATTGGCCGGGAAGAAATTGTTGAACTGGGTTCCGACCTGCGCTTGCGCTGCCCAATAGGCCATGAATGCCGTTATGGCTATAAGGAGGATACCAATCGGCGCCCGGTAGGTAATGACGAATCTGCCGACTCCCCCGGTGTTGCTGCTACCGCTTGTACCTGCCATCAGTAGCTCACCTCAAAAGCGGCCGCGCCGCAGCGCAGCCGCATTGATTTGCTCCCAATCTTCGAGCCTTGTGTCACCACCGATACATCCCCTCGTAATGATTTGTCCAATTCGCGCCGGAAAACATACCAGAGCGGCGCTTGAGTGCGATAGTCTGGCGCCTGCGAACGGGCAAGCTGAAAACGCGCCGTATATTAGCATGTTGGCGGAAAAACCAAAGCTCCGGACCGGCTGTCCGAGAAACCGCGGAAGGCATCGCGAGTACGGATTCAGGACCTCAGACGCCAGGCGGAGGCGCTCGCAAGGGTGCTCTGCGCATGTTTTGGTTGAGGAAGGCAATTGGCAATTACGAAGATGTTTGACCTGAGCGAACGCGTTGCTGCCATAACCGGCGGCAACCGCGGAATTGGGCGTGGAATCGCGATTGGACTGGCGCAGGCGGGTGCGTCGGTCGCGATCCTGGCGCGCAACGAGGACAACAATCGTGCGGTGGTGGAAGAACTGAAAAACCTTGGCGTCGCCGCTCTCGGGCTCCGGCTCGACGTGCGAAAACGCGCCGACCTGCAGCCTGCGATCGCGGAAGTCGAACGAACGCTCGGTCCGGTCGACATCCTGGTCAACAACGCGGGGATGGCGATCGTCAAACGCGCGCTCGAAGCGGACGAAAACTCCTGGGACAAAGTGATCGAGACCAACCTGACCTCGGTCTTCTTGCTGTCGAAGATCGCGGCGCGTTCGATGGTCAGCCGAAAGCGCGGCAAGATTATCAATCTGGCCAGCGAATACGCGATCTTCGGCTCGCCCCAGATCCCCAGCTACTCGGCGTCCAAAGGTGCGGTGGTGCAGCTGACCAGGTTATGGCGATTGAACTGGCGCCGCACAACATCCAGGTCAACGCCCTGCTACCCGGATGGATCGACACCGACCTCACGGCGCCGGTAAAGAGCACTGCCTTGTACGACGAGATCATTCTGCGCACACCGGCGGGCCGTTTCGGGACTGCGGATGAAATCGCCGGCGCCGCCGTGTTCCTCGCCTCCGACGCATCAAATTTCGTAACCGGCAGCATCGTCACCGTGGACGGCGGCTATTCGGCGCGCTGATTAGTAGAAACTGACGAGCGAGTGAGGCGGCGTCCTGCGCGCCATCTGGTAGGCGGCCGTTTTCTACACGAAGGATCCATCACGGACAGCGCTTCGCTCCCCTCGTGATGTTTTTTCGCCTGGGACTAGGCGTCGATGCCCTTTTTTGTCTTGATCTCCCGTAGCAGCGAATCGATCTTTTGCTCACGCTCCAGCGCGTCCAGCCGCACCTCGAGATCGTCGCCGCGCAACTCGCCGTTGGCCTTGGCCAACGCTTCCTCGCGCGTCACCCTGCTGTGCAGCCGTTCGAAGGTCTGATGCTCGCCGTTGGGAGCCTGATGCACCTCTGAGGCGCGGCGCGCCGCGCGCGAGCGGCGATGCCGCACGATCAGCAAATCCGCTTTGGCGCGCGCCTCTGAAATTTTGACTTCCAGCCGCTTGAGCGCCGACTTCAGCGCGTCAACCTGGGCCTCTTGGTCCGCGATCTGCCGGTCGAAATTCTCGGCAAGTTGCTGGAAGCTGAGCGCGCGCTGTAGCGCGGCGCGTGCGAGCCCGTCGTCTTTTTTCTCGACCGCCAGCTCCGCCTTGTTCATCCACTGCGCGCGCATATCGGCGTTTTCCTTCTTTTTCTTCTCCAGGATGTGCAGGTCGGCCAGCGCGATGGCGACCTGCGTTTTCACCTGCATGAACTGGTTGTCCATGTCCAGGATGACCTGCTTCAGCATCTTTTCGGGGTTCTCGGCCTTGTCCACCAAATCATTCAGGTTGGCCCGAACCAGCGTTGCGACCCGATCGAGCAATGCCATGACAAAACTCCTTGCCCGCGCTACCGCAGGCTTCCATCAGACCACGCCGTATAACTCAGCCGCTGGCGCCCGGCAGCTTCGGCGTGTCGGTATCCTGGGGCGACCCGTCGGTGCGGTTTGACTTGTCGCCAATCGTTCTGATTTTCGACAACAGTTCGGACATCTGCATCCCAGAGAGCGCTTCGAACAAGGCCGGCACCTGCGCCGCCATCTGCGTGAGGTCGCCGGTGATCTTATGCATCCCGGCGGAATCGCCGTTGCCGGTCGAGACCACGGTGATGCGATCGATCTTGGACAGCGGGCTGGCCAGCGCCCTTACCAGCTCCGGCATGCCCGTAATCAGCTTGTCGACCACGGCCGCCTGGTTGTACTCCTGGTATGCGCCGGCCTTCACATTCATCGCGCGGGCCTCGGCGTCCCCCTTTTTGAAGATGACCTCCGCTTCGGCGTCGCCCTGGGCCCGAATGGCGCTGGCGCGTCCTTCGGCTTCGACCATGGTCTTCGCTCGCTCCGCCTCTGCCAACGTCTGGATCCGTTGGCGCTCGATCTCGGCCTGCTTCAGCACGGTGGCGATCAGTTCTTTTTCGCGGCGCGTGATCTCCGCCTCCTGCACCTTTACCTGCTGCTCCTTCTCGACCTGCTGGACCTTGACCGCCTCGGTGACCACCTGCTGCTGCATCACGTTGCTCTGGATCTCGTAGGCCTTGTCGGTTTGCGCCTGCTGGCGTTTGATCATCTCGCCGTAAGCGGCCTTCTTCACTTCGAGGTCGCGTTGCGCCTCGGCCTGCCTCGCCAGTGAGGCGGTCTCGGCCGCCACGCGCTCCTGGTCGGCCTGCGCTCTGGCGACCGCCGCTTCGCGCGTGGCCAGCGCGCGCTTGATGGCGGTATCGCGGTCAGCTTCCGCCGCGGCGACGTCGGCGTCGCGTTTAATCCGCGCTATGTCGGGGCGACCCATGTTGGTGATGTACTCATTCTTGTCGCGGACTTCCTTTATGGTAAAAGAAATGACTTCCAGGCCCATCTTGTTCATGTCGTCGGCGCAGGTGGAGCGCATCCGATCGGCGACCATCTCGGGCTGTTTGACGATTTCCTCGACCGTCAGTTGTCCGATGATTCCGCGCAGATGCCCTTCCATCACCAGGCGGATCAGTGCATCGCGTTCGTCCGGGCTCTTGGTCAGAAACTGCTCCGCGGCGGTCAGCACCGATTCCGGATCGGATTTGACTTTGATCTGCGAGACGGCTTCGACCGTCACCGCGACGCCCTGCTTGGTATAGAGATCCTGCTGCGGCGCAACATCAAAGGACATCAACTCCAACGACAGCTCGCGGCAATTCTCGACCATGGGCAGGATGACTGTGCCGTGCCCCTTGACGACGCGCGTGCCGCGAAAGCCATACACCACCAGCGCCTCGTGTGGTCCGGCCTTGCGATACAGCCGGGCGAGCACGGCCATCAGCAGCAATATGGCCGCCACCGCGGTTGCAGCGATGACGAAAGTTTCGTTTGGCATTTGCGAAATACTCCTCCCTTGAAACCGGCTCCGGCCGGGCTTCAGTTGGTCTTTAGTTCCTGCTCATTCGCCATTTCGTCCCATCGGCGGACGTAAGCGATACCGTGCTCATAGCGCGTCACGATGACCTCGACGCCCTGGGGCAGGGCCTCGCCGCTTTCGCTGCGCGCGCCGCAGGTTTGGCGGGTTCCGCCCAGAGAGAAGATAATTTCGCCGGTGCCGCCCTCCCGGATTGGGCTGCTGACGCGGCCGAGCACGCCCACGCGCTCATAGTCCGCCGGATCAAGCGCGCGGTCGCCCTTGAGCAGCAGCTTGACAACGAACCAGAACACGAGCGTCGAGCCCGCCAGTCCGATTGCGATTGCGATCAGCAAGATGAGAGCGACTACGAATGTCGAATGAAGCGTCAGCAGGTACCCGGTTCCACCGAACCAGGCGAGGAACGCGGTGGCGGTCGCGAAGTTGAAGAACGGAAACTCTGCGCCGCGGCTCAATCCCTGATGCGCCGCGCCGCCGAGATTCGGCGCGCCGGCGTGGCCATGAGGAAGATGGAAGTGCAGATGCGGCAGATGCAGGCCCACGCCTATGAACGACACGGCGCTCAGGCCCACTCCAACCAGGAAGCATACAAAGTAGAACGATGCCCAGGTCATCGATTCGCTCCTGCCGGCTTCTTGCGCGCCGCCTCATGATGAGAGGGCCGGCCGTCAACCGGCCGCAAAACCTCGGTAAGCCGCTCCATCAGCTGCGGCGCTTCCAGAATCGCCCCCAGCAGGACCAGGCACTTGCGCGTATCCCGATGACGGGCTGCCTGCAGCAGCGCATGGCTGACCTCGGGATCCGAAGCAAACTGCTCGGACCCGCTGATCAGCCACAGCTCGAGCCGGTCCTGCATGGCGCGCAGATCGCTGGTGAGTTCGGTGTGGTAGCCCTCGGGGTCGTCAACCAGGTAGCCGGGATGCACCTTGAAGAAGCGCGCCAGCATCATGCGCGAGGAGTTGGTCAGATGCGGGCGGGCGCCGCTTTCGATTTGTGAGAGGTAGGATTGGCTCAGCCCCGCACCCAGTTCCTTCTTCAGTGCGCGGGCCAGGTCCTGCTGCGTCATCTCGCGGCCCATGCCGCGCAGCGTGCCTTCGACCAAACGCAGATAGCGAATCTTTTCGCCCAGCTTCATTCGGGTAGTTCCGAATACGCCAGCAGCCCCTTATCGCATTATGTAATTTAATTATTGCAATTTGTGAAGTCAAGAGCGTCGTCTTGCGAGTTGAAAAGGCGGCACTTGACGAAGATCGGTAAGGATTGGCCGGAGTTTGGTAATGAAGAGCAGGGCGATTGCGAGCAGCTTCCCTCATCCCGAACGACAGGCTCGGCAGCGAAGGATCTCGTGCGGCCCGCGCGTCATCGACATGTCGAGTTGTTGCGCGCCGATGAGCGCATTTTTCTCTTGAGCCTGCTGTATGAGCTGACTATCCGCTCACAGCCGGCCGCGCGGAGACAGCGCGAGAGCCATCACTTCGTTCAAGATGACGGATGAGTGGTTCGGGATGATTGCCTATTCAACCGTCCTCAATATAGGCGCGCTACCACATGTTCTTTCCGTCAACCACGGACACCGCCTCGATATCGAAGTCGTCCAGCAGGCGCGCGTTCACACCAATTCTGGGATTGTCAAAATCCGCCTTGCCGGTGGACCAATCAGGCGACTCGCTATAGGTTCCGCATCCGCAGGTCAGGCAGAAATGATGTTGAACGGTTTTGGTGCGCCATTGATAGGTGCCGACCTGTTCGCGCGAAGTCGTTACCCGGAACTGGTCCGGCTTGTAATAGGCCCACAACGCGCCCCGCTTTGAACACAGGGAGCAGGTGCAGCGCGTCACGCTGGCCGGCGCCTCGGTCACTTCGAACTGTGTCGCCCCGCAATGGCAGCTTCCCTTGATGATCATGGCATCTTCCTTCAATGGCTGACGACGATAGGGCTGCCCGCTTGAAGTAAGGCGCAGTTACGAAAGCGTTTCGCGGAACAGCGCCAGGATGCGCTCCCAATGGCGTTCGGCCGCGTCGCGGTCGTACATCGGTGTGCCGTTGGAGGCGAACCCGTGTTGCACGCCGGGGTATATTTCGACTGTGTGCCTGGTGCCCGCGGCCTGCAACGCGGCCGTGATTCGGTCGGTCTCGCCGGGGGTCAGCCACGGATCGATTTCGGCTACGCCGAGATAAATCTTGCCGCGCATTTTGGGCGCCAGCAGATGTGGGCTGTCGGGCCGATCGTTGGCGAGGTTGGCGCCATGAATCGACGCACCCGCGGCAACGCGGTCGGGAAAGGTGCCGGCGGCCGATAGCACCAGTGGCCCGCCCATGCAGTAACCGACACAGCCGAGCTTTGTGCCCTTGACCTTGGGCTCGTGACTTAGAAAATCCAGGAACGCAGTGGTATCGCTCATAATGCGGCCGTTGGTGACCGACTGCACCAGCGACATCATCCGGTTGCGCTGCGATTCATCAGTCATCATCGTTGCCATGTCGAACGGCGGGTAATCTCCCGCCCGGTAGTACAGATTGGGCAGCAGCACGAAGTAGCCGTTGGAGGCCAGCCGCTGGGCCATCGCGCGGAGTTCGGGCCGGATGCCGAGCCCGTCCATATAAAAGATGATGGCGGGTGCAGGCGCGTCACCAGGTCCGGTGTAGGTGTAGCAATCGCAGTTGCCCTCGGCCGTCTTGAGAGTGATTTTATTTTCGCTCACGCGCATTACCTCCGTGCCACGATCTGGAAAATTCGTCCTGGAACTAAAGTGTAAAGCTCAGCCCTTGGGAAGCTTTAGCACGCGCTCACCGATGATGTTGTGCTGGATCTCGCTGGAGCCTGCCGCGATCGTCATGCCGCGGGCGGTCAGAAAGCGGCCCAGCCAGCGCCCGCCTTCGATCGCGCCGGCCGAACCCGATCTGATTTGATGAAACGGTCCCATCATCTCGTCGGCAAACATCTGGACGCGCAGGTTCAGTTCGGTGGCGTGCAGCTTGCCGTACGAGGTCTCCGGCCCCGGAATTCGCTTTTTGAGCTGATTGGTCAGGCCGCGGTAGCGGATCAGACGCAGGCATTCGGCTTCGATCGCGAATTGCGCCAGTTTCTGGCGCACATAGGGATGGCGCGACGCGGCGATTCCCTCGAATTGCACGTGCTTCGATAGCCCGATCAGGTCTTCGACCGATTTCTGCACCGGATGGCGCGTGCCGCCCGACGCCCGTTCGTACATCAAGGTCGCGATCGAAACCTGCCATCCCTTGTTGATCTCGCCGACCACGTTGTTGAGCGGCACCTTGACGTTATCGTAAAAGACTTCATTGAACTCCGCGCCGCCCGTCATCTGCCGCAGCGGGCGCACCGTGATACCCGGGCTGTGCATGTCGACCAGCAGGTAGGAGATGCCCATGTGCTTGGGCGCCTTGGGATCGGTGCGTACCAGCAGCACCTGCATATCGGCACGCTGTGCAAGGCTGGTCCAGATCTTCTGTCCGTTAATGACAAAGTAATCGCCCTGAACCTCCGCCCGGGTCTGCAGTCCGGCCAAATCTGAGCCGGCGTTGGGCTCGGAGTATCCCTGGCACCAGATCTCTTCCGCGGTCAGCATCTTGCGCAGGTAGCGATTGCGCTGCTCGTCCGTGCCCAGAAAGATCAGCGTGGGCCCGATGCGGTCGATCGCCAGCGTGTTGGCGCCGTATATCGGCAGTCCCAGCCGCAGCGCCTCGTCCTGGTAGATGGACTGTTCGACAATGCTGGCCTCGCCGCCGCCCCACTCCTTGGGCCAGTGCAGTGCCACGTAACCGGCGTCGTACAGCCGCCGATGATATGCGAGCAGGCGCTGCCAACGGTCGTCGTTGTCGGCGCCCCCGCCGAGATCGTCGCTGCGGCCGAATACTTCCGTCTTGGCGCGTTCCAGGAATGAACGCAGCGTGCGCCGGAAATCCTCCTGCTCGGGTGTGTAGTTGAAATCCATACTCGGCCCTCATCAGGTCAGAAACCGGCGCCGGCCAGGACCCGCTTGCCGCGCCAGCCAGTTACCGGAGCGATTTCTGAGCAGAGACTAATCGGGCACTGATGCGCATGCAAATGGGGCAGGGCGCCGCCGTCCGCGCTCTGAGCAAGCGGGATCGCGGCGCCCGCTGACTGCTTACTGACTGGGTAGCGGGAACGTATGTCCGCAGGTCCAGGCGCCGTCGACCGTAAGAATAACGCCACTGATCAGCGCGGCTTCGTCGGAGGAGAGGAACAACGCCGCGTTGGCGATGTCCTCCGGTTCGCAGGCGCGGCCCAGCGGATGCAGCGCCGCGCCGAGTTGGCGCGTGACGTTGGGATCAACCGAGATCCCCATCGACTCGCCGATGTTGGTGACCACCGCGCCCGGACAGATTGCCGCGGCGCGCACCTTGTACTTGGCATAGTCGAGCGCCACGACCTTGGTGAATCCGATCACGCCGTGCTTGGCCGCGCAATAATGCGGCAGGCCGGGCTGCCCGGTGATGCCGGCGATGGAGGCCGTATTCAGCACCACGCCGCCTTTTTTCATCAGGTGCGGCAGCGCGTACTTGGTGCCGAGAAATACTCCGGTCAGGCAGATGTCGATGACCTTGCGCCAGTCCGCCTCGTTCATTTCATGCACCAGGCCCATCGGGCTGATGCCCGCGTTGTTGTACATCACATCGAGCTTGCCGAAGCGCTTGACCGTATCCGCGACCATCCGCTCGCAATCGGCTGACTTGGTGACGTCCGCCGCGATGGCAAGCGCCTCGCCACCGGTGTCGGCGATGGCGGCGGTCACCGCCTCGGCTCTTTGCGCGTTGACGTCGGCAACTCCCACCTTGGCACCTTCGCGCGCGAAAAGACGTGCCGTGGCCCGCCCGATTCCGGAACCGGCACCGGTTATGATTGCGACTTTGCCCTCTAGTCTTGCCATCGCGTTCTCCCTGGGTTGGATTTCCCGTTGGCCCGAACCCGTATCAACTCCCGGCGACTACCGGGTTGCGCAGGCAGCCTATGCCTTCAATTTCGACTTCGACCACATCGCCCGGCTTAAGCGGTCCAACGCCCGGAGCTCCAGTGGAAATAACGTCGCCGGGCATCAGCGTCATGATGTGAGAGATCCAACTGACCAGGAACTCCGGCGAGTAGATGAGGTCATCGGTGCGCACCTTGACGCGCACTTCGCCGTTGACGCGGCATTCCGTGTCGAGGTTCAAGGGATCGACGTCGGTGGCAACCACGGGGCCGAACGGCGCGAAGGTGTCGAACGACTTGGCATGGAACATCATCGGCGTGCCCGTGATCTTGCGCAGCTCTCCCGCGGTGACATCGTTCACGCAGGTATAGCCCAAAATATAACCGGCGGCGCTCTCGCGTTTTACCCGCCGCGCGAGACGGCTCACCACGATGCCGATTTCACCTTCGTGATTGAGGTAGTCAAGTTCGGGCGGAAAGATGATCGGGTCGCCCGGATTGTTGACCGCGGTTGATGGCTTGAAGAACAGGGTCGGATATTCCGGCGGCTGTGCGCCGGGGCGCAGAACGCTCCGGCGGCCCGGGCCAATCGCCACCACCTTGCTGGCCGCGGTTGGGCTCAGGAGCTTGACCGATGACAGCGCGACCGGCGACGCGCCCGCTGCTGGCTTGAGCGCATGGAGTTCGCCTTCCAGCGGCTGGATTCGATCCCCTTCGAGTGATCCGTGTTGCACGCGATTATTGAGGGCAAAGCGCACCAACTTCATTTTGTGACTCCTCTCGCCCGTGAAGCCGCGCGGCTATCTCCGCGCAGAACTCATCGCCCGGCCGCCTGGGCCAGGCGGCGTAAATTACCCTTGTGGAAAAAGCGCGCACTCAGATGCCCTGAACGTTAGAGCACTGGGCAGCTAAAGTCCAACCACGGTATTTAGCCGCAATCGTCCGGAGAGGTTTGTTCAGCCAAGTGTGGTGCGAGCGCCGCGGCCGGCGCTCAAGTTATGAAACCGAGCGCACCCGTGCGGCGCGACGAACTTCGGTGACCAACCCTAACTTTTCCAGCAGACAGATGACGGCGTAACCCATGTCCGGTTGGCGCCATCCCTGCCCCAGCCGTGCCAGCGCCGGGCGCGCGTGATGATTGCGATGCCAGTTTTCGCCCTGGAAAAGGTGCATCAAGCACAGCCATGGCACGTTGCGGCTGGAGTCCACGCCAAACGGCGTTCCGGGCTCGCTATGGCACACGCTGTTTACAAAACACACCGCATGCAGTGAGAACACCAACCGGATTGCGCCCAGCCAGAAGAAGGCGGCGGCGCCGAAGTAGAGCCCGCCGAAATACGACAGCGCCAGAATGCCTGGTTGCAGGACGCGCCAGACCCTATAAGAGAAGCGGTTCAGATCGGGACAAACGCGCTCCACCGGCGGCGGCTCCGATTGCCACAGCCATCGCAGATGAGCCCACCAGAACCCATGCAACGCCGGGCTGGAAACGTCCTGGTCTGTATCGGCGTGAGCATGATGGATGCGATGACTGGCGACCCAGGTAGTGGGTGAACCGGAGCCGTTGAACATCGCGAAGAATATCAGCAGGTTGCGAGTAACCGGATGAAGCCGTAAGGCCCGATGCGCCAGCGCGCGATGGTAGCAGACGGTGGTTCCGATTCCGCCTATCCAGGTGAGCGCCAGGGCGCCGGCAAAGATTCGCCATCCCGGCAGAGGAAACAAAATCAATCCGGCGGCCGCGGTCAAATGGATAAGAATAAGCCATGGCAGCACCATCACGTCCTGGCGCGTGGTGCGCCACCACGGCCATTCCCGGGCGCGGGCTGATGGCAACTCGGAATTATCGAGCAATGCGGCATTCGGCAATGTACATTCCTTTTCTGTCCGGCTGGAATCGTGTGCGCTAAATTATGCGGCACGGTTGAGCAGGAGAGCGCCACGGTGGGCGATTTCAGGCAGGGGTTCGAGCACGCAAACCAACAGAACGACTCCAGTTTTTCAGAGCCAGTGGATTCAGGTCAGCGGTGAGGCCGAACGAAAGGTTCTGAAGGTTACGTGTTAGTCGCGTGAATCCGCGCGCTTTAGCCAAACGTTTTTGGCCTGTGCAACACTGTATGGCAGGTGACAGAACCCGATCAAGAGGCGGGGGTCTCAATAATCCGCAGGCCTCGATGCCTATCCCAAACGAGCGCATACCCGGCGGATGCCAAGCGCTCCAGTTGGGTTCTTAGCGAGTCCGGTTTGCGTCTCGATTGCGCGCCTTACCGTTCTTTAGGGCCGGATCCGGTTCGAGCCGGATTTTCTGCCCTTTGAGTTCGCTGTTGTTCAATAAACTGAACGCGACCGCGACGTCCGACAATTCCGCCATCTCGACCACGCCGAAGCCGCGGCACATTCCTGAAGCCCTGTCGGTAACCGCCAGCGCACCTACAACTTCTCCGGCGCGCGCGAAATGCGCGGCCAAGTCGCTGCTGGTGACCGAGCCTGCCAGATTGCCGACATACACCTTGGGCATCGAGTAACCTCCTGCTTATTGCATCGGACGATCCGCCCGGCGATCGGGAATCCGCCAGAAAACGGTTGGTCCGAAAGGCGAGTAATTCCATGTTATCTGTTGCCGGTGATAAAGGATAGAGGTTTGTGATGGCCACTATTATTTCTGTACAGCCGGCGCTGTGAATGCTGGGTGCGGGAACTATTGGGGAGGAGCGGAACTTCCTACTATCATCAGGCGGATCAACGGCGTAGTATGGTTTAAACCGCTCGGATCGTTCCTTTCATCCAGCTCGGGAATGGGCCCGGGTTTTCTGTTCGGAGCTAACCGGCAAAACTTTTCGGAGGGCAATGAATGCCCAGCAAATTGTACGTCGGCAACCTGTCCTATTCGGTATCGGGCGCCGATCTCGAGGAACTTTTTTCACAAGCCGGGGAAGTGCGCAGCGCCACTGTGATTACCGACAAAGTCTCGGGACAAAGCAAGGGGTTCGGCTTTGTCGAGATGGCAAGTGCCGGCGACGCGGCCACCGCTATTCAGCGCTTCAATGATACGGAACTAAAGGGCCGCAATATCAAGGTTGACGAGGCAAAGCCGCGTGAATCGAGCTTCGGCGGTGGTGGCGGCGGTGGCAACCGCGGCGGTCGAGGCGGCGGCGGTGGCGGCGGGAACCGCGGAGGAAATCGCGGCAGCCGCTGGTAAATAAACAAAAGGCGGGCATCGGCCCGCCTTTGTACGTTCTGGTGCGCCATCCCGGTTTCGAATGAAGAGTCCGGGTTGGCGCCGGGACTCGGCTAAGGACCGAAGCTTCGGCTGCCCTCGATCTGCTTCTGTGGTATCTGCCCCTTCTTCAATACCTGCTCCGTAAGAGCCCGGCGCTCCTCCGCACTGAGCACGTGTAGGTCGCCCTCGTAGGCCATCGAGACAATCGGAACGTCGCTGCCGGCCTGAAAGAAATCGACATATTTGAGACAGTTGATGGTGTTCTTGCCGGTCAGCGCAAGATGCAGCTCTTCCTTGTGGACGATCGGTGGACTGAAGGCCATTTCCAACCCCTTGAGCTTAACCTTGATCGTTTTCGGATTGACCACGTCGGCGCTGGTATCGACGATTTGCGACGAGCGGCCCGCGAAGGCCGTGGTCTGCATAAAAACTGTGCCGTTGCTTTCGCCGAAGGCCAGGCTGACGATCGAATCGTGCGAGGCGGGAGTAGTGCCCAGCACACGGGTCAGGCGCAGATGCCCGCCCCATTCGCCGACGAAGTCACGGCTGGCACGCGGGATCACCAGCACGTTGCGTCCGGGATGAATCGGAATCGCGGGCTGGCGCGCCTGGGGCAGAATTCTCGTCTGCCCATGGGCCGGCGGAAGCTCAAGAGTCCCGGAGCCTTGTTGGCCAATTTGTTGAGCCCAGGCGCCCACGGGGGCGGCAAGAAGTAAAAGCGGAAGGCTGATCAGTACGGATAGCGGAAATGCGCACCGGCGGGGACGCGCGGACAGGCCGGTACTGGTTTCAGCGGGGTATTCTTGTATGATCGCCATAATTGATGTCATTCAAAATGATACGCGACGGTAAAGCCAAGCACGGCTGACTTCCGGGCGCGTTGAAATTACTGGCAACCAGGCGGGGGCGGGCGCGAGCCGTTCGCCGGCGCAGGAAAAGGAGCGAGCATTCGGAGCGATGGCATACAAAACGATCAAGGTTCCCACCACAGGCGAAAAGATTCGTCTGAAATCCGATCATACTCTGGAAGTCCCCGATCGGCCTATCCTTCCCTTTATCGAAGGCGACGGCACCGGACCCGACATCTGGCGTGCTTCGCAGTACGTGTTCGACGGCGCGGTCAAAAAAGTGTACGGCGGCAAGCGGCAAATCGCCTGGATGGAGGTTTACGCGGGCGAGAAGGCCTTCAAGCAGTTCGAGAGCTGGCTGCCCGATGAAACTGTCGACGCGTTCCGCGAGTTCCTGATCGGAATTAAGGGGCCGCTTACCACGCCGGTGGGCGGGGGTATTCGTTCGCTCAACGTGGCGTTGCGCCAGTTGCTGGACCTCTATGTTTGTCTGCGCCCGGTGCGCTACTTCAAGGGCGTGCCCAGCCCGGTCAAAAATCCGGACAAGCTCGATGTGGTCATCTTCCGTGAGAACACGGAGGACATCTACGCCGGTATCGAATGGCCGGCTGAGTCGCCCGAGGCCAAAAAGGTAATCAAGTTTCTCCAGGAGGAGATGGGCGTCGGCAAGATCCGGTTCCCCAACACTTCGGGTATCGGCATTAAACCGGTTTCCCGCGAAGGTTCGGAGCGGCTGATCCGCGCCGCTCTTGACTATGCGATCAAACACAAGCGCAAGAGCGTAACCCTGGTGCACAAGGGCAACATCATGAAATTCACCGAGGGCGCCTTCCGCGACTGGGGTTACGAACTGACGCGGCGCGAATACAAGGGGCGTGCGGTCGGATGGGACGATTGCAACGGCAATCCGCCGGCCGGGCAGGTCCTGGTCAAAGACAACATCGCCGACATTACCCTGCAGCAGGTCCTCACCCGGCCCGACGAATTCGACGTGGTTGCGACCATGAACCTCAACGGCGACTACCTCTCCGACGCGCTGGCGGCCCAGGTAGGCGGAATCGGCATCGCGCCGGGCGCCAACATCAATTACATCTCGGGCCACGGCGTCTTCGAAGCGACCCACGGCACCGCGCCCAAGTACGCCAACCAGGACAAGGTAAATCCGGGCTCCGTGATCCTATCGGGCGTGTTGATGCTCGAGCATATGGGATGGCAAGAGGCGGCCGACGGGATCGTGCGCGGGTTGGAGAAGACCATCGCGAACAAGACCGTGACTTACGACTTCGAACGTCTGACCACTGGCGCCAAGCTGCTGAAGTGCTCCGAGTTCGGCCAGGCAATCGTGGACAACATCTGATTCGGCCACCTAGCGGCGGCCCGCGCCACGCGGGCCGCCGCTCTCAATCCTCCCTTCTTTCGACCCCTTGTCGTTGCGGCGTTGGTAAAATCTGTACTGGTGCGTCGATGGTTTTGCGAATCACACTTGCCGCTCTGGCCCTGGTCCTCATTCCGGGTTTCGTGCTGACGGCCGCTCTCGTCAACGCCGCGGGGGCGGCTGAAGATCTGCATATCAAGTTTACTTCTGCGCGGCCGCAAACATCGGAATGTCTCAAGCGCGGCCAGGAGCTGGTCGGCACGCTTAAAAAGGACCTCGAGAAATACAGGCAAGACAAAGCTGCCGCCGAAGCGGCCGGGTACGCCGGTTACTACACCGACCGGAAACTGCCCATGTATCACTTCGCCAGCAAATGGCGTGCGTTCAAGGAACTGGTCCGCTTCGACCCGACCCAGCCCACCGTCTTGTTGTACAAGAAGACCGCCGGCGGCTACGAGCTGATTGGCGTCATGTACTACGCGCCGGGCAGGTATTCGGAGGACGAATTGGACCAGCGCGTACCGCTGTGCCTGGCCCGATGGCATCGGCAGGTCAACGTCTGCTTGCCGCCCAGCGGAGCCGAAGCCAGCAGCGATCCCCGCTTCGACTCCGACGGCACGATCGCGACCGAGGTGGCCTGCCAGCAAGCCGGCGGCAAGTGGTACCCGGAGATCCACGGCTGGATGGTCGAGGTGTATCCATTCGAGAGCGACTCGAAAAAAATCTGGGCTTATCGCCCGGACTGATCCGCTCATAAACGTCTTGCCAAACATCCGATCCTGATTCTTGAGGTTTGACCCAAACATCGATTCTGCGAAAATAGGCAGCAATTTGCCCCCGGACTGGGCCGCTGAGGGGAGGCCAGGCTGGGTCTTCCCTGACGTTTGTTTAAGTTGTACTGACTAACAGACTGGCCGGTTGATAAGCGCCGCTTACACCGCGCCGATTTGGAACGAGGCTTCTATGACGCGCAAAAAGATCGCATTCATCGGCGCCGGCAACGTGGGCGCCACCTGCGCCCATCTATGCTTCCTGCGCGGACTGGGCGATATCGTGCTGTTCGACATTATCGACGGCCTGCCCCAGGGCAAGGCGCTGGACATGCTCGAATCGGCGCCGGTCCTGGGCGTGGACGTGAACGTTACGGGTACGCTCGATTACAGCGAGATCGAAGGAGCGGATTGCTGCGTGGTCACTTCCGGCTCGCCGCGCAAACCCGGCATGAGTCGCGACGACCTGCTCAAAATCAATGCCGGCGTGATGAACCAGGTCGGCGAGGCGATCAAGAACTACGCCCCAGACGCCTTCGTGATTGTGGTGACCAATCCGCTCGACGCGATGGTCACGCAGATAAAGCGCGTAACCGGCTTCGACAAGCATCAGGTGGTCGGGCAGGCGGGGGTGCTGGACTCGGCTCGCTACCGCACCTTCATCGCGCAGGAGTTGAAGGTCTCTGTCGAAAGCGTGCATGCGATGGTGCTGGGCGGTCATGGCGACGACATGGTGCCGGTGCGCAGTTACACGACCGTGGGCGGCGTGCCGATTGAAAAGCTGATTAAGCCCAAGCGGCTGGACGAGATCGAAAAGCGCACCCGCGACGGCGGCGCCGAAATCGTCAACCTGATGAAGACTTCGTCCTATTATGCGGCGGGCGCGGCTGTTTACCGCATGGTCGAGGCCTACATCCTCGACCGCAAAGAAGTGCTGCCGGCGGCCGCCTATCTCGATGGTGAGTACGGGGTCAAGGGACTGTATGCGGGAGTACCGGTGATTGTCGGCGGCGGCGGGGTCGAGAAGATCGTTCCAATCGATCTGACCGACCCGGAGAAGTCGGCCTTTGCCAGTTCCGTCAACCACGTACGCGAGCTGGTCGAGGCAATGGACAAGGTGTTGGCCGGCAACTGAGCGCGAAGCCGCCGGCGCGAATCCCGAGGAAACACGATGAACATACACGAGTTCCAGGCCAAGCAGATTCTGGGGCGCTTCGGCGCGCCGGTGCCCAAGGGCCAGCCCGCCTCCACCGCGGCCGAGATGGAGGCCGCATTCAAGGCGCTGGGTCAGCCCAAAGCTGTCGCCAAGGTGCAGATTCATGCCGGCGGGCGCGGCAAAGCCGGCGGCGTCAAGCTGGTTGGCAGCGCGGCGGAAGCGCGCGAGTTCGCCGAACGGCTGCTGAACAAGCCGCTGGTGACGCATCAGACCGGCCCGCAGGGCAGGGTGGTGCGCAAGCTCTACCTGGAAGAGGCCAGCGAGGTGGCGCGCGAGCTGTACCTGGCGATGCTGGTCGATCGCAAGGCCGAGGCGGTGGCCGTGATCGCCAGCACCGAAGGCGGCATGGAAATAGAAGAAGTCGCCGCCAAGACCCCGGAAAAGATCATCACTGAAGCGATCGACCAGGTGGCTGGAATGTCCGCGTTCCAGGCGCGCAAGATCGCGTTTGCCTTGGGACTCAAGGACAAACAGGTCAACCAGTTCGTGGGTCTGCTCAATTCGATGTACCGCGTGTTCAACGAAACCGACGCTTCGCTGATTGAGATCAATCCGCTGGTGGTGACCAAGGCGGGCAGCGTGTTGTGTTTGGACGCCAAGATGTCGTTCGACGACAACGGCCTGTTCCGTCATCCGGATATCCGCGAATTGCGCGACCCCAACGAGGAAGACCCGACCGAAACCGAGGCGGCCAAGTACGACCTGAGCTACGTGCATCTGGATGGCAACATCGGATGCATGGTCAACGGCGCGGGCCTGGCGATGGCGACGATGGACATCGTGAAGTACTATGGTGCCGAGCCGGCCAACTTCTTGGACGTGGGCGGCGGCGCCAATACGGAAAAGGTCGCGGCGGCCTTCCGTATCCTGCTCTCCGACAATCGCGTCAGGGGCGTGTTGATCAACATCTTCGGGGGCATCATGCGATGCGACGTGCTGGCGCAGGGCGTGGTCGAAGCGGTGCATCAGGTCAACCTCAAGGTGCCGCTGGTGGTGCGCATGGAAGGCACCAACGTCGAGCAAGGCAAGAAGATCCTGAAGGACTCCGGGCTGGCGGTAATCGCCGCCGCCGATATGGCCGACGGCGCGCGGCGGGTGGTCGAAGCAATCGGGGGGCGGAGCTGAGACGATGAGCATCCTGGTCAGTAAAAACACCCGGGTCGTCACCCAGGGAATCACCGGCGCTACCGGGCAGCTCCATACCCGGGCGTGCAAGGAATACGGCACCCAGATGGTCGCCGGCGTGGTGCCGGGCAAGGGCGGCACAGACTTCGAAGGGATCCCGATTTTCGACACCGTCGAGCAGGCGCGCCGAAAAACCGGATGCGACGTCAGCGTCATTTATGTACCACCGCCGTTCGCCGCCGATGCGATCATGGAAGCCGCGGATGCCGGCGTCGAGCTGGTGGTGTGCATCACGGAGGGCATCCCGGTCCTCGACATGGTAAAGGTCAAACGCTACCTGGGCGGAAAGAAGACGCGGCTTATCGGTCCGAACTGCCCCGGCATAATCACGCCGGGCGAATGCAAGATCGGCATCATGCCGGGATATATTCACAAGCCCGGCAAGGTAGGAGTGGTGTCGCGGTCGGGCACGCTTACCTACGAGGCGGTTTATCAACTTACGCTGCTGGGAATCGGCCAGTCCACTTGTATCGGAATCGGCGGTGATCCGATTATCGGCACCGGCCATATCGACGCGCTGAAGCTTTTCAACGAAGATCCGAACACTGAGGCGGTGATCATGATCGGAGAGATCGGAGGAACTGCGGAGGAAGAAGCGGCGGAATACATCAAGAAGAATTTCAGGAAACCGGTGGTCGCGTTTATCGCGGGCCAGACGGCGCCCAAGGGCCGCCGGATGGGCCATGCCGGTGCAATTATCTCGGGCGGCAGCGGCACGGCGGCAGACAAGATCGCGGCGCTCAAGGCGGCGGGAATAGCCGTGGCGATGAGCCCGGCCGACCTGGGTTCGACTATGAAGACCCTACTGGACGCCCGCAAGTAGCAAGATGGAACAGACATTGGCAATCCTCAAACCTGACTCGGTCAGACGCAATCTCATTGGAGAGATCCTGGCGCAGATTGAGAAATCGGGGCTCCAAATCCGGTCGCTCCGGCGTCTGACCCTGACGCGCAAGCAGGCCGAGGCTTTTTACGACGTCCACAAGGAGCGGCCATTCTTCAGCTCGCTGTGCGACTATATGACGTCCGGTCCGGTGGTCGTGGCGGCTCTCGAAGGTGATCGTGCGATCGAAAGATGGCGCGAGCTGATGGGGGCCACCGACCCGGCCAAGGCAGCCGAAGGCACCATCCGCAAGAAATTTGGCCAAAATATTGAACAAAACGCGGTCCACGGCTCCGACGCCAGGGAGACGGCGGCGCGCGAAGTAATGTTTTTTTTCAGCGCGATGGAACTGGCGGGCTAGAGATGACCGCGAGCTATCGCCTCATGAGGTGAAACTCCTTGGCGCTGGTCTGATTTCACGCCCCCGTTTTCGGATTTCGAATTTCACAATCCTGTTGCAAACCGCAAGATCTTCCTTCGGCTCCTTGGAAAAAGAGCGGGAACTGCACGCCTTTTTTTAATGGCACACTTGCTGCTGAATTCGCTGACAGAGCTTGGGCGCCGGTCCCGTCGCTCACCAAACATGAAGTTACTCGAAGCCTACATCCCCCCCGAAGCGCTGGACCAAGTCCGCCAATCGCTGGCAAACCTGGGATTGGATGATCTGGTCACCTCCGAGACCGCCGCGGTCACTCAGAAAAATGACCGTTCCCGGTGGGAATCTTACACGGAGGAATTCGTTCCCCAGTTGAAGTTGGAATTTGCCGTCCGTGACGATCAGGCCAAAGCTGTGGCGCACCAAATTCTCGGTCTCGTGGCGAACAGACGTGAAGCAGCCGCCTGCCGCATTCTGATCGAACCCCTCGATGACGTGATCCGAATCGAGACCGGCGAGCGCGGCCGCGCCGCGATGTGATAGCCATTTAGTTCCGCGGGTTGCGACCGCCCGAGTCCGGAGACGTAGCGCGCGAGTCGCTACTGTGGTTGAAATACTTTAAAGGCGGCTCGCAAGCAGGTCGCGATCGGGCGGGTTCAATCTTCCCCATGGCTATCGAGCTCACCGGCTCGCTCTGTCGACTAAGCATATCATCACCAGTGTGCGGGGTGCGGATGCACGCCTCTGCTACGGGCTGCGCTGTGGATCCTCCAAGCGTCTTCAAGCATCCCTGTCGATGCCTGCATCACGCTCGTGCGCAAGTAAAAGACCCGCTTGGCAGCGCATGAAATAAGGCCCCAACCGCTCATTATTTTCCTCCTTCTACCGGATCGAATAGCGCATACACCACACGCCGCGCTTCGATGCGGCAGCAGGGGCTCCTGAAAGCGTTATCAATACTCACTCGCATCAAATTGCAAGAATCATGTTTCGATATGCAATTGGGCAAACATTAAGCTTTCAAAAAGTCACCCGTCCATTGGGCGTCCACTCTGGCACAATTGATGCCTAGCTCACCGGGCAAGGCACATGCCTGCGTTGAAGGTGCGGATGACAATTGAAGACATCGACGGGGTGAACGCGACCCTACTGTGGATCAATCTGAAGAGCGGTATCTTGCCTGCCGGCACGGAGCTGCAACGCGAACAGACCGCTGCAAAGGCAAGGGGCCTGCTTGTCAAGCCATGAGCTTGTGGATGAGACTGAAAAGAAAATTGGCCGGCCGCCTGCTCGCACCTGCCTCAGTACCTCAACGCACGGTTCGGAGCGTGCCCCCTCTCCGGCTTGGTTGGCCTGTACCGGAAAATTCCTGTTGCGACTCGAAGCCCGCTGCGGCGTGCTCCAAAAAAGTGGAGGAATAACTCGATGGATCTAACAACCTGGTTGCCAGGCATGTTTGTTCTGGGCCTGGCGGCGATGGGGCTGTGTTACGCCTTTCTGCTGGCCTGCGAAATCATTTGAGGTGAAATCAATGATCTACTTGACCGCGGTGGTAGCGGCTTTCCTGTTCGTTTATTTGTTCGCCGCACTGATACGACCCGAATGGTTCTAGAGGCTCCGCGAGCCGCTTTGAACGAGGTTTAATCCTATGTGGCTTCTTCCGATATCAATGTTGGTGTTCACCACGCTCCTCGCCATACCGATGAGCAGGTACATGGCCTGGATAATGGACGGCAAGTACAATCCGCCGCGGCTCTTGGGGTGGTTTGAAAACCGTCTGGACGGCGGAGGGCAGAACTGGAAGCAGTATGTCGCCGCTCTGGTGATCTTCAACATCGTCATGTTCATCTATGGTTACGCTGTGCTGGCGCTCCAGCCCATCGCGCCGCTGAATCCGCGTGGTCTGACCATGGTGTCGCCGACGACGATCTTTAACAGCGTCGCGTCGTTCATGACCAATACAAACATTCAGCATTACTCAGGAGATCAGCACTTCTCAAACTGGAGCCAGATCTTCTTCGTCATCTGGAATCAGTTCGTCTCCGCTGCCGTAGGGTTGTGTGCTTTGACCGCGATTATCCGCGCCTTTCGTGCGGAGAAGCATCTGGGCAACTTCTTCGTCGATATGTGGCGCGTGGTCATGTACATGTTTGTTCCGGTTGCGCTGGTGTTAGGGATCCTTTTCATGCAGCAGGGTATGCCGATGACTTACGCCAGCACTCATCCTGTAACCACCCTTGAGCCGGCCGCGATGGGCACTGCGGACAACGGTCAGCCCAAGCAGCAGACGCTCGTGGTTGGTCCCGTCGCTTCTGTGATTCCCATAAAAATGCTCGGGACCAATGGTGGTGGCTTTTACGGCATGAATTCGGCCGTTCCGTTTGAGAATCCCACCGCGTGGACCAACTTTTTAACTTGTTTTGGCATGATGTTCTTCCCGTTCTGTCTGGTCCTGATGTACGGACGAATGCTGAAGAAGATGAAACACGCATGGGTAATTTTCTCAGTAATGATGGTGATGATGATCGGCACCATCGTGTGGACAATTTATTATGACACTTTGAAACCCAATCCTGGACTGACAGCGCATCCGACCAGCCAGACATTTCAGATACCCAGCGCGATGACCAAGGGCGGAAAAATGCCGGTGCCAATGCCCGCGGTTGCCGGGCTGCCGGTGGACCAACACCTCGGCAATCTTGAAGGCAAGGAGCTGCGTTTCGGAACGTCAGCCGGCGCTGCCTTCGCCGCCATCACGGTTGATGTGACCTGCGGTGCAGTCAATTGCGAGCATGACAGCCTTAACCCGATCGCTGCGCTATCGCCGATGGTCGGTATGTGGATCAACTGCATTTATGGCGGAAAAGGCGTCGGGATGATCAACCTGTTGATTTTCCTGATCGTTGGAATTTTCCTTGCCGGGATGATGGTGGGCCGTACGCCCGAATACCTGGGTCGGAAAATCGGCGCGCGGGAAATGAAGCTCGCCGTAATTGCATTGCTGGTGCACCCGCTGATGGTGCTCGCACCGAGCGGGCTGTTTGCCGCAACCGACTGGGGTGTGAAGGCTGAAAGCAATCCCGGCGCGCACGGTTTGTCGCAGATCGTCTACCAGTTCTCCTCGTCCTCGGCCAACAACGGCTCGGCCTTCGATGGATTAGGAGTGACCTACGGATTCTATAACAATCCTAATCCGGCACCGGAGGCAAAGGCTTGGGATATCGCTTCGGGCCTGGTGATGATCTTTTCCCGTTATCTGCCAATTATCGCGCCCATGGCGATGGCGGCAGCGCTCGGATACAAAAAGCAAACTCCATTTGGGCTAGGCACTCTGCGCGACGACACCTTTACCTTCGGCTGTTTGCTCTTCGGCACCATCATTATCGTCGCTGGCCTGCTCTTCCTGCCGGTGGCTGCCCTGGGACCGCTGGCCGAGCATCTTGGGCCAATCCCGTTTGGCGGATGATGTTGGGACACAACGAACAGCGGACCTTTAGGGATATAAAAAAATGAAAACCGCGGATGTCGCAGACGTTCGAAATGTTTCCTCCGGGGCACCGATAGTTCCTCCGCCGCGGCGCGTCCGCCGTCTGGCCTTGTTTGCGCCAGAGGTTGTTAAACCAGCTCTGAAACAGGCCTTTGTCATGCTGCGGCCGGACATCCAGTGGGCCAACCCGGTCATGTTCGTGGTCGAGGTAGGCGCCTTTCTTACGCTGCTTTTTGTTATTCAGGCCGCCTTGGGTCACTCCTCCAGTCAGGTGCCCATTACTTACTTCATCGCACTCGACGTGTGGCTGTTCCTGACTGTACTGTTTGCGAACTTCGCCACCGCGCTTGCGGAGGCGCGGGGCAAAGCACAGGCCGAATCGCTGCGCAAGACGCGCGTTGATACTCCCGCGTATCGACTGCGCGGCAGGGACACGGTCGAAGAAGTGGCATCAAGTGCACTGCGGCCGGGCGATCGCGTCGTGGTAACGGCCGGGCAGATCATCCCCAGCGACGGCGAGATCGTTGAGGGAATTGCATCGGTGGACGAAGCCGCGATTACCGGTGAATCGGCGCCCGTGATCCGCGAGGCCGGCGGCGATCGTTCCGGTGTGACCGGCGGAACGAGGGTCCTGTCCGACCGCATCGTGGTCCGTATCACCGCAGCACCCGGAGAATCTTTCCTCGATCGGATGATCGCTTTGGTGGAAGGTGCTGTGCGCCAGCGCACTCCCAATGAGATCGCGCTGACCCTGGTCCTTTCCGCTTTCACGGTCATCTTTTTGATTGTAGTCGTGCCGCTATGGCCGCTGGCTTATAACGCCGAACAATACATGATGGGCTACGTCGGAACCACGACGCCCTTGCACAGTCTCGGCACGGACGTGCCCACGCTGGTGGCGCTGCTGGTGTGCCTGATTCCTACCACGATTGGCGCCTTGTTGGCCGCCATCGGTATTGCCGGAATGGACCGGGCGCTGCAGGCGAACATCCTCGCCAAAAGCGGCCGCGCGGTGGAAACTGCCGGAGATATCGACGAAGTACTGCTGGACAAGACCGGCACCATCACAGTGGGTAATCGCCGCGCAACCGAATTCGTACCATTGGGTAATTACACCAGCGAAGAACTGGGAAGGCTGGCGGCCCTGTCCTCGGCCGCCGATGAAACGCCCGAAGGTAAGAGCATCGTCCGCCTCTACGACAGCCAGGGTGCGCATGGCCCGACTCTGGCCTCGATTGGCGAGGCCCAGTTCATTCCGTTCAGCGCGCAAACACGCATGAGCGGGGTGGATTTGCCCTCTGGTGTCTCGGTACGCAAAGGCGCGCCCGACGCGGTAACCCGGTTTGTCGAGCGACAGAACGGTGTGATTCCTCCCGAGCTGAAGAGCCGAGTGGACGAGATCTCAAGCAAAGGGGCGACTCCGCTGGTGGTCGCCGAGGGCACAAAGATAGCCGGCATTGTTGTGCTGGAAGACATTCTCAAGACCGGCACCAAGGAGCGGCTGGATCGTCTGCGCAAGGCCGGTGTGCGGACAGTGATGATCACCGGCGACAATCCGCTTACCGCCGCGACCATAGCCAGGCAGGCTGGCGTTGACGATTTCGTCGCGGAATGCACCCCAGAATCAAAGCTTGCCTATATCCGCAAGGAGCAGGAAGAGGGCAAGCTGGTCGCGATGGTCGGCGACGGCACCAACGACGCGCCGGCGCTGGCCCAGGCCGACGTGGGTCTGGCGATGAACTCCGGAACCCAGGCGGCCAAGGAAGCCGGCAACATGGTGGACCTAGACAGCAATCCGACCAAGCTGATCGAGGTGGTGGAAATCGGCAAGCAGTTGCTGATGACCCGCGGCTCGCTGACCACGTTTTCGGTCGCCAACGACGTTGCAAAGTACTTTGCAATCGTCCCGGCGCTGTTTGCCGGCACGCTGCCATGGCTCAAAGGCATGGATGTTATGCATCTGCATTCGCCGACATCGGCTATTTTGTCGGCGGTTATATTCAACGCTTTGATAATTCCGGCGCTCATTCCTGTTGCCCTCAAAGGGGTGGAGTATCGTCCCCTCGGCGCCGACGCACTGCTACGCAAGAACCTCACCATCTGGGGCTTGGGAGGCGTGATTTTGCCCTTTATCGGGATCAAGTTGATTGACCTCATGATGGTCGGTTTGCATTTGGCTGCCTGAACGTGGTCCAGCAACGGAGTTACTAACGTGGGACAGTATATTTCCAAGAGTTTGTGGTTGTTGTTTTTTACTATTGTCATCTGCTGCCTGATCTACCCTGCGATACTGTGGGCGATCGGACAGACGGTTTTCCCGTTCCAGGCCAACGGCAGCGTTGTGCAGGGACCCGACGGCAAGGAGGTAGGCTCTCTCCTCGTCGCGCAGCCCTTTACCAAGGATGAATACTTTCAGCCGCGTCCGTCGGCAGCTTCCTACGATGCTTCGGCCTCAGCGTCTTCGACTCTGTCGGCGTCCAATTACATGCTGCGCAATCGTGTAGCTACGGCGCTGGGGCCAATGGTCAAGTACAAGAGCGGACCCAAGGCTGGTCAGCTCGTGGGGCCCGATATCGAAGCGTGGTTCCAGCAGGACCAGTTCGGCGGCCAGCCGCATATCGTGGCGCAGTGGGCCGACCTGCATAATGCCGTGGCGACAGCATGGGTCAACGCCGACCCGACGCACGCGTCTTATGTTGACGCCTGGGCGAAAAGCCACGCCGACGTGGTGAGCAATTGGGTCAAGAACAATCCGGGCACGCCGCAACCGAAGGCCGCCGATCTAGCGGTGGTCTTCTTTGAAAATTTCTCGAAGGATAACCCGGGACGATTCCCCTCGGCGGTAACCGAGACCAAAAACGGCAAGAGTGTGACCTCGATCCAGCCGGTCAAGGAAGGCACCGACATTCAGTCGAACTTCTTTGACATGTGGCGCCAGGAGCACGCCAGCGCGGACCTGCAGGATGTACCGGGCGACCTGGTGACCACCTCAGGTTCGGGGCTGGATCCGCATATCACGCTGGAGAATGCGGAGTATCAGTTGGACCGGGTTGCATCGAAATGGGCGCAGGACACCAAGCAGAATCCGGCCAAGGTCCGTCAGGAGATCGACGGCATCCTTCACGAAAAGGCCTTTGCACCGTTGGGTGGATTGGTCGGCGAGCAGATGATCAATGTGCTCGAAGTCAACCTCGAGTTGCGCAAACGCTTCGGCGCGCCTGCGTAAAGAAGACGTCCGGACCAGGCTTTGCGGAGGTAGTGTTGTGATGAGGCAGGGAACAAGTGGCGCAACAGCGCTTAAAGCAGGATCGGGAGTGGTCGCGATTGTGGCTGTGTTTGTGGCGAGCGTCAGCATGGCGGAACCGCCAGACTCAAGCTTGCTGGCGCGGCGCAGCCGCCGCCACCACCGGAGCGTCACCACGGTCACGACTACGGCGCCCGTGCCAGCGGGCCGCTCGATCGACGAATTGCAGGGCGAAGTTAGCAATGTGCGCCAACAGAGCGCGCAGACCGCCGGGGAGGTCAAGCAGATCCAGCAGGCGATCGTGGTGAAGCCGCCGGCCAGCGCCGACACCCCTCCCAAAACGATTGGCGAACACGTGGCGGTCGTGGAACAACAGTTGGCCGACACGCGCAAAAATCTGGCTGACAATTTGGGGGTCCATATCCACGGTCTGGTGGACGGTACCTACGACTACAACGTCAACCAGCCCAACACGACACCGATCCTGAGCAGTTCCGGGCGGGTCAACCAGCTGCGCGCGTTCGACGTCGACGCCAACAGCTTCAACTTCCAACAGTTCAGCCTG
>DATFSZ010000100.1:0-18478 GCA_035262365.1 Binataceae bacterium (SeqCode)
TCAAACCCGGCGGCATTTTGCTGGTGCATACCGGATGGATGCAGGCCTATCAAGGCGCCGGCGGACCGTAAGCGCGAGATGGCGCCGATCAATTCGCTCAAGGCCTGCGGCATCGAAGCCAGCACCGCGATGTGCGAATGGCTGTGGGACAGCAGGATTGCGGCGATCGGCACGGACTGTCCGTCGGTGGAATCGTGGCCGTTTGAGAAATCGCCGCTGCATATCTGGGCGCTGCCGCTGGCGGGTCTGCCGCTGGGAGAACAATTCGAACTGGCGCCGTTGGCGGCAGACTGCGCGCAGGACGGACGCTACGAATTCATGGTGGTGTCTGCACCGGTCAACGTAGAGGGCGGCATAGCGTCACCGCCCAACGCGGTCGCAATCAAATAACGGTTCGCATTCGTCATCGTTGATGGGCTCGACGGGGCTGGCCGCACGGCGTCCCCCCCTGCATTCACACGCGCGGGCGTGATACCGTGTGACCAGACGGGTGCGGATCAGATGATAGCCATTGTGGATTACCGGGCCGGCAACCTGACCAGCGTGGCCAGTGCGCTGGAGCATCTGGGCCATCGATGCGAGATTACCGACCGCCCGGACAAAATCCGATCCGCCGAGCGCGTAATTCTGCCCGGGGTCGGTGCCGCGGGCGCCACGATGGAGAACCTGCGCCGCCTCGAGTTGGACCACGTCCTGCGCGAAGACGTAATCAAAGCCGGCAAGCCGTTTTTGGGGATTTGTATCGGGATTCAGATCTTGATGGATCACAGCGCGGAGGACGACACGCGATGCCTGGGCGTGGTCGCCGGCGAGGTAGTGCGCTTTCCTGCCGCCGTGGACGGATGCCCGTTGAAGGTTCCGCAAATCGGATGGAACCGGGTGCATAAACTGGGTGCCCATCCGATCTTTGCCGGGGTGGCCGAGGGCAGCCACTTTTACTTCGTCAACTCCTATTACCCGCGACCAGCCGATCCATCGGTGGTGATCGCGACGGCGGAGCATGGCGTCGTATTCTGCGCCGCACTGGCGCGCGAGCGGCTGGTGGCAACCCAATTCCATCTGGAAAAGAGCGGCGCGGCGGGGCTGCGCGTGCTGGATAATTTCTGCGGGCTCTGAGCAATGCTTTCCAAACGCATCATTCCCTGCCTCGACGTGCGCGCGGGCAAAGTAACCAAGGGGATCGAGTTCCAGGGCAACGTCGATATCGGCGACCCGGTGGCGATGGCGCGCGCCTACTATGAGCAAGGCGCCGACGAGCTGGTTTTTTACGACATCACCGCGTCCAACGAGCGGCGCGGAATCATGATAGACGTCGTAGCCGCCGTAGCTCGCGAAATCTTCATCCCGTTCAGCGTGGGCGGCGGCCTGCGCACGCTCGAGGACATGCGGGCGGTGCTGCTGGCCGGAGCGGAAAAGGTTTCAATCGATTCCGGCGCCGTGCGCAACCCCGAGATAATCACGCAAGGCGCGCGGGCTTTTGGCAGTCAATGCATCGTCCTGTCAATGCAGGTCAAGAAGACCGGGGCGCGCCCGGGGCTGCCTTCCGGCTATGAGGTCGTGATCGATGGGGGGCGTCTGCTCACGGGCAAAGACGCGATCGAGTGGGCGCAACAGGGCGAGCGTCTGGGCGCCGGCGAGTTGTGCATCAATTCGATCGACCGTGACGGTACCAATCTGGGCTTCGAAATCGAGTTGACCCGGTCGATCAGCGACAGCGTCTCGATCCCGGTTATTGCTTCCGGCGGCGCCGGCATCCCCGAGCATCTGCGCGAGGCTTTCGTTGAAGCAGGCGCCGACGCCGCGATCGTGGCCTCGATGGTGCATTACGGCACCTATCCAATCCCGGTCATAAAGCGCTATTTACATGAACACCAAGTCGAAGTGCGCGACGGCCTGGTGCCGGAAAGGAGCGGGCTGTGAAACTGGGGTTGGTGGCAGCCGATTTCAATTTCGACGTGACCTCGCTGATGCTGGAGCGGGCGCGCAGGCACGCCGAGTTCCTGGGCGTCGAGATGATGGTGATCCATGTGCCGGGCGTGTTTGACATGCCGGTAATCATCAAGCGCCTGCTCGCGCGCAAGGATATCGACGGCGTCGTGCTGATCGGCGCGGTGATCAAAGGCGACACGCTGCATGACGAGGTCATCATGCACGCCACCGCACAGGCGGCCGCGCGGCTTGCGGCGCAGAGCGGCAAGCCGGTGGGCTTTGGCGTGACCGGTCCGGGGATGACGCGCGAGCAGGCGGTCGATCGGATCGACAACGCGCGCAACGCGGTCGAATCGGTAGTGCGTCTGCTGCAGGCGATCAAACAGGTTGACTCCGCGTAGCGTCCGCGCAACTCATCACAGCCATCGATTTGTGCATACTGTGCAAAGTTGAAACGCGTATGCCTTGAGCGTGCAGCTATAGCAGACCTATATTTCGCGTGAGATGGACAAGCGGGGCGGCGGAGCGGCGCAGCGGCAAAGTTTTTCTACGCGGATGGCGGCGCGAATCCTCGCGATCTCGCCCGAGCGCATCCGCTATTGGGTCAAACGCAAACTGGTAAGACCGGGGGCGGTGCGCGGGCGCCACTACCAGTTTACCTTCGAAGATCTCCTGATGATGCGCCTGGCCAAGGAGTTGCTTCCCAACCGGCGGCGGCTCGAGTCGGTCGCGCGATGCTTTCAGCGCGTGGGCCAGATGCTCGACGCGCATCGTCCGGTCACAGCGGTGAAACTTTACGAAGAGGACGGCCGTATCCTGGTGCGCGACGGCGCGGTCATCTTCGAGGCGGACACCGGCCAGATGCTGCTCGACTACACGGTCGCGCCCGCCGGGCTGACGATAAAGCAGGCCGACGCACCGGTGCGTCTGCGCCGTCTGCTGGACGCGGCGGCCGGGCTGGAGGAGAGCAATCCGGTACGCGCGGTGCAGATGTACCGCGAATACCTGGAGCATCACCCGCGCGACGGCGCGGTTCATCACCGGTTGAGTGCCCTGTTTGAACGCATCGGTGACACCTCCAGCGCGGCGCGCCATCTGGACGCCGCCGCCGTGTTGGAACCGCGCAACGCTGAGTTGCATTTCGACCTTGGCGTGCTCTACCGCAAGCTGCAAAACATGGAGCGGGCCGCGGCGAGCTTCAGCCGCGCCGTGGAATGCGAGCCCGATCTGATCGAGGGTCATCTCCATCTGGCGCAGATCTATGAAGAGCAGGGCCGCAAGCGCGAAGCGATGCGCCATCTGAGCGCGGCGCATCGGCTGATCAACCAGGATTAGCTTTGCAAATCGCCGGCCTGCACGCCGGCGATTTGTTCCTTCTTAAATCAAGCCCGGCTTTTCCCGCGCTCAGTTCGGACGGCTGATTTTGCTCTTGGGAACCGGCAGCCCTGCTACATCGGTGCGGGTCCTATAGACTGTGCCGGCCTGGCCTCCGCCCTTGGCGCACACGACGATCAGGTCACGCATGTCGCGGCCGCCGAAAACCAGCGTGACGGGCTTTTTGGTCGGCGCTTCGAACTGTCGATCAACCGTGCCGTCGGGTTTGAAACGAATGAGCATCCCGCCAAAAAGCGCGGGCGCCCAGACCCCGCCCTCCGCGTCCACCGCCATTCCGTCGGGCCATCCCCATCCTTCCTGGAAGCGCGCAAAAACCCGCCTGTCGGTCAGGCGGCGGTCGGGCGTAACGTTGTAGGCAAAGATCACCTTCGCGAAAGCATCGACGTGGTAAAGCGTTGTTCGGTTGGGGCTGAATCCCATTCCGTTGCTGAGTTCCAGACCACCTTCCCAGACCACGGTGACCTTGCCGTCCGGATCGATCCGGTAAACGTCGCCGGGGTCCGTCTCCCCCAGCCCGTCGGGTCTTTTTCCGGGACGTGGATTGGTGCTGCCGACGAAGACGCTGCCCTGACTGTCGACCGTCAGATCATTGAAGCCGTGAGTCAGCTTGCCCGGATACTTCTTCAGGATGTCGGTGAGTTGGCCGCCTTTCGAATCCCAATAAGCCACGCTGGGTCCTGTGACGATCAGGCCGCCGTCTTCGGTAAACGCCATTCCGCCGACGCTCTTGCGATTGGTTGCGATGACTGTCTCCGGCTTGCCGCCCGGCGCGACGCGAAAAACACCGCCGCCGGTGATGTCGGAGAAGTAGACCACTCCATTGTCGTCGACCCGAGGGGCTTCGAGCAGTCCGAAGCCGGTTGCCACCGTTTCGTATTTCAACGATTCCACGATTTAGCTCCTTGTCAACCAAAGGCGTCGATTCGAAATTGCCGAGCCGCCAGCCACACGCGTAGCGATCGATCGCGTCACTGGAACTTCGACACCAGCTTCGAGTGCACCTTGCGCAGCGCGCCCATCGAATCGCGCGCTACCAATTCAGTGGTGGGCAGGACGCGCTCCACGCCCGCCTCCTCCAGACGGCGGATGTCATCAACGGTTATTCCCTGCCATTGGGTGCCGAACGTGATCTCCAGCGGTTTGGCGCGCTGATAACCTTTTTCGATTTCCCGCAGCTTTTTGATCAGCGCCAACGCGTCGTTCAGGTTCTTGGAAAGTCCGTACCATCCGTCGCCCAGGCGGCAGGCTCGTTTCATTGCGGGCTCTGTGTTGCCGCCGATGATGTAAGGCGGATGGGGCTGCTGCACGGTTTTGGGGGCGAAGTAAAAGCCGCTGGTCTTGACCGTCTTGCCCGTATACGACGGCAGTTCCTGCGTGAACAGGGCGTCCATTAGCTTCAGCGCCTCATTGTTGCGCCGTGCGCGATTGTCCCAGTCCTCACCCACCCACTCGAACTCCTCCTTGAGCCATCCGACGCCGATTCCGAACAGAAAACGTCCGTTGGAGAGCTGGTCGAGCGAAGCCACCAGCTTGGCGACCACGAATGGATTGCGCAGCGGCAGAACGTAAACGCCGGTGCCGAACTTGATTTTGGTGGTGACCGCGGACAAATACGCAAACACCATCAGGGGTTCGTGAATCGCGGAGTCGGAACGAACCGGAGGAACCCCTTTTGGATCGTAAGGATATGTAGATTTGAACTCGGTCGGAAAACCGATATGTTCGCCCATCCAGGCCGACTCAAAGCCAAGCTCTTCCGCCAGGCGCGCGTTCGCCGTCAGATCCTCGCCCCGGCGTTGCCACAAGAAAGAACCAAATTTCATAGTCGTCTCCTCCGGGCCGGCCTCTAAATGCGGCCCCCAAGTAAGTGGTGGACAGGCGCGTCCGAAGCGTCAAGCGCGCGTGGCCCGTCGCGATAGTGCGCCAATCGTGCGCCATTTGAAAACAGAGCGCAACGGAATGGGATCCGCTGCTTGCGGTTGTGGAATTTTTGGAAAAATGCGGCGTTGCCGGCTCTTCAGACGGATGGGAGGCGCTCGGGAAACGCTATGACGGCGACGGCGCAGCGCGCCTCGCGCAGGACCGTTTCCACCTTGGGACCGAAATAGAGGCGTTCTTCGGTGGGCCTTAACAGAACGCCCATAACGAGCAGATCGAAATTGCCGCGCCGGGCCTCGTTGACGATCACGTTCTCCGGCTTGCCGCCGTTGACGATTCGGGTATCGACCGTCACCTCAAGCTGCTCGGCCAGCGCACGCATCTCGTTCGCGGTGGGTCCGGCGTCGTCCGGCTGGCTGCGGCGCGCATAAATGCCGCGCAGCGAAAGCGCCGCGCCTTCCTTCACATAGAGCGTCGTCATCGCCGCGCCGGTTGCATTGCCGTAAAGCATCGCGACCATCGCGCCCATGCGTGAGAATGACGCGCCCGTGGTCGGCACCAGGACGCGTTGCAGCGGCAGCGAGGCGCCCGAATCGCGCGCGATAATCACCGGAGTATGCACTTCCTTGACCAGTTCGTGCAGCATCTCGGACCCCAAAGCCGGTTCGTTAGCATCCCTGGAAGCACCGGCAAAAATCGCGTCGTAACCGCGCTCGCTCTCCTTGAGTATCGCCTCGACGACGGTCTCCGCGCTCGTCGTGCGCAGCACCACGTTGTGCACGCCGCTTAGTTCCGCAATTTCCTTGATGCGGGTGAACTGGGCTTCGATCTCATCATCGTGGGGTCCGGCCTCTGCTTTGTCAGCTTGGGCGTGCAGCACGGTGATGCTGGCGTCGTGATGGTTCCCCACCGCGGCGGCCAGATGCGCCGCCAGTTGCGAATGCGGTCCGGCGCCGACAAGCACCAGCAGCTTGGCGCCTTCCTTGCTGAACGGCATCCGCGCCAGCAGCTTTTCGCGCTCCAGCCGCTCCTCTTCCGCGGGGCGCCGCCGCACTCCGGCCAGCAACCAACCCAGCAGCGGAGGCGTTATCATCGAGGTCACGATCGCAACCGCGATAATGATCGCGTACACCTCGCGCGTCAGCACGCCCAGGCTGAGTCCGATCAATGCGACGATAATCTCCATCCCGCCGCGCGCGTTAAGCCCCACGGCCACGGCCATCGACTCCCGCCATCCAAGTCCTACGCTCAGCGCCCCGCCGCCGCATCCCAGCAGCTTGCCGACTATCGCGATCGCCAGGAACGCGGCGAGCAGCCCGACTCCGTGCATGGCAAAGAAGTCAACCTTCAGCCCCGAGTAAGCAAAGAAGATCGGAGCGAAGACGCCGATCGCCGCGGCCTCAAGCTCGTTGCGATCGGTTTTTCGCAGCCGCGCCGACCGCCCCAGCATCACGCCCGCCACGAACGCGCCGAAGACAGCATGGATACCGATATATTGGGTCACAATCGCGCACACCATCGCGATTGCCACCATCGCGCTCATGCCGGCGTGCTCGGCCAATCCATGATCGTCGAGCCATCGCATCAGCCGGACTACCAACGCCGCGCCGGCGTAATAGCAGAAGGCTATGAACGTGGCGACCGCTGCCAGCGTGGAAAGCGCGGAGGCCAGGTCTATCCGGCCATGCGCCGAGAGTCCGGCAATAATCGAGAGCATCAACCATCCGACGGTGTCGTCCAGGACACCTGCGGCGAGTATCAGCAGGCCAAGGTCGCGCCGCATCAGGTCGAGGTCGAGCAGGATCTTCGCGATTACCGGCATCGCCGAGATAGACATCGCGACCGCGATGAAAAGCGCGAAAATGAGGCGCTGATTGGGATTGACCAGGTAGATCGCGGGAAGCTTCTCTCCCAGGATGAATCCGCACACCCACGGAAAAACGATGCCGAGGATCGAAATCCTGGCCGACGCTCCGCCAAGCCCGCTGACAATATCCAGATCAGTCTCCAGGCCGGTGTAGAGCAGCAGCATTATCACTCCGATCCAGGACACGGCCTCGAGCAGATGGTCGGCCAACGGATCGGGCGGGAACAAAAGGCGGTAAGCCGCCGGTGCCAGATGACCCAGAATCGAGGGCCCAAAAATGATCCCCGCCAGCAATTCGCCGATAACCGTTGCTTGACCGATGCGCTTCATCGCGTCGGCCAGGATCCGCGCCGTAACAAAGAGCAGGGTAAACTGGACCAGAAAGCGCAGGACCTGGACTTCATTAAGATGGGTCACGACGGGGCTCTTGCTTGGTGCGGAACGTCTGTGAAGGACCTGATGCTCCCGGCGATGGTCGATAATTCTTCGCGGTAAGCCGCAATCGATTTAAGAGGACGGTGTTTTTACTCGCGCCCCGGTGAACTGTGCAACTTTCATGCAACCCGACGATTGCCGGTGATTCGACGCCCCGGGGGGGCTGGAAGTGGCTCTGTTCAAGGAATATTTGAGCCCGATCTGATTCGTTCTTTCTCTGCAGGAGTCTGTATTTTTTTCAGCCTTGAGTTTTTTTGACCCTAGCTGGCATGCTCGCTTGAGCCGGACGGATTGGACGAACCGCGCGTTCGCGGGCGTCCGCTGATTCCCTTGCCGGCAAAGTCTCAAGCTGCTTCAAATAGGAACGTTCGCTCAGCTACAATCGGGAGGAGTTTGCCATGTACCACATGTTTTATTTCTTCGCGCGCAAGCCGTCGCTGAGCTCGGCCGGATTTCATCACCATTACCTGGCGCTCCATACGCAATCCGGAATGCGGCAGACTGAACTCGGCACCAAAGGCGGCGAGACCAGGCCGCGCGACATGCGCCGCTATATCCAAAATCATCGCATCCACTCGCTGGGCGGATCTTCACCGTTCGACGCTGTGAGCGAGACCTGGAGCGACGTCGCGCGCAACAACATGATCGGCCAGCTCTCGGTCCAGGAGCATCCCAATTCGCCCTTTAAGCGCGATGAATTCAACTTCATCGACCTGTCGCGTATCGGTTGGATGCTTACGCAGGACAAACCCATGATGGAAGGCGAGCTGCGCTCCGGAATGATCCAGGGCATCTTCCAGCTTCAACATCGGATGGGCGAGACGTTGGAGGACTTTCGCTCCTACTGGGCCGAAGTTCATGCGCCGATCGTCAAGGCGCTGCCCGGACTGCGTTATTACCAGCAGTGCACCGTGCTGGATGAGGCCTATCATTGGGGCGATCCGCGCTGGGACGGAGCCGACGAGATTTGGTTCGACAACTACGAGGCGGCGCAGCGCGCAATCAAGTCAACTGAGTTTCAGCGCAGCTTCCTGCCCGATTTCGCCAACTTCAGCGAGGGGCCCTGGTACTTCTTCTCCGAGGCGCGGTTGGTGATGTGGCCTGGCAAGAAGAAGGATCAGGCGCTCGGCGAGATCGCCGATCGGGTCAAGCAGCCCTGGCTGGAATAGCAATCGGCGAGCGCCCGGCGCGACGCGCACAGGCGGACGCAAAATGGATTAAGATCAGTTTCGGCCCGGATCGATGACATCGGGGGATATTTGCCATGGCCGAAAACGAAAAAGCGGGTCAAGCGCTGCGCCCTGGGAAGGGCGGGTTCGAATTGATCGAGATCGCGCGCGAGGCCCTGCGGCTCAAGACCAAGCTGGAGGCTGGGGGAGCCGATCGCGAGGCCGTCAGCCTGGTTAAGGATTACGGCCTTAACGTGATGCTGATGGTGCTGAGGCGCGGGGCGCGCCTGCATGAGCATCACACCAAGGGCCCTGTCACAGTGCATGTCTTATCCGGATGCGTAAGTTTGGTCGCCTCCGGCACGCCCCATCGGATCGCCTCCGGCGCCATGATCGCGCTTGATCGCGAAGTCGCTCATAGCGTCGAAGCGCTGCAGGATAGCGCCTTGCTACTGACCACCGCGATCGGCTAGGCGGATGCGGGAGAGAAACCGCGTCCAATTCGGAGCATCTTCGATGAGCAGTCCATTAAAGCCGCCGTTCACGCAGGAAACCGCGCTGGCCAAGGTCAGAGCGGCGCAGGATGCTTGGAACACGCGCGATCCTGAAATAGTGGCGCGCGCTTACACCGAGGACTCCGACTGGCGCAACCGCACCGAGTTCTTCAAAGGACGCCAAGCGATCAAGGAATTCCTGCGCCGCAAATGGGCAAAGGAACTTGACTACCGCTTGATGAAGGAGCTGTGGTGCTACACCGCCAACCGCATCTCCGTGCGCTTTGAGTACGAATGGCACGACGAGGGGGGCCAGTGGTACCGCACGCACGGCAACGAGCATTGGGAGTTCGATGATGACGGGCTGATGCGCCGTCGCGACATGAGCGCCAATGATTATCCGATCGCGGAGTCAGAGCGCAGGTATCGCGCCTGACAGCGGTTGGACCGGGCGCCGCTTTCATTTTTCGTATAACCGGATTCGTGCAATTATTCCGGGCGCCTGACTGTGCCGGCACGCGGCGCGTCCTTATTCGCAGCCTCAGGATTGACGAAGGCGTAGAGGGTAATCCAATGGCCAAGCCTCTGGACGGAATTACGGTGATTGAGTTCGCGGGTCATCTGGGCTCCGCATATGCCGCGATGCTGCTGGCCGAGTACGGCGCCAGGACTATCAGGATCGAACCGCCGCGAGGCGATCCGGCCCGCGGCACGCCGCATTTCCACGTGCTCAACCGCAGCAAACAGGCATTGTTTCTCGACCTCGATTCAGCGGCGGATTTGGCCAAGGCGCACGAACTCCTGAAGCTGGCCGACGTGGTGATAAGCGGTTTCACACCCGGCCGCGAGCGCGCACTGGGACTGGACCAGGACTCGATTCGCCGCGCCAACCCACACGCGGTGTCGCTGCAGATGCCGCCGCTGGGCAGCCGCGGTCCGTACGCCGAACTCGAACTGGCAGACGACCTGGTGCGGGCCTGGAGCGGAATCTTCGCCTCACAGATCTCGCGCAGCGGCAACCCCGTGGTAACCGCGTTTCCCGCGCCGAGCTATCAGGCCGGACTGCTGGGCGCGGCCGCCGCGACCGCCGGATTGATCGCGAGAGAAAGCGGTGGACCCTCATGTGAGGCGGCGGAGGTATCGTTGCTGTCCGCCGCGCTGTCGCTGGAATGCGGCGATTTTCTGCGCAACCCAAAACTCCCCACCTCGCAGCCGGGGCCGACGGATCCGTTGGGTCCGTATGCCGTCATCCGTCTGTTCAAGGGATCCGACGGGCTCTACCTGATCGTGGATTGCACCAGCGTGCGCTTTTGCCAAAGGCTCGCCGCTGCTATCGGCCATCCTGCACTGTTTGATGATCCGCGTTTCAAGCAGGCACCCTGGCTGGTTCCGAAGGCGCATATCCAGGAACTTAAAGACACGCTGGACGAGGCTTTTCTGGCGCGTCCGCGCGACGAATGGGTCCGCATCCTTAAGCAGTACGAGGTGCCTGCCGCGCCGGTCTTGACCCGCGATCAGTTCCTGGAAGATCCGCAGGTACGTCATCTGGGGATGCGCCGGGAAATCGAAGATCCCGCCCTCGGCCCGACGGTGCAGATGGGTCTGCCAATCAACCTCAGTGCAACTCCGGGCGAAATCGCCGGTCCCGCGCCCGCAATCGAGGCGGCCAACCCGTCGCTGAACGCTTTACTCGCGCAGGCGCGCGCCGCCTCGCCAGGAGGGCGTGGCGGATCCGTCAAGGCGGGCGCGCACGCGGGACCATTGTCGGGTGTCACCGTGGTTGACTGCTCCAGCTATATCGCCGGCTCTTTCGGCCCGATGCTCCTGGCTCATCTGGGCGCCGAGGTTATCAAGGTCGAGGGCCCGGACGGCGACTCGCTGCGTCATGTCACCGGATTTCGGGCTTGGAACCAGAACAAGCTCGCCCTCGCGGTGGACCTGAAATCGCCCCAGGGTCTTGAAATTGTGCACGACCTGGTACGCAAGGCCGACGTCTTCGTGGAAAATTTCCGCCCGGGGCGCACGCGGGCGCTGGGTATTGACTACGAGCGGCTGGCGGCGATCAATCCGCGCCTGGTGTACATGTCGGTAACCGGTTTCGGCAGCAGCGGCCCCGACTACGATCATCCGGGGCTGGACCCCCTCACCCAGGCGATTTCAGGCACAATGGCGGCGCACAGCGGGATGGGTCACAACGGCAACGGATCTTCGCCGCGCCATCCGATCTATATGACCGTGCCGATCAGTGACTACGGCGCGGCCACGCTGTCTGCGCTCGGATGCATCCTGGCGCTGCGCGCGCGCCAGCTAACCGGCAAGGGTCAGTTTTGCCAGACCACGCTCATCCAGGCCGTAATCGCGCTGCAGGCGGGTGAGTTTGTTTTTTATCCGGGACGCCCTAACCTTGAAAACGGCGCGCCCGAATCACGCGGACCCGCTGCGCTTCACCGCGTATATCAATGCCAGGACGGCAAATGGATTTACCTCTCGGTGTCGGAGCCAAAGTCCTGGGAGACGCTACGATCGCGCATTCCTGGCATGTCTGCGATGAGCTTCGAGCAGGCCCGCGCCGAAGGTCCGGAGGGCGAGCTGGCGCAGCTGCTCGCGGCCTACTGCTCCGGCTTTGCTTCCGAAGCCTTGTTCCAGGTGCTCTCTGCCAGCGGCGTCCCGGTGTCGCCGGTTCCGCACACGCGACATATGTTCGACGAGCCCCAGGTGGTTGCCAATGAACTCACGGTCGCGGTGGACGATCCGGAAGTTGGCGTCGCCGAACAAGCCGCGCCGTTTATCAAGTTTCGCGGTGTGAGCCCGTTGATCACGCCTGCACCCCGCCTGGGAGAGCATTCGCAGGATGTCTTGACGCGCTTCCTCGGCTATGGCGCTGAACGGATCGCCAAGCTGCGCGAATCAGGCGTGATCCTCTGCCGGCAATAGCGGTCTCACAGAAACTCCTTGCGGCAGATAACTCGGCTGGAACCGCTTAGCCTCTACAGTAAGTAATTATTTTCTACTAGATTGCAGCCCTGGCTTCATTGCCGCCGCGCGTCCTTATAAAGGCTGTCGCGCCGGCTTGCCGCAGGGAGGGCACAATAATTTCTTGACGTTGTTCTCCACCGCTGCTATCGAAATTGAGAATTAATATCACTTTGCTGCAACCACTACCTGGAGAATCCTTTCATGAACTTCATCGAAGCGACCATCGCCAAGGCTCTGTTCGCCATCGCTCTGCTCTCGATCGCATCAGCAGGGGCGCACGCCGGGACTTCAACGCAGAGCGCCGCGCCTGCTCCGGTCACGCCCGTCGCCAACCCTTGCCCGCGCTTCGCCGCCGGAAGCGTGGTTCAGGATCCACCGGCTCTTTTCAGCCATCATGGAGTGCTCTCCGCCGACTTCTCCTGGCAAACCACCACCGACAAGGATGGGCGCCATTTGTATTGCTTCATGACACCGGACGGCCTCGAAAATCCCACCCTGTACCTCTTTCCGGGGGATCATCTTATGATCAAGGTGACCAACAATACGCCGGCGGCGCCAGTGGAGATGCGGATCGACCCGCCCAATTGCGGTGCGCTCACGATGACCGCGTCCTCCCTCAACATTCACTATCACGGCACCAATACCTCGCCGACCTGCCATCAGGACGATGTCCTCCACACGATCATCAATTCGGGCCAGACTTTCACCTATGACGTTCATATTCCATCGGACGAGCCGCCCGGGCTTTACTGGTATCACCCGCACATCCATATGCATGTCGAGCCGGAACTGCAAGGAGGAGGGTCCGGAGCGATTGTGGTGGAGGGAATCCAGGATTTCCAACCAAGGGTCGCGGGCCTGCGCCAACAGGTTTTTGTGATTCGGGATCAGAACCTGGCCGGCAGTCCCATCGAGAGCCCCGACGTTCCGTCGTGGGATCTGACGGTGAACAACGTGCCGATCTCCTTTCCGGACGAGATTCCGGCCGTGATCCGGATCGGTGCGGGGGAAAGGCAGCTGTGGCGCGTCTCCAACTCATCCGCGGACAGCATCCTCGACCTTCAACTCCAGTTCGACGGCGTGCCTCAGACCCTGCAAATTGTCGGACTCGACGGTGTGCCGACCGGTTCTCAGGACGGCAGCCGGCGCGGCAAAATCGTCAAGGCCAAAGATGTTTTGATTCCTACCGCTGGCCGCGCCGAATTTATCGTGACGGGTCCTTTGGCGTCAGTCGCGAACGCTCGCCTCGTAACCTTGGGTATCAACACCGGGCCCGACGGCGACAATGACCCCGAACGCACGCTGGCCACGATCAAAGTCTCTACCGGCGCTCCGTTGGTGGCGGCGGCGGCAGACCGTGCTGTGTCTGCCCTAATCGGTCCGACCTGGAAACAACGCTTCGAGAAGCTGGCAACCGCAAAGGTGAGCGCGCAGCGCACGCTGTACTTCTCGGAGAACAACCCGGCCTCGCAGTTCTTCATCACGGTGGAGGGGGCGACCCCGGTACTGTTCGATCCCAACAATCCGCCCGCGATCGTGACTACACAGGGATCGGTGGAAGACTGGACAATCGAGAACCGGACGCTGGAGAACCATGAATTTCACATTCACCAGATTCACTTCATGGTGCTGGCGCAAAAGAACTTCGAGAAGAACGGCAGCCAATCGGACCCCAGCCTCAACCGGCAATTCCTCGACACCATCCAGATTCCCTTCTGGGATGGCAACCCGAAGCATCCTTTTCCCAGCGTCAAGGTGCGTATGGATTTCCGCGGTCCCGATACCGGTGACTTCGTCTATCATTGCCACATTGCCGAGCACGAGGACGACGGGATGATGGCGATTATCCGGGTGCTGCCCCCATCGGGTCACTAGCGGGTTATAGCTTCTGCTCGCCGCTGGCCCAGGCCAGATATCCGGCCAGGCCCGCGACGTACACGCCGGCGGTCAGATAGAAGACCGCGCTGAACGAGCCGGTCAGGCCGACAATAAACCCGGTGGCGGCTACGCCGACGATTCCCGGAATGGTCGCGGCGGTGTTGGAGATGCCCATCAGGATTCCGGCGTAGCGCGGTCCGACGTCGAGATGATTGATCCCGAAGGCCGCCAGGCCCATCGCGCCGGAACAGGCGGATAGCGTAACCAAGGCCACCGCGGCGGCCGGATTACTGACGCCGGGCAGGAAGAGCAGTGGAATCGCTCCCACGGCAAAGCCGGCGGTCTGGACGATCTTGCGCACCGCCGTGACGGGCATCCCGCGCCCGCGCATCCAGTCGCTGAGCCATCCGGCGAGGTTTGCAACCACGAAGGTGGCGGCCCACGGCGGGAGGGAGTACTGGCCAACTCGCTCAACCGGGACATGCAGCGACCGGTGCAGATAGGTCGGCAGCCACAATAACAAAATGTAGAATCCCCAGTTGTTGCAGACGTGGGCCAGCACGATCGCCCACACCGCCCGCTCGCGCACTATCGCGGCCCATGGGATGGATTGCGGTCTGCCGAGAGCGGGACGATCGGCCAGGATCAGGTCGAGTTCGGCGCTGCTCACTCCGCGCGCGTCCTCGGGACCGTTTCCCCCCTTGAGCGCCCACGCGGCCAGCCACAATGCTCCCAGCGCGCCGCTGATGTAGAAAACCGCCGGCCATCCGTATCGGAGGATGATCGGTGGGCTGGCAAGCAGAGCCGCGATCGTGCCGATAAAAATCCCGGTGTAACTAAACGCCAGCGCGCGAGCTCTTTCCCGCCCCGGCGCCCAGCGCGCGGCCAGGCTGTGGATCGCCGGGAAATTGACGCCTTCGCCAACGCCGAGCAGGACTCGCGCTGCGAGCAGAAGAGGAAAGGACAGAGCCGCACCAAGGGGTGTGACGAAAGTCGCCAGCGACCAGCAGGCGACGCCGAAACCGAGCACGCTCTTGCCGCCGAATCGATCCGCTATCCAGCCGCCCGCCAGTTGCGAAAGGATGTAACCCCAGAAAAACGCCGACAGCACCAGTCCCTGGGTGGCGGGAGAATAGCCCAGATCGCGCGCCATCGGAATGATCGCGACGGAAACATTAACGCGGTCGACGTAGCAGATAACGGTCGACAGGAAGAACAGGCCAACGACGGTATAGCGGCGCTGCCACCTTCCGGGCGCAAAATGCCACCCGGACGTCGCGCCTTGTGCAGCGGCGGACATCGGGTGGCGAGGCTATTATGTTCGCGCTTTTAAAACCAGCGCGGAACAGCGCCAAAACTCGCCGCCCCCCAAGGCGAGCTTTGGCGTGACCGGTGGCTAACGGCCGAGGGCTTGGCGGATGGTATTGAGGATATAGACGAAGTCGCGAGAGCTTCTCACGTCGCCCATCAGCGCCACGTGCGACAGCATCTCCATCTCTTCGCCGGAAATATTGTGGATCCGCCGCAGGCGTTCGTCCTTACGGAACTCATCCCACGCCGACGCCGCCGTGTTGGACTGCGACTGCTGAGACAACAGCGCCTTGGCACCCGGGTTGGCGAGAAAAAAGGTCTCCCGGCGATCAAGGCCCAACACATCGGCCAGCTTGGTGACGACCTTCTCGGAGGGATGCCGCTTGGCGGATTCAAGATGTCCGATGTAGGGCGTTGAGGTGTTGATGCGGCGCGCTACTTCTTCCTGGGTGAGATCCAGTTGACGGCGCCGATCGCGTATGACTTGTCCGAAGGTGCGGGTCTTAACCTTGGCCATGGTTGCTCCCCCTGCCCCAAAGACGCTCCAAAGCGACCACTAGAGACGCTCCGTTCGAACGCTTATGGCGGTGCAGGTAGTTTATTGAATACAGTTGTTGTACCACTTGGTTAATTTTCTCGCAACTGAAAGGCAACTAAAAAGCCTGACAGTCTGTCACCGAAGTTCTTATTATCCTGACGGCCGTGCGGCTTTGGAATTCAATTTCTGTACCAATGTACTAGTTACCGTACATATTGGCACCATGATCCACCTGTATGGTGAATTTTTCCGCCTTTGAGGCATTTATGGCAGGAGATGCGAAACTGATGCTCTGGCCGGGAGAAAGTTTGCCCAGCTCCAGTGTCTGATCGGACAACGTGTGCCCGGCGGAGTCGAATAATTTCACCTTCAGGCTTCCCACCTCCGGAGCCGAACCCGTGTTGATCGCGATGCCCCGTAAGATCACCGTGCCGCCTGCGCGTTCGAGCCGCCCGCCGCTGATCTGAATCGGCTCCTGATGCAGCAGCGAATAGAAAACGAACAAGACAAAGATGAGCGAGACTCCGATCACGATAAGGGTGGTGCGCCGCATCCTGCTAATAAGATCGGGGCAGGCCCAGGACGTGTTCGCTAACGTAGTTCAGCACCATCTCCTGCGACACCGGCGCGATCTTGAGCATCCGGCATTCACGGAAATAGCGCTCCACATCATATTCGAACATGTACCCATAGCCGCCCAGAGTCTGCACCGCCTGATCGCACGCCTCAAAGCAGGCCTCGGCCGCCCGCAGCTTGGCCATGTTCGCTTCGGCGCCGCAGGGCTTGCGCGCGTCAAACAGCCACGCCGCCTTCAGCATCAGCATCTCGGCGGCCTCCAGTTTCGCGTAGCAGTCGGCCAGGGGATGGGCGATCGCCTGATTCTGTCCAATCGGCCGCCCGAACACCACCCGTTCCTTGGCGTAGGCGACGGCGCGACTTAGCGCGGCGCGCCCGATACCGATGGCTTCGGCGGCCACCAGGATGCGTTCCGGATTGAGTCCGTCCAGCAGGCAATAAAAGCCGCGTCCCTCTTCGCCGACCAAATCGCCGGCGGGTACCTGCAGGTTATCGATAAACAGCATGTTGGTATCCACGGCGTGGCGTCCCATCTTCTTTAATTCACGCACCTCCACCGCGGTGCGATCCATATCGGCCAGGAACAGGCTCATGCCGGCGGTCTTCTTTGCCACTTTGTCGATCGGCGTGGTGCGCGTCAGCAGCAACATCTTGTCGGCTTCGCGTGCCTTGGTAGTGAAGACCTTGCGGCCGTTGATTACGTAATGGTCGCCGTCGCGCCGCGCCATTGTTTTGATGTGGGTGATGTCATTGCCGGCGTCGGGCTCGGTGACCGCGAAGGAGCAGTGCAGCTCGCCGCTCGCGATTGCGGGCAGGCAGCGTTGTTTGAGTTCCTCGCTGCCGTGATGGATCACCGGACTCATGCCGAAGATGGTCAGGTGGATCGCGCTGGCAGCGTTCATGGCTCCGCCCGAGGCGGCCACCTCGCGCATCAGGAGCGACGCCTCGGTGATACCGAGCCCGCTCCCGCCGTACTGTTCGGGAATCGCGATGCCGAGATAGCCGGCCTGGGCGATCGCATCGTGGAACTCGTGGGGGAACTGATGTGAACCGTCCTTATCGCGCCAGTACTCATCTGGAAAGCGAGCGCACAGCGCGCGGACCTGGCGGACGATCTCTTCCTGGGCCGGGGTCAAATCGAAATCCATCGCTCCATCCCTCCGTTGCCGCAATGCTACGAGCCCGCGGGAGCTGTAAGCAAGCCGCACGGGCGGGCCCCAAGGTAATGCTCCTGCTCGACACCGGCGTAACCAATCGCTGGTCTTCCTGACCAACAAATCGGCAACTGCCCATCAAACGGGCGCGCGGTCCGAAGCCGGTTTCAAAAAATGTTTCACAAACTAGTTATTTAGATGAATTTCGGGCGGGTACGGTTCTTGTGAATGGGCCAGCCGCCGGTGGTCTGCACGGTCGGAGGCTTGTGCGCGTGTCCACTGGCAATCGCCATCACCGATGAACGAGGGCGCCACCGAGGGCGCATGAAGGAGAGGACGTAGTGACGAGGATCAAAACTTTTCGACTTACGATGGCGCTGGGCCTGGTGACGGCTCTGCTGGTAATGGCCGGAGGCACCCTCCTGCGGGCCGACGATACGAGCCCGACCGTCGTTGCAAAACGCACGCGCCGGCGGCATCGGGTAGTTACCACGACCACGACCGTGGCGCCTGCGCCGATGGGCCGTTCGGTCGAGGAGTTGTCGGGCGAGGTCGGCAACCTGCGCGCGGAAAGCGCTCAGACCAGCACCGAGGTCAAGCAATTGCAGCAGGCGGTCACAGTAACGGCGCCGCCCGCAAACGCCGCTCCAAAGACGATCGGGGAGCACGTCTCAGTTGTTGAACAGCAGTTGAGCGATGTGAGGAAAACGCTCTCGGACCATCTTGGAGTCCATATTCACGGTCTGGTGGACGGTACCTACGACTACAACGTCAACCAGCCCAACACGACACCGATCCTGAGCAGTTCCGGGCGGGTCAACCAGCTGCGCGCGTTCGACGTCGACGCCAACAGCTTCAACTTCCAACAGTTCAGCCTG
>DATFSZ010000101.1:0-3145 GCA_035262365.1 Binataceae bacterium (SeqCode)
CAGCCGTATCGGGGAAAACCCGCCGTACGGAATGATAGGGAGGGTCGAGGAAACGTCGGCATCATTCGAAGCCCGGTCCGCGCCTCGATCCTACCCGACTGCGGGGGGCGCGAGGTAACTCGCGTCCCTACCGCGTCGTCCGCTGCTTGCTGCACTGCGTATGGTGCAGTGCAGGAGTCCGCTCCTGTGCAGGTTTTCGGACGCCGGCAACGACCATCTAACCACACGCTCGGGTGGCCGGCGTCCGAAAAGCGCCAAGGCACGAAATCGCGGGAGGGGGACTGCGGTGGCGCCGCGGGCTATGGGGATTTCGCTGCGGTCTCAGGCGTTGATGGGATGGAACGATGCAGCAGCGCGCGGGAAACTGCCACGTTCCATACGCCCGATTGGGGCGGTGAAGGAGCAAGCGGGCTGTTGCTGGCTTCGATTGTGAGCTTTGGCGTCGTTGTCATTGCTGAAATTGCATTGAAGGTGCGACCGCTGGCGTTGTCGGCGGAGGGCCAACAGAGATGATGTAACTCATTATTTGCGCCGAGCATCGATTGGCGCCTCATGATGTATCGATCCTGATCTTTGGCGGCACCGGCGTGGGACGGTTCTTTGGTTGCTGCCCGCGCAGGAAGGTCTCGATGATGCGCATTGGACCGCCGCAGCATGGGCACGGGTGCTCTCGTGTTTGCTGCTCGCCGGCCTTGGTGGTGCGTTCATCGGGTTTGGCCGTGGCGGCTTTGATCGCATCAATCGGAATTATGGGCGGCAACGTGAGCAGCAGTTCGCGGGCGAGCGCGATATTCTTGGCGCGGGTTTGGCAGGTGAGAAAGCCGTAGTAGCGGATGCGGTGGAAACCCGCGGGCAGCACATGCATCAGGAAACGGCGGATGAACTCGTTGGTGTCGAGCGTCATCTGTTTGTATCGTTCGGGGCCTTCGAGGCGATAATCCTTCCACTTGAAGGTGACGCCTTTCTTCTTGTCGAGTGAGACGAGGCGGCGGTTGGAGATGGCGACCCGATGGGTGTAGCGGGCGAGATAGCGCAGGACTTCCTCGGGTCCGCCGAAAGGCCGTTTGCAGTAAACCACCCACTTGCGGTTGCGTAACGGCGCCAAATAGGCCGTGAAGGCTCGCGCATTCGCGAGCGAAGCGTGCTTGCCGAAGAACTGTAGGGTTCCGGCTTGGTGAGCGGCGGCAAGCCTCTGCAGAACGAGCCTGCGAAACAGGGCCGAGAGCACGGTCACAGCGAGGAAGAAACTGGGCCGACAGGCGACCCAGCGTGTCCCGTCGAGCGAGAATCCACCACCCGGCACGATCATGTGGACATGCGGATGGTGATTGAGTGCCGAGCCCCAGGTGTGGAGAACCGAAAGAACGCCAATGCGAGCACCCAGGTGTTTCGGATCGGCCGCGATCGTCAGCATCGTCTCCGATGAGGCCTTGAACAGGATGTCGTAGATCACGGCCTTGTTCTGATAGGCGATGTCGGCGATTTTGCCCGGCAGCGAGAACACGATGTGAAAGTAGGGCGCCGGCAATAGCTCTTTCTCGCGCTCCGCCAGCCACTCCCTTGCCGCCGCGCCCTGGCACTTCGGGCAATGGCGGTTGCGGCAGGAGTTATAGGCGATCTGGGTGTGGCCGCATTTGTCGTTCTCACAGCGCAGGACATGGCCGCCCAGCGCCGCCGTGCGGCAGTTCTCGATCGCCGACATCACCTTCAATTGGCCGAGGCTGACGTGGCCGGCATTGGCAGAGCACCATGCCGGCCCGTGATCGCGGAAGATATCCGCGAGCTCCAGCGCCGGACGAGAAGACACGGCCGCTGGCAGTTACGCCGGCGGCGGGTCCTTCCTGCTCTTCTTCGAGCTCTTGCGCGGCTGCGATAGCAGGTCGAGCGGGCTCTTGATCTTGGCGATCATGCCGGTGGCGACCCGCGCGTACCGGGCCGTCGTATCCAGCTTCTCGTGTCCCAAGAGGGCCTGGATGAATCTGATATCGGTGTTGCGCTCGAGAAGATGGGTCGCAAAACTATGGCGGAGCGCATGCAGCGTCACGCTCTTCCTGATCCCGGCGGCTTCTGCGGTCTCGTGGAATATGCGGTTGAGGTGCCGCGTGGTCATCGGCCGGCCGGGCGTCTTCCTGCTCGGAAATAACCAGCGTTCCTGCGCCAAGAGTCCGGCATCGTAACGCGAGGGACGTACCCTCCACCATTGTCGCAACAGATTGAGCATCGCAGGGGAGAGCATGACATTGCGATCCTTGCGGCCCTTCGACTGCTCGATGCGAATGATCTCTTGCGCGCTGTCGATATGCTTGACTTTAAGTCTAACCACTTCGCCGGCGCGCAGGCCGCAGCCATAGCCAAGGCTGAGCAGCACGCGCGCCTTGAGGTTATCGGCAACCGCCAATAGCCGTTTCGCTTCGTCAACACTTATTGTCAGCGGAATCGTCTGCGGCTCACGCAGGTGATAGATCTCAGCGGCAAGATCGTGGCGCCGCAGCGTCACCCGGAACAAGAACCGCAGGCCGGTCATGATGACATTGCGGCTGCAGATGCTTACGCCCGTCTCAGCCAGGTGCAGCTGAAACCTGCGGATGTCCTCGAATGTAGCTGTATCAGGAGATCGCTTCAGAAACGCGGCAAACCGTTTGCAGCTGCGGATGTGGCCTCGCTGTGTTCCCGCACACAGTTTGCGCGCATTCATGTCCTCGATCATGCGCTGGCGCAGCGGGCTGACAGTATTCGTGCTCATAGGCAACTCCTGTCTTGAGGTTGGTAAAGCCTCGATCCTCAAGACAGGGGACTTCGCCCGCTACCGATGATCTCTCGTCTGGGGAAAACTCTCGCGGCTCAGTCCTGCTGCAGCAAGCTATCGCGCAAGCGATTTAGTGCCCTGGCACTACCCGGATGTCCGTCTAGAGTCCGCTATCGGAGGGCGAAGCGGACGAGATATGCTCGATCCGAGCATTTCGCTTGCTGACCCAACTGCGACATAAAGCCGGCCATGGTGACAACTAAGATTCCGCACCGCAGCAAACTGTTTGCCGTCCCGTGACGGTGTTATCCTTTCGGTTGAGCACTGAGGGGCGACTGCGGCCCCTCGGAAACGATCAGGTTGGTCTGGGAGGAACGCATGCGTAGCGTCGGGCGGCGG
>DATFSZ010000102.1:0-107672 GCA_035262365.1 Binataceae bacterium (SeqCode)
CGCCGAGCTGGGCATGACGATCAAGATCAATTGCGGCGCCCCCGGGCCGCTGCGTCAGGCTCGGCTGCAGCAGCCGATGAATCTTGACGAGGTCCTGATAGCGTTTCCCGAGGTGACCATCGTTGGCACCCACGTCGGCCATCCCTGGCACGTGGTGACCGTGGCTCTGCTACAAAAGTTTCCCAACTTCTACATGATCACGTCGGGCTGGGCGCCCAAGCACGTCCCGCAGGAATTGTGGAACCTGGCCAACACGCGCGGCGCGAACAAAATCCTGTGGTCCAGCGACTACCCGATTCTCCCGATGCAGCGCTGCTCGCAGGAAGGATGGGCGGTGCCAATCAAGGACGAGGCCAAACGTCGCTACCTGCGCGACAACTCGATCGAGGTGTTCAAGCTGAACCTGAAGTGAAGCGGGCGCTCGGTTTTTTGGCTGCCTCGAACAGTTACGGGCCAATGCCTGTTGTCCGTGTGCTCGCTCCGAGGACCGGCCACCAAGCCGAGGGCGCGGAACAAGTCCTAGCCTCCGACGGTACGCTCACCGAGACGCGGACCGAGAGCGTCATTGCCGATGTGCCTCTGGACCTCACGGCCTTGGCAAGTTAGAGAGATGAGTGAAGAGTGCTGCGAGTATCAGCGATTAAGAAGGCAGCAACTCCGCCCTCGTAAGACATGAATAAGCAACGCGGCCTCTCGGGGATCCGCATCCGCATCCAATCAGCTTTCCGTACAGCACTATGGATCGCCGGGATGCTGTGGTTACAAGCTGGAATTGTCATCGCGATCCTGGTCTCGCTCAATTTGGTTTGTTGGTTCTTCCTCTCCCCGATAGTCCATGCTCGCCGGGATGATAATCCCGCAGTGGAACGCGCGTACCCGGAAATTCCCTGGTTACGCGAATATTACATAATCTATAACGACGGGGTGAGGACTCAATGGCGTCCCTACGTCCATTACATGATGCAGGAACTTAAAAGCAGCTTCATAAACATTGACAATAAAGGAATTCGAGCAACATGGAACCCGCGCTCTGGTGCTTCCTCCGCTGTCAGGCCGATCCGCGTCTTTATGTTTGGCGGCTCCACTATGTTCGGCGATAACGCCAGAGACGACTACACGATCCCCTCCTTTCTGTCCAAATACCTCGCCGCCCAGGGGATGGCAATGTCGGTCCAGGTCACCAATTATGGCCAGGAAGGATACGCCAACACACAGGAGGCCCTGCTTTTCGAGGATGAAGTGCGCACGGGTAAAGTACCCGACATCGTTATTTTCTATGACGGAGCAAATGATGTTGCCACTGCGTTCGAGAACGATGCGGCAGGTGGAATCTATGATGAAGACACCTTCAGTCAACTGGATCTCCTGAGACCCGAGCATCGTTTCAGGCTCGCTGGCTATAGTGCTTACTCGCTGATTCGCTTTACCGACGCGGGAATCATGGCGTCGCTGTTAGCCGAAAAATTGGCCCCAAATTGGGGATGGTTCGAAAGGAGAGGAAAATGCGCCCGATCTCAGTCGAGCAGCTCAACTCTTGATGATGAACGCCTGACCGCTGATGTCGTGAGAACCTATTTGTTCAATGTCAATGCGGTGGAGGCGCTTGCCCAACGCTCTGGAATTCGTACCCTCTTCTTTTGGCAACCGGTGTTGTTTGAAAAGGACAGGTTGTCAGCGTTCGAGAGGTCTGTGGAAGCGGATGAGAAACGCAAATGTAGCGGATACGCGCCCTTTTTCATTGAAAGCTACCGGAAACTTCGCGAGCTGGATTCGCAACGGCGGATCGTGGACTTGAGCCGGATATTCGCCGGATCGGCGAAGTCTTTTTACACCGACGTTGCGCATCTAATCGAACCCGGTAACGAGGTGGTTGCCAAGGCGATGCTTCCCTATGTGACCCATTTGCTCCAGGATAAGGAATGGCTGGCGAGCCGAAGAAACATGAACCCATACCAGCCAGACCGCTGAGCCGCATCAACATCAAATGTCTCCTGGTGGCGGAGAGCTCTTGAATGCTTCCGTAACAACCGCAGGCATCCAACACTTCGACGTAGGCGGCGCCATCAAGGCCATAAAGCAGACGGCTTGGTTCAGCGCGGATCTCGATAACCTCGTACTCATGCGCCTTGAGCGCGACTTGTGATAGCGTGCGTCTCAAAACCTACTGCGGCGAAATCGCGATCCTGGGTAGGGGATAGGTGATGTCTGCTGGGATAACTGATGAATCGATCGGAGCTGGCAATCCGCATCGGTTGCGCAGCATGCTGGTCGTTTGTGGCACCTGGCTGAAGGTTGCCTGGCTGATGGTCGGGCTGATGCTGCTTTATTTCGTGGTTTTGAATGTAGCGGCAAAGCTGGCTCTCATGGCGGTCGGCGAGCAACCAGTTGATAGGGTGTTCCTCAAAACCGTGCTGACTGACGCGTACGGCAACGCGCCATGGATTGAGGACTACGTTAAAAGCGATTCACTCCTTCGTCCGCGGTGGCATCCCTATGTCTATTTCCTTCCAGCCCCACTGCGGACGAAGTATATCAACATCGATGATGCCGGTTTGAGGTCAACCTGGAACCAGGCCGAGGCTAAGCATCATTCGGGAAAACGGCCAGTGCGAATTTTCATGTTTGGCGGCTCCACGATGTGGGGTTATGGGGCGCGCGACGACTACACCATCCCCTCGCGACTTAGCGCTATCCTGGCGAGGCGGGGAATAAAAGATGTAGAAGTCACCAACTTCGGCCAGATCGGCTATGTAAGCACCCAGGAGGCTTTGGCGCTTTTCGAGCAGCTGAGGGAAGACAACGTACCAGATATCGCCGTTTTCTATGACGGAATAAATGACACGTTCGCCGCCTGGCAATCCGGTACCCCCGGCATCCCCGATGACGAGTACAACCGCGAGCGCGAGTTCGGCCTGCTCGACAACTGGGAAGGTTACGATAGCGACCGTGTCGTGTACGTTTACAGATACGTCAAGTATGAAGTACCAGTACTCGTGCTTCAGTCGCCGCTGGGACGGACCCTGAAAGATATCGCCAAGGCCTGTTGCGGGCGCTTTTATCAGCTCTTTCGGGTTTCGGTGCTGAAGGGAATCGATAACCCGCTGGACTCGATGTCGTCAAACGAAAGTACGCCGGCGGGCCTGCCGCGCAAAGTCGTCGATTATTACCTGAGCAACTTGCGGTTGGTGAATGAGTCCGGAAAGCAGCTTGGATTCGAGACGTTGGCCTATTGGCAGCCCACGGTTTACTCGCGTGAAGACGTTTATCCGTCCGAGCGGAAGTATGCCCAGCCGTGGCCGGGTGAGGAAGAATTTTTTGTTGCGACGTACCGGTATGCACGTGCGGCGGCCAATCGCGCAGCCGTTGATCACCGTCTGCCGCTGCAGGACTTAAGCGGCGCATTGAACGGCGTCGGCCGGCCGTGCTTCTTCGACGATCTGCATATCACTGAAACCTGTAACGAATTGATCGCCGCGCGCATCGCTGCGGATGTGATCCCGCTGATCGAAAAGCGTTCCGAGGTGCAAAATCATTGATGCCGCGCGGCCGGTCCTGCGGTGCGCCAGCGCAACAAATGCAGCGGTTGCGCGGCTATTCCGAAATGCGCAATCGGGCCCCGGGTGAATGACGCTGCTGTGAATCCGCCAGCACAACTGCTTCTACATCATTCGACGGTAAAGCGTGACGTGTACGACGCCGTTCGGGGACAAGTTGACGGTTCTCCGGTCGCCTGCCGCCGCTACCGTATAGCGGCCGGGCGCGACACAGTGGAAACTGAAACGCCCGTCCTGCCCGGTGTTAGTTTGGTCGATAGTCCCACTGCCCTCGGCCGGGCGCAGTGTTACCGTGGCGTTTGCAATAGGACTGGTCGCTTTGCGACCACCCACTGGTGGCGCACCGGCGACCCGTTGGACGATGCCTTTGATCGAGCCGCAGGGCTGAGCGCTGCACATCGCATTCGAGACCAGCAGGGTGCCCAGGATCAGCGCCCGCAGCGGCTTGAAATACCGCATCCCGAGCGGCCGCTCGGGCCTGGCGCGTTTTGGGCGTAAAGCCAAACCGTCCTCGTCAAACCGTCCCTGCAGTCCAAGCCGAAACTACGCGACGGTACTCCGGATTCGATTCCATCATTCCAGCCGCGCCACCTCCCCGATCGGAACGGGAACGCCTGTCACCGCCAACGAACCGGGCGACTGGATCACCCAAACCTGGGTGACGCTCTGGTTCGAGGTCCCATTCGGCAGGCGTAGAGGAGTGCTCGAAGACGAACCGCCACAGCCGCTTTGCGTCGCGGCAAGCATCAGGAAGATCGATGCCGCAAAGACCGTCAGGTAACGGCGGCGCACGCCGCCGGCGGTCAGCAAAGCCAATCCGATCGCCAGTGCGACGAACGTCAGCGCCGCGCGCGGGCGCATGCCCGATTCGCCGTTATGGGAGTCTGGCCATCGGCCGAGCGCCGCCGCCAAACGGCCCCACGCGGATCCCATCGCCGTCTGCTGACTCGCGGCTATGACCACGCTCAAGTCCAGAGTGAGTCCGCTGTTGGCCGCTATCGTTATCGGCGACTGGAAGTTGAATGTGGTTGCCGTGGAAACGGGCGAGTTGGTCACGCTTTGCGAGCCTGCCTTCAATGTCATCGATGACATTAGTTGCGGGTTGCTCACAGAGATTGTTACAGACCGCAGCGCCGCAGAGGTGGAAGTCGAATTCTGGACCATTATCGAGCCGGCCTCGACAGTCTGGCCGACAATTCCACTGGCGTTGGCCGGGCTGACGTTTACCGCCGCACCTACGCTTGCCGTATTAATGGTCCATGCGCTGCGGCCATGAGTGCCGGCGAGCAGCGTCTGCGGATTCTGCTGCAAATCAAAAACCTGAACAAGCGGCAGACTGTCCAGACTGAAGTTCTGCCACGTCGCTCCATTATTCGTGGTTTGGAGAATACCATCCGAGGTTCCCGCGTAGATCGTGTTGCCGGTTGTGTCATTGGCGTCGAACATCACCTTGAGCGTCGGGATGTTGGGAAAACCCGAAACCACCGGGCTGATATCGGTCCAGGTTGCTCCCGAGTTTGTAGACTCGAAAATGTGCCCTCCACCCGCGGTGAATCCAGTGACGGCCACCACCACGGTGGCGGGGTTAACCGGCGAGATCGCAACGGACGAGAGCGCCCTGCCCTGACCGGCCGGCAGACCTCTAGTGATGTTGGCAAAGGTCGGGGCCGCTGTGTTGCTATTCTGCGATACCCAGGCAAACGGCCCGATCGCGCCATTTGCTGCAGTTACAACGTACATTATCGCCGGGTTGGACGGCGCCACGCGAATGTCGGTGATCAGACAACCCTGTTGCGGGCCGTCCTCGCTTTCCGCCGTACAGCCCGGATTGAGCCCGGCACTGATTGGAGTCCAGTTGACGGGCGTCGCGGAGCTGCCGTCGGTCGGACCGCCGGCAGTGGCGTTACATCCAACCATGCCCGGTGCGCAGGATTGCCAGACCCGGAAGGTCCCAAACAGAAGGCGGTCGGCATTGCTCGGATCCTGAACCACTGCGGTGTAGAAAGGGGCTTGCTCGCCGAGCGTTTGGTCCAGCGCGGGCGCAATGTTAGCAAAGTCCGAGGGTGCGGTCCCGGAATTCGAGCGTACCAGTGCGCCCAACTGGGCCTCGGCAAAATAGACTCCGCCCGCGGGTGAAATTGATGCGAGGCCGCCATCCCCAAAGTTTACCAGAGTCCAAACGGGATTATTCTGGTATAGCTCCGACCCGTTGTCCTGAGTCCCTCCGATAATCGTCGAGGCATTCTGAGGCCCGAGGCCGTTGCCGATGAACTGCAGCGTAGCCAGGCCGTTGTTTATTGTCTGAGTCCAGTTTGCGCCATTGGTACTGAGAGAAATTCCACCATCGTTGGCGGCATAGATTATTCCTCCATTGACCACTACATCGTGAAAATCCGAATGAGATTGATCCAGTGTGTATCGCCAGGTCTTGCCCGCGTCGTTTGACTGATAAAGGCCGATCAAGCCCAGAAAGATGGTATTGGGCGTAGCCGGATCGCCCCCGAGGGCAATATTGTAGGAGGCCTGATCCGTGCCGAGACAGTCGGGTCCACCGACTGCTGGTAGGGTACCTCCCGGAGTCCACGACGCACCAAAATTGCTCGAAATGTAAATCGCGTCGAAATTGTTACCGTCCACAGTGTTAGCCGCGTACAGCTGGCTGCTGGTCGGCACGTAGAGAGTCATGCGAGCCGAGATGCTGGGCAGTCCATTTGTCAAGTGCGTCCAGCGGGCGCCAGCATCTATTGATTTCCATACGCCGCCGTAAGTACAGCCTTCGATGCACTTAATCGCGGCATAGATCGTGGTCGGCGTGCTCGGATCGAGAGCCAGATCCGCCGCTGAACCGTTGGCATCACCGCCAGGCGGAAGACCGCCGCTTCCGGACAATATCGTCCACGTGTTGCCGCCGTCGAGGGATTTGTAAACGCCGGCGTTCACCACTGGAGGGAAGTCAACGCTCGTCGGGCCGGGAATCATACCTCTGGTGGTGGCAGCATAGACAATATCCGCGCCGGCTACTCCGGCACCCGGCACCACAGCGATGCGGGCGAAGGTCTGGAAGGCGAAATCCGCAAGCCCCAACTGTATCCAGGTTTTACCCCCGTCGATGGACTTCAGTATCCCCTGCCCATATTGAGAAAGGCCCGATTGGTTGCTCTCGCCGGTGCCTACATAGATTTCGTCCTGGGCTTGGGTCGCGCCGGGTACCACCGCTAATGCACCAACCGCCAGAGATGGCTGCGTATCGGTCAGCGCCGCCCACGTGGTTCCCGCATCAAGGCTTTGCCACACGCCACCGCCCGCCGTACCGAGATAGATCGCCCCGCCCGCTCCGAAAGCGAGTGCCGTCGCGCGTCCACTCACGAGGATTGGCGGATTCGGCGCACAAAAGCCGTTCGGACCGATCGATTGTCCGGCACCGATTGGTTCGGGACCCACTGACACCCACGGTCCCAACGGCGTTTCCGCCGGCGTCACCCTCTCGAGCTGAGCAGCAGCGATGCTCGGCGCATCCGGTGCGACTGCGGAATTGATACCAAGCTTCTCCGCGAGTGCTTGCCCCTGGGCCAAGCGGCCCTGGAAGGTCAGATGGGGCAGCGGCCGAACTGCGGTGCGTGTCTGCTGTGCCGCGAGTGTGCTTGCCACACTTAGGACGATTAGCGCCAACAGTCCTGCCGAGCGACGACCGGAGGCTGAAAAGCAAAAACGACTCATAACAAACCGCCTCCTAGAGACCGAGAGCGGCTCGCTTTGTAGCAAGAAAATTCAAAAGGAACAAGGAACGTTGTCGTTTGTTGCCTATGAAACGGCGGAGGCCCGGTGAGGAGCGCTTTTATCTTGCGCTTTCTCGCGTTGTTTCTTGAGTCCGAGTCAGATGCAAGCGATCGAGGACCGTGGGCGTTTGTACTTTCCTCTCCAAAAGTTAAATTAGACCGGTTGGAGACCAATCGTGAAGTCAAAGTCTTTTTTGCCCCTCCTCTTACTGGTTGCGCTCGCGGGACTGCCCGCGTTCCCAGCATTCTCCGAAGGCCACGAGACTCTTGTGGTAACCCCTCCCGAGCATCTCAAACCGGCAGCTAGTTCTCCTGAGACGGTCGCCTTTGGGGTGACTGCCGGTTCCGAATCGGTTGCGAAAGCGCCGGCGGCGGCATCGATACGGTCTGGCGCCGAGATCCGCGCAGACAAGCTGAACCAGCCCTTTCCGGCGAAAATTGACGGCAATCCGCTGCAGCCTTCCGATTCACGCTACGACGAATGGAACATCGCCGGCTCCAAATTCCCGAACATCGGTACCGGCGATTTCTCCAGGCCCCAGCGGGACATGCCCGCAATCCTGGCCTCAAGCCCCACAACTCTCAGTTATCGGAAAGTAAACCCCTCGGGAAATCCGCGTCTCTATGGAACCGATGTAAGCACTTACGGCGTCAAATACGACGTAACATCAACAAACGGCACGATCGCTGGCGGTTCCAAGTTTTCGGCTCGGTCCAATGCCGCCTTTGCGCCTGCCGATGCCGGCAAAGATCTAATCATCTATTATCGAGGGAATGGGCCCATCAAAAGGTTCTTCCGGGGCAATGTCTGGACCGGATGTATCAGCCGTGTTGAGAGCCCCACCGTCATAACCTTCGGAAGCTGGGCAGGCAGTTCGTGCGTTCAAAGTGGTACCAACCTTCCCGCGTCTGCGGACAGCTACACCATCCTCTACGGGACCGACGATACGGCCGCATTGCAGGGGGCCATTGACCGTGGCGGCAACGGTATCCTGGACCTAACCGGGAGCGTCATGATCAAGGGGACTCTGCTCTTCTATGACAAAACCGGCAGATTCGAGGGGCTCGGTCCCCGGGGCGATGTTACCACTCGCCCTCCTTCGGGAAGCAACATAATTTGGGCCGGACCCGCCGGGCTCCCCATGGTGATGCTTCGTAATGATACCGCGATGACCCTGATAAATTTGCATTTCGTCGGGAATGGCAATCCCGCGCACCGCCCGGGTGCGTTCCTCGATCTGGTGCAACCGCTAAAGCGCGGCTACCACGGTGTCAACTCATTTGACAGCTTCATTAACATTTCGAATGACCCTTCCGGCCAGTTCGGGCAGGGGCCATTTGCTCACCGCGGCGTCAATTTCGAGGATGAAACTCAAAACGACAAGCATATGTTTTATTCTTTGCGGCTGTTCGATCTCGATACAGCATGCATCGCCGAAGAAAATCAGCAGTCTGTAATTATGGATTTCAAGGATCTCTTCTGTGCCAATACCCCTGTCGCCTGGTATGCCCCGCATGGTGGAGAAACGCTTTTCTCGGGTGTGTTTGCAGCCTCAAATGTCGGGCAGGTTTTCCATTTGGGCCGGGGAGCCCGTGCGACGGTTGAGAATCTCCAGGCGGTCACCTCATCTCCGGCGGAAGCCGGGTATTCTCAGCTTGTCTACATGGAGAGCAACACTCTTGGCGGTGCTGGAGGCTCTCTTGTTATTCTCCACGGAAGTTTCCAGATTTCATCAAGCATCCCCACCAGGAAAATACCACTTTTGGGCCATACAGTTACGCCCTATGCCGTAATCGATAGCGATAATCCGCTGGGAAGCTATATCGACCTGCAAAATTTCTCCTTTAATTATGCGCCGACCGGAAACACAAGGGGTTGGAATATAAACCTTCCACCGATCAACAATCGCAACGAGTACTATTTTCGCTGCTATCTCTGCTCCGGTTTGACTCCGCTCAGTCTTTCGAGCATCAGAAGTGGAACGAATCCTGCCAGCCTCACCTTTGTGGAAATCAAGCAAGTAAGCTCTCCGGCCATTTTCACTCGTCAGCTGCTTAAAAGCGGCGCGGTCTTTCGTCCATTACCGTTTCCTTCCCATCCGTTTTAGTGTAACGTCCGCCAATCACTTCCCTAACCGTTTCGGAACCAAATGTGTTTGTATGCGTTATCACTTTCGTAAGATTCTCGCATCGGCATTCCTGGTAGCAGGCATGGTCTTCGTGGACACCTTTGTAGGATTCGCTCCCAGGAACCAAGCCGTCTCTTCAGCCGAGACTATTATGCACTCCAACGTTGTACAGTACGGAGCGCGTCTTGATGCGGCAACCGCGTATATCAATAAGGGAACGACCGGGGCGCCCGACATCTCGGTCGCTGGCAGATTTTCCGCCGCCGATATCGCCAAGGACATATTGGTATATGCTCCGCTGTCGCCCTCTACGCCCGGTTACAAACCCAACATATTCACCGGCTGCATTCAACATGTATCGGGCGCAGGAACGATCCGTTTAGGTGTCTGGCGCGGCAAGACTTGTTTGCCTGCGTCATATCCCGGCCAAACCGTAACGAGCGCCTATCCGACCTTTATCTATGGTCACGATAGCACAGAGGCTTTGCAGGCCGCAGTCGATACTTTGGAACCTGGTAAACAACTCGTTCTGGACGGAACGGTCATAATCCACGATACAATTACGTTTCGAAACAAAACCGGCGGCGAGTTTCGTGGCATCACAATGAATGGACAAGTACGGCAGGTGCCCTTTACGGGAAGCAATATTGTTTGGGCCGGACCTGCCGGAAAACCGATGTTCAGGTTTGAGAATACCGGAGGGATGTATATCCATGATCTTCATTTCGTTGGAAACAGCTATCCGCAGAGTCGACCCAGTGCTCTCATAGATATCGGACAATCAGCAGGCGCCCTGCCTGCGAATCGCTTTCAGGGAATCTCCAACATGTATGGGTCAGCCTTCGATAGCGCTTTCGACACCGCCGATAATGGTATTTACATCGAGTCGCATTCGAACAGGACTGCGGACAAGTTCACGAATATTCGCTTGTTTAACCTTGGGTTGTCTTGTTTTAATAACCAGAATTCAGAAGCCTCGCAGCTCGATTTTTCAAACGTTACCTGCCAGCACGTACCGGTCGGGTTGTATTGCGTCAACGGCGGAAGGGTTAGCCTCTCAGGTGCAACCGAAATCATCACCGTTGGCCAGATATTCCATCTGGGAGGAGGTTGTTCAGTGAGCGCCGTGGATGTGGAGCCGGAAAATGACAGTCCTGGGGAAGAAGGCATTACCCAGCTGGCCTATTTCGAAAAAGGCAATGGCGGAAATGGAGGAGGGTCGCTTAGCATTGGCCGGGGCGGTTTTGGTCCCGTTTCCAAGCTTCCCACCGCTGCAAGAGCCTCTTTCCTGGGACACAGGCTTACTCCCAACGCCCTGGTCGATACCGATACCAGCGCTCCCGTAAATCTTGAGCTCGGCGCCTTCGGGTTTTACTTTACCGCTCAGGCGAAATATGCGTACCGGCGACCCAGTCCCTGGTTGGTTCATCTTCCGTCAGTGGGGGGGCCTTCGGTACACACGTTTCGGTGCCAGTTGTGCCTGGGTTTGGGCCCGTCCAATATCGATCTTTATCCGGGCGGGTACATGCAGTCGAGAAATACTATTGAGATCATTAATATGCCCGGTTTCGGCGCACCTTCATTATTCGTACGCCAGGTTTTGAGCGGAAATCAAAGATTTAATCCGAATGCGGGAGGGATCTTTTAGAAGGAAGCCCGGCAAAGCCAAGGGCCGTAAGGCCCGGCGGCGAGCGGGTGAGGGAACCTTAAACGGGAAGTTCCTTCTTGACTCCCCTTCAACTCGCCTTTTAGATCAAACGGCCTGGATACTACAAGGAAGATACCGCACGACAAATGCGGAAAGCGGTCGAGCAATTCCTAAAAACGCTAAAGGCGTAGCGCTGGATGCTCCAATGTCGTATGCCTGGCGACCCGGGCCGCCTCGCTGGCAGCATTAATTTTGTAAATTAACGCGTATTAAGCGTGGATCGGCTGGCCGATTCGGTCGGACCTCGGACAAATACTCAGTTTCTGCCGCTGCTTTCGATCCGCTGGTTCGAGCTTTGGTCTGGTCCTGCGGAAGCGCTCGGATGAGCCTTGGTCCTCGATGATAGTGCAGCAACCAGGGGCATTACGTCGCGCATCATCCGCTCCGCGACGAGGCGGTTGCCGTTATCGCTCAGATGCACTTCGTCCACGAAGATTGGCCGCGTCTGGTCGCGGAACAGCCCACTGATATCGATCACGCTGTATTGCTGCGCCAAGCCAGACATCATCCGGGAAGTAGCCTCGATGCACGTCTGGACCGCAGGGACGTCGGACTCGGCCTGTCTCCTTTCCCACGGTGTCAGGCTCAACTTCTGAAACACCGACGGCTGCCAATAGGACAGAAAACCGAAGCCATACTGCTTTGCCAACGCCTGCGCGCTCCGTGTGTTGGCAAGATAAATTCTGACAATCTGGGAGGGCATATCTTGCGCCGCTCCAGGAATTCCCGGGTCGTCCAAACGCAGGTTCACCAACTCGCCCTGGACCACCTTGTACGACCCGGGCGCGAGCAGACTGACAATCCGCTTCGCGACTTCACCGAGCGCGGAGTGGTTCAATAGAGTGAACGCCGCACTCTCGTACAGCAGCCTGCGATCTTCGCCATGCAGCCAGTTGACCATCCTGAACGATTTCTGGCGATACGGTTCGTCGGTTGTGGTTCCAGCCTCGCCGTTCTGAACCGCCACCCATGAATCGTTGAATCCGTCATAAAAGATCACCAGGTCTGGGACATTCCCTTTGCGCAGCTGCTCCTGCAAAAAGAGCAGTTCCTGCGTGCTGACGTAACCGTCTTGACCGTAGTTGTACACCGCGGCGCAGCCGGACTTCTCATCGAGCATGCGCTGCAACCACGAGGGGATCGTGTAGTCATCGCGCACCCCGTATCCGAACACCGTCGATCCGCCGAACAGGAAGATTCGCAGGGGCCGTCGGCAGGCTGCTGCGGCCGCCTTCCTCGGCGACGTGACTCTTAGTCCGTCTGCGCCGACATTGAAGTAACGGCCACGGTACGGAAGCGCGATGTAGTCAACATACGGATGCCATGCCACACGAAGCGAATCATGTTCGCGATAGTATTGGGCGGTCCATGAAGCACCATTATAAACATCTGCGAATTGCAACTCGTTCACCGGGCGGGTGCGGAAAGCCCAAATGATCAGGGCCACGAGCGCATCAAGGATGCAGACGAGAAGGATTGCGTACCCGATCTGGCCCCACACGAGCCCTGTCATTCGTAAAATTTTTCCGGTCTGCATGGAAATTTTGCCTGGGAGTCTCCGTTTATCTCAACTTAACCGGAATTTCTGTTTTTGATTCCCCTGTTTCCGGGGGACGTTTGCACAAATCCGCCTCCCGCCGCAAGAATTGTGGCCCGCTTCGGTCCATAGAGCTACCTTGGGCCGCGGAGGACTCTGTCAGGGTCTCACGGCCATAAGGGGTTTTTCGGAGGATGAATTGGGCGGCGAACAACGCCTTTGTCCAGCCTGTGGATCCGGCTAATAAAGGGCGGCGTGCGTATCGTACCAGCCCGGGTCCAGGCCTGCCATGCGAACCAAGGGGCGTGCAAGACGGACGCGAGTAAATATCCCGTAATAGGCGAACAGGCGGTATAGCCTGAATATCCTCTGATATTTTTCAAGGGCCTCAGCTTCCGTAAGCCAGCGTCCGGGCGCCTCTTCACCGAAAAGTCCGCTTGCTCCAGAATCGAAGCGATGGTCGACGTACTTGCCCTCGCGGGCGGGGAAAGGACAGGTTTGCCTGTTCATGTTCATCTGCTGCACGACCTTGAATTTGGTGTATCTCAGTTCTTTGAGCAGCGCGAATTCCCTGAGCAGCCCATTCCAGGAAGTCATCGTGGATTCCAACGAAATGTATCTCGGCCGCGAGGCGAAATCGCGCAGGGCTCGTACGCAGAGCAGATCGGCACCCTCGATATCGATCTTGAGGTAATAGGGTACGCCATACTCTTTCAGAACCTGCCCGAACTCCAACCCCCTTACTGTAATTTCGCAAGAACCGGCGCCAAGTCCTTCATTGCGTCGCATCCATTCCAGCGAGGTAGTCCCCCAGTCGTCATTCAAATTATTAACGAAGAACCTGATGGGCTGACTGGTTTCTGCGATCGCACCGTTCAGGACGGTAAAGCGGCCACCTTCGACGTAGGCGCTCAGTCTCTTCTGGGCAATTTCACAGAGCTCGGGTACAGCCTCGATCGCCACCACTCTGAAGCCCTTCTTCAGGTAGAATTCCGAGTCTTCACCGGCGTGTGAACCTACGTCATATATCAAATCGGCCGAAATTCCCATTCTTAAACCTGATGGAGACTCGCAACACAGGTCCCAATCAGCTACGAACTTGGCAAATCACACCATGTAACGCACGATCTCATGGATGACAACGGGTGTTTTATCATTCATGAGGTCGAAAACTGCGTGCGCTAATCGACACGGCCCTGGAGCTGGCCGATTTCTACAACCGCCTGCTGGATCTTGGCGGCCCCCTGAATCGAAGCGGCACCAGTGTTGGTGCGCCGCCGCGGGCCGAGATTCAAGCATCAAGTTCTGCCCTTCAGGGCGGTTGGACTGGCGGGTAACCAACGCCTTGCTGGGTCCATTCTGAGGCTTGTCTCGTACATGATTAAGCCAAGCCGCGAAGTCGGCCATGCGCCGCAGTATGAAGGGCTAGGAACCAGCCGGCGGCCTTACGCTTGAAATTAATATCGTTGAGCAGCCGCTGTTTATGGCGTCTGGCGTCCTCGACTGCCATTGACAAAGAGGGGGCAAAGGAAAGCGCGCCAATCGGCTTTCAAGCAACGGGACGGCTTCCACCGCGCAGCAGCGCGCCGGAATGCCTATTGGTCTCACGGTCGTTTTCGATCGTCACTTCGCCATTCACCAGCACATACCGATAGCCGCGGCCGCGGCAGATGACCCGGTACTCATCACCGGGAAGATCGCGTGAAAATTCGGGAAACGTGTAGCCGAGCTTTTCGTAATCATAAACGATGATGTCGGCGGCGGCGCCCACGCTCAATACTCCGCGGCTGCGGAAACCGGCGCATGACGCGGGCAGCGCGCTGAGCCGCCAATGTGCATCTTCCAGACTGCTGAATTCCCGCTCGCGCACCAGGTTGGATATATACTCGGTCGCGTAGCCGCCGCCGGTCAGATACTTGGTATGCGCACCGCCGTCGGACAACCCCGGAATGATGTAAGGGTTGTCTATCAGGTCCTTGATCCCTTCGGGCGTGATGTGAAATTGGCGGGTCTGGAATACCGTCTTTAAACGATCGGCGAGGGCGACGTCACAGATGATATCCACCGGGCTTCTGCCCGTCTCGCGTACAATATCGCCGAGACGCATCCGCTCATACTTTTTGTACTCAGCGCACGAAGTCGCGAGCAAGACGGTGTCGTGGATGGAATCGACGAATCTGAAAGTTCGCGGAGCCTCGCGCAGCTTCGTTCTGATTGCGGGATCGGCCAGATTGTTCAGCTTGCGCTCGTGCGGCACCGCGGGGCCGGTAAGCTCGTCCCAGGCAGACTCCCACAGGTCCCAGTACTCGAAGGTGAAGAGCAGCGGGCATTCGTTCATCAGCCCCTGCCCATAGATGCGAAGGCCGCGCTCATGGCAGCTACTGAACCACGCAAACAGGTCACGGCGCATCTTTTCTCCGATCTCGCCGCCGCTGGCAACGACCGCCTGCCACAGCATCGGAGCGCCGCTGACCGCCGCCAGCTCCTCCCAATGCTCCCGCCCGCCCAGCCCGCTGGACAGCTCGATGAATCCTTCACCGCGATTGCCCAGCACCTTCGCCAGCACCATCCGCGTTTCCGGCCACATTACGTCCGACGGCATCGAGGTGCCGTCGAAGTCGCCCTGCGGCCCGCCCGCGCTGTCGCGCGCCGGCTTGCCGGGCTGACCCAGCGATTGCGCGGACCATCCGCATGCGCCGGCGTCCATCGCTTCGTTGAGCAAACGCACCATCTCGGCATGTTCGGCGTCGGTTGGTTTGCGCCCGCCCTTGGCGTCCGCGAGCCCCAGCACCCAGATCAGCAGCGGATTGACGGGAATGTAGGGCAGGATGTTAACCGCTTTGGGTACGCGGTCGATGCTGTCGAGAAATTCCGGATAGCTGACCCAATCCCATGGCAATGACGCCTTCATCGTTGCCAGAGGAATCGCCTCGACCCGCGTCATCGAGAGCATCGCGCGTTCGCGCAGCTCTTCTCTCATCGGGGCAAAGCCGAAGCCGCAATTGCCGATGACCACCGAGGTCACCCCATGCCATCCGGAGGTCGTGAGGTACGGGTCCCAGAAAACCTGGGCATCATAATGAGTATGGAGATCGATGAATCCAGGCGCGACAATCAGGCCCGTGGCGTCGATCTCGCGGCGGGCGTCGGAGCCGTTGATTCTGCCGATTCGGGTAATGATACCGTTTTTGATTCCGACATCGCCGCGAAAGCGCGGCATCCGCGCTCCATCGATGATCATTCCATCTTTGATTGCGATATCGAATTCCGGCATCAGGATTTCCTTTCGGGAGCAAAGCGCGGCCAAAAAATGGCGATGTGCCCGCGCTCTAACGCTCAAGCTCCGGCGCGAATCATCTTGCCCGGCAATGCTCCGGTCGGACGGCCATCTTCAAAAGTCACCTCGCCGCTGACGATCGTGTGCTTGTAGCCATCCGCCTTCTGAACCAGCCGGCGCGCGCCGGCCGGGAAGTCGAAGACCATTTGCGGCGCATGCAGCCGCAGGTTGGCCAAATCGATCAGGTTGAGGTCTGCCTTCATCCCCGGCGCGACCAATCCGCGATCCATAAAGCCATAGAACTCGGCCGTGTCACGCGTCTGAAGCTTGATCGCGCGCTCCAGTTCTATCCGCTCTCCGCGGACGCGGTCACGCACCCAGTAGCTGAGCAGGAAGGTCGGCATGCTCGCGTCGCACACCAGGCCGCAATGCGCGCCGCCGTCGCTCAGCGAAAGCCGCGTTGAGGGATCTTTGAGCACCTCGGCGATAAAGTCGAAGTTGCGATCGGCGTAATTGCTAAGCGGAAGGCTGAGCGGATAGTAAATCAATTCGGTACCATTGCGCTGCAGCAGCGTTTCGTAAGTCAGCTCATCGGGGGTCTTGCCTTCGCGCTGCGCCCGGGCTGCGATGCTCATATCGGCACTGGGCTCGTAGTTGGGTGGATCGCCAAGGGGGAAGAAGTTGTCGAAGCGGCGGGTCAGCATTTCCGCATTGGGCCCGAGCTTCATTTCCGCGCCCTCGGCGAGAATGCGCGCGCGAACCTGCGGGTCGCGCAGGCGGGCCAGCCTCTCCTCGAAGCTCAGATTCGCAAGGCTACGGAACGTCGGATGCATCATCAACGGATGCGCCGAGCTTTGAAGACCCATCAACAGAGAGGTCGGGCGGGGCGACACTTGCGGTACCAGGCGCGCTCCGCCGCGGTTGAACTCGCGCACCTGGCGCAGCAACTCGCGTCCGTCAATCATCGGATCAGGCGTCAGATGGACCGGGATGAAGCTGACCGGGCGCCCGGTTTCCTTGGACAACTTCACCATCCATTCCATGCTGCGATCGATCCCGGTCAGGTCCGACGCCATTTCGAACACACCGTGTCCGACCTGCCCGAGCGCGCGGCCCAGTCCCAGCAACTCATCCTCCGCCGCGTATGTGCCCGGCACCAGTTCGCCGTTCTTGGCCCGATGACCAATCGTGCGCGAGGTGCTGAATCCGACTGCGCCAGCGCGCAGCGCCTCGCGCACGACCGCAGCCATCCGCGCGATGTCTTCCTCGGTCGCCGCTTCGTTGTGCGCGCCCCGCTCTCCCATCACATAGGCCCGTACCGCACCATGCGGCACCTGGGCGCCGACGTCGATCGCGCGTTTCATCGCGGAGAGCGCGTCGAGATACTCGGCGAATGATTCCCACTGCCAGTTGATTCCCTTGGCAAGAGCGTCGCCGGGAATATCCTCGACCCCTTCCATCAGACCGATTAGGAACTCCTGCTTGCCCGGCTGCACCGGCGCGAACCCGACTCCGCAATTGCCCATTACGATCGTGGTCACGCCATGCCAGCTGGAGGGGCTGAGATACGGATCCCACGCCACCTGGCCATCGTAATGGGTATGGATGTCAACCCATCCGGGGGCAACGAGCAGACCCGCAGCGTCGATTTCGCGGCGTGCCGCCCCGGCTTTGCCGCCCACCGACCTGATAATACCCGCGTCTATTGCGACGTCGCCGGTGAAAGCCGGTTTGCCGCTGCCGTCGACGATCGTTCCATTACGAATCGCCAGGTCATGCATTGAATGGGCTCCTTGGTTGAGGGTACTTGTGGCGGAAATCTAGCACACATTTGCGCGCGAAGTTACCGATCGGGCAGGCATCTTCCGATGCGTGTTCCTTTTCGCCACGCCCAGCGTGGTGAAGGATTGACGCTGAGAGCTTTTCGATTCGACATGAAGCGATGTAATGTTCGATGCAGCAGGTGAGCACCAGAAGGAGAGAGCAATGAAATTCATGTATTTTTTCCTGCCCACGTTGCCGGCGACTTTGGAAGAGCGCAAGTCGCTGCGCCCCATCGCGAGCCATCCCGAACGCTGGCAGCAGATGATTGATGAGGTCGTGGAGCTTGCACAAGCGGCGGAGGATGTGGGCTTCGACGCGGTCTGCTTTCCCGAGCATCATCTGCACAGCGAGGGTATCGAAATCGGCAGCCTGCCGGTTCTCACCCAGCATGTGATTCACCATACAAAGCGGATCAAGGTTGGTCCGATTGGCTACGTGCTGCCGGGATGGAACCCGCTGCGCCTCGCGCTGGAAATCGCCTGGCTCGACCAACTGACCAAGGGACGCACCTTTGTTGGTTTTGCGCGCGGCTATCAGACTCGATGGCTGAATCAGATGGCGCAAAAAATCCATGTCGGCGCCACCAGCAGCGACAGGAGCGAAAACGATCGCATCAATCGCGAGGCCTTCGAGGAGGTTTTCCAATTCCTGAAGCTGGCCTGGGGTGACGAGCCGTTTCGATTCAAGGGCAAGTATTACGAATATCCCTATCCCCAGGAAGGCACGCCGTGGCCGGCGCATGAGTGGACTCGCGAATACGGGTTCCCCGGCGAGGTGGACGAGCTGGGCCTCATCCAGAAGATCAACGTCGTACCCAAGCCGTATCAGCGGCCCCATCCGACGTTATTTCAGGCCTTTTCGGTCAGCGAGGAGACCGTGCGATGGTGCGCGCGCGAGCAAATCATTCCCACTATCCTGCTGCCGCAGCCCCCGGTGGTGCGAAAATTCGTGGAAGCCTACCGCGAGGAATCTCATAAGGCCGGCCGCGATCTGAAATTGGGCGACCGTATCGGCGTTCTGCACGGCGTCTATCTGGCGGAGAGCAAGGAGCGGGCGCGTGAACTGGCGGGCAAAGGCATGTGCGGAAACGCGTTTCCTAAATTCTTCCATCATTTCGGATTCTCGGAAGCCTGGCGCTTGCCGGAGGATGAGGCACGCTATCCCACCGGCAAGGTGATGCTCCCTGCGCACGAGGTCACACCCGAACGCCTCGAACGCGTCAAATTCGCATACGTGGGTACGGCTGATGACGTGCGGCGCGAGATGGACGCGATGAACGAGAATGTCCATCCGGAATGGTTCGTATGGCAGGGCGATCAGGGCTTCCTGCCCAAGGAGGAGGTCAGAAAGCAAATCGTGACCTTCGCCAAAGAGGTCATGCCGCGCTACAAATAGTTCCGGAGAACGGCGGCAGGAACGCGGGTTGCGGCGGCAAAGTCACGTCGCGGCGTCGCGCAACTGGCGGCGCAATTCACTGCGGCGAATTTTGCCGCTGATGGTTTTGGGCAGCTCTCCGACGAAGTGGATCTCGCGTGGATACTTGTATGGCGCGGTGACGCGCTTGACGTGGTCCTGGAGTTCGCGCGTCAATTGCTCGGAGCCTTGGTGTCCGGGCGCGAGGATGACGAATGCGCAGACAATCTCCGTGCGTTCGGGATCGTGCTTGCCGACCACCGCCGCTTCCATCACCGCAGGATGCTCAAGCAGCGCCGACTCGACTTCGAACGGACCTATACGGTAGGCGGCCGAGGTGATGACGTCGTCGGCGCGGCCCTCGAACCAGAAATAACCGTCCTCGTCCATCCAGCCTTTATCGCCCGTGTAGTACCATCCCTGGCGGAAGGCATTGTGCGTCGCCTCGTCGTCGCCCAGATAGCCGGAGAACAATCCGACGGGCCGCGGCTCCGTACGCACCGCGATGTTTGATACCTCGCCAACCGGGACATGCCTGCCCTCATCATCGACGATCGCAACTTCATAACCTGGCACCGGCTTGCCCATCGAGCCCGGCCGCACCTCCATCGCGCGATAGTTTGCCACCAGCGCCGTAGTTTCGGTCTGACCGTAGCCGTCGTAAACGGTCAACCCGCCGGTGCCGTCGCGCCACGCCCGAATCACCTCCGGATTGAGCGGCTCCCCGGCGCTGGTGCAATGCCGCAGGCAGGACAGGTCGTGCACCTTCAGATCAGCCTGCACCAACATCCGATACAAAGTCGGCGGAGCGCAGAAGGAGGTCACGCGATGCCTGCCGATGATATCGAGTATGGTGCCCGCGTCAGGCTTGCCCAGCGCAACCTGCACCACGCACGCGCGCTCGTGCCATTGGCCGAACAGGCCGCCCCAAGCAGCCTTTGCCCAGCCGGTGTCGGAAATCGTCCAGTGGCGATCGCTCGGGTGCAAGTCGTGTTAGAAGCGCGCGGTCGCGACGTGTCCCAAGCCATACGCCTGCGTATGCAAGACCATCTTGGGGTACGACACGGTTCCGCTGGTGAAAAAGATCAGCATCGGATCGTCGCGCCCGGTCGGATCCGCCGGTGTCTCGCCGTCGCCGGCGCGATCCAAAATCCCATCGAGGTCGCGCCATCGCCCGTGCTCGTCATGCCCCGCGGACCAGCGCACGAAATGCCGCACCGTATGCAACTGGTCCGCGACTTCATCAACCTTTGCCGCGCCCGCGCCGTCGGTGATAACGGCAATCGCCTCCGACGCCCTGGAGCGGTAGCTGATATCCCTTCCGGTCGAGAGGTTTGGCGTGGGTGTTGGAATCGCACCGATTCGAATCGCGGCGAGCATCGCCGTGTACCATTGCGGCACGCGCGGCAGCATCACCAGAACGCGATCGCCCTTGCCGACCCCAAGCGCCATCAGCGCGCGCGCCATCCGCCGCGACTCCTTCGCCAGGTCCGCAACACTTTGCTCGGAGATCAGCTCCCCGCCTGCGCCGATCGAAATAAGCGCGGGCACGTCGGGGTCCTGCGCGCGCCATCGTTCGATAATGTCCAGTACCGGGTTGAAACGCTCCGGCACGTCAACGCGGTAGCTGGCGCGCTCGGCTTGGTAGGATTTCATCCGGGGCTCAGCCCCGCGATCTGGCAGCTTAGCCAAAGTTCGCCTCTTGTCTGTCCCCTATCATAGGAGAGATTGAGGGAAAGGTTCCACGGCGCGCGTTCCGTCAACGCCGGCTTCAAGCGAAAATCCGGCCTGGGAATGCATCAGTCATTCTTTCGCTGAACCCTCTCGCACGGAAAAATTGAGAGCGAATCAGCGCCGTTCACACCATGTATGCGCCGCCGTAACAGTGCAGCACCTGCCCGGTCAGGATGTGGCTGGGGTTGGTCGCGGCGTACACGACAACGTCGGCGATCTCACTCGGCTCCAGCACGCGGCCCCACGGCATGTGACGGATCATCCGCTCCAAATCCTGTGGTTCGGGAGCGCCCTCCTTGCCCATCGCGGTGGCAGTGGCGCCCGGAGCTATGACCGTGACTACTATCTTGTCGCGTGTCAGCTCTCGCGCCAGCACCCGGCTGAGCGCCACGACGCCGGCTTTGGTGGCGGAATAGATGGTCTGGTTGAGCAGCGGTTGATAGGCCGCGCCCGACGCAATGTTGACGATTCTGCCGCCTCCCACTTTGCGCATGTACGGAATTACCGCCTGGCAGGTCAGCGCGGTGCCGCGCAGGTTGACGTTGATCTGCCTGTCGAAGCCGTCATCGGTCATCTTCTCCAACGGCTCGGTGATAATTATGCCAGCGACGTTGGCCAGCGCGTCGACGCGTCCCAGCTCTCTGGCCACGCGCTCCACGCCGGCATTGACGCTGGCGCGGTTGGTTACGTCGGTCTTGACGAAAACCGCGCGCCGTCCCGTCTCGGCCGCGATTTTGCTGGCCGACTCGTTGCCCCAGTCTTCCCTGAGATCGGCGATTGCGACGTCCAGTCCCTTTTGAGCCATCCCGCGGGCGACGCTGAATCCGATTCCCCACGGACGCGCCGCACCGGTTACGATTGCCACCTTCTGTTCGGCCATGTGTGCCTCCCTCGATGCGAAAGCGATTGCCGGCTGCCGGGCGGCAAAGCTAACGCGCCCGTCAGGCCGCGGTATTATATCCGAAGTGGAGCGCGGTGCTATTTCCGCCCGGTATCATCGGGGCGGAATTCAATCAGTTCCAGCACCGTGCCATCGGGGTCTTCAAAACAAACAAACAGTGAGCTTCCACCGCGGGATTGCAACACCTGCGGCTCCGAATAGAATTCGATTCCCTTGGCCTTGAGATACTCGTAGGTCTTCTGAAGATTCGCGGTATGCAGCGCGATTCGCGCGATCCCGGCGTGATTCAGGCGGGGATAAGCGCGGCCCTCGGTGCGCGGGCTCAACCATTCAATCAGGTCGAGATTGATCGCGCCGGGGTCATCGCCCAATTTGAGCAGCCTGCCGCGGGCGCGCGGGCTGGGGATGCGCAAGCCCTTCTCGAGTCCGCCGCTGCCGCTTTCTCCGATGTCCGAGACGTCCCTGAAACCAATTGTGCGGTAGAATTCCAACGACCGTTCGAGGTTCGTGCAGTTGACGCTAAGTCCGTAGATGGCGTCAGCCAGCGGCTGCGAAGCGCTTGGCTCCAGCTGCACCGGCCGCCTCATGCGAGGCCACCATTTTTTTCTTTCCGTCGGCACCGCCGCTCCCCGATTCAACCGCCGCAATCATGGCATCCCGGCCATGACCCGTCCATGAGGTTGCCGCCTTTACCATTCAAACGATCGAAGGAACCCGGTCCACCCGCGTGCGCGGATGCGCGGCGTCAGTTTTTAGGCGCCCGCTTTTTGTATTGAACCAGCTCCAGGACGGTGCCGTCGGGATCTTCGAAGCAAACCACGGTCGATTGTCCGCCTTTGTACTTCACCGTGAGTGGCTCCGAAAACATCATGACGCCTTTGCTCTTGAGTTCCGCGACGTCCTTTTCAAGATCCTTGCTGTAGAAGCACACGCGCGCGATGCCCAGGTTATTCAGCCGCTCATAGGGCTTTTTATCGCTGCGAGGATTCAGCCATTCGATCAGGTCGATATGACTGCAATAAGGATCGTCGCCGATTTGCAGCAACCGCGCGCGGGCGCGCGAGTCAGCCGGCATCCGCAAACCGTTGCCCATCTCCGAACCGCCGCCCTCGCCAAAGTCCACCACCTCCCTGAAACCCAAGGCCTTGTAGAACTCCAGCGAGCGCTCAAGATTCGTGCAATTGATATTGATGTGATAGATGCTTCTGAGGTTCATTGGCCATCCGCTGCTGACTGATTTCCAACCAAGTTCGCGACTGCGAAGAGATTCGCAGGCACAGTCGGCGTGCGACTTTGCGCAGGCAAAATCACACGCCGGGTCAGGTACATTCCATATGAGCCCGCTCGAAGTGAGCCAGCTTCAGTTTGCCGCCGCCGCGCTCTCCGCCGGCTTGGGTGGCTGCACTCCCGAGTACGCCAGGCTGACCGGCGTGTTGAGATCGAAGGGGCTCTCCAGTCCCAGCTTCTTACCGATTTCACGCACCGCGGGCAGCACTTCCTGGCCGGTCAGACGGATGCAGGTCTTGGAATCTTCATGGTTGATCCTGCCGTCATTGCCGTACAGAGCCAGGATCGACGGCCGCGTCTCTTCCATTATGATGCGCAGTTTCTCGACCACCTGGGTGGGCGTACCCGCAATCAGGGTCAGGTTCTGCATCTGCCGCTCCAGCGACGCGTTGACCCCACGCACGTGCGTGTAACCCGCGCGCAACTCGGCCATCGCGCGGCGCGCCCACGTTCCCAGGTAGCCCGAAGGCGCCGCCCACACCGGATGGGTCAGGCCGGTGAACTCGCCCTGCATCCACATGAACTCGCGCGCGTTGCGGATCGCCTTTTCCTCGGTCTCCGCCACGTGGCATCGGATCAGGTAGCCGCGCTCGGCGGGGCTCGCCTCGTAACCGCTTTCCTTGGCGACCTGGTCATAGATCTTCCAGACGTTCTTGCTCTCCTCGATCGGCAGATTGAGCGCGATATAGGGGTAGCGATGCTGCGCCGACCACACGATGGTCTCGCGGCTGGACACGCCCGGTATCCAGATGCGCGGATGGGGCTTCTGCAGCGGCAGCGCCCACGGATTCACCACCCGCATCTGGTAATGGTTGCCCTCCCAGCGCCAGGGGCCGGGTGTGGTCCAAGTCTTGACGATAAGGTCGTGCGCTTCTTCGAAGCGCTCGCGGTTGAACGCGGGATTGGCGTTGGCCTGCAGCGATTCGACACCGCCGCCGCGCACAAAACCCGACACCAGGCGGCCCTTGGAGATCATGTCGATCATCGCCAGTTCTTCGGCCAGGCGCACCGGGTTGTCGGCGATGGGCAGCGGATTGCCCAGCAGCACGATCTTCACCCGCTTGGTGATCGCTCCGAGGATGGCGGCGCAGATGTTGATCTTGGCCTGCATGCAGAACGGCGCCGTGTGGTGCTCGTTGAGCATGATCCCGTCGTAGCCAACCTCTTCGACCAGCTTGTATTCCTCAAGGCGTTCGTTGTAGAGCCGGCTGCCCTCCGCGGCGTCGAAAAACTTGTTGGGAAACAGCAGCGCGGTGTAGCCGTAGCGGTCGCCTTCCGCCTTGGGATAGGCCGACATCGGCTGTTCGGTGAAATACATCAGATGCATAGCCCTGGGCTCCCTTGAATCTTAAAGTGCGGCAGCGCCTTACTTGCCGGCAATAAAGGACTTGGTCAGGCGGGCCAGTTCGTGATGCTTTTCCATTTCCAGGTAATGATTGCCGTCGATTACTTCCAGTTTCGCCTTGGGCATCAACTGCTGATAGCGCTCTCCGCATGACAGCGGCACGACCCGGTTCTGCTTGCCCCACACCACCAGCGTTGGCACCGTAACCGCCTTGATAAGATGCGGCATTGCCTGGTTGAACATATAGGGCTTCCACGCGATCCGCGTCGTCATTTCGCGGTTGATCTCCCAAGTCACCAACTGATCGACGTCGGGCCGCTCCTTGTACACATCCGCGAACCTTTCCTGACTCGCGAATCCCGCCCGTACGTAGTCCAACGTGCTGATCAGGAACTGATCGATGATCTCACCGCGCGTGGGCTGAATCCCCATCGCGTTGACCAGCACCAGGTGGCTGAACTCGTGATGGCACATGGTCGCCATCTCAGCGAGGATCCAGCCGCCGAAGCCCAGACCCACCGCCGCCGTCGAATTAAGCCCCAGGTCGCGCAGCAAGCGCTGATAGATGCCGGCGATGTCGCGCACGTTGCGCGCCCATTCCGGCCGTTCCGACTTGCCGTACCCCGGATGGGACGGGACATAAACGGTGTGGCTCTCGGCCAGCTCCATGTAATAGGGCAGCCAGCCCGGGTTGCCTATGTCATGGTGGAAGACGACGACCGGCGGCCCGCTGCCATCCTTGAGCAACTGCACCTTGCCTCCGACCACATCGACTGAACTCTCCGTGAAACTCATCTATGCTGCGCTCCCCAGCGGTCGGCGCCGCCGATGCCGCACGACAGTCGCCTCCGCCTCTGGTTTGAATTGCCGGTCAAAACGGCTGAACCGCCGTCCAGAACAGAACGGCTGTTACCGCGCCAAACTAGAATTCGGCCCCAGGTGTGTCAAGGTTTGTTGCTCCGATTGCAGGGCTCTCTGGCTGTGACTCGTTCCTTTCAGAACCACGGTGGAAGGTCGTGAAAATGATTGGCCGAAAGCCCGTCATGTGCGGCCAATTCTCTTCCACTATATCGAGGCGCGGCGCGTCGATAGCGCGGAGGGGAGCCACACTGGCTCCCCTCCTTGATGCACACGGTGCTGCTACTGGACGGGCGGCAAAGTGGTGGAATCGGTTTGCGACCCATTATCGGGAATACAGGCGGCATGTCCGAAGCCGCTCTTGCTGCTGCCGATTTGGAAACCGCTCACGTTGGTGATGTCATAAATGATGTTGTCGGGGCGATCTGGATCGGCGGTGCCGTTAACCCCGCCGACACCGTCGGTTTTCAAAAAGTCCAAGCCCAGGTTCGCCCGCGTGCGCCACGCCACGTTGTGGTCGGCGCATGACGTATCGCCCCTTACGCCCACCGCACCGATGAAGCCCTTGGTCTTGTCGTACAGCGCCAAGCCTCCGCCAAAGACGTTTACGCCGCCGATCCGGTTCCCGATCATCGGATCGTGGCTGGTGCCGAAGAACTTCGCGTTGCCCTGGTAAGCGACCTGGGTATCAACCGGATTGCTGTGCTGCAGGCCATACAGGCTGCCGCCTGGATTTACCGCCGAAAACAGATTTGCGGTCGACAGGGCGAAGCTCGCGACACTGAGACCGTTGGCCGTGTTCGCCTTTTGCGCAGAAACAACCCGGCTCAGCAGCCACTGCGATCCCGCATCAGCCCCGCTGAAGGCGACGGCGCACACGGTCCCGTCGCGAGCCACGAGTGTGCCCCACATCTGGTTGCTCAACCCACCGTTGGTCCCTGCCTGAGCAGTTTGCAGGGCGGTCTTCAAATTTGCAGAGGCGGTTTTTAGTACGTCGCATCCAGTGAGCGCTCCGCCGTCGTGGCCATGTCCCGCCATCGCCGCACGCTCAGCGCCGGCCAATGAAAGCATCGCCAGCGCGACCGCCGCAGCAATCACCCTGCCACCAAGGGAACCGACCAATTCACTCGCGCATTTCATCTTAACCTCCTGACAGAAATTGTGAGATTGGGAGAAACCCCGGGTGTCCGTTACTAAAGAAAAGTCAAAAAGACAAGTCTGTTAAGAACTCGAAGCGGCGAGAAGAAAGGTTGGAGGCTAGGTGACTAAAAGAATAGTGTGCAGGCATCTCGATGATGCCATGGAAGTGGCCGGAGGCGCGCGGCCCCGCTGGTCCGACGGCGGATCTAATTCATGGCATTAACTGAAGCTGCGGCTCGAGCCGTCCTCGGGCGCCGGACAGCAACGCTTGAAGCCACCGGCGCGGACCGTCAGTCGCACCGAGGCTTCCAATCCAGCTCGTGCGTTTTTGCGGAGCACAGAAAATGAATGCACGGTCCCCCGCTGGGAACCGTGCACCCGAGACACGGAGGCGGCATTGTTCCGTGTGTTATCTGATATCGCTTAGAAGGTCCCCGTCATCGCTGGAGGAGCTGGCTCCTACGCCGATCATCTTGTAAACCAGCTTTGCCACGAACAGTCTGTCGTCCAGCCGGCCCATCCGCTTCAGCATTCCGCCATGCCGGCGGCAACGCGGGCAGGCCATGGTACCAGCCAGGAGCCCTGCCTCTTTAGCCGTGATCCGCAGGTCGAAGGTGTGACCGCAGCCTGGATTCTCACAGGTGGTACGGTACACGACGCCGGGACTTGCAAAATGTTCACTCCGCTGCATTGGTCTGCCTCTCTTCCGGGGAACAGTTGGTTATTCCGGATTGTTCCCCTTTGTCCATGTTTAGACGCTGGACACGCCAGAATGTTTCAAGCAACTCATGTGCCGAACCTCAAAAGTTGTGAAACTTCGACTTTGTCAACGAATACGGAGATTTTAGCATACGAACAAACGGCGAAGCTACTGCACTTGGTGCTATTTTCACGAAAATTTGCAGCGCCTGCTGCAAATATTTTGATGCAGTTGTGACCCCTTGGACCCATCACTCTCTTGATGGCCGCCGCCGGCGTCTGGTTGAATGCTGGTTGCTAAACGTAGCGCTGCAAAATGAGAACGCTCGCACTTGTAATGGCCGGAGGTCAGGGCACCCGGCTACATCCCCTGACTCGGGATCGGGCAAAACCGGCGGTACCCTTTGGAGGCAAATACAGGATCATTGACTTTGTTTTGTCTAATCTCGTCAATTCCGGGATCTTTTCGATATATGTGCTGGTCCAATGGCGCTCACAGTCGCTCATCGAACATCTGAAGGATGGCTGGCAGTTCGGCGGATTGTTGCCGACCCATTTCGTCACCCCCGTCCCGGCCCAGATGCGCCTGGGTGAAACCTGGTATCAAGGGACTGCCGATGCGATTTTTCAGAATCTGAACTTGCTGGACGACGCCAAGCCCGACCTGGTGGCCGTCTTCGGCGCGGACCATATCTACCGCATGGATATCGAGCAGATGATCCAGTTTCATTTGGATCACAAGGCGGCGGTGACAGTGGCCACCTTGCCGGTGCCGGTGGAAGAGTCGCGCCATTTCGGAATTGTCGAGATCGATTCAGGCATGCGCATAACGGCTTTCAAGGAAAAGCCGGAGCACGTCGATTCGATGCCGGGGGCGCCGGGACGATGCCTGGCCTCGATGGGCAATTATCTGTTCGATCCGCACGTGCTGCGCGCGGCATTGGCCCGCGACGCGGCCCAGACCGAGAGTCATCACGACTTCGGACAGGATCTGATTCCGGGACTAATCGACCGGGTGCCGGTCTACGCCTACAACTTCATGACCAACCGGATTCACGGCGATTCCGAGCAGAACCTGAGCTACTGGCGCGACGTCGGTACCTTGGACGCTTATTACGAGGCTAACCTTGATCTGCGCGACGCGCGTCCCCATCTCAACCTGTACAATCCCAACTGGCCGCTGCGCACGGCGTACTACAATCAGCCGCCCGCCAAGTTCGTGTTTGCCGAAAATGGGCGCCGCGGCCAGGCGCTGCATTCAGTCATATCGGAAGGGTCTATCATCTCGGGTGGGACGGTGCGCAATTCAATCCTGGGCCGCTCGGTCTTTATCCATTCCTACAGCGAGGTGGACGATTCAATTTTGATGGACTACGTGGAAGTGGGACGTCACGCCCGAATTCGCCGCGCGATCGTGGACAAGAACGTCTATATCCCCGAGGGCGACGAAATCGGCTATGATCTGGAACGTGATCGGCGGCGCTTCTTCATCACCGATTCGGGTATCGTGGTGATCCCCAAGGCCCCAAAACGCGAACGCCTGGGTGACATCTCGCTGCTGTGAAAGCCACCGGCGGCCTGCTCCCCACCCACCGCGACGACCTACCGGCTCCAGGGCCACCGCCGCCGCGCGCCGCACCAGCTCCGGTTGCCAATCTGCCGCCGCAAGCGAGCAGACCCAAGCGCCGGTCCGATCTGAAGTTAAGTTTCGGCGGCCGTTGCCAGTTCTACGCAATGGCGGCTGTCATCCACCTACTGAGCCTGTTCCCTGACTTCGTGCTTTATGCGCTGGGAGTGCTGGGCGGCCTTCTGGCATACCGGCTGGATTCGCGCCATGCTGCGATTGGGCTCAGGAATCTCGAAATCGCCTATCCGGAACTCCCTGCGGCATCGCACCGGCGCATCCTGCGCGATTCTTACCTGAATCTTGGGCGCAGTGGCGCCGAATATATCCGCCTGGGAGGATTTTTCTATCGCCGCCTGCTGCGCAAAGTGCGATACGAAGGCATCGAGGTGTGGGATGAAGCGCGGCGCCGCTACCCAGGGCGCGGTATCCTGATCCTTACCGCGCATTTTGGCAACTTCGAGTTACTGCCCGCCGCCCATGCGATGCACGGCTACCAGATAAGCCTGGTTCATCACACTCAACGCTTCCTGCCCGGCGACGCGCTGATGACGTTTGTTCGCGAACGTGCCGGCGTCGAGATCATTCGCAAGCACGCGGCGGCGCGCGCAGTGCTGCGGGCTTTGCGCGACGGCGAGATGATCGGAATTCCGTTCGATCAGAACGCCAAGCGCAGCGAGGCGTTGTTCGTGCCGTTTTTCGGCGAGTTGGCCGCGACTAGCAGCGGGTTGGCCCGCCTGGCACGGATGTCAGGCGCGGCGGTGGTGCCGGTTTTTATCGTGCGTGATCCCAACCGGCGCACCCATCGGATAGTCATCGAACCCGAGTTGTCCTTGCAGCATACGGCCGACGCGGAGGCGGACATCCTGGAAAACACCCGCCAATTCGTGGACGCGATCGAGCGGCGGGTGCGCTCTCATCCCGACCAATTTCTGTGGACCCATCGCCGCTACCGCACCCGCCCGCGCGGCGCCCCAAAGATCTACGAGTGATTTTGTCGTCGGGAGTAACACAGGCCACCAGCCCGTAATCATCGGTCTTCCGCGGCGAGCGCCGGCGGAAGACTCGAAGCCTGATCTCGTTTGCTGAAGCGGCTCACCACTATCAGCAGTGCCAGCGTGATAACCCATGCGGCGGCGCCGCTGATCAGCGGCGGCCGGCCATAGCCAGAGAGCCAGCCGGGAGCGGATTGTGCACCGGGAGCGAACTTGCGCCAGGCCTTGGCGCCCACGATCACGCTGGCATGCAGCCCGATGGGAAAGTACACGCGCCCGGTCCTGATAAACGCTGCAGCCAGCAGCAACCCCAGCAGGAACAAGCCCAACAGGCCCGGCGCCGCCGCAATCGGATGGCCCAACTGCCCGAGGCTGGCGGCCAGCGTTTGGAGGCCCAGCAGCGGATGGATTCCAACTACCTGGAAGCGCGCGGGTGAGCGCACCAGATGCGCGGCGGCGTAAACCACCGAACTCGCGACGAGCCCGATGGGCCGGCCGAAATCCTCCGTGATGCCGTCGAGCAGGAACGCCCGAAAAAAACCCTCTTCTATTATCGCGATAATCAGTGCCGGAATTATGCTCAAGACCAAATTGATCATCAGCGATGCCGGATAAGCGCGCGCACTCAGCGGGGCGATCAGCCAGGCAAGTTCCCACAGGACGCCCATCGCCGCGCCGCCGATCATAAAGCCGCACACGACGGCGGGCAGGCTCGATAGGGGCTGCGCAAATCCCGCGCGCAGCCGGCGGAGCAGATTCAGCTCGCGGCTCTCCCACAGGATCGCAACCAGCAAAGTCACCATCACGACGCGATCGAAGATGCGAGGAAACGGAAAATGGAATCCGGTCCATGCCACCGCCGGCGCCACGAACGGCGTGATCAAAGCAGCCGCCAGCGCAGCAATCAGCAAGGTTAGCGCAAGGCGGAAGGTGAACATCGAGGTTCGGTCAGCCGGCTTTCCGCTGGCACATGTTTCCAGGTGGAGCTGCACCTATGGCGCGGCGATTCTGCAACTGCATGGCTTCTTGGGCACCCTCGCTCCGCCCTGGCATTTGCGCCCTTACGGGGTTGCCAGAAGGCATCCAGGCGCCGAGCGCGAAATTCAACAGCTCCTGACCAGAGAGAGAGCATGGGGCAGAGTGCGAACAAAGCAGGCATTCGAACTCAACGCACCCGCTCCGGATTGCGCGCCGGCTCGAGTACCACCTCGGCCGGCCAGGTTTGCGGCGCGGCGGCAAGAATCCGGCTAATCGCGGCGGCAACGTCGGAGGGCCTCAGCATCAGCGTACGATCAAGATGCTTGTTGGCGGGAATCAACGCCGTGTCCACCAGACCCGGAATCATCACCGAGACTCTCACTCCGCCTTCGCGCAGCTCAGTGAAACAAGCCCGGCTGAACGCGATCAATCCGGCCTTGGCCGCGGCATAGATCGCCTCTAATGCCGGAGCACGCAGCCCCGCGCTCGAGGCGACGTTGATGATCGCGCCGCCGCCCTGCTTGAGCATGTGCGGCGCCGCGAGGCGGGTAAGCGCGACGGGCGCGCGCAGGTTAACCGCCAGCATCCGGTCCTGTTCGCTTTCAGTGACTTTGACCAGAGATCGACGCGGGGGAGCCCAGCCTGCGTTATTTACCAGGACGTCAATCCGCCCATACAGATCCAGCGCCGCTTCGATCAAGTTTGAGGGCGCTTCAATTTCCGCCAGATCGACCAGGACGATCAGGGAATCTTTCGGTGCAAGGCCCGTCTGCGCCCGCGTCTGTTCGAGTTCTTCCCTGGTGCGCGCGGCCAGGCAAAGACGGTAACCGTCGCGGGCTAACGCGAGCGCAACCGCTTGGCCGATACCGCGCCCAGCCCCCGTAATTACGGCAACCGGCTGACCCGGAGCGGTCATAATCGTGCTCCGGTTATCCGCCGGCTCCGCTGGCGCCGCGGGCCAAAAACGGGATCTAAGGCCGATTGATGGCAAACACTTGCGCGCGCGGCCCAAGTCAAACAGACTAACACAATTATCCGGGACTTTTGCGTACTTTGATGAATCCCCAGGTTTTTAGAGAATATGACATTCGCGGCGTGGTCGAAGAAGACTTTGATGACGAATTCGTCGTCAATTTGGGCCGCGCCTACGCCACGATGCTGCATCGGGCGGGCAAGCGGACCATAACCGTGGGGCGGGATTGCCGCCTTTCTTCCGACCGGCTCTTCCATCTGCTGCTCGAAGGTCTGCTACCCTCAGGTATCAACGCGGTCGATATCGGGGTCGTGCCGACGCCTTTGCTGTACTTCTCGGTGCTGCACTGGGCCATGGACGGCGGCGTAATGATCACCGGCAGCCACAACGCCGCCGAGTATAACGGCTTTAAGCTCGGAATCGGACCCTCCACGATTTTCGGCGAGGAGATCCAGGCGGTCCGCCGGGTTATCGAGCGCCGCGAATTCTCAACCGGTCAGCAGGGCGGGACGATCACGACACGACCGATACTCCCGGAGTACGCCGATTTCATCCGGAGCAGCTTCAAGTTTGGCCGCTCGTTCAAAATCGCCGTTGACGGCGGCAACGGATGCGGCGGGGTTGTGGCGGCGCCGCTGATGCGCGAACTGGGACTGGAAACGGTGGAACTGTTCATCGAGATGGACGGCCGCTTCCCCAACCATCATCCCGATCCCACCGTGGAGGCCAACATGCAAAGCCTGATCGCGGCCGTGCGTGGGAGCGGCGCGATTGCGGGGATCGCCTACGACGGCGACGCGGACCGGATCGGCGCGATTGACGAGCACGGCCGTATTGTATGGGGCGACGAGCTGATGGTGCTGTTTTCGCGCGCCATCCTGAAAGAGCGTCCCGGCGCGACGATCATCGGCGATGTCAAATGCTCGCAGCGCATGTACGATGACATCGGAAATCACGGCGGCCGGCCGATCATGTGGAAGACGGGCCACTCCCTGATCAAGAGCAAGCTTAAGGAAGAGCATGCCGCCCTGGCCGGCGAGATGAGCGGCCACATGTTCTTCGCCGACCGCTATCGCGGCTTCGACGACGCGATCTACGCCTCGTTCAGACTGCTGGAGATAATAGACCGCGAAGGCCGGGGAATCGGCGAACTACTCAGCGACCTGCCGGCCACCCGCGCGACGCCCGAAATCCGGGTCGATTGCCCCGACGACCGGAAATTCGAGGTAGTCAGCAAGCTCGCCGATTATTTCCGCTCGCATTACGAGGTGACGGAAATCGACGGCGTGCGGGTCAAGTTCGATTCCGGCTGGGGCCTCGTGCGCGCCTCCAATACACAGCCCGCGCTGGTGCTGCGGTTCGAGGCCAAGGACGACCGCGCGCTGGGCGAGATACGCCAGGTGTTTGAAACCAAGCTCAAGGAACTGGGCGGCCTTTGAGAGAACTATCCGCCGCTGCTTTGAGGGGTCGCTCCGCTGCGCTGATCATCGCCGGCGGTTTTGGCGCACGCTTCTGGCCCGCAGCTCGCAGCGACCGCCCCAAGCCGCTGTTCAGTCTGAACGGCCGCACCAGCCTGCTCGATGACACGATCGCACGCCTCCAACCTCTGATCGCGCCCGAACGGATCTTCGTCCTGGTTCCCGCCACCATCGAAGAGGTCTTTGCCGCCGCGCTTAAGGACCGCATCCCGCGCGCCAATCTCTTGCTGGAGCCGGACCGGTGCGGGACAGCGGTGGCAATTGCCTATGGTGGCGCCTTGATCAAGTCGCGCCTGGGCGAAGCGTTGATGGCGGTTATGCCCGCCGACCATTACATCTATCCGCCGGCATCCTTCCGCCGCACCCTTGCGGCGGGAATGCGGTTGGCGGCCCGCAACGAATCCGGCGGCTCGATAGTGATCATTGGAGTGCCGCCGTCCCGGCCCGATCCTGGTTATGGCTACTTGGAAATCGGCCAGCCGCTCGAGGGTGGATTCAGCGTTAAAAAATTCGTCGAAAAGCCCTCCGCGGCGGTGGCGCGCTCGATGCTGCGCTCGGGCAAATTCCTGTGGAACGCGGGCATGTTCTTGATGAGCATCGCCACCCTTGAAGGGGAATTAAGCCGCCACACCCCCAGACTGCTGGCCGCGCTCCCGAAACTGGTACGCCAGGAGCCCGGATGGGAACGGCTGTACAAGGGGCTCAAGTTCGATTCCTTCGACTACGAGGTCGTCGAGAAGAGCGCCAGAGTGGCCGCCGTGCGCGCCGATTTCAGCTGGAACGATGTCGGCAGTTGGGACGGGCTGTGGCAGACCCTGCGTGACGGCGAGGGCAACGCGCTCTCGGGCAACGTCGTGGCGATGGACTCCAAACAGGTACTGGCGCGCGGGGGACAGCGCCTGATGGTGCTGCTGGGCGTCGAGGATTTAATCGTGGTCGATACGCCCGACGCGCTGCTGGTCGCCAACCGCTCGCGCACTCAGGACGTAAAAGGCGTGGTCAAAGAACTCCGCCGCCGCCGGCTTACTGGCTACATCTAAAACCGAATTGATTTTTCCGCGTTAGGGCAAAATCCAAGGACCCGTGCGTTTGAAGTTCACCGCGTGCCTCCCCCGCCTGCTTGATACATTTTGGCTCCAGCCCAGAGACATTTCGCAAAAGATGCGATCGGCGCCGGCGGGTTGGCACTTCAGTAAAAGCCGGCTTTAGGGCTAGGTGGCGGTCAGGCCCCCGTCGACTACGAACTCCGCGCCGGTGACGTAGGAGGCGTCGTCGCTGGCCAGGAACAGCACCACTCTCGCGACGTCTTCGGCGGTGCCCTCGCGACGCAGCGGCACGAAGTTGGTGAATCGCTCCCGCTGTTGCTTGGGGACGATGTCGATCATCTGAGTTGCGATGATTCCCGGATGGGCTGAATTGACCCGAATCTGGTTGGGGCCGTATTGCACCGCGGCAGCCTTGGTCAGCAGGCGCACCGCGCCTTTGGTGCCGTGGTAGGCGGTCGAACCCGTCGATCCGGTCAAACCCGCCACCGAAGAGATGTTGACAATCGAGCCGCCGCCCCGCTGGCGCATCACGGGCACCGCGAACTTCATCCCCAGCCACACACCCTTTTGATTGATATTGACGACCGTGTCCCACAGTTCCTCGGTCGTCTCTTCCAGTCCCGTTGTGTTGAAGATGCCGGCGTTATTGATCAGGATGTCCAACCCGCCGAACTCGCGCGTGCAGGTATCGACCGCGGCGCGCCAGTCTGCAGCGCGGGTGACGTCCAGATGAATCGCGACGGCGGCGCGACCGCCCGCCTTCGCGTTGATCTCCTCCGCGGTTTTCCCGGTCTCGGCGTCGAGCACGTCGCCAATTACGACCTTAGCCCCTTCGCCCACGAACAATCGCGCCTCGGCGGCCCCTTGTCCGCGCGCACCGCCGGAAATAAGAGCCACCTTGCCTTTGAGCCGATCCATGAACGTGCCCTCTCGCGCGAAGAATTAGCGAGCTCCGCCCTCAGACCGCGGTGAAGCCGCCGTCAACGACCAATTCCGCACCGGTTACGAACGACGCTTCGTCGCTGGCGAGGAAGACTACGCACCATCCAACCTCCTCGGGCTGGGCGGGGCGCTTCATCGGCGCCATATCGATAACCGGCTGCAACTGCTCGCGCGGCGCCATATCGACCATCGGGGTAAGGATTACCCCCGGATGCACGGAGTTGACGCGGATTTTGTCCGCCGCGTATTGGGCGGCGGCGGACTTGGTGAGCAGCCGCACCGCGCCCTTGCTGGCATGATAGGCAGCCGATCCGGGCGATCCGATGATGCCATAGATCGAGGAGATATTGACGATCGAACCGCCGCCCCGCTGGCGCATCGCGGGCACCGCGAATTTCATCCCCAGCCAGACGCCCTTCTGATTGACGTTGATGACGGAGTCCCATGATTCTTCGCTGGTGTCCTCGACTCCGCCTATGTTGGCGATGCCAGCGTTGTTGACCAGGATGTCCAGTCCGCCAAACTCGCGCGTGCAGGTATCGACCGCGGCGCGCCAATCTGCAGCGCGGGTGACGTCCAGGTGAACCGCGATTGCGGCGCGCGTCCCGGCCTTGGAGTTGATTTCCTGTGCGGTCCTGGCGGCCTCGGCGTCGAGCACATCGCCGATCACGACTTTGGCGCCTTCGCCCACAAACAATCGCGCCTCGGCGGCGCCCTGGCCGCGTGCTCCGCCGGAGACCAATCCCACCTTGCCCTTGAGCCGATCCATGGCGACGCCTCCTTGTTTAATCGAATCGCTGCTTAATCGATTGCCTGCGGATCCGATCGCGCCGCAATTTCCTGCAGCACGTCGATCAGCCGCACCTGTTCGCCCACCATCGTGCGCAACTGATCCGCGATATCCGCGTCAACCGCCGTCCATCCAACCGCGAGTTGGTTCAATTCGACATTAATCTGCGCCAGGACGCCCAGGTCGCCACTGATGCGCTCCCAGTTGTTGATGCCTTCGTGACCGGTCCGTCCGGCCAATTTTGCCCAGACCCGATTGCTGCTCAGGATGTTGTTCAGGGCCTTAGCGTGCGTCCTCACGCCCTCTGTTGCCTGCTCGATTCCGGCTTTCATCTGAGGATACATACAGGCTGCGCCATGGCGTTGGAGCCGATCGACCAGGCCCTGCATGCGGCCCGTGATGGCGGCAAGCTCTTTGAGCAGCCGCCCCCTGGCGGTTAATGATTGAGTTAATCTATCCAGTAGTTCCATCAGCGTTTCGCAGATCTCCACGCGCAGCAGTCTGAATCAGTCTTTTGCGCCACGTTATACCTAGGGGTTGGCCGGAGCCGAAGTCAAGACGGCTCTGGCCGCGTCGGAAGGCTCCTGGGCTCAGCCGCTCGGCGGCTCGGAATCGGCTTTGGCGCCGTCGCGCGGCGGCACGTAGAGGCATCGCACCAAAAACGATTCGCGCTTGAAAAAGCCCTTCGTGTGGAACGAGTCGCCCAGGTCCAGCAAGGCGTAATCCAGGTAATGTCCCAGTTCGTGAAGCAGAGTGCGCAGGAAGGTCTTGGGCCGGACCACATCGCGCCGCTGCGCAGTGCGCATCCAGACGATCATTCGCGGCGGGCGCTCGTGCGGATAAAAGATCCCGTGCAATTCGCTCCGATTGTCGCGCGGCCGCACGCCGCGAATCTCGACTCTCAGCGCCGCGATACCCATCACGCGGCAGACCTCGCTGACCAGGTGCTGGGCGGCCTGATTTATCGCCGCCAGCGATCCTGACTCCAACGCCTGCAGCATCGCCTGCGTGCGCGCCAAGGCCGCCGCGTTGGGCACGAAATTGTAACGATCGATCGAGTCGCTCTTCAGATAGCAGCGCTGCGCGCGCGGCGAGAGCCGGTAAAAGAACGCCGGCAGCCTGACCTCTTCAGGCACGGCCGCCCCGGTGCGAGTTGGCGCCGGAGCCAGCGGCTAGGCATCGGCTTTTTTTCACCCGGCGTGCATGCATATCATAGCTCAAACCATCGAGGAGCCATCCCCGGAATGGAGCTCAGGTTAATTGCAATCACCAAGCCCGACGAAGTCAATTGTATCGTTGGTCAGGCGCACTTTATCAAAACGGTCGAAGATCTGTATGAGGCACTGGTCCAGGCCGTGCCAGGGATTAAGTTCGGGGTAAGTTTCTGCGAAGCGTCGGGGCCCTGCCTGATTCGTCATACCGGCACGGACCCTGAGATGGAAAAGCTCGCGGTTGATGCTGCCGCCGCGCTTGGCTCCGGCCACGTGTTCGTAATCATGCTGAGCAACGCCTTTCCGGTAAACGTGCTCAACTCGATCAAGGCGGTGCCGGAGGTATGCCGCGTCTTCTGCGCTACTGCCAATCCCATCCGAGTGGTGGTGGCGTGCGACGGTTCCGACCGCGGCGTGGTTGGCGTGATCGACGGCAGCGGGCCCAAGGGCGTCGAGGGTAACGAGGATCGGGCCGCACGCCACGCGATGCTGCGGCGCTTTGGATACAAGCAGTGACCGGCAAATCCCGGCAAACGCGCTGCCGGGCCGGCGTTATCATCAAGGAGACTTCGCGTCACTCCCCGCCTGGTTCATAAAAATTGCGCATTTGCGGCTCCCCCCGGATATAATGGTCCAGGGTTCCTACGGGTAAGATAAAGGGGATGCGCGCGAGCATTTGTAACGGCTGCGGGACGAGGATGGTGCGGTAACGATGGCGCTGAAGGTGCTGAGGTGGTTGCGTACCGCGCGATGGCGCCGGGTCGTGCTCGGAGCGCTCTTTGCCGGTTTTTTTGGGTTTGGATTCTATCTTGCCGGAGTCTACGGCGAGATCTCCGAACTGATTGAACAGCGGCGAGCCGCGCTGACCTCCAGCGTGTATTCCGCCCCGATGGTTCTTGTGCCAGGGCAGAGTCTCGATCAGGTCGGTCTGCTCGACCGGTTGAAGCGGCTCAGCTACACACAGGTGGCCGCAGTCGCCAAACCTGGCGAGTACGCCCAGACGCCCACCCAGTTGGCCATCTTCAGACGACCCTTTCGCTGGGGTGTGCAGGAAATTCCCGGCGCCCTGCTTAACGTCGGGATAAGCGACGGCGACATCGCCGTGATCAAGGACTCCACCGGTGCTCAGTTGACGCAGGCGATGATCGAGCCGCAGGTGATCGGCCGCCTAATGTCCGATGCGCCGGCCGAGCGCGTCGAGACGCCGCTGGGCGATTTGAAGCCGTTTATCGTTCACAGCCTGCTGGCCACGGAAGATCGATACTTCTACTACCATCCCGGTTTCGATCCGGTGCGGATCGCCGAGGCGGCGTGGGCCGATTTGCGGGCGGGGCGCCTGGCCCAGGGCGCAAGCACTATCACGCAGCAGTTGGCCCGCACATTTCTTAACCGCCAGCGCAGTTTCATACGCAAATTTCGCGAGGCGGCGATCGCTATTGTCCTGGAAATAAAGCTGCGCAAGGACGAAATCCTGGAGCGCTACATAAACGACGTACCGATGGACGATTACCACGGGATGCCAGTTTACGGCCTGCCGATGGCGGCGCGCTACGTATTCGGCAAAGACCTGCATGAGGTCACGCCGGCCGAGGCTGCGACCCTGATCGGTATGATCAATGCTCCCTCGCTTTACGACCCGCGCCGCCATCCCGATCAAAGCCGCAGGCGGCGCGATACGGTGCTGGGGGTGATGCGCCGCGCGGGTCTGCTCGACAACGAGCAGTACGCGGCCGCGCTGGCCACGCCGATCAGAGTTGGCGCGGATTTCCAGGTGCGACCGGCGCCATATTTCGTGGACTACGTCGCCGCGCTGGTGCATCGCCTGCCCAATTTTAACGGCGACCTTCAGGGCGTGACGGTGTACACGACACTGGACCCTGGCTTGCAGGAATTGGCGCAAACCAGCGTGGTCGACAACCTGAAGCGCCTCGAGCAGGCCCATCGGCGCCTTCGCCACGCAGGTCAGCGGCTCGAGGGCTCGATGGTGGTGATCGACGCGCGCTCCGGGGCAATCCGGGCGATGGTCGGCGGGCGCGACTACTCGCACACTCAGTTCAACCGGGTTGCGATGGCGCTGCGGCAGCCGGGTTCCGCCTTCAAGCCAATCGTGTATCTGACCGCGCTGGATCCCGGGCGTAACCCGATCGAGCGCCCGTTCACGTTAGCCTCCGTTCTTCCCGACCGACCGATGTCCTTCGGCGGATGGATCCCCGCCGACTATGAGCGCTCCTATCGCGGTACGGTGACCGCAGTGGAAGCGCTGGCTGATTCTTTGAACGTGCCCACCGCCTACCTTGGCAGCCTGCTGGGAACGGACCGGATGATCAACACTGCTCATGACATGGGAATCGGCGAACCGCTACCCAACCGGCTTCCAATCGCGCTCGGAGCTGGCGATACGACTTTGCTTGAATTGACTTCGGCCTACCAGGTGTTCGCGGACGCCGGCACGTCAAATCTGCCCTATGCGCTGGAAGCGGTGGTGGACGGCCAAGGCCATCTGGTTTACCAGCACACCGCGGCGCCGCGGCGCGTGGTCACACCAGCGGTTGCCTACCTCATCACGGGCGCGCTGCGCGAAGTGATGAAATTCGGAACCGCGGCGAGATCGAAAGCGCTGGGCGTTGATTTTCCGGCGGCGGGCAAGACCGGAACCACCGAGGATTTTCACGACGCCTATTTTATCGGATATACGCCGAATCTGGTCTGCGGCACGTGGGTCGGATTCGATAACCCGTCCCCGATTGGGCTCACCGGCGCGCAGGCCGCGCTGCCGGCATGGGCGGCCTTCATGAAAGATGCGGTGCCGGAATCCTCGCCTGATTTCGCGGTTCCCGACGCCGTCACCATGGCGACCATCGATCCCGAAACCGGCGGCCTGGCGACGCCCGCGTGTCCTCGCCGCGTTTCCCTGCCCTTCCTGCCCGGTACCGCACCTCGCCACATGTGCGCGCTCCATGGCGGCGGACTCTCCGCGTTCGGCACGGCCAGCGCGGGTATGCCACTGGCGCCGGGCTCAGGCACGTCCGCGGTGCCCAGCCCGCCGATAGCATCGGCGGGGCCGTCTTCTCCGAATCCAAACCTGTTGGACAAGGTGGCGGGATTTTTCGGCGCCCTGTTCGGGCATCACTGACAGCACTGCGAACGCCTCGAGCAAGGTGAGGTAGGATTGCCGATCAGCACTCGTGAACGCCGGCCACCATCGCGGTGTCCAATCACTTCACCAGTGCGCGCGCCAGATAAAGTGGTCTTTCTGTTCCTTGCTCTCCAACCTCGGATGATGCGAGTCGGATATTTTGCCGCCGATCGCCGTGCGGAAAACCAAAGCTGGCTCCCGGCGCGGCCCTTCCGGTAATGTCTGGAACTCTTTCGAATCGGAAACTCATCGGAAAGATGGTGCATGCTGTTTGCTTGCCACTGCTGCTGCGAAAGTCGACATTATGGCTTGAATGCGGACGGAAAGTTATATCGTGCGCATTTACGCTCGCGCGGGCGGCGGAGCATCGAATTGCGGGGGGCGTCGTCGAGAATGCAGGCCGCTGGCAGAAGCCGGTTCACAATGCGCACGAGCTCGCGAACATTCTCGCTGCGGCCTGCGTACACGCACCGCGCAAAGCAGCCGCGGTTTGTTCCGGCGGATCGCCCATGAAATTGGCCTGGCGCTTTCAACCATACGGAACGCCAGGCGGGTTCAACCGATGCTCTGAGCGGGAGCCCAAATTTTGGGGAGGAAGCTGTGGTGAGAAACTATCTAGCCCTGGCGCTGGCCGCCGCAAGCCTGGCGGGTCTGGCCGGTTGCGGCAGCAGTGGCAGCGAAAACTTTTCCTCTGTAAATCCGACTGCTACCTCCATGACAACCCCTGCGCCCTCGACGCCGACGCCTACAGAGTCCCGCCAACCCACTACGACCGCCACACCGACCGGCATCGCGACGGAGACAGCGGCAGCCACCCCGACCCGATTGGTGACGCCTACACCGACGCGGAGCGCAAGGCCAACCCCGACGCCGAAGCCAACCGCGACCCGGACCCCGCGAAGCACCGCGACACCGACCGGGACGCCGACTTCAACTGCGACAGCCAGCAGGACAGCCACACCCACCGCAACCGCCACGCCTGCGCCAAAACCTGTAGCGTTCTTCGCATCCGACCTGTTTAACAATCGGGTGCTTCAATACTTGCCGCCGTACAGCAATGGGATGAATGCCAATACGGTAATCGGTCAACCCGATTTCACCAGCAGCTCACAGGTTCTGAGCCAGAGCGGCCTGGCGAATCCTCAGGGAGTGGCCCTCGATGACTCCGGGGATCTGTTCGTGGCTGACACTGAACATATAAGGGTGCTGGAGTTTCAACCTCCGTTTCTCAACGGCATGAACGCCAGCGTCGTGATCGGCCAGCCCAACTTCACAACTGCAGTAGGCGCGCTCAGCCAGAGTGGCTTCGGGTTTCCCACGCGCGTGGGAGTTGATCTCGCGGGCGACCTGTTTGTCGCGGATACGAACAACAGCCGCATTCTGGAATTCGAACCGCCTTTTACCAACGGCATGAACGCCAGCGTCGTGATCGGCCAGCCCGGCTTTACCAGCAGCGCACCAGCGACCAGCCGCGCTGGCCTGTCTGGTCCGCGCGGCATCGCCTTCGATCCAGCCGGCAGACTGTTTGTGGCGGATAATCTGAACCACCGGGTGATGGTGTTCGAGCCTCCGTTCACCAGCGGCATGAACGCCAGAGTGGTTATCGGCCAGCCCGACTTCACCACCAGTGGTGTCGCCACCAGCCAGAACGGATTCGCCAGCACAATCGGCGTCGCGATCGATAGCGGGGGGAATCTTTTTGTTGCCGATGTCTTCAACAACCGGGTCATGGAGTTCAGACCGCCGTTTAGCAACGGCATGAACGCCAGCGTGGTGATCGGTCAGCCTGACTTCACCAGCGGGACTCCCGCCACCACGCAAGATGGCTTGGCGAGCCCGCGGGGCGTGTCATTAGATCAGCAGGGCAATCTTTTTGTCGCGGACAACGGGAACAGCCGGGTGTTGGAATTCAAACCGCCGTTTGCTACTGACATGAATGCCAGTGTCGTAATAGGCCAGCCCGACTTTACCAGCAAGGCAATCGCGACCAAACGCAATGGGCTTGCACAGCCCGATGACACGGCTGCCCGGTAACATAAGCGGGCAAAGTCCGAAGCTGAAAAGTCATCTTTGCACGCTGCGGCGGTGCGCCCCGTGTGTGCACGGCACGGCGGCCTAGGCATCAATGACAGCCTGCGAACGTCACTCCAGGCTGGCAACAGCTTTTAGGCTCAGCAAAATCAGCGTCCGTTCCTCCGGTCGGATGCAGCCCGAGGGCCCAGTTGTGTGATGTTCGTTCGCGCCGAGGCGTCGCGAGCCAGGCGATTGCTCAGCCGGGAACCGGCCAACCATGCGGCCGCAGTCAGAGCGGCAATCACGACCAGGGGTATCCAGCGTAATACCGCGCCGGATTCCCAACCATCGATCGAGCACCAGTAATCCAATCACAAATGCAACTGCGGCATAATCCAGAAGTATCGCCGCGATAGCTCCCATTGTCATGTCAAACTCTGTACGCATATCCATGCTCCTATACTTTGGACGATGCGCAGCGGCAAAAAAATTCAACCCTTATGTTCCTCTCCGACAATCCGCCGTAAGAGATAGCCACGGTGATAGTGACTGATGCACTCAAAGGAATAAGGACCGCGGATTTCCGCTCGTATCAACACTCTTAACCAATATTTCCAACCAACGGCCCGTTTTATGGCACTTCAGCGTTATGCTATCGAACTCAACTCGCGGACCGTCAATGTGACCTGGCGGCCAAAAACTTGGCTGAGCGATCCAGGGCGGTTTGGCCCGCCGCCGTATCGAGATCGAACTGGTACTCGTGCGAAAGTGGCGGCGCATAATCAGCCGGGAAAAAGAGGCTGTCGACCGGAACGCCGCGGCTCGCCGCTGTCGTTGCCAGAAGGTGGGAGTGCTTCCCGAGCGGATCGGAATTGCCCGCGGAAATGAACATTGGAGGGAACTGCGCGCTCACATTGCGGATGACGGAGAACTGCGCCATACGCGGGTCGCTTTGGAAGTCTTTGGTACCAAAGTATGACCATGACACTGTGTTCAGAAAGGCGCCGAACGCGCCACTGGCATTGAGCAGTCGTGGCTCGTAGATGCCGCAATAGAGGATCACTCCGCGCAAATGCTCCCTGGAAATAGACGGCGCGATACCCATGTCCTGCGCGTATGGCGGCAAACTGATAACAGTTGCCACTTGTGCCGCGATCTGTGCTCCAGCCGAATCCCCGGCAAGGAACAGCCTGGTGTCATCAATGTGAAGCCGCTGAGCGTTGGTCACAAGGTAGGCCAACGCCGCATTCACTTGCCTTACTGGAGTCGGATATTTCTCACCCGGGGCGAGTGAGTAGTTGACGCCGACCGTCGTGAAGCCTTTGGCAGCCAGAATTTCCAGATAGCTGGCTATTTGGTCCTTGCTGCCCGATATGAATCCGCCGCCATGCACCCAGGCAATAGTTGGCAGCGTCCGCTTTGTGTTGCCGATGGTGGATGGATAGAAGACATCGAGAAAGGCATCGCCATCAGTCGGGACGTAATGTTCGTTCAATTGCGCGGCGACGCCGGCCGGAACATGCTTCTCCATCGCCTTCGCCATCGCAATGCCGCCTTTGTCGAAGATGTGGCGAAAGAAGAGTGCCGACGGCCATGGGCTCACCTTGAATGCTACATAGCTTACGACCACCACGACGATGACCGCCCCGATCATCCACAGGAGAGCTTTCTTCAACATTAGAGAGGCGCCTCTCACAGGACTGCGGCGTAAATTCTATTTGAATTGGCCGCTGGCCATATTTGCCGCTCTCTAAGTCACCCCGTACCCTCCCCCAAAATACGTGTATTGCTCGAGGTGCGGCTTTTTATGCGGTCGAATCTTCAGAATTGCGTCTTGAATTTGAAGGCCGGCTTTTGCTTTGGCACGTTTTCCTCCGAGGCTTTAGTTATCAGCTTCCGTGCTCCTCGTGAAAATACTTAATCGCTAAACTACCGTAATTCAACGATTAGCTATATCTTCCAATTGATTCGATCTGTCCGAACTTCGAAAAAATCACAACGCATCGGATTAGCACACGACGAGATGATATTGGTCGAATGACATGCCGCCGGATTTCGTCTAACCTGTTGAGTGTAGGCAGGACGGGCGAGCGGAAGCTGGCGACAGGTGTCCGTCATTATCGGTACCTGGACCGATCCTCGATCAGCTTCGACAAGGCCCAACGTCACAAATCCGGCCGGATAGGCGGGCACGCCCCCCACCCAATCGCCGTCCTAGAACTAGATGCAAAGCACGAGGATGCGCCAAAAACGCACGTTTCCTTGGCGCGCGAACGGTCACGTTAACTGACTGAATGATTCAGTCGAGGAGGTAGTCCGTCAATGTTTAGACCTGGAAGAGACAAGGGTATCGCAACACCGATCCCGTTGGGTCTGGCCGCCCTCGGGGTTACCACGTTCGTCATGGGAATCTCCCTGATCGCGCAACCCGTCGGTGCGTGGGGTCCATATTTCACCAATGCGATGATGATTGGAGGCTTGGCGGAATTCCTCGCCGGGATGTGGGCCTTCGCCTACGGCGACCCGCTCGCGGCCACGGTGTTCTCTTTCTTGGGAGCGTTTTATGGATGGTGGAGCATCAACGGCCTGATGCTGCATGGTGCGGCGCTGGACCTCTCCAGCATGGCGCTGGTGTTAATCGTGTGCGGCGTCGTGGCGCTGTACCTGTGGGTGGCTTCCTTCAACGAGACCGCGGTCTTCAACCTGGTGCTGCTGTTCCTGTGGATCGGGTACATTCTGATGGGGATATCGCTGGCCTCCGAGGTCAGGACAATCGCGGTAATCGGCGGGATATCGGCCATCATTTCAGGACTGATCGCGTCCTATGGCGCCTTCGCCGAGCTCTACAACGCCGCCTCCCTCGAAGAGGTGGTGCCGCTGGGCGAGCCCAAGCTGATCCGCGAACGCTCGGAGCATGAGGAACACGAGCGGCTGCGGCGCAATGCGGTGGTCAACCACCAGGAGATGCACGCATAAGGCCGAGACCAGTGGCGGAAAAAAGACTGAGTGAGTTGGTGATCAGCGCAGTTTCGAAGGTTGTAACAACGCCTTCACCCATTTGAATCCCCTCTCCCCGGCCAGGGAGAGGGGTTGGGGTTGAGGGTTGATTTTACAGAGCGGCGGACAAGATATCCGCGGGCAGTTCGCGGCCCTTGAGATCGCCCAACACCACCAGCGCCATCTGGGCGGAATCGAAGAACTTGCCGGCGAGTTCGGTCACCTGGTCGTTGGTGACGGCTTCGATGTCGCGCGCCAGTTCTTCGACCGGAATGTCGCGGCGGAAGTAAATCTCGTTGCGCGCCAGCCGGTTCATCCTGGCGTCGGTGGACTCCAGCCCCAGTAGGAGGTTGCCCTTGAGCTGGCTCTTGGCGCGTTCCAGCTCAGGCGACTTCAACCCCTCGCTAGTGACCTGCTTGATTTCGGCCAGGGTTATCTCCAGAACCTCGTCCACCCATTCCGGATTGGTACCCGCGTAGATCGCGAAGTAGCCGCAGTCAATGTGTGAAGACAGAAAGGAGTAGATACTATAGACTTTGCCGCGTTTCTCCCGTACCTCCTGGAACAGCCGCGAGGACATCCCGCCGCCCAGCGCGGTATTGAGCAAATACGCGGCGTAACGCATTTGATGGGTCTGGCCAATTCCGGGACCGCCCAGGCAGATGTGCGCCTGCTCGAGCTGCTTTTCGTGGTTGAGCACCACGGAATGCGTCTTGGGCGCGCTGATCGCATCGACCTTGCCGTTGCCGGGAATAGTTCCGAACAGACGCTCGCACTGAGCCACCAAGGCATCGTGATCGACCTGGCCGGCGGCCGCCACGAACACCCGCTCCGCCCGGTAGCGCTGGCCCATGAATGAGGTCATCACGTCCCGATCCAACCCGGTTACGGTGGTTGCGGTACCGGCGATTGGCAGCGCCAGCGGATGGCCGGACCAGAATTTCAAATTGAAGAGGTCGTGGATGTAGTCATCGGGCGTGTCCTCGGCCTGGGAAATCTCCTGCAGCACGACCTGCTGCTCGCGTTTGATCTCCTCGGCGTCGAACAACGAATCCAAAAGCAGGTCAGCGAGTAAATCGGTCGCCATCCTGAGATCGGTGCCCAGCACCTTGGCGTAGTAGCAGGTGTATTCCTTGCCGGTAAACGCGTTGAGCACACCGCCCACCGCGTCGATCTCCTCCGCGATTTGCGCCGCGGTGCGCTTTCGCGTGCCCTTGAAAAGCAGATGTTCGATCAGGTGGGAGACGCCGTTTTCGTGCGGCTGCTCGTAGCGCGATCCATTCTCGACCCAGATACCGATACTGGCCGATAGAGAATGCGGCATCGCCTCGGTAAGGACCCGCACGCCGTTGGACAACAGGGATTTGCGCGTCATGCGGGTGTTTTTGCCTGCGAGCCCTCGGAATGGGACTCCTGCTGGGCTTCGCGCACCGAAAGCCGGATCTTGCCGCTGCGGTCGATGTCGAGCACTTTGACCATCACCTCATCGCCCTCGTTCAGCACGTCCTCGACGCGCCGCACGCGCTTGTCGGACAGCTGCGAGATGTGCACCAGTCCGTCGGTTCCCGGCAGGATTTCCACGAATGCGCCAAAATCCACTACTTTGCGCACTTTGCCTCGGTATATCTTGCCGATTTCGGGCTCTTCCGTGATCGACTGGATCGTGTTGATCGCTTTTTCCATGGCGGTCGCGTCGCTTGACGCGATCAGCACGGTGCCGTCGTCTTCGATATCAATCTTACAGCCGGTCTCTTCCACGATGCCACGAATAACTTTGCCGCCCGGACCGATCACGTCACGGATTTTGTCGGGCTTGATGTGCAGGGTCACGATTCGCGGAGCGTAAAGCGAGACTTCCTTGCGCGGCGCCTCCAGGGCCTTCTGCATCACGTCAAGCACGAACAGTCTCGCGTCGCGCGCCTGATGCAGCGCCTGGCGCATCACCTCGCGCGTAATTCCGCCCACCTTGTTGTCCATCTGGATCGCGGTCACCCCGGTCGCGGTGCCGGCGACCTTGAAGTCCATGTCGCCCAGATGGTCCTCGTCGCCCAGGATGTCGGTCAACACCCGCACCTTGTCGCCTTCCTTCACCAGGCCCATAGCGATTCCAGCGACTGCCGCTTTGACCGGCACGCCGGCGTCCATCAGCGCCAGGCTGCCGCCGCATACAGTGGCCATCGAAGAACTGCCGTTGGATTCCAGGACTTCGGAAACCACCCGAATCGTGTAAGGGAACTGCTCTTCGGGCGGAAGCACCGCTTGCAACGCGCGTTCAGCCAGCGCGCCGTGTCCAATCTCGCGGCGCGAAGGGCCGCGCAGGAACTTCACTTCGCCGGTGGAGAAAGGCGGGAAGTTATAGTGGAGCATGAATTTCTTGTAATGTTCGCCCAGCAGCGCATCGATCTTCTGCTCATCGGACGAGGTGCCCAGCGTGACCGTGGCCAGCACCTGGGTCTCGCCGCGGGTAAAGATCGCCGAGCCGTGGGTTCGGGGCAGGGCCTGAACGGTGGCGCTTAGCTGGCGAATCTCGGTGGAACGGCGATCATCGATACGGCGGTCGTCGTCCACGATTACACGGCGGACGCGCTCGCGCATCAGATGCTCGTAGGCCGCGCGCAGATCATTCTCCGCGTCTGAGAAACGGGCCGACAGATCCGCCACGACGCGGTCCTCCAGGTCGTACAACGCGGCCGAGCGCTCCTTCTTGCCAGGCGTGGCGAGTGCCACTTCCAAGCTGTCGCCGATACGCGCGCGCATCGCTTCAACCATCGCGGAGTCCAGTTCCTTGCGCCGGAACTCACGCTTGGAGCGCCCCACCATCCGGCGCAGTTCGCGCTGGATTTCAAAAATCGGTTGCAACTCCTCGTGCGCGGTGAAGAGCGCTTCGAGAACCGCTTCTTCCTCAACGATATTGGCGCCGCCCTCCAGCATCACGATCGAATCGGGTTTGGCCGCCACTACCAACGAGATGTCGGTCTGGTCCATCTGGCTGCGCAGCGGGTTAACCACCAGCTTGCCGTCGATACGCCCCATTCTGACCGCGGCCACGGGCCCGTCATGCGGAATGTCGGAGATTTCCAGGGCGGTCGAAGCGGCAATCAGGGACAGAGTGTCGGGGTCGTTTTCCCGGTCCACCGACAGCACGGTCACAACCAGTTGGGTTTCCTTGTCGTAACCCTTGGGAAACAGCGGACGCATCGCGCGGTCGATCAGCCGCGAAGTCAGGATTTCCTTCTCCGAAGGGCGTCCCTCGCGCTTAAAAAAGCCGCCGGGTATCTTACCGGCGGCAAACGTCTTTTCCAGGTAATCGACGGTTAGTGGGAGAAAGTCGACACGATCGCGGCTGCTGTAGGCCGAAACCACGGTTGCCAGCACGACGGTTTCACCAATCTGCGCCAGCACCGAACCATGCGCCTGCTTGGCCAGACGGCCAGTTTCAAGCGACAGCTTGCGACCGTGAAAGTCGATTTCAAGCTTTCTGAACATATTCAAATTTTACCTCAGGGAGGTGGGAGCGGCTGCCCCAAATGAAGACAGAGTGCGGGGCCTTTCTGTCATCGGGCCCTGCTTCGGGCGGCGCACCAAGAGGCGTGCGTACCTTACGCAGTGCCGGTCTTAGGAGACCAGCCCTATCTCCGGATCCCCAGTTTCTCGATCAGCGTCTTGTAGCGGGCAAAATCGCAGTTCCGCACATATTCGAGTAAGCGACGGCGCTTACCCACCAGGCGCAACAGGCCGACCCGGGAATGATGGTCCTTGACATGCGATTTGAAATGCTCGCTCAGACTTTCGATACGGGCCGTCAGCAGCGCAACTTGCACTTCCGGCGAACCACTGTCGTTGTGGGTGCGAGCGTAGGAACCGATTATTTCCCGCTTACGGGCCGACGCGAGGGGCATCAGGAGACTCTTACTTTCCCTTTATCCTTTCGTTAGTGTCAGAAGTTACCATAGGCGCAAGGCCTCACACAAGCTGCCCTTCGCAATTGGCGCGCAGACAGCCTCAACCAGCGAACACACGCGCCAATCCGAGCCGTCCATCGGGGCCGAACTGTGTGATTGCGATCAGCGCGTCCCGGCAGACAACTTTAAATGGGCCCTGCCCCATCTTGACCATCTCCAGCAAGCCTGAGGCGTCGCCGTTGCGCACCCGCCGCGCGAGGTCAGGATCGGTTTCGATCGCCGGCATATCCGACAATGCCTGGTTGAGTCCGATCAGCAGGGGCGCCCGCCCGCCATCAAACATCGCCAGCGCTTGATCCAGTGCGATTGCCTGTGCGATTGAAAATCCGCCGGTACCGGCGCGCCGCAGTTGGTCCAGGTACGCAACCGTTCCCAGCGCGTTCCCGATATCACGCGCCAGAGAGCGCACATACATCCCCGTCCCGCATTGCACCGAAAAGCGCAGCCGCTGGGAACTTTCGATTCGCATCTGCAAGCGCCTGACATGCACCAAGCGGGGCGGCGGCGGCTCGGGTTCGGCCCCCTTGCGCGCCAGTTTGTAAAGCGGCACGCCGGAGCGCTTGATCGCGGAGTACAAGGGCGGTACCTGCTCGAATTCGCCGGTAAACTGCCGCGCGATCTCGTCCAGACGAGTTTGATCGAAACACGGCACCGGCTCGGTGCTTATCACCTGGCCGGTACAATCTAGCGTGTCGGTCTGCGCGCCCAACGCGATCACACCCACATAATCCTTCTCGTGATGCTCCAGGAACTTGGCGATCTTGGTCGCCTCGCCGATCAGGATCGGCAAGAGCCCGGTGGCGAAGGGGTCCAGCGTGCCCAGATGTCCAATCTTGGCCGGCTTGACGAAGCGCTTAAGCCGACGCACAACCTCGGCCGAACCGATGTCGGCAGGCTTGTCGATCAGCAGTATTCCGTCCATTGAGACCAATAAACTAACCGACGTTTCCACATGTTGGCCGAGCGTGGTAAGGCGTGGACGCATCCGGCTCGTAGGTCAGATTCGGGCCTGCCGAAGCCTCACTTCGACTGCTCTTTGCGCAGCAGGGCGTCGATGCGGGCGGCGCGTTCGATGCTTGGGTCGTACTCGAATTCGAGATCGGGTGAGTAGCGCAATCCGAGACCGCGCCCGATCTTCTGCCGGATGAACCCTGCGGCGCTGCGAAACCCGTCCACCGCCTCCTGGCCGCGCTCCGCTCCCTCGAGGTGGGAGAAGTATACTCGAGCATGACGCAGATCGGGCGTCACTTTGACGCCGGTAAGCGTTACCCCCCGCAGCCGAGGATCTTTCAGATCGCGATAGAGCAGCGCCGATAGCTCACGAAGCATCGCTTCGGACACGCGCTCGGGCCGCCGGCCGTCGCCTGGCATGTCTTTCATGTTATCGTTGTGCTACCGGATGTTGAATAGTTCGGTCGCGCTATTCAGTAGTGCAGGATTTCCAGGTTCTCTTCGCCCAGCGGGGCAAGGCCCAGCGAATCAATAAAATTGACCACCTCGCGCAGGGCGCCGTCAACGAAGGCGCGATCGCTGCCCACCTGGCAAATGCCCAGTTCGGCGCGCTGCCACATGTCGTGGTTATCGGACTCGGCGATCGAGACGTTGAACTTGTTGCGCACCCGACCCTTGATCGAGCGCAGCACTTGCCGTTTGCCTTTGAGCGAATGATTCTCGGGCAGAAACAGTGTCAGCCGCAGGACTCCAACAACCATAACGATCGGGAAATACACGCCCCAGCCGCACTGTGCAAGATTATCCGCCCATTCTTCAACGCAAGGGGCCGCGAGCGACGTTTGTTGAGGACCGGGCCATCAAATCTCACCTGCAATCTCCGCTCAGGACAATAAGAGAGTGAGAAACAGAGGCTCTGCCCCAATGAGTTGAGCCAGGTAAAGTGCGATCCATTTTGCCGGTATTAGAGCTGCTTCTCGGCGGCCATCTCGCTTGGCATCGGCTCCGGCGTCGGCATCCCGAGCTTGCGCGAAACCGCTTCGAGTTCGAAGGCTTCGATGATGTCACCTGGTTTGACGTCGCCGTAGTTCTCCAGCGCGATACCGCATTCGTAGCCCGAGGCTACTTCGCGCACGTCGTCCTTGAAGCGACGCAGCGACCCGACCTTGCCTTCCCAGACCACGCGGCTGTCGCGCACCAGGCGCACCCGCGAGCCGCGGTTGATCTTGCCGTCCTGCACCATCGACCCCGCAACCGTGCCGCCCGAGACGTTGAACACCTGGCGCACCTCGGCGCGTCCAAGGCTCTTTTCGCGATAAGTCGGCGCCAGCATCCCCTCCATCGCCTCGCGCATCTCGTTGATGGCGTCGTAGATCACGGTGTAGAGGCGGATATCGACGCTTTCCGACTCGGCCAAGGCGGCGGCTTTCTGTTCAGGCCGCACGTTAAAGCCAATGATGATCGCGCCCGAGGCCGCGGCCAGTGACACGTCGGTCTCCGAAATACCTCCGGCCGAAGCGTGAATCACGTCCACCTTGACCTCGGCGGTGGAAAGGCGCCGCAGATAAGCCGATAGCGCTTCAACCGAACCTTGCACGTCGCCCTTGACTATAACCTTCAGCTCTTTAATCTCGCCGGCGCGCATCCGTTGGCTGAGGTCCTCCAGCGAAACGCGGCTGGTCTTCTGCAGCTCGCCTTCCCGCTCCTTGGCCTGGCGGAACTCGGCCACCTGCCGTCCCTTGGACTCGTCGGCCACAGCCACGAGGACGGTACCGGGGTCGGGAACGCCGGAGAGACCGAAGATTTCCACCGGCATGGCGGGACCGGCTTCGTTAACCCGCTGCCCCAGATGGTTCAGCATCGCGCGGACCCGGCCATAAACAGTGCCGGCCACAAACGCGTCGCCCTGATGCAGCGTACCTTCCTGGACCAATACCGTTGCGACGGCGCCGCGGCCGCGGTCCAGTTCGGACTCGATAACCGTGCCGCGCGCCAGACGGTTGGGGTTGGCCTTGAGGTCGAGGATTTCGGCCTGCAGCAGAATCATCTCGAGCAAGCGGTCCAGACCTTCGCGCGTGCGCGCGGATACCCCAACAGTGATCGTGTCGCCGCCGTAATCTTCAGGTATGAGTCCATTTTCGGACAGCTGCTGCTTGACCCGCTCAAGGTTGGCCTCGGGCCGGTCGATCTTGTTGATCGCGACGATAATCGGAACCTTGGCTGCGCGCGCATGGTTGAGCGCTTCGACCGTCTGCGGCATAACGCCTTCGTCCGCCGCGACCACCAGGATTACGATGTCAGTGACCTTCGCGCCACGCGCGCGCATCGAAGTGAACGCCTCATGACCGGGAGTGTCGACAAAGGTGATAGGCCGGCCATCTACTTCAACGGTGTACGCGCCGATATGCTGTGTGATACCGCCGAATTCCTCCGCCGTGACGTCGGTATGGCGAATCGCGTCGAGCAGCGAGGTCTTGCCGTGGTCAACGTGTCCCATCACGGTGACCACCGGCGGGCGCGGCACGAGTTCGCCGTTGGCGACTTCCTCGGCGCCGCCTGCTTCGATTGCGGCCTCAACGTCGAAAGCTACGTTCTCCACGTTGTAGCCGAATTCGCTCGCCACCAGCGTGGCGGTGTCCACATCTAGGACCTGGTTGACGGTGGACATCAAGCCCAGCACCATCAACTTCTTGATCACCTCGGCAGCCTTGACTCCCATATTGCGGGCCAGGTCGGCCACGGTGACGCCTTCGGAGATTCGCACCACACGCTTGGAGGCTTTGGGCGTGGTGATTTCGGTCTTCTTCTGCTCTTTGCCGGGCAGCGCTCGCCGCTTCTTGGGAAAGCGCGCTCCGCGCATCTCCCGTTCGGTCAGCAGATCGCCGCCTTCTTTTTTGACGACACGCTTTTTCTTGATAGGACGCGCGCCTGGCTTGGCCGGAACCTGCCCGCCCGGCGGCGGCATCGGCGGCGCTTCCATCGGTCCTGGGGCTGGACGGCCCGTGCGCAATGGCTGGCCCGGACGGGTTACAACTCCGCCCGGCCGCGCGAGCGCTCCCGTGGGACGCGCTGGCGTGGACGAAGCAGGACGTGCCGCGGGTTTGCGTAAATCGATCTTGCCCAGGACCTTCGGGCCCTGCTGCTGGTCGTCAAGCGAAGGCGCAGCCGCATGGCCGCGCGCCAGGCTTATCACTGTTGGACTACCGGGTGGCCGCGTTATCTTGGGCGCTTCTTTAGCCGACGCTGCCGGGGCGGAAGGCTGGATGGGCCGCGACCGCTCCACTACAACCGGCTTCGTCGCCGACATGCCGGCCCCACGGCGCGGCTCCTCGACTCGAGGCGGAACAGGACGAGTCTCCGTCTGCGGCGGTGCAGCTGCCGGTTGGGCTACCTGCTCGGCCGCCGGCATCTCGGCCGCGGCTGCGTCCTGCGCGGGCGCGGCGTCCGATGGCGCTTCCGCAGAAGGCTGGACGGATGCTGCCTCTGCCGACACCTGAGCACTCACAGCGGCCGCAGCGGGCATACCGTCGGCATGTTGCGGCTCCGCCGCAGGCTGGGGTGGAGGCGATGGCTCCGGTTCAAAATTGGGCTCGGGGGAAGCAGGTGCGGTTTCAAGGACAATCGGAACCTCGGGCTCTGGAGTCGGCTGCTCATCAAGAAAAGGGGCGACAAAATCGTCGCCGCGCCCTTGTTCAACTTCAAATACGAATGGCTCGCCGGCGGGCGGCAAAGCCGTGTCCGCCGCAATCGCATCGGGCTCGGCGTGGCGGCGGCGCATGATCGTTTCGTTAAGTCGCTTCTCGACGACCTTGCCGGAAGTGGTTTCCAACACCACTTCATGGCGCAGGATCGCGGCGCGATTAGCCTGCTCGCCGAGGTCGGCTTTGACACGATCGGCTTCCTCGCCGGTCAAGAGGCTCGAATCCAACCGCCCGTGGGCCAGTTTGAGGCGTTCACAGCTATGGATCACGTCCGCGACCGGGACGTTCCATTCTTGCGCCAATGTTTTTATGCGTTTACGAGCCATTCTCTGTATTCTATTCAAGCTCCGCGTCTGGAGCTAGCTGTCCTGTTAGCAGGTTTACCAAATTAAGGCGCTCGGAGCGATCCAGGCTGCGTCTCAATGAGTTGAACCTAACCACTTTTGCCTTCACGAACATCTCCAGGCATCGGCGGCGGCGATGCAGGTAGCCGCCGCGTCCGCCCAATTTGCCCTTCGTATCAATCCGCACGCCTTCGGGCAGCGCCGCCAGCCGGACCATCGCGTCCTGGGAGTCCACCTGGCGGCACGCCATGCAGGTGCGCTGGGGCTTATGATTCGACTGCGCCGCCCTTCTCCTGTCCGCTTTCTTCGGCCGCCGCAGGTTCGCCGCCGTCCGGAGGCTCTGCGGCCGCCCCTTGGGCGGCGCTTTGTGCCGCGGCGGCGGCCGCGGCCGCTGCTGCAGCCTCCTCGGCCAGGCGCTTTTTGTTCGCTACATGAGCCTGTGCCGCAACGATCAATTGGCGCGCCCGCTCCGGGCTGATGCCGTCGATCTCCAGCGCCTCTGCCTCCGTTTCCGACAATTGTTCCGCCGACCGGAAGCCCCATTGGTAAAGCAATTCGGCGTTGATATCGCCCACGCCGGGAATCGCGTTTAATGAGGCCCGCGCCGCGCGCGCCTCCTCTTCGGCTTCGGCCTCGCTGCGCACGTCCAGCTTCCATCCGGTCAGACGATGCGCCAGGCGGACGTTCTGACCGCGCTTGCCGATTGCCAGCGAGAGCTGGTCGTCGGGAACGATTACCTCCATCGCGTGCTCGTCCTCGTCGATAATCACCTTGGAGACCTTGGCCGGCGCCAGCGCGCGGCAAACCAGTTCGGCCTGATCCTCGGTCCACGGCACGATATCGATCTTCTCGCCGCGCAACTCCTGCACCACCGACTGTACGCGCGTGCCCTTCATGCCGACGCACGCGCCCACCGGGTCAACGTCGGAGTCATTGGAATAGACCGCCACCTTGGCGCGGCCGCCGGGTTCCCGCGCACATTGGCGAATCTCAACGATTCCTTCATAAATCTCCGGTACTTCCTGCTCGAACAGCTTGCGCAGAAAATCGTTGGAGGTGCGCGACAGGACGATCGAGAGACCCTTTTCCGAGAGGTCAACCTCCGCAATCAGGGCGCGGATACGGTCGCTCTGGCGATAGCGCTCGTGGGGAATCTGCTCCTTTTCCGGTAAGATCGCCTCGGTGCGTCCGAGATTGACGATCATATTTTTTCGTTCGAAGCGCTGTACGATTCCCGATACGATCTCGTTCTTGCGATCCTTGAACTCGCTGTAGATCTGTTTGCGTTCGGCGTCGCGGATATGCTGGATCAGGTTCTGCTTGGCCGCCTGCGCGGCAATCCGGCCCATCGTTGCCGTGTCGAGCTTGATCAGGATTTCATCGCCGAGTTCGGCGTCAGGATCGTATTTGGAATGGGATTCGTTGACCGAAATTTCCCACAGGTTGACGGGATTGTCGACGATCGTTTTGATTTCGAACAGCTCGATTTCGCCCAGCTCCTGGTTAAATCGCGATTCGATTCTGCGGTCGGGCCCGAAGGTGCGCTTGGCGGCGGAGTGCATCATCTCCTCCACCGCTTTGATGACGATCGTTTTGTCTATCCCCTTTTCCTTGGATACCTGTTCAATGACCCGGTTTAGATCGAGCTGCATTTGCCCTCCTCGCAGCGCTCGCGCGCTCGCTTTAACAAGGCGCTCGGGACGCGCCTGCCGCCATAGCTAGGGCCGCCAACCACGGTGGCGTCGTTGATCAGAACTGATGCTCGTAATTGGCCTCCTTTATTTCGTCAAAGCCCAGCGCTAATCGGCGTTCACTAATCTCATCCTCCAGTTCGATTCCGGACGGACTTACTTCGGCCAGCACCCCAACGAACGATTTCTGCCCCTCGTGCGCATGATGAGTCCGCACCCTCACCCGCCGTCCCCGATGCTGCTCGAAATGAGTCAGCTTGGTCAGCGGCCGGTTGATCCCCGGGGAGGAAACCTCCAGGGTGTAGCGCCCCTCGACGGGATCGTAAACGTCGAGCAGGTCGCCGACCACGCGGCTTAGGCCCTCAAGGTCGTTCAGCGCTATTCCACCCTCCGGGCGATCCACGAACAGCCGCAACAACCCGCCCCGCGCCCCACCCTTGTACTCCACCGAAACCAGTTCGAAGCCCTGTCGTTCTATATGCGGTTCCAGCAGTTCCATTACCTTGCCGGCCACAGGATGAAGCTGTAGGACCATATCACCAGCAATCGCCGGCCCGGCGTGGTTCGACGTAACAGGAACCTGGACCAGCAAGGGGCCAAAAAAAAGTGGGCACGAGCCCACTTCCACGATACCGAACATAACACTTATGGGCCTCCCCCTCAAGGTGGCTATAGCAAAAGTCTCCCGGCGCGCGGGCTGGAGAATTCGCCGCGATAAATCGTTAGTTCAGAGCCTTGCGCGCCAGATCTTCGAGCGCCCGCTCCACTTTGTCCGGTGCCAATGAAGCCGGACCGAGCACCAGCCGATGGGCGCCCGCGGCGCGATACTGCTCGATCATCCGGCGAGCATCGCCGCCACATTTGCCCAGTTGGTTGGGCGGAGGATAGGCAGTTATTTCTATGGCGCCGAAATCGCGGCCGCCATCGGAGCACAGACGCTTGAGCGCGACCAGCTCGCGACCCAGACGATCGGGGCTGATTCCGTAAGGCATCCATCCGTCGCCAACCGCAATCACGTTCTTGAGGGCGCGTTCGCAACTGGGACCTGCCACGTTTGAGCCGATATGGACCGGAGGATGAGGCTTTTGCATCGGCTTTGGATAGCTTTTGACCGCGGGGAAGCGGACGAACTCGCCCTCGAACGCGGCTTGCGGCCGGGTCCAGATCTCCTTCATGGCTCCGACGTATTCGCGAGTCATCGCCCACCGCCTGGAAAAATTCCCACCCATAATCTCGGTCTCGTCGGCCAGCCATCCCGCCCCGATCCCGAAGAGCAGCCGGCCATTGGAAAAATGATCGAGCGTAGCGACCTCCTTGGCGAGCAGGATCGGGTTACGTTCGGGCACCAGGCAGATGGCGGTCGCGATCTTCAAATGCGTGGTCGCCTGCGCCGCCATCGCAAGCAGAACGAAGGGATCAGGCATATGCGAATAGAATTCGGGAATCACCCCATCGCTTGTGGGATCCGGATAGCGCGTCCGATGAACCACCGGGATGACCGGATGCTCGGGCAGGAACAGGCCTTCAAAACCCAGAGCTTCAGCGGTCCGAGCCACAACAGCAGGGCCGGCGGTTTCCTCAGTGATCACGCACGATATTGCAATTTTCATCAAACGCTCCAATGGGCCGGCTGAGCTTCCCGGCCGTAACAGTAGCAGCTCTGGGTGGTGAGTTGTCCACGCCGCCAGCCGTCCAAATGCATGCGTCGAACGGACAAACCCCACCAATCCGTCATCCTCGGCGGTGGTCTCACAAACAATCTGCAAACAGATTTTTCGGTTTAGGCTAAGGGCCCGCGCTCGAATCGGCCGGCGATGTGTTGGCGGCGGGATGGTCGCTGGGGCCTTCCATCACCGCCTTGGCTCCGCGGGCACGCGCGATTCTTTCATTCACATTCTGGTTATCGGGATCGAGCACGGCCGCGGTGAGGAATTTCCGCAGGGCAAGATCGTACTTTCCCGCCCGCATATAAGCGTCACCCGCGCTTATTTCATCTCGGACCACGCCGGAAAAGTTAGATCCGTGCGGTGCCGGCGCAGGTATATCAGTGGTTTTGAGACCTTGATCCGCGGCGGGGCCCGGCGCGTCAGCCGCGGCAGGTGCGGATACATCGCTTACGGGGGCGCTTGTTCCGGGATTGAGTGCCGCCTGCGAGCGCTGGAGGAGATCGCGCATCTCGGCGTTGTCGGGGTCAAGCAGTAATGCCCGTTTGAGATGGAAAATGGCGTTGCGGTAGCGTCCGTCTTCGAAGGATGACCGCGAGCGCTTAATCTCGTATTGAAGCCGCCGCTGTTGTGCGTAGGTTAACCGGTAGGAAATCCCAGGCGCAGTCGCAGACTCCGGCAACGTTGTTCCCCGCGCGACAACCGTGCCGGCTCCCCCGTCAGCTGGCGGCTTCGGAGCAGCAGGCAGTGGTCCCTGCACGACGGACTCCGATGCCTGAGCTGTAGTTTGCGGTGTTTGCTCGACCGGCCACCGGGCCTGTGTGGCGGGTTGCTGCTGCGCAGTGGCGTTGGGGGTTTGACCGGTGGGCATCGGTGCGGCGGCACTTGTTTGATGTTCCGCTTCATCACCATCACTTGAGCTTGCCAGCCGATGCTTACCGGAGTCGCCTGCGCCTTGCTGCCGGTCTGTTTGCGGAGTGGCGGCGCGGTTAATCCCCACGTCCGTGCGGTCCCGTCCATGGCCTAAAATCATTATGCCTGCCACTACAGCTACAGCCACGAGCCCTCCAGCCAGCAGAGGCTTGTTCCTGACAAGAGTCCTGCGCGCCGTGCCGCGCATTCTCTCGGCTGTGTAATCATCCCGCCCACCCGGAGCACCCAGAAGATTCTCAAGCTCCGCGCTGGCCGCTTGCACGTGCTTTGCTCCGACCATCGTGCTTCGTTCCGAGTAAGCCTGAAAAAGGGCGTTGTGACAGAGGTTGTTGATCTTGCGCGGCAGACCTCCGCTCAAACGCGCGATCTGACGCATCGCCTCGCCCGTAAAGATCTCCCGGTCTGCGCCCTGAGCGCGAAGGAGACAATTGACATACTCGCTAACCTCGCCGCCTCGAAGCGGGCGCAGCAGCGCGCGGGCTCCAATCCGTTGATTAAGAGCGCGGAGTTTCGGCTCGCTGAGCCGCTGAACCAGTTCGGGTTGGCCGACCAGGATTATCTGAAGCGCGTGGCGTTGCGGCGGCCTGGAGTTGGATAGCAGGCGCAGTTCCTCCAGAGTGCCGTCGCTCAACCCCTGGGCTTCATCAAAGATCAAGATGACCCTGTCTGTGCTCGCAGGATCGGACACGAAGGTTTTGAGCGCCTGGAGGGCGGCGAGTTTGCTTTTCCCGGCGGGGTGAATTCCGAGTTGCTGGACGATGACGTCCAACATTTCCTCAAAGCTCATCGTGGGATTGCTCAGTTGCGCCACGCGAACCTTGTTGTCGTTCAGACGCGTAACCAGCGCGTGGATCAGCATCGTCTTGCCGGTGCCGACCTCTCCAGCCAGCAGCGTCAGGCCGCTGGGTTCCTGAAAGGCCCATTCAAGCGCGGCCAGACCTTCGATGTGAGCGTCGCTAAGAAATAAGGTATTCGACGGAAGGAATTGGAAGGGAGCATCGCGGAGTCCAAAATATTCGTAGTACATCTTCGCAGCCAATCCTCAAGCCCAACGAATTCGGGTGCCGCGGCTTAATTGATGCAATCGGTGAGATTATTCGCGGAAGGCAGCATTGGCACGATCACTGCGGGTGCCGGAGCCGTGAAGATTGCTCGCTGCCATCTCAGCATCACTTACTATTTTTTATCAATACCTATAAAATTCGTCTAAGGCTAATTCCTGCGGCATTCGCTGCGCCTTCGACCCAGCCGCCACGCTTAGCAGCTAATATGTACCGAATAGCGGGGAAAATTGATAGCGATCGTTGGTTCCAACGATAAGGCCCGAAATTCCGCTTTTCCCCGGCAATTGAGAAACGCGATCACCCGCCGCATATCGGCGTTCGCACTGTGCCAGGAGCATATACAGACTCGAAATCAGGCTCAAGCTAATGATGTCTATTAGCCTCTGGATCCGAAACTGTAGAGTGTCTTTGTGGGTAAAAAAGGGGCTGTTGAGCTACTCTCGATCGAAGGACGCGAGGTCCGTGTAACGAACCCGGAGAAGCCCTATTTTTCCAGAGCGACTAGGCTGTCGAAACTCGACGTCGTCCGCTACTACTTGTCGATCGCACCGGGCGCGCTTGCGGGAATTCGCGATCGTCCGCTGGTTCTAAAGCGGTTCGTGGACGGCGCTGAAGGTGAGGCGTTCTACCAAAAGCGCGCGCCCGTCAGCCGCCCTCCGTGGCTGCGAACGATCACCCTGTCATTTCCTTCGGGACGCACCGCGGAGGAGGTCGTAGTCGATGATGCGGCTGGGCTCGCCTGGGTGGTCAACCTCGGCTGCATCGAGTTGCATCCCCACCCGGTACGCTCCGGCGATCTCGATCATCCCAACGAGCTACGGGTCGACCTCGACCCGGGCCCCGGAGTCGGTTGGGCCGACGTTCGCATCGTCGCCCTTGAGGTAAATTCCTTCCTGGAAGAAGTGGGGCTTCGCGGCTGGCCTAAAACCAGCGGCTCTCGCGGAATCCACGTCAATGTGCGGCTCTTGCCGCGCTGGACGTTCGTGGAGGTGCGCCGCGCGGCGCTCGCGTTGGCGCGCGCAGTGGAGCGGCGCGCCCCCGCACTGGCCAGCTCCAAATGGTGGAAAGAGGAGCGCCACGGCGTGTTCCTCGATTACAACCAGAATGCGAAGGATCGGACGACCTGTTCCGCATACTCAGTGCGTCCGCTGCCCGACGCACGTGTGTCCACGCCGCTTCATTGGCACGAGGTCCCCGCTTGCGATCCGGCCGACTTTACCGTGCTGACGGTTCCCAAGCGCTTCGCGGCGTTGGGCGATCCGCACGCAGAGATGGACTCCGCACCGGGTTCGCTCGAAAAATTGCTGGAGCTGGCGGAAAGGGACGAGGCCGCGGGTCTGGGCGACGCGCCGTGGCCGCCGCACTTTCGCAAAATGGAGGGCGAAGCGCCGCGGGTTGCCCCTTCGCGCGCAAGATCCGCCGCGAGCAAGCCGCGCATGAAAATGCCGCTTGTGGTGGTCGCCAACTCTCCCGACAAGGACGCTGCGCTGGCAGGACTGGAGCGATGGAAGATGAGGCATGCAGAGGCGGCCAGTCTGCTCGCCGTCGATGACGTGCTGGTCGACTCGATGCGCGGCAGGTCGTCCACCTGGACCCGCATCCGGATAAATCTCCGCCACGTGCCTGAAGCGCTGCGGCCCCCGCAGGAGACTCCTGACCCTGACGAAGACCCGACGCGCGAATGGCGTGCGCTGCGCGATCGAAAGAAAAACGCATGAGCCGAGGCTCTGCTTCGGCTCACTGCGAAATAATTCGCGATTCAATCGCGCCAACACAATTGGGCAGAGGCTTTTTCTCTCACTCTTTCCTATCCTGGCTATAGGAGCGTGAGGGAAAGGCTGGGCGGCGGCGCTTTCGATGCGCGCTCCATCGTGATCCGGCGCTATTTCACAAACGACCCTGGCGAACGTAACTCGCTTCAGCGGCCACCGCCAAATATGGTTGCCAACTCCAGCGGCGGAATCACTTCGAGCTGATCATAGGTGCATTCGCCCGGCTTCTTATCAGTGCGCCAGCGTCGAAACTGCGCAGTGTGACGAAACCGCGTCCCCTGCATGTGCTCATAAGCGACTTCAACCACCAGCTCCGGCCGCAATGGCTCCCATGAGAGGTCCTTGCCCTGACTCCATCGGCTCTGGCCTCCGGGCATCCGGCGGCCGCTTTCGCCTGCGTCCGGTCCATGATCCGCCCATAGTTTCCAGGGATGATCCTTAAGCGCGTCGCGCCGATACGATGCGAGGAATTCGACCAGTTCGCGGCGCTTGCGCAGGGTGAAGCTCGCGCAGACACCGACATGCTGCAGCCCGCCTGAATCATCGAAAAGTCCTAACAGCAGCGAACCCACCGCACTTTGCTCGCCCTGCTTGTACCATCGAAAACCCGCCACCACGCAATCGCAGTCACGCTCGTGCTTGACCTTGAGCATCACGCGCTTGCCAGGCTGGTAGGTGCCTGAAGACGGCTTGGCCATCACACCGTCCAGACCAGCGCCTTCAAAACGTCGAAACCAATCCGACGCGACGTTAGATTCGTGGGTTGCCGGGGTGAGATGAAGCGGCGAGGTTGCGGATGAAAGCAGCACTTCCAGCTCCTGGCGCCGGGTCTGAAACGGTTCATGCCGCAAATCCGTGCCGCCCTTGCACAGCAGGTCGAAGAACACAATCGATGCGGGAATTTCCTGGGACAGAAGCTTCACCCGTGAGGCAGCCGGATGAATTCGGAGCTGAAGCGCCTCAAAGTCGAGTCCCCCATTGCTTGCGATAACGATTTCGCCGTCGAGCACACAGCGCGCTGGCAATTGCGCTCGCAACGGATCGAGCAACTCGGGAAAATAGCGGTTGAGCGATTTTTCGTCGCGGCTTTGGATCAGGATTTCATCACCGTCGCGGAAGACCAACGCGCGAAAGCCGTCCCACTTAGGCTCGAAGATCCACGCTCCGCCCGACGGCAATTCTCCAATTCGCTTGGAGAGCATCGGCGCCACCGGCGGATTCACACGTAGGTCCACGCTCCAATGGTATACTGCGGGGCCTTACCCCGCGACCTGGAGATTCGGCCGGAGTCAGCCGTGACCGCGTCAATCAGAATCGGGAGGCCTGTTGAGTCTTGAGCAGGATTTCCAGGGCCTTTCGGAATGCCTCTTGTCCGAGGAAGCCCCAGTTGGCGTAGGCAGGCTCGATCTCGCGGCAGACCGAGTCCAGATCGCTGCCGGCACTTAGAAGACCGCGCGCTTTTTGAATCGCGTCCTTGTCCAGTTTTACGACAAGAGAATCTTTTGCCGACACTTTCATAACCAAAGGGTTACCGGTGGATAGCTCTTGGCCAAACCTTATCGAGGGTGTGACCGAGAAGCGCCGTCGCGACATCTGGCCGGCCATGACCAGCACAAACGCGATCGCGATGAAGATGATGGGAAGTAGAAAAACGCCGTTGGGAGTACGCAGTCTTGAAAGAAACACGCCGGCAAGGGCAATGGCGACGATCGCAAAGATCATGGACCTGAAAAGGTCTGGAGCGGTGCCCGGTGTAACTTGTGATGACATCGTCATTTCGATCCGGGATGGAAGTTCCGGGGATCCGGGTGGCACTGCGCTCTCCGCTTGAGAAGCGTCAGGCTGCGAAGAAGCAAAAGGATCGGCCACGGAAGGCGACAGAATCACCGGGCCGGGAATCATCCCCATTTCTTCGTCGCGTCGGCCGGGAAGCTTCGTCGCAGCCCTCATTATCATGTAAAGCGGAGCGGCCAGGATAAGAACGAACATGATGGAGAACATCCAGGCAATCAGTAGCCCCAAGTCCTTACCGAGTTGAGCCTGAAGCGCACTCAGCAGAAAATCCCAGTATGCTTTCATCTTCACACCACGGCCCGCGCCTGCTGAGCGCTGGTCATGTACAAATAGCTCTGTACACTTGAGCAATTCTTATATCAAGTTCCATCAAGATTAACAAAAAATTGCGGCTAGCGAGACGTTAGCGGAGCCGTATGCGGCGTCGGGAGGCAGACGCCAAGAACGGGTTTTCCGCTTTGCCCCAAATGCTTGCCGGGCACTGTCTTCATCTGTGGAAGCGGCAAATCGGAGCATTGGGATAATCAGGCACCCTCTTCCGTCGGTGTGGCCAACCAAGCGCCGGTGCGCTAATTATCAGCTCTACATCAGATATCAGGACGAGATAAGGAGAGAAAATGGCCGGACCGTGCAGTGGACTTGTCATATTGGACTTCAGTTGGGGCATGGCTGGCGGACTTGCCACGGCGGTCCTGGCCGATTTCGGCTCAGACGTTATCAAGATCGAGCCGCCTGCCGGCGATCCATTTCGCGGCCACCCCGCGTGGCTGGCCTGGAACCGCGGCAAGAAAAGCGCTGTTCTCGATTTGAAAACGTCCGAGGGGCGCAGCCACGCGCATGCTTTGGCGCAGCAGGCCGACGTGGTAATCGAATCGTTTCGACCCGGCGTCGCGCGTCGCCTTGGAATCGATTATGCGACTCTTTCCTCCCTAAATCCGCGGCTGGTTTATGCCTCGATCAGCGGATGGGGCCAGCAGGGTCCACTTAGTCAGGTGCCCGGTTATGAAGGCGCGATCGCGGCAAGGTCGGGCCGGATGTCGGATTTCGAAGGTCAGATGAATCGCGAGGGGCCCACTTTCACCGCCGTACAAGTCGGTACATGGGCGGCAAGCCAGGCCGCCGTCCGCGGTATTCTCGCGGCGATCCTGGGGCGCGAAACCACCGGCGTCGGCCAATGGGTCCAGACCAGCCTGCTGCAGAATATGATCCCCTACGATTTGGCGGGCCTTGTGATGCGCCAGCTCTCGCGTCAGGAACCCAAGAGCTTTCCACCCAGCTCTTTGGGCGCGGCGATACGCCTGCCGATGCTCCAATACATCCCGGTAAGAACCAAAGATGGATACTGGTTGCAGCACGCCAACCTGATGGACCGCTTGTTCCGCGCCTACCTTAAGGCGGTCGGCCTTGGATGGGTGCTGGAGGAAGAACTGTTCAAGAAAGCTCCCATCTTGAAACATGAGGCGCGCGAAGCTCTGCGCGAGTTGATTCTCAACAAGATGCAGGAGCGCACGCTCGCCGAGTGGATGGAACTTTACCTCGCCGACGGCAATATCGCAGGTGAGCCATACCGCTATGCCATCGACGGAATGAAGCACGAGCAATACGTCCACAATCATCACGCCGTCGAGATTGCCGATCCGCGAGTCGGAAAGCTTACGAGCGTGGGACTGCTCGCGAGCCTGAGTGACACACCGGGCGAAGTCGGCGGTCCTGCCCCCGATCTCGGCCAGCACACTGCCGAGATCCTGCAGCGCCTCGCTGCCAAACCGCGCGCAGCCGCTTCGGCTGGGGTGCAGACCAACGCCGACGTCGGCAATTCGAAGCCGGCGAAGCCGCTGCTCGACGGCCTCATGATGCTCGACTTCTCGATGGTAATCGCCGGACCATACGCGGCGGCGATGCTGTCGGAAATGGGCGTGAGGGTAATCAAGGTTGACGCCACCCCGGAGCGCGAGCAGACCATCAGCACAGGCGGCGGCATGGCGCCGATGAATCTTAAGAACTACGGCGGCAAGGAGGCCATTCAGGTCAATCTGCAGAGCCCGGAAGGTCAGAAGATTATTCACCAGCTGATTGAGCGATCCGACGTCCTGCTGCACAACTTTCGTCCCGGTGTCCCCGAGCGGCTGGCGATCGATTGGGAGACCTGCCGGCGGATCAATCCGCGCCTCATTCACGTTTACGTCGGAGCGTATGGCGCAACCGGACCGCATCGTCAGCGCCCCGGCGCTCATCCGATACCCGGCGCGCTGCTGGGCGGCGCCCTGCGCCAGGCCGGCCGCGCGAACCCTCCACCGCGCGAGCAGCCGATGAACTTGGAAGAAATCAAAGAAGTCTCGCGCTTGCTGATGAGGGCGAACGAGGGGAATCCTGATCCCAATACCTCACAGGCAGTTGCAACCAGTATCATGATGGCGTTGTTGGCGCGCAGGCGCTCAGGCAGTGGACAAGCGATAGAGGTTACGATGCTGCAGGGGAACGCCTGGGCCAACGCAGACGAGGCGTATGACTACAACGGCCGGCCCCCTTACACATTGCCCGACAACCAATGCTACGGGCTCAATGCGCTTTATCGGCTCTACCCCGCCAGCGAGGGCTGGGTTTTCCTGGCCTGTGTGTTCGATCGGGAATGGAAGGCATTCTGCACCGCGGTGAAGCGGCCCGAGCTGTTGGCGGATTCCCGCTTCGCAAACGCGGCTGCCCGCAAAGAGCACGACCTTGAGCTTGCAGAGGAGGTTGGAAAAGTCTTTGCCGCGCGCCCGGCCATCCAGTGGGAAGAACTCTTGACCGCGGCCGGTGTTGCCTGCGTGGAGGCCGATTGGAGTTTTGGCAAGTTTCTCGAAGAGCATCCGCAGGCCGGCGCGAACCGGATGGCGGTGGAGGTCGATAGTCCGCGCTTCGGAAAGTATCTGCGCCATGGCGCCATCGTCAACTTTTCCGGCGCACCGGTGCGCCTGGGCCATGGTTCATACAACGGCGAACATACAATGCCAGTTATGGAAGAGTTGGGTTACACCAGCGAGCAGATTGCTGAACTGCGATCGCGCGGAGTTATCCACTGGGAGGAGGTGCGGCGATTGCCCAACGCACGGTGACTGCAGCCCAGCAATTGCGTCGAACTCTAGCGCCGGTTTACTAACGCTCGGTCATCGAGTGGCCCGGCTCCCGGGCGTTAGCACGGCCTATTCGTATCGCAGAGCTTCGATTGGATCGAGCTGGGCTGCTTTGCGCGCCGGGTACCATCCGAAAAAGACGCCGACCGCGGCGGCGAATGCGAATCCGCCCGCCACCGAAGCGGGTGACACGATCGTCGGCCACTTGGCGAGCACCGACAATAGCCGCGACGCCACGATTCCCAACACGATGCCGGCCACGCCGCCCAGGACGCTCAGCATCAGCGACTCGACCAGGAATTGCAGCAGAATGTGCAGCCGGCGCGCGCCGATCGCCATCCGGATTCCGATCTCGCGCGTGCGCTCGGTTACCGAGACGAGCATGATGTTCATGATCCCGATACCGCCCACCAGCAGCGAAATCGAGGCGACCGCTGCCAGCAGCAGCGTCATCACGCGGCTGGCGCTTTCGGAGGCCTCGGCGATTTCATTGAGACTGCGCACCGTGAAATCGTCGTCCTGATTGGGTTGCATGCGATGGCGTCGATGAAGGATAGCCTGTATCTCGGTTTGCAGCGTTTGCACCGTCTTGGCGTCAACCGCCTTGACGTAGATGTTGTTGACCACGCCGGAAATCTGCGGAGCGTTCCCGAACGGGCTGATCAGGGCAGTTGAAGTCGCATACACCGCGTTAGTGGTCGGTACACCGGAATAAGGGTTCAGAACCGGATTGGTGGAACCGTTGCCGGTCACCGTCGAAACCACGGTGCTGACCTGTGCATTACCCAGAACTTTGCGCTGGGCCGTGTAAAACGGCGTCAGGATGACGTCGTCCTGATCCTGGCCGTAGGTCGATTGTCCCTTGGGCGCCAGCACGCCGATCACGCGCAAGGGAAAATTCTTCACGCGCAGCGTCTTGCCCACCGGATCATCACCCTCGGCAAACAGGTTGTTCACGACTGTCTGACCCAGCATGCACAACGGGGCAGCGCTCTGGGCTTCCTCCTCGGTAAAGGCGCGCCCGCTCGCAACCGGCCAGTCCCGGATGGTCAGGTATTCCGGCGTCGTGCCGGTGATTGAAGTGCTCCAGTTGTGGTTGCCGTACACGACCTGCGCCACCTGCCGATCGATGTAGCTCACCGCGGCGACGCCATCGGCATCCTTCGCGATCGACTGCGCGTCTGCCACCCGCAGCGTCGAAGTGCTGCCAAAGCCGGCACGCACACCGTTGGCCGTCGTGGCGCCCGGCAAAATCACCAGTAGATTGGTGCCCAGGCTCTGAATCTGTTGCTCGACCGAATAACGCGCCCCGTCGCCCACCGCGACCATCGCGATCACCGCGGCGACGCCGATGAAGATACCCAACATCGTAAGCGCTGCGCGCAGCTTGTTGCGCCGCAAGGCCCGCGCTGCGGCGCTCAGCGCCATTAAGCCGAACGTCCAGGCATTTTCGGCACGCTCGGTCTCATTCGCAGCCGCCGGCAGCGCGCTGGCGGCGGCCGCCGTTTGCGCGCCCTGGTCTTCGCCAGTGCTGAGTTTGCGCTGGTCGGAGACGATTGAACCGTCGCGGAAGGTGATAACTCGGTCCGTGTATGCGGCCACGTCGGGGTCATGGGTGACCACTATCACCGTCAGCCCGCTGTCGCGGTTGAGGCTCTTGATAACCTGCATGATCTCGACCGAATTGGTCGAGTCGAGATTGCCCGTTGGCTCGTCGGCCAGCAGAATCGCGGGCCGGTTGATAAGCGCGCGCGCAATGGCCACGCGCTGCTGCTGTCCGCCCGAAAGCTGATTGGGATAATTGCGCTCGCGACCGTCCAGCCCGACCATCGTGAGCAGCGCCTGTGCGCGCCGTTCCCCATCCTCCGGCCATCCGGAGTAAAATAACGGCAACTCGACGTTTTCCAGCGCGCTGGTGCGGGCGAGCAGGTTGAAACTCTGAAAGATGAATCCAATCCGGCGGCTGCGGATGGCGGCGAGATGCTCGTCGTCCAGCGAAGCTACATTTACGCCTTCCAACAAGTAGCTGCCCGCAGTCGGCCGGTCCAGGCATCCCAGGATGTTCATCAGGGTGGATTTGCCCGACCCCGAGGCGCCCATCACGGCCACGAACTCGCCCCGCCCGATCGCGAAGCTCGCGTTGCGCAGCGCCCTGACCTCAACCTCGCCAAGGTGATAGGTCTTGTCGAGCCGGGCTACTTCAATGACCCTGTCCGTCATCCGGCGCCTTTGCAGTCCTACAAGTGCGGCATGCGCGGCGCACCCATCATCGCGGCGCTCCTGGCGCCGTGAGACGCCTTCTGCTCATCGACGACCACTTCGTCGCCGGGCTTGAGTTGGCCGCTCAGTATTTCAACAAAATTGCCGTCGTCCAGCCCGCGTGCGATACGCACCGGATGCAAACGGCCGTCCCTTACGGTCCAGACCCGCAGCTGAGATCTGTGCTGTGGATGCTCCGCGCCAGACGTGGCCGCCCCGCCCCCTTGGGTGTGACGGCGCGATGAGAAAGCAAGAGCCCGCAGCGGCACCCGCAAGACGTCATCACGGCGATCGGTGACGACGGTAACGTTGGCGGTCATTCCCGGCTTCAGCAGCAATTCCGGGTTTGAAACGTTTACCACCACGTCATAGGTGACTACGTTCTGAACCGTGATAGGAGCCTGGCGCACCGGACCCACGACCGCTTCGAAGTCGCGCTCGGGAAAAGCGTCCACTCTGAAGGTTGCCCGCTGACCCTCTTTGATGGAACCGATATCGGATTCGCTGACGTTGGTGTCAACCTGCATTTTGGTCAAGTCCTTGGCCACCAGGAACAGCGTCGGAGTTTGATAGCTGGCGGCGACCGTCTGTCCCACGTCAACGTTGCGTGATACCACGGTGCCATCAACCGGCGATACGATATCGGTGTAATTCAAATTGAGTTCGGCCGACCTGAGACTGGCCTGCTGTTGCTCGATCGCGGCGCGGTCGAGGCCCACCTGCGCCTGCGCCTGGTCCATCATGCTTTTCTGGCTATCCAGCTGGTCCTGGGAAATAACGGCTGTCTTGATCAGCTCTCGGTCGCGCGCGTAGGTGATCTTCTGATAGGCCAGATTTGCCTCGTCCTTGCGCAGTTGAGCGCGGGAATTCGCCAGCGCAGCCTGCGCCAACGCAACCTGGGCGGCAAACGGCCGCGGATCGATCTTGGCAAGCAATTGCCCGGCCTTAACCGGCGAATTGAAATCGACGTTGATTCGAATGATCGGGCCGGACACGTAGGTTCCGACCTGCACTGTGGTAACCGGGTTGACCGTGCCGGTCGCGGTTACCGAACGCACGATTGGGCCGCGCGTAACCGCGGCGGTTACATACCGCGCGGGATCCTGTAGTTGGCGCCACCAATACAGGCCTAGCGAGCCGGTCACCAGGACCACGCCCGCCGCGAGCCACTGTACAGTCCTACCTTTGCGTTTCCGCGGATTTTGGTTGTCCATGCTAGCCTTCAGACAATCGGCACAAGACCAAGTTTCCTACGATGCCGGAACTCGCGTTCCATATGCATCTGACGACCCCAAGCGCCCATCGGTTGACAGCCCGGCCGGCCGTCTTTCTAAACTAAAGGCTCAAATTCTGCCAACAAATCATCCCCTTTCCGGCTTCGCTGGTGAAGCCCTGGGTGCGATCCGCAGCTTTTCCGCAGCCTTTGAACGACACTGAACCGAAAGGCAGCGCCACCGCGATCAGGAGCGACGCGGACGGCGCTCGCGACCAACCGAGATGTCTCACCACGGGCGTTGGAAATACGCGGGTGATAGCCGACGTCGAGGCGATAACAAAAAATAGCTGACGAACAGAACGCCGAGCAGCAACCAACGCTGCGTTCCCCGTCCATCGAGGACTTGCTTCTACTCCTCGTCTTCGCGCAGGCGCGAGAGCACGGACAGGTCCTCCAGCGTGGTCGTATCGCCCAGGGTCTGGTCGCCGGAGGCAATCTGGCGCAGCAGGCGGCGCATGATCTTGCCGCTGCGTGTCTTCGGCAGCGCGTCGGTAAAGCGGATCGTGTCGGGCTTGGCGAAAGAGCCGATCTCCTTGCCTACGTGATTGCGCAGCTCCTCGCGCAGGCGGTCGTCGCCCTTGTGCCGCCCCTCCAGCGTCACGAAACACATCAAAGCCTGACCCTTGATATCATCGGGCCTGCCCACCGCGGCCGCTTCGGCAACCGCCGGATGCGAAACCAGTGCGCTTTCGACCTCCATCGTTCCCAGGCGATGACCGGAGACGTTGATAACGTCGTCCACGCGCCCCATGATCCAGAAGTAACCGTCCTCATCGCAGCGCGCGCCGTCGCCGGTGGTATAGACGCCTGGAATCTGCTCGAAGTACTGGCGCTTGTAGCGATCGGGATCGCGGAAGATGGTGCGTAGCATTCCCGGCCATGGCCGTTTGATCACCAAAAATCCGCCCTGGTTGGGTCCGACCGCGACACCCTCGCGCGTCACTACTTCGGCGGCGATACCGGGCAGCGGACGGGTCGCGGAGCCGGGCTTGGTGGGAGTGGCGCCTGGAAGAGGGCTGATCAGGATTCCTCCGGTCTCGGTCTGCCACCAGGTATCGACGATTGGACATTTCTCGCGCCCGATCACCCTGTGATACCAGATCCAGGCTTCCGGATTGATCGGCTCACCGACGGTTCCGAGCAGGCGCAGGCTTGAAAGGTCGTGTTTTTTGACCCATTCGTCGCCCCACTTGATAAAGGTGCGGATCGCGGTCGGCGCGGTGTAGAAGATGTTGACCCGGTATTTCTCGATAATCTTCCAAAGGCGATCGTTTTCCGGCGCGTTCGGCGCCCCCTCGTACATCAGCACCGTCGCCCCCGCGGCCAGCGGGCCGTACACTGTGTAGCTGTGGCCGGTGACCCAGCCGATGTCGGCCGTGCACCAGTAAACGTCCTCGTCCTTGATGTCGAAGACCCACTTCATCGTCATCAGGGTATGAAGCAGGTAGCCGGCGGTGGAATGCACCACGCCCTTGGGCTTACCGGTTGTTCCGGAAGTGTACAATGTGTACAGAGGATGCTCGGAGTCCACCGACACCGGCTCGCAGACCGTCTTCTGCCCGGCCATCAGCTCGTCCCACCAGACGTCACGTCCCGCTCGCATCTCGACACGATTGCCGCACCGCTTGAGCACCACGCATTTTTGCACCGAGGGCGTCTGCTTGAGCGCGTCATCGACGTTGCGCTTGAGGTCCACGATCTGACCGCGGCGCCATCCGCCGTCGGCAGTGATGCAGAGTTTGGCTTCGGCGTCGTTAATCCGGTCGCGCAGGGCGTCGGCGGAAAATCCGCCGAACACCACCGAATGCGTGGCGCCGATTCGCGCGCACGCCAGCATCGCAATCACCGCCTCGGGCACCATCGGCATGTAGATGGTAACCAGGTCTCCGGACTTGACGCCCAGGCTGCGCAGTCCGTTGGCGCATCGCGCGACTTCGCTGGCCAGCATCTGGTAGGTCAAAATCCTTGAATCTCCCGGCTCGCCTTCCCAGATCAACGCGGCCTTGTTGCGCCGGGGGCCGGCCAAATGCCGGTCGATACAGTTGTAGGAGGCGTTGAGTTCGCCGCCCACGAACCACCTCACCAGCGGGAAGTTCCAATCCAGCACCTTGTTGAAGGGTTTGAACCAGAACAGTTCGCCCGCGCATTCCTTCCAAAAACCCTCGGGGTCCTCCGCCGCGCGGCGATAGAGCGCCTCGTACTCGGCCATGCTCTTAACCTGGGCGCGGCGGCTGAACTCCGCACTGGGCGGGAACTCGCGCTCCTCCTTGAGCACTGACTCGATATCAACCGCATCGTCGTTGGGCATCGCTAGATCCTCCCGCGCGCCTCGCGCGTCTTGAGGCTCAAATATAAGGTTGCGGCGTCCGCTATGTCGCGCCGGTTGGAATGAATCGGGCGCAGCCGGTCGAGCAGCTCGGGCTCGATACTCGGCGCATACCAGGCCGCCAGTTCGACCGCGCGGGCCGCCCAGCGCAGAACGATACGGCCCTCCAGCCCGCCGAAGTCGTCGAAGAACCATCCGCAGCTGGTAAAGGCCGCGTGCGCCGCGCGCTGCATTTCAAACAGAGTCAGCAGGCGATTGCGCGCGGCTTCCTCGGTCAGGGCGCGGCGTTTGAAAAAGTCCTCGGTGGTGGCGGGATTGGGATCGATCGCCAGACGAATCGACTCTTTGAGTGCCTGGCGCGGATCCGCCAGCACTTCCGCCGCGAGCGTGCCATACATGGAGTCGGCGTGCCGCTTCACAAATTCCACCGCGTCGCGCAGCGGCGTGCGCCAATGCTGAGTGCTGTCACCCGCCATTCTGCAGCCGCAATCCGAGCGCCAGCGCTCCACTCCGTGCTGGCAGCTCCAGGCGCTGGGAGCGTTGATTTCGAAAGAGCCGGCTTCCAGCCCCAGGCTCACGGCGTGGGCACAGTTGGTAACCTCGATTTCCTCGCGCTCGGAAATCATGCTCAGCGCGCGCGCCAACTCCGCCGCGCCCGCCTTTTTGTGATGGCCGAAGGTCTCCCCGTCCGTGGCGATCAACAGGACCGACCCCGGCGGCTGCGAAAGCGCGCGCTCCACAACTGACTTGGCCAGCCGTGCGCCGTCGGTCAGCGCGTCGCCGAAGGAAACAAACCCGGCCATTTCGGAGTCAAAACGAAATACACTGAGCTTGAACTCGCCGCGCCGCCAGACAAACGGCCCCGACGAATCTCCCGCGGCGCTGCCCGGCGCGGGCCGGAACTCGCCCTGCCACGGCGCAAGGATTATGTACTTGATTCCGGCGCGCGCCACCGCTTCAAGGGTATCAGCGTCGGCCCCGCATTCCGGCAGCCACATCCCTTCGGGCGCGCGTCCGAAGCGATAGACAAAATCCTCGATTCCCCACGCGATTTGGATTTCCTTATCAGCGGCCGGCAGCAGGGGCAGAATCGAATGGTTGTAAGACTGTGCAATCGCGTTGCCATGGCCGCCGGCGCGCTCGGCGCTCATCGCGTCGGCGCGAATAACCGAGCGATATACGGAGGTGCCATGGCGCGACAACCACGCCATCAGCGTGGGACCAAAGTTGAAGCTCAGCATCTGGTAGTTGTTGCTGATCCGCACTACGGGGCCTTCCATGGTATGGGCGTGGGCGTTGGCCGCGTAGGATTCGCTCAGGATGCGCTCGTTCCAGTTGGGAAAGGGCGCGGCGCTAGGTTCGGATGATATCAGGCCGGTCCACGGACTTTCCCGTGGCGGCTGATAGAAATGGCCGTGAATTATGAGATAACGTTTCTGCTCTGCTGACATTTGGAACCGCTTCGAACCCGCCAAACAGCGGCTTCTTCTATTATATACCCCTTTACGATAGTGTCTGTTTGGTCCGAGGCGCAAATCTCATACGCGGGCAAGTCAACAACCCTTGATCGCGCGGAGATACGGCCGACGCGCATTGCGGCAGCGTCACCCAACCGCGGCGCGGAACGAACCGTTGATCGCCACCTCGCCTTTCTGGTTGGTGACCGTCAGCTCACCCTCAATCATTCGCTCGCCGCTGGTTTCGAACTTGCGCGTTATCTTACCCGTACAGGTGATCGTGTCTCCCGGATAGATGCGCGCCACGAAGCGCACTTTGTAGTCGCGCACCTGGCCCGCCCCCGCGAAATCCGTAACGCAGCGCGAAGCCATCCCCGCGGTGAACATTCCCATCACCACGACGTTGGGCAATCCCGCCGCTTCAACGAACGGCTGGTCGTAATGCAGCGGTGAAAAATCCCACGCCGCGCCCGCATACTGCACGATATCCTGGCGCGTCGATGGACCGATCACCACGCGCGGCAACTCGTCGCCAACCCTGACGTCGTCGTAACCGACCGCCGCCGCCATCGCGCCGCTCCTCCCAAACTCCGGGGTCACGCCACGGCGGGCCTGGGCGGGAACTCGATCATCACGCTGCGCGAAATGGCCACTTGCTCGCCGCGCTGATTGAAGTAGTTCCCTTCTATTACGGCGAACTTCATTTTGCCGCCGCGGGCGCCGTCTTTCTCGTGAATATCCGCGATCCTCTGGGTCCAGCTGAGCACGTCGCCGACGAAAATCGGCCGCAGCAACTGGAATTCCTGCTCACCGTGCACGCCGTTGCTGTAGTCCAGTTCGATCACGCGGCCCGATTCCCACTCCGGAATTTCCCACGCCATGCTGGTCATGAGAAACGTCGGCGGGATGGGAATTCCGCCGTGCACGCGGGCGGCAAAATCGGAGTCGAGATAGGCCGGGTTCGGGTCTTTGATCGCGCGTGCAAACTCCCGCACTTTGCCCCATTCGATAGGCATGCTGAAAGTGCGGCTGGTGCGCCCGATAAAACTGCGGTCGACCACGACGATGTCCGCGCGCCCTATAGTCCAAACAGTTGGGCCACCAGTTCGCGGTTGTAGGTCGCGTCGCCGAAGGTGAATTCGGTGGATTTCGCGCGCTTGAAATACAGATGCATGTCGTGCTCCCAGGTGAAACCGATACCGCCGTGCACCTGGATACCTTCGCCGGCGACGCGCCGGTAGCTGTCGGAGGCGGCAGCCTTGGCGGTAGCCGCGGCCAGCGACGCGTCGGATACCTCGTTGCTTACCGCCCACGCTGCGTAGTAGGCCACCGAGCGCGCATTCTCCACGTCGATCAACATGTTGGCGCACTTGTGCTGGATCGCCTGGAAGCTGCCGATCGGACGGCCGAACTGCTCGCGGACCTTGGCGTACTCGACTGACATATCGAGTACCTTCTGCGCGCCGCCCACCATCTCCGCCGACAGCGCGACCTTGCCCCGGTCGATCACTTCGTTGAGCGCCTTGGCGCCCTTGCCGACCTCGCCCACCACGTCCTCCGCGCCGGCCTTGACGTTGGAAAATACAATCTCGGCCAGCTTGCGCGTCTGGTCCATCGTCTTGAGCTTGTTGACGGTGATTCCGGCTCGCCCGCGATCGATTGCAAAAAGTGTGAGGCCGTCCAAACCTTCGCCGCCGGTGCGCGCTGCAACGAGGAGATAGTCGGCAACATGGCCATCGTTGACGTACAACTTGGTTCCTTCCAGTACGAAGTCCTGTCCACTCTTTTTAGCCGACATGGAAATCGCGGCGGGATCCCAGTTTCCCGACGGCTCGAGGTAAGCCAGCGTTCCAATCAGTGCTCCCCCAGCGACTTTAGGTAACAGCTTCTGCTTGAGTGCGTCGCTGCCGGCGCGCGCCACGGCTTCGCCGAACAAAACGGTCCATAAGAAGGGCGAGGGCAGCACGACCTTGCCCATCTCCTCCAGGACCACGACCAGGTCGATATAGTTCAGCCCCGCGCCGCCGTAGGCTTCCGGAACGATCAGTCCCAGCCAGCCCAGTTCCGCCATCTTCTTCCAGAACTCGGGCGCATAGCCGGTATCGTCTTCCATCAACTTGCGCACCACCGTTGAGGGACATTCTTTTTCCAACAGGGACCGCGCGCTGTCGCGCAACATCTCCTGCTCTTTGCTAAAGCCGAAATCCATCTGCCTGACCTTCCTGTAGGGGCTTGCAACTGTGGTGTTCCGATAGCACGCGCGCCGCGCTTTGGACAAGCCGGATGGTGTACCGGCGCAATGAGGAAACTAACCGACCGTGGAATTCTGGCTTGACGCCAATACGGTTTTGAGTTGCCTCGAACCCGGCTGCAGGCGCAACGTTCGAAGAACCTTCACTTGGGCTAACTGCCCGCGCCGAGGCGCGTCATCGCCTTGCGGGCTTGATTTGCGACGGTGCTGTTGGGTTCCGCGGCATCGACCGCAAGCTGGTAGTGACGCCTCGCCTCGCCCCGATTGCCCAACGCCTCATTCACCCGCGCGAGGTCCAATTCCACCTGGGCTTTGCCCGGGCATGCCTTGGCTGCGTCCTCGTAATAGCCGAGCGCAACCTCGTATTTGGCAGCGCTGTACTGCTCGTCACCATGGGAAAGCGCTTTTTGCATCACTGCTTCGTCGCAGCTGCCCGGCGGCGGCAGCGTGGTATTGACCGCCTGCTGCTGTTGCTGCGAGCGCAGTTCCTCAAGCTCGCGCTGCTGCTGCTCGATCTGCACCTTTTGCTGGTCGACCTGCTGCTGCATTGCGTTGAGTTGGGAACTGGCGCAGCCAGCGGTCAGAAGCGCCAGACCTGCGGTTATTGCTGGCAAAGCGTTAAGGCGCACCATTTTCGATCAGCTTCCGGGATCTTTCACCGTCACGCTGGCAAAGCCGGTGGCGGAACGCCCATCTGCGGTAGTGATCGTCAAGGAGGCGAGGTAGGTCCCGGCCGTCGTGTACGTATTGTAGGTGATAAGGGGTGGCGTGGTCGCAACATGACCGTCGCCGAAATTCCACTTGTACGAAACGATTTCCGCACCCGAAGGGTCGTGAATCTGCGGTATAAAACCTACCGTGAGGGGCGCAACGCCATAAGCTGGATATGGGAGCATTCCGACCGACGGCAGGACCATCATTTCGGGAGTAGCCATCGGGGTCGGAGCCTGATCGTTTTCCTGGGCGACAATTCGGACCGGAGCCAGCGCGACAGCAATCGCCGAGCACGCCGCAATGGCCCAGGGCCCGGCCGCGCGCAACCGCGAGGCCCATCGCCAGCCGATGCTCTCCCTCTGATCCGTTACCACGGCCATCGGTTACGAATATAGCCACATCATCAGCGTGAAGCGATTTAACGCCGCGGCCTCAGTGAGGGAACCGGTGGTCTCGAAAGATCGCGCCAGTTACAATCGGTCGCGATGGCATCACCAGTAGCGGCGACCGCAGCGCCGGAGCCGACTAGCAAATTCGCAGCGATCGACGGGCTGAAACTTCATTACCTGGATTGGGGCGGCGATCCGGCCCAGGGTACAATCGTGCTGGTCCACGGCGGCTCGGCCAACGTTCATTGGTGGGATTTGACCGCGCCGCTGCTCACGGCCGGTGGACGGGTTCTCGCGCTGGACTTTCGCGGGCATGGCCACAGTCAGTGGGCCTCGCCGCCGGTGTACGGACCCTTGGGCTATATCAAAGATGTTGAGGGTTTCCTGCGCTTAATCGGCACACCGGTGACGCTGGTGGCGCATTCGATGGGCGGGGCCGTCGCGATGTGGGTCACAGCGATGCATCCGGAGCTGCTCCAAAGCCTGGTCGTAGTGGATAGCCGCGGCGGCCCACCGCCTTTTTGGCGCAAATTGCAATGGCGATGGCGTCATCGCGCCAAGGCACGGCCGCGCCCGGAACTGCCCTCCGCGCAGGACATCATCCGCAGATTCCGCCTGCACCCGGAAGGGACTAACCTATCGAACGAGGCGCTGGCCGAGCTGGGGCTCAAGAGCGCCATACAATTGCCCAACGGCAAATGGGCGTTCTGTTTCGACCCGCAGACCCGCGGATGGCGTGACAGCGGGAAGGTCAAGCTGCCCAGCGTACGCAAGATTGCGGTGCCAACGCTGATTCTGCGCGGCGCGCAAAGCTCGCTGCTCAGCGCGCGGCGTGCGCGATGGCTGCGGCGCAAAATCAAAGGTTCGGTGTTGGAGGAGATCCCGCGCGCGTATCATCATGTGCCACTGGACAATCCCGACGACACGGCCGCAGCGATCCTGGAATTTATCCGCTCCGTGCGGGCGGGAAGGTCCTCGCGAGAATGACCGCTTCCGGGCATCCGCTCCGCAATACGGGAGAGTGGTCGGGAAGTGTCCCTCAGACGCGAGCCAGACAATCGGTCAGGTCCATCGAAAAGGATTGTCCATCGGTCAGAACCAGCGATTTGGGCGAGCGCCGGATCTGGATTTGCGCCACGTTTAGTTCGCGCGGCAGCACATAAATAACGTCGCCTGAGTACAGCGACACGAGCCGCACGCGCTCCTCGGCGCGCCGCTCCGTGCCCATCTCGTACGGATGGATATGGTAGGCGTAGCCGCGCGTGCGGACGAAGCCTTCTTCGTAGTCCTCAACCACGCCGATAAACATGTTAGTGACGTCGTCGCGGAACAGCTTCCGGTCGACTACCAGGATCCGGTCATTGGGGTGCAGTGCCGCCATTTTAAATTTTTCTCCGCTAAGCGACAGTCTGACATAAAGTACGGGGCCCGCTAAGCCGTAGCGCAAGACCACGGCTTATCGATTGGAACTTTCGCCAACCGGCCCCACCCGCTAAAATCTTGGGTTCAGTACAGGGGTCGGCTTCGGCAAAGCCCAAGCGCAGCGTTGCGGCGCGGGCGAATTCAGATCGTCATTGCCGGCGCGAAAGAACCATTCGCAGTGCTCAGTCTCGAAGACGTTTGTAAATACTACGGCGACCGCGCCGTTTTCGACCAGGTGAGCTGGTCGATGTCCGATGACGGGCGCGTTGGGCTGGTCGGGCTCAACGGCGCCGGCAAGACCACCTTGATGCGGATGATTGCGGGCGAAATCGAGCCCGATTCCGGACGCGTCAGCCGACCCCAGCGCACCCGCGTCGGTTACCTGGCGCAGGATTCGCCGGAGATCGGCGGCCGCCCTCTGATCGATGAAACGCTGTCCGCATTGAGCGAAATCCGCGCGGCCAATGAGCGGCGGCTTGAACTGGAGCGTGTGCTCGCGCACGAGAGCAGCGGGCCGCGCCACGATGCTGCCCTGGTGGAACTGGGCGAGGTCCTAAGTGAACTCGAGCGCCACGACTTCTACACCGCGGAAAGCCGCGCGGAGGCGGTTTTGTTCGGGCTGGGCTTCAAGGACGCCGACCTCAAGCGCGACGTTGCCGAGTTCTCGGGCGGCATCCGGATGCGTATCGCGCTGGCGAAGTTGTTGTTGCAAAAGCCCGATTTCATGATGCTCGACGAACCCACCAACCACCTCGATATCGAGGCCCGTAACTGGTTGGAGGACTACCTGGCCGCCTACCCGGGCGGGCTGATCGTTGTCTCGCACGACCGCTATTTTCTGGACCGGGTGACGCGGCGCACGCTGGAAGTAGCACGCGGCAAGCTGATCGAGTATCCCGGCAACTATTCCTCCTACCTGGTCAAGCGTGAGGAGCGCTTCGTGGCCGAAATGGCCGCCTACGAAAAGCAGCGCGAGGAGATCGAACACATGGAAGCGTTCATTAGCCGCTTCCGCTACCAGGCCAGCAAGGCCAAGCTGGTCCAAAGCCGAATCAAGCAACTCGAAAAGGTCGAGCGCCTGGAGCCGCCGGTGGGCGCCGATAAGCCCCCCGCGATCAATTTTCCCCGGGCGCAGCGCAGCGGGCGGCGTGTGCTGGAACTCAGCGGCGCGGTCAAGCACTACGGCGACTTGGTGGTCTATGACGGCATCGACCTAGTGATCGAGCGCGGCGCCAAGGTCGCATTGGTCGGCCCCAACGGCGCCGGCAAATCGACGCTGATGAAGATGTTGGCCGGCATCGAGCCGCTGACCGCCGGCACACGCACGGTAGGGCACAATGTTAGCCATGCCTATTTCGCGCAGGACCTGAGCGAATCGCTGGATTACGACAAGAGCGTATTCGACGAGCTGTACGACAATTGCGCGGGCACGACGACGCTCGAGATGCGCAACCTGCTGGCTGCGATGCTTTTTTCGGGCGACGACGTCAAAAAGCGCACCGGCGTGCTGTCAGGCGGCGAACGTTCGCGCCTCGCGCTGGCCAAGGTGCTGGCGCGACAGACCAATTGCCTGCTGCTGGATGAGCCGACGAACAACCTCGATATCGTCGCCAAGGACACCCTGCTCGACGCGCTTCAGCGCTACGAGGGTACGGTCATAATTGTCAGCCACGACCGCTACCTGCTGAACGAACTGGTCAGCCAGGTGTACGAAGTCGGCCACGGCCACGCCACGCTTTACCTGGGCAATTACGACGAATACCTGGCCAAAAAGGAGCAGGAACAGATCGCGGCCAATGCGCCGCCGGTTCGACTGGAAACCGTCAAACGTGAACCGCCGCAGCCTGCCCACGCAGCGAATGGAAAAGTGCGGCCGCCCGCGGATCGCGAAGCGCAGCGCCGGCTGGAGCGCAGTAAAAAACGCCGCCGGGAGCTGGAAGAGCAGATCGAGGCGATGGAAGCGCAGCGTGCCGGCCTTGGCGAGGAAATGAACGACCCTAACTTCTACCTGCAGCGCAAGGACGCCAACCAAATGATCGCGCGCTACGATTCGCTGGGCCGCGAGATCGAGCGGCTGTACGACGACCTTATGAAGCTCGACACGACAGCGCCGTAAAGCGCTTGTGCGCACCCATCAGCTAGACGCAACCTCCCGAAAGAACGCGCGGATATCACTGGCCAACAGGGCGGGCTCTTCCATCGCGGCGAAATGGCCCCCGCGCGGCATCATTGTCCAGCGTTTGATGTTGTAGGCTTTCTCCGCGTAGGCGCGCGGCGGCTTGATCAGTTCGGCCGGGAAGAGTGCGATTCCCGTGGGCGGCTCAACCCGCTGCCCGGGGCTTAGCCGGTATGGGCTGTGCCTGGACTCGTAGTAGAGCCGCGTCGAGGAATTGATACTCTGCGTTACCCAGTAGATGGTGATGTTGGTCAGCAGTTGGTCCTTGCTGAAACGGTGTTCGACATCGCCGCCGCAATCGCTCCAGGTGCGGAACTTCTCCACGATCCACGCCGCCAATCCCGCCGGTGAATCGTTAAGCCCATAGGCCAGGGTCTGCGGTTTGGTGCCTTGAATTTGTTGATAGCCGGTTTCCTCGGCGTTGAACTTTCTCATCGCCTCAAGAAATCGCTTCGACTCCTCGTCGTCTGCCAGCGCCTTGCGTCCCTGCGGCGGTCCCAGGGCAACCATGTTGAGATGAACGGCAATCACATTGTGGGGATAGGCGTGGCCGATGCCCGACGCGATTATCGAGCCCCAATCGCCGCCCTGCACGCCAAAGCGCTGATAGCCAAGCACTTGGGTCATCAGCTCGTGGAAGATTTCCGCCATGGTTTGAACCTTCACCCCGGGCATTTGCGGGTCGTCCGAAAACCCATAGCCCGGCAGCGAGGGCGCCACCACGGTGAACGCGTCGCGGGCGTCGCCGCCATGAAGCGCCGGATCGGTCAGCATCGGGATGATCTCTTGGAACTCGGCGATCGATCCCGGCCATCCGTGGAGCAACAACAGCGGCGTCGGATTCGGACCGACCCCGGGCTGATGGATGAAGTGGATATTGCAACCGTTGACCGGCACCTTGTAATGCGCAAACGCGTTGAGTTGGCGCTCATGCTCGCGCCAGTCGTAGCGTGTGCGCCAGTAATCGATGAGGTCTTTCAGGTAGGCCAGATTGGTGCCGTAGGTCCATCCGGAATCGCGTACCTCTCCGGGCAGACGCGTGCGCGCCAGCCGCTCGCGAAGATCGGCCAGCACCTCCTCCGGAACCGCGATGGTAAACTTCTCGACCGCACCCTGCGCCATCGTCTTCTTCTCCTTTCTTCCGTCCCCCTCCTGCCAAGCGGCTACTTGCGCGCCAGCGCCTCCTTGACCAGGTCGCTCGCCAGCTTGCCGTCCAAAAGGGCGCCGAACTGATCCTTGAGCGCCTTCATCATCGGACCAATCTGTGTGACGCCGGCCGCGATCCTGGCGTCGATCACCGCGCGGATTTCGTCGGCGCCGACGCCGGCCGGTATGTATGCGTCGAGTACTCTGACCTCGGCTTCATTCTGTGCCACCAGGTCGGGGCGGTTGCCCTTGCGCGCAAATTCCAGCGCCTCGTCACGGCGTGCCCGTTCGCGCTTGAGAATCTGCACGATCTCGTCGTCTTTGGCGTCGCGGCAGACTTCTTTCTCCAGGCGGGTAATTTCCGTCAAGACGCCGCGGATGGTCATCACACGGGCCGTATCATGAGCTTTCATTGCGGTTTTGAGATCATCCTGAAAGCGCGCCTTCATGACCTGAGCATATCGCGTCCCACATCGGCGCGACAGCAGGTGCGGCGGGTAGAGACATCCGGCCCAATGTACAGTGTGACGATTCAATCCCGCGGCGGCACCGACACGTAGCGATTGCCTCGTTCGTAAAACCGCCACGGTCGAGCGGCCCATCGTCCGGCGTAATCCACGTTGATGCGCGACGAACGGCCGACCCTGCCTCGCGGGAGGCCTGGGTCTTCGAGGTACAGACGATCGGCGCACAAATCGCGGCCATAATCGTCGCCGGTAATAGCCAGGGCCTGAGTCAGTTTGCCGGGCCCGTTAGTAAGCTCCCGCGAGTGGGGCGGCTTGCGGCGGCGGTACGCCATCAGATCCAGACCGCGCAGTGGCTCCAGCGCCCGGATAAGTACGGCGTGGGGCTCGCCTTCTCCGGTGGTCACCAGGTTCATCGCCCAACTGCTGCCGTACAAGCGGTATACATAGGCGAAGCCGGGTGGCCCGAACATGGCCGCGGTGCGTTTGGTCAACCCGCGAGCACTGTGGGCGGCCAGGTCGAGCGGACCGCGATAGGCCTCGGCCTCCACGATCCGGCCGGCCGCCTCGCCTTCGGCGGTGCGGCATACCAGGACCTTGCCGATACAATCGTGCGCCACAATCAGCACCGGCCGGGCATAAAAATCGCGGCCCAATTTGCGTCCGCAAGCCAGGTTGGTGATCGGACCCGGACCGCGGCTTCCCAGCGCTGCGTTTGGAGCGGTTTTAATCGGCATAGCGTTCTCTTACCGGTTTTTTAGCATTGCGCCCAATGTATCCGGAGTTTCCTTCTTTACGGATTTTACAATCACACTCCGGCTAGGTTTCAAAACTGTCGCCAAATGAGCCAGCCGAAGCAGCCGCACTATTTCCATTTACTGTGGGACGAAGACCTGGACGATTTGCGCGAGGTGCTGGAAAGAATCCGGGAAAGGCGCGGCGAGGTGGTTACCCTATGGTACGAACTCTACCTTTTGCATTTCGGCGACGACCGGGCTCTATCGGAAGCGGAGTTTCGGCAAATTTTCGAACCGGCATTGCTTCGTAATCAGGACGCTTTGCTACGCAAGGATATGGACAGCTATGCCGCCAGCGTACTGATGACAGGCAGGCAGCTTGCCGAGCGGCATGTCCCGCTGGAGGAAGTGATCGCCGCGGTGCATCTACTGGAGGAAGCGGCTCAGGAGGTCTTTCCCAAACAACCACCAATCTCCACGGACGTCTACAACAAGTTCGACAAGCTCAGCCACATTCGCATCATCCTGTTAGTCAGCGCTTACTCGAGGCTGCAGTCAGCGTCAGCGGCGACCAGGATTCATGCGCTCGAGCTTGAGGCCAAAAACCTTCCGCCCGAGGAGCGGACCCACTTTCATGGTTTGGTCGGACACAGTCCGGTGATGCGCGAGCTTTATCGGCGAATCCAGACGCTGGCGCGCCAGGACGAAATCGTCCTGATAGTCGGCGAGGCTGGAACCGGCAAAAAGCTGATCGCCCGGGCGCTGCACGAATGCGGTAGGCAGCAGGAAGGCACATTTGCAATGTTGCGATGCGCGGCGCTGCCTGCCTATCTGATCGAGAACGAGTTGTTCGGCTATCGCCGCCAGCCCGCAGACGAAGATCAAACCTACCTGGGCCTGTTCGCTGCCGCTGAGGGCGGCACCCTGTTCCTGGACGAGATTACGCGTTTGCCCCTGGAGGTGCAGGACCGGCTCACACGGTTAATCGAAAGGACGCCGGCAGAAACTGGCTACCGCCGGGTCAGAATCATTGCGTCAACCAGGGGCGATCCGGAAGAAGCCGTGCGAGTCGGACAACTGCGCCAGGACTTCAGCCGGCTGTTCGCGGATCGCTTGCTGCACGTGCCGCCGCTGCGGGAACGCCGCGGAGACATTGCACTGCTGGCGGGCCATTTTATCGAGCTGCTCAACCATCGGGTGGGGCGCAATAAGTCGCTGGCCGGAATCGACCACGCCGCGACGCAACTGATGGAGCGCTATGCGTGGCCGGGCAACGTCAGTGAGTTTTTCGAGGCGATCGAAAGCGCCTTTGCCGCCGCCCGCTCGGCCACGATCGGTCCGAGTGAATTGCCGACCCCGATCAGCGGAGTCAACGGCAAAGCCAAACCGCTCCCGACCATCAGCTTTGAAACATTCGCCGACGCCGAGCGGGGAGTTCTGCAGCGCGCACTGGAGATCACCGGCGGCAATAAACTGCGCGCCGCCAAGCTGCTGAAAATCTCGCGCAAAAAACTCTACAGCGGAATCGCCAAGTACGGCCTGAAATCGCCGGAACCCTGATTTCGATTGCGCTGCTTGCGCGAGCGTTGGATTACGTAAAAACGGATTTTCAACGAATAATCGGCGGGCCGTAAATGTGGTAGACCATCAGGTACACGATTACCCCGGTCACCGAGACGTACATCCATACCGGCCAGGTCCAGCGCGCGATTCGCCGATGGGCATCGAAGCGCGCGCGCAACGCGCGGGCCAGGGTGAAGACTGCGAGCGGAACCGTTAGGACGGCCAGAAAAATGTGCGAGATAAGAATCGTGAAGTACACGGGCCGCACTGTGCCGTGGCCTCGAAAACGAACGTCGCCCACCTGGTAATGGTAGGCCAGGTAACAGATCAGGAAGACTACGGAAACGGCGAATGCGATGAGCATGCAGGCGCGATGGGCCGCGATTTGGCGGCGGCGGATGAAATAGAAGCCGGCCGCGAGGAACACCGCCGCGATTGCGTTGAGGCTCGCGTTTACCGTCGCCAGAATCGGAATACCGGCCAAGTGCTGCCTACCTTTGACGTAGTTCCACAGACACTCAACCCGTCATCCTGAGCCTGGCGCAGTATCTCGCGCGGTTCTCCGCGCATCATTCGACCGTATTGGACCAGAGCGAGACCCTTTCACCAGCCTGCGGCGCAACCAAAATGGCGATGGCGGAAGGCGAAACATTCATCAGGAGGCAGGCGGTGAACCAAAGAGCGCGCTAAGGGGCAACGTTGGGATTGGGACCCGAGATATCCTTGCCCAGCGCGTGTTCCATCCGCACCACCTCGCCCATGTGATGGCGTGCGTAAATCCGGGTCGAGAGATCCGGCACCAACATGAAGGTGAGAAACGTGACCAGCATGACCGGTATGAGAGCGATGATTGCCAGGGTGCGCCGCTCAAAGCGCAGATGCATAAAGTACATCGCCACCAAGACCGCCTTCGCCCAGGCCAAGCCAACCAGGAGACCAACCATCGCGGCCTTGGGGATCGGAGCGTAGGCCACGATCAGTTCGAACACGGTCAGGACCGCGAGATAGATCCAAATCGCAATATAGTTGGGCTCGACGTGCTCGTGTTCCATCGAGGGTGAAACTGCCATTGCTTCGCTCATGGTTTTATTTCCGCCCGCACAATGCGCTGACTAAATGAGGTAGACGAAGGTAAAAATCAAAATCCAGACCAGGTCGACGAAGTGCCAGTAAAGCCCGGCCACTTCCACCAACCCGTACTTGACGGCGGTAATCTTGCCCGCCATTCCGCGCAGCAGCAGCACGCTCAGGTACACCACGCCGCCGAACACGTGGCAGCCGTGGAACCCGGTCAGGAGAAAGAACGTTCCGCTGAACAGGCTGGTCTTGATCGACAACCCCTCGGTTGCAATCAGATGCGTCCATTCGCGCGCCTGCAACCCGAGGAAGGCAATGCCGCCCAGAACGGTCAGGGCCAGGAACTTGCGAAAGCGGGCCTGATCGTCGCGCCTGATCGCGGACAGCGCTTCGACCATCGTGACGCTGCTGCAGATCAATATGAAGGTCATCACCGCGGTGGACGGAATACCCAGGATGGTCGAAGGGATTGGCCAGTTCATGTTGCCGATGCGCAGCGCGCCGTAGGCTGCTATTGCGGCGCCAAAGGTCATCGCGTCGGCGCACAGGAACAGCCACATCCCGAGCTTGCCCATGCTGTCGGGGGTAAGTGGCGACTGAACCGGCTCGACTGCCGTCTCGTGCTGGACGTGGGGTTGGACTGTTGCGGCCTCGCTCATCTCTATCCTCTCCTGATTTCGGAACCGGCTTGTCTGGGTTTCCTCCGCCGGTCAGCGATTGGAAACGGACTCCGGGCCGGGAGTGTTATACTCGGCGTCGGCCTCGCGCCGGCGCGCCTTGCGATAGGCGACGTATCCCACCACCACCGCCGACGCCACGATCGCGTAGGGAACGGTCAGCAGAAATAGCACGCTGGTGTTGTAGGCGTGGGTTGCGATATCGCCGGCCGGCAGACCGCACATCGCACAGGCATGAGCGTCGCCCGCAACCGCCGGGATCAGCGCCACAGCGGACGCCGCCGCCTGCCATTTGTCTTCTAAAATTCGCTTCACTGCTCGCTCCTGCCCGGCCTAAAAATAGACCAGGTAAAATAACACCGGCCAGACCGCGCAAACGAAATACCAATAGATCGCGCAAATCTCAACTGCGGAATGGCGAAACACCGTGAACCGCCCCGCCATCGCCGCCACGAAAACGCCCAGCAGCCAGAGCACCGCGCACAGCACGTGAAACCCGTGCAGGCCGATGAGTGTGTAAAAGGTCGCACCGTAAGTACCGCTGGAGAGATGCAAACCATGGGCGATCAGCCTCACCCATTCCCTGCCTTGCACCACCAGAAAGGTGGTACCGAGCAAGACTGTGATCGCAAGGAATACGCGCATCAGTAAAAGCCGGTTGCGGCGTACCGCGCGCACCGCCAGGTACATCGTCACCCCGCTGGTCAGCAACACCAAGGTGTTGGCCCAGGTAAGCTGAATTGGCAGGCGCGGCAATCCGGGCGGAGGCCAAAAAGGCGCGCCCAGCTTGTACACCAGGAATGAGCCGATGAACCCGGCGAACAGCATCGTTTCGCCCGCCACCAACATGAACACGGCCAGATGAGCGTTATCGATGATGGGCGCTTGACGGCCTCCGTCACCCGGAGGCGGACGGTCGCCGAACTTCGGCCGCTTTGAGGCCGGCAAACGCCTGAGCGGAATCGCCGCCACGTTTGATTGCTGCGCCATCTCAATTATGCGTGAGTACCCTGATTACGGCGATCACGATCAGCGCCAATACGACGCCGACCAGGATGCCGCCGAGCTTTCGATTCCGCTCCTCAGGGGCCTCTCCCGATGCTAAAGCCATCCGCGTTCCGACCGAACCTTGTCTTAAATCCTGTCCAACACCATCGCCAGCAACAGCGCCGGCAGATAAATCAACGACGCTACCATTACCCGCCGCGCTCCCGTAGCGTCGGGCCTGGCCGCGAACTGAAATCCGCTGGTGAGCATCAAGACACCCAGCACCAACGCAACCACCATATAGCTGATACCGGCGAAGCCCAGCAGCGTCGGCAACAGCGCGACTCCCATCAGAGCCAGCGTGTTGAGTATCACCTGTCCGGCCGTGCCCCTTCCGCCGGTGTCTTCGATTCCGAGCAAGTGAATACCCGCCCTCGTGTAATCTTCGCGGTATAGCTGCGCGATCGCCAGCGTATGCGGCAGCTGCCACAGGTACATGATAGCAAACAGGGTCCAGGCGGGCGCATCGATACTGCCGCGGACCGCGGCCCATCCGGCCACCGGCGGCAGCGCTCCGGGAATCGCCCCGACGGCGGTGCACAGCGACGACACCCGCTTAAGCGGCGTGTAGGCCAGCAGGTAAATGATCGCGGTGGCTCCGGTCACGGCGGCGGCGGCAGCGTTGACCGCTACATAGAGATAGGCCAAACCGGCGATTGTCATCGCGGTTCCGAACCACAATGCTTCCGCCGGATGCAGGTTGCCGGATGGAAGCGGGCGGCTGCGCGTCCGCTCCATGCGGGCGTCAAGGTCGCGCTCCATGTACTGGTTGAGCGAAAAGGTGCCCCCGGCGGCCATCGCCGTCCCAATCATCAGCGCCAGCGCCAGGCGCAGGTCCAGGTGGCCCGCGGAAGCCAGATAAAAGCCGGTCAAAGTGGCGACCAGCACCATCGTCAGAACCCGCGGCTTGACCAGGGCAAAGTAGGACAGCGGTCTGGACCGCGGCAATTCCAACTCAAGAACTGCGGCTCGCGGGTTCACGCGGTGACCTGCCTTTGCAAGATGCCCGATTGGGCGTGGACGCCGTCTAATTCCCGGCCGGAGCTTTCAACCAGCCGACCGTCAATCAAGCGAAACGCCCGCAGTGTGAGGGCGAGGCTGGTAGCGAGCAGCGCTGCGCCAATCGCGACATGAGCGGTGGTCGGGACGACCGCGCGGCCGCTCAGAATCGTCAAGGCGCCCAAAGTGATTTGCAACGCCAGCAGCGCCAGCATCCCAAGCGCCGGGCGGCGCAACAGCGACTCCCTGGCGTAAAATCGCAATACTTCGACAGCACTCCAACAGACAAAGATGCTGACCACGATCGCGCCGAGCCGATGCGCATAGTTGATCTGCTCCGGTAGTGACTCCAACGCTGGCACCAGCTTGCCGAAGGCCAGCGGGAAGTCAGGGATCGCCAATCCTGCACCCATGTGGCGCATCACCGCGCCAATCAGGATCTGGAGATAGATCACGCCCGTGGTAACTGCGGCCAACGCCGGCAAGCGGGGCCATTCTCGCGCCGCTGCCACGGCCGGCAGCCTGCGCCAGGCTGGATTCGTGAACAGCGCCAGCGCGATGGTCAGGCAAAAGAAGGCCTGCGCCGTCGCCGCGTGGCTGACGGCAATCGACAGCGGCAGCAGGAGCAGGACCGTCAGTCCGCCCAGGACCGCCTGGATAATCACGAGGCCGAAAGCCGCGAACGCTAGATTGCGGACGAATCGGCGCCTTTCGGTGCGCCAAGCCCAAATCGCCAGTGCCAACGTCATCAGCGCAACAGTGCCGGCGATCATCCGATGGCCATGCTCGTAGAGCACTCCACCCTGCATTTTGGGAAAGAACTTGCCAAACGAAAGCGGCCAATCCGGCACCGCCAACGCGGAGCCGGTGGAAGTCACCAGGCCGCCGGCGAAAATCAAAATGAAGGTCGCTCCGGCCAGCAACCTGGCGTAGCGATGAAGCGCGCGCGATCCGTTATCGAATTGCGCCGCGCCCGCCATCGCATTGTCATTGCTCATCTGCGTGAATCCACGAGGCCTGAATGATTCAAGGGGGCCGCTGACCTTGCCTTAATCAGTGGGCCACCGCGGCTTTGCCCGTCACCTCGACGTTCTGCGGCAGATAGTCGTCGGTAGTAAGCGGCGAGCTGTATTCGTAAGGACCGTGATAAACCACCGGCAACGGTCCATCCCAGTTGCCATGTCCCACCGGCGTATGCGTAGTCCATTCAAGGGTGTTCGCATGCCAGGGGTTGTCCTCGGCCTTTTTGCCCTTCGCCAGGCTCCAAATGATGTTCGCGAGCAGGATGAACTGGGCCGCGCCGAGCACAAAGGCACTGATCGAGATGAAGACATTGATGGGTTGAATGGGCTTTAGGAAGTCATACTGAAGCGGATTGTAAATCCGGCGCATATGACCGTTCATGCCCAGTATGTGCATTGGGAAGAAGGTGCAGTTGAATGCGATGAAGGTGATCCAGAAATGGATCTTGCCCAGCGTCTCGTTCATCATCCTGCCGAACATTTTAGGGAACCAGTAGACGATCGCGCCGAAGATGGCGAACAGGCTGCCGCCAAACAGAACGTAGTGGATGTGCGCAACGATGAAGTAGGTGTCGTGAATGAACATGTCCACCGGCGTGCAGGCCATGAAAATACCCGACAGGCCGCCGATCACGAACATCGCCACAAACGCCAGCCCGTTCATCATCGCGGCGGTGTAATGGATGTCCCCTTTGTAAATGGTCCCTAGCCAGTTGAAGGTCTTAATCGCCGAGGGCACCCCGATGATCATGGTCGTTATCATGAAACCACTGCCGAGGGCAGGATTCATACCCGACTGGAACATATGGTGGCCCCACACGACCCACGACAGGAAGGCAATCGACGCCATCGCATAGGCCATCGCGCGGTAGCCGAAAATCGGCTTGCGCGAGAAAGTGGCGATTAGCTCCGAGGCGATGCCCATACCGGGCAGGATCATGATGTACACCTCGGGATGGCCGAAGAACCAGAACAGATGCTGCCACAGCAGCGGTTCTCCGCCGCCGGCCGGCAGGAAGAAGTGGGTTCCGGCCAGGCGGTCGAACAGCAGCAGCGCCAGCGCCGTGGTCAGCACCGGCAGCGCCAACAGCAGCAGGATCGCGGTGATGAAAAGCGACCAGACAACCAGCGGCAGGCGGAAGAAGGTCATGCCCTTGGTCCGCATATTGATGGTAGTGGTGATGTAATTGATCGAGCCCATCAGCGAGGAAACGCCCAGGACGATCAGGCTGATACACCAGAGGTTTTGCCCCCAATCGACCCCGGTATAGACGGGCACTGCGCTTAATGGCGCATACGAGGTCCATCCCGCGGCTGCCGGCCCGCCGGAGACGAAAAACGACGACAGCATTATCACGCCCGCGACGGCGCCGACCCAGAACGACAGCATGTTGAGGACCGGGAAAGCCATGTCCCGCGCGCCAATCATCAGGGGAATAAGGAAGTTGCCATAGCATCCGACCAGAATCGGCATGACCACGAAGAAGATCATGATGGTCGCGTGCATGGTGAACATCGAGTTGTAGGTGTTAGGCGGGATGGCGCCGTCATACATATAGGGTTCGGGCACCCAGTGCATAAACGGCACGGCGGTTTCCGGCCACGCCAGTTCCCACCTCATCAGCATCGCCATCAGGCCGCCGATCGACATCATGAACAGCGCCAGGAACAGGAACTGCCTGGCAATCATCTTGTGATCGGTGGAGAAGATGTAGGTTCGAATGAAGCCGAGTTCGTGATGCTCGGCATGCCCGACGTGAATCGCCGCAGCCGGAGTACTACTCATATGACCCGATCCTTTGACTCATTGGTTGCAAGGAAATCCTTTAGCCTGTCTACTTTTGGCTGTACTTGTCCTTGAGCCATTTCTCGAAATCCGCCTGGGACTGAACATACAGCGTGCCCTTCATCCCCGAATGGCCGAAGCCGCACAACTCCGCACAGGGGATTTCCCATTGGCCTGTTTTGGTGACCTCGAACCAGACGTGGATTATTCGGCCCGGGACCGCGTCCTGCTTCAACCGAATCCAGGGCACGAAAAAGCTATGTATAACGTCTTTTGACTGAAGTTCGAAACGCACCACCTTGTTGACCGGGACGTGAAAATCATTCTCCACCGTCACATCGTCGGCCGTGCCCAACTTGCCGTCGGGTCCCGGGTAGGTGATCTCCCAGTTGAACTGCTTGGCCGTAACCTTATAGAAGACATCGCCCGGCGGCCCCTGCTCCTTGATATTGGCCCAGGTCGAGCGGCTCAGCAGGGCCAGGGCGATCAGGATTACGGCGGTCGCCGTCGTCCACAGCACTTCCAGGCGGGGATTGCCCTCTATGTAAGTAGCTTTGCGCCCCGGACGGGTGCGGTATTTGACCATGAAAACCACCATCGCGATGGTAACCAAGGCCCACACCACGGCAGTGATCCAGAAGATAAGCGTGAAGAGGAAATCGATGCGTGGCGAGTATGTGGAGATTCCTTCAGGTAACCAAAAATGTTCGATCATTCAGACAACCTTTCGATCTCCGCTAGACGTCGTGGAAAGCGCGGCCCGCGGCCGCCTAACCCAGCGGGGTATTATGCGGCGACGGACAAGCTTTCGGAAATTAAAAATACTGGATATGGCTCCGAACCTGGTCTAATAAGCAAATCAACCCGCAGGCCGCACCCGCGCGAATCTCCGGCACACTAGGCCGCACCCGCAAATATTGCAAGAGCGCATTCCGCCAGGCAAGGCTACCGGTGCCGGACATCCCCTGCCCCGCCAGCGCGCTTGGTATGGACCTCTTTTCGGGCTAAATAGAGCGCCAAAGAAGCCGGGAGCTTGCAAACCAGATGACATCAGCGCCTTCGCTTGGGCACGCCTTCGAACACAACGCCGCCAAATACGGGAAGCGCGCCTTTTTGAGGGAGAAACGCGACGGCCATTGGACTGATTTGTCGTGGTCAGATATCGCGGGCGCCAGCCGCCGCGTGCGCGCCGGACTTCTTAAGCTCGGGCTGCGGCCCGGCGACCGGGTCGGAATCCTGGCCGAAAACTGCCCGCAATGGGTGATCGTCGATCTGGCGGTACTGGGCATGGGTGGAGTTGTCGTGCCGCTATACCCAACCAGTGCCGCCGATGAAATCGAGCACGTGCTGGGCGAATCAGGCGCCCGCGCCGTCGCCGTGCACGGCGGCGAGAATATGAAGAAGTTGGCGGCGGTGACAGACCGGCTGCCCGATTTGGAGACGCTTGTGACGATGCGCGCGGACGCGCCCGGCGTGGCCGGGGGCGTAACGCGCACACGCCTCGTCAGCCTGGAGAGCATCACCGACGCATCGGAAGCCAGCCTCGCCGAAACCAGCCATTCCGACGTCGCTACCATCATATACACCTCGGGCACGACGGGTGAGTCCAAGGGAGTCATGCTGAGCCACGGCAACCTGCTGGCTAATTGCGAATCGAATCTGGCCGCGCTCAATCTGGGCGACCGGGATGAGGTCCTCTCGTTCCTGCCGGTGGCGCATTCCTTTGAAAGGACCGCTGGCTACTACACCGTGATGACCGCGGGCGGGACGATCTCCTACGCGGAGGGGCTGGGGCAAATCGCGCAAAACCTGGTCGAGATCAATCCGTCGATCGTGCTGACCGTGCCGCGCCTGTTGGAAGTCATCCACGGCCGGATCCTCCGCACCGTGGAAAAATCGCCGCCGCTTCGCCGCCGCCTGTTCGAACTGGCGGTGGCAACCGGTAAACGTGCCGGCCCATATCGTTTCGAGGGCCGCGCCGTACCACCGCATCTGGCGGCGGCGATGGCGCTTTTTCGCAAGCTGGTATTTGCGCGGATCCGAAGGCTCTTCGGCACACGGCTGCGCTACCTGATTTCCGGCGGCGCGCCCCTGCCGCGGGAAATCTTCGAGTTCTTCGCGGCGGCGGAAGTCCCGATTGTCGAGGGCTACGGGCTCACCGAGGCGGCGCCGGTGGTGTCGGTCAATCTGACAGGCCAGACGCGGCCGGGCACAGTGGGCAAGCCGATTGACCGAGTCGAAGTGAAGCTGGCAGCGGACGGCGAACTACTGGTGCGCGGACCCAACGTGATGCGCGGTTATTACAAACTCGAGAATGACACGCGGGCGGCACTGGACGAGGCGGGATGGCTCTATACGGGCGACTTCGCGGCGATCGACGCGCAAGGGTTTATTTCCATTCGCGATCGCAAAAAGGAGATCATCGTGCTTTCGGGCGGCAAAAACGTGTCTCCCGCCGCTTTGGAGAACAAGTTGGGCCGCATTCCCCTGATAGCGCAGGCCTGCGTCGTGGGCGACCGGCGCAAGCATGTCGCGGCCCTGCTGGTGCCGGATTTTGAAAAGCTTGGCGAGGAATTGCGGCGGGAGGGAACCGAAGTGGATTCGCCGCAGGCGCTGGTCAAGGAGCCCAAGGTAAGGGCGCTCTATCAAAAAGAGTTGCGCGAACTCAACCGCAGCCTGGCCGATTACGAAGCCATCTCTTCGTTCCAACTGATCGCGACGCCGTTTTCGCAAGAAGCCGGCGAGATTACTCCCACCCTCAAGCTGCGCCGCCGGGTGATCCTGGAGCATTACAAGCGCGAAGTCGAAGGTATGTATGACGGGAATTGAAGCTTGTGAGTTTTATATACGTTGGATGATTCGCACTTAACGAGCGCGTCTTCTCTCTCCCACATCCTTCGCTCCGGCAACCTCCATCCAGGATGATGGAGTTCGTTGGCAACGACGGTTGAAAGCGATGCGCCTCCTTTTAATTTCAATCCTTGTGGTGATCGCTTCGGTAGTGTGGCTCGCTGCGGGCCGCCAGGTTACATCGGTGCTGGATCGCCTTATAACGATTCGGGTTGCAACGCTGCCGGTTAGTCCGGTCCGTTACGATGGAGGTGATCTGGTTATTGGCCAACTCGAGATGACATTCGGAGCGACCGACAACCAGCGCTCCCCTCTGGTCTTGTGCTCCAATTCCCTCAACCAGGTGGTTCTAACATGGGACGCCAGAACCTTCACGCTGGGCCCGCGGACCAATCCGGTCGATCCACTCGGACGTCCGGATATCGACCTGGTTGCCACGCCCGGGGATCGACTTTCGTTCACGGCCAGGAGAAGCCTCCTCGGCTGGCCAACGCCGTTTGAGTTCAACTTCATGTCGCGTTCTCCGTGGTGGAAGCGATACGTTTACTACCGGCTGCTCTGGACGAAGCGTGATGGCTCGAAACTGGAAATGCTCTGGCGCTACGAGCAGGACTATTACTCGAGCGACGGGTGGGAGAAGCCCGCGATGATGTGGAACTGGCACACAGGGCTGATCCAGGTCGACATCAGGCCTCAGACGTAGTTGTAATCAGAGCGAACGCAAAATAAGTTTGGCTCACGCCCAGCCTGCCCAATCTTCCTGATCCGTCTGTCACCGGTCCTTTCATGCATAGCGCAATTTCTTTTTGCGGGAACTATTTGTTGCCGGTTGAGGTTGAAACTTATCGAGAGCGAGCCAAACCCGAATCAATCTCGATCGGACGGCCCTCAGGGCAGGATCCGCAGGCTCAATTCCGCTCTGAGAATTGTTGGTGACCAATATGTTGTCAGGTCCCAGGTTGTACCTGATAGGGCTGTTGTCCGTTTTTTTGTTCTGTTTTGGCCTGGCGGGGTGCGGCGGCGGAGGAGGTGGCGGCGGGAACATCGCGACCATGCACACGCATTTCCTGGTGGTGAGCAGCGACGCCACCGCCGTTCCCAACCGGCCGAGCATCGGCACATTCGATATGGGCGATCAGGGCGACACCGCGCCAGAACTTTCAATCAGTGGAGCGCAGACGGGGCTGGACGGAGGCGTATCGCAGGGTATCGCGATCTCGAATGACGAAGCTTTTGTAGCGAACAGTCAAAGCGCGACGATCACTGTTTACCCGGAGGAAGGCAATGGTGACCTGATGCCGGTTGCCACTATCGCGGGTGTTAACACCGGCCTGGCGCATCCTGTCGGTGTCGCCGCGGCGAACGGAAAACTTTACGTTTCCGACGCCGGCGCCAACGCCATCCTGATTTTCAAGACGACGGACGACGGCAATGTCGCTCCGATGACCACGATCGCCGGACCTTCCACAACGCTGGCAGGACCGGGCGGAATTGCAGTCGACAGCAATGGCAACATCTTCGTGGCCAACAGCGGCAATGCAAGCGTGCTGATGTTCCCCGCGTCGGCCTCCGGCGATACGCTACCAACGTCCACCATTGCGGGTTCGGCCACCCAACTGGTCAAGCCGGTCGCAGTTGCGCTGGACGGACACGGCAATCTTCTGGTCAGCGACGATGGCGGCAAGCCCGACGCGGTGTTGTTTTTCACTGCCACCGACAACGGCAATATGTCGCCCAACAAGACTATAAGCGGAGCCGCCACGATGCTCGCCGCACCCAACGGAATCGCGCTCGACAGCACCGGCCGAACGGTGGTGGTCAACACGGGCAACAACAGCATCGTGGCGTTTCCCGCCAACGCCACCGGAAACCAATCACCCAACGAAATGATCCAGGGCGCGGCGACCGCATTGTCGAGCCCGATCGGGCTAGCGGTGGCTGTAGTTCCGGGTCCTCCGTAACCCGGGCTGCCACACGGCGCGAAGCAACCTGTCACCCCGGAGCGAAGCCGAGGGGTCAACGCGAAGCGATTTGTCCGGAGCGCAGAGCAGACAAGAACCGCTTCGCGTCAATTCCTTCACTGCCCTGGCTCGCGCTCGGTTGGAATGAAATCACTGAAATACCGCAACGCGAGCCCGCGCGGAGGTGTGGCTTTGCCGAGGCCGACTGCCGGAGAGGAGAGTGGCGGGCACTGCGGCCCGCTCTGCCAAAAGAGAATCGTTCAGAGTTCAAAACGGACCCGCAAAGATAGTGGACGGAGCGCCGCGCCGCCGTCGATGTGCGGGCCGTGATGGCGCGGACGCTTTCGCTCAGCTTTGCCCCGAGCGCAGAACCTTGCCCGGCAAGCAGTCGTTGGGGTTGCCGTGTTCGTAGAGCACTTCGCCGTTGACGACCGAGTACTCCATTCCACGCGCCGGCACTACCACGCGGCGTCCCCCACCGGGCAAATCGAAGCGGACCTCGGGCCGTTCGGAATCCGAACCGACCGTATCGAAGTCGAAGATCGCGAAGTCAGCCGCGTTGCCGGGCAGCAATCGGCCGCGATCCTTCAGACCGAAGAAATCGGCCGGCTCCGACGTAATTCGCTTTACCGCGAGTTCCAGGCTGAGACGCTGCTTCTCACGCACCCACTTGCCCAGCAGTTCCGTGCAATAACCTGCGTCGCAGAACAGGTCCACATGTGCACCGCCGTCCGATAACCCCAGCATCACGCGCGGATCGCCCAGCAGTTCATCGGCGACTTCAAAACGGGCCGCCGAAAAGCGCATGTCGAGGTCCGCTTCCAGCGCCAGGTCGAGCAAGGTGTCGAGTGGATCGCGGTTGCGCTGCGCTGCGATCTCCGCGACCGACTTGCCGATCAGCGGTTGATGAGCCGGGCTGCCGGTTTCGTTGACCCAGACCATGTTCAGATTGCCGTGCCAATTGCGTTGCGCCTTCACCTCGTCGTGGAATTTGCTGCGGAAGACTGGATCGCGATAAAGCCGTTTTTGAAACTCAGGCGTCTGATTGAAGGCCGGATTCCAGCTCGGATAGGGCGAGAACATGAACGGCGAGCGCAGGTCGATATCGCCAATCAGCGGAACGGCGAGCAGCTGCGGCCGGCCGCCGCGCGCCACCAGCGGCTCCAACCGCTTTACCAACCGCATGTGGGCGTCCGGCAGATCGTAGCGCTTGATGATCGCCAGCCAGGTAACCCGGCCGCCGCTGGCTTCGAGCAAAGTGTCCAGTGTTTGGAAATCCTCTTCGCTGGCGCCGCCCGTGCGGGGCGCGATTTCAATCACACCGCGATTCAGCTCTCCAAGTACGCTGGCGTATTCGCGCAACTCGTCGCGACTCGCCAGCCTGCTGCCCAGCGGCTTGCCTTGGTAGCCAATATGGTTAGGCACCTGGCTGGTGGAAAAGCCCATCGCGCCGGCGGTCACCGCTTCCTTGATCAAGGCGCGGACCTTGGCGGTTTCTTCCGCGCTGGCAGCGCGCTGATTGGACTCCGAACCCATCACGTAATGCCGCAATGGAGTCAGCGGCGCGAGAAAACCCAGGTTGAGCCCGCAACCTCGCCGCTCGGCGGCGTCCATGAACTGCGGGAAGGTTTCCCATTCCCACTTGATACCCAGGTTGAGCACGTCGAACGGAATCGATTCGACGTTGACCAGGTCCCAAGTCGCGACTTCGCGCGCTTCGGGCTTGCAAGGCGCCAGCCCCACGCCGCAGTTGCCCATGATTACGGTGGTCACACCGTGCCATGAGGAGCAGCTAATCAGCGGGTCCCAGCAGATCTGGGCGTCGTAATGAGTATGCGGATCGATAAAGCCCGGCGCGACGGTCAGGTCGGAAGCGTCGATCGTGCGGCGCGCCGGACCACCGGGCTTGCCGATTTCGACGATGCGTCCGCCTTCGACCCCAATGTCGGCGCGGTAGGCCGCACGGCCGGTGCCGTCAACCACCTTGCCATTGCGAATCAACAAATCCAGTGCCATCGGCGTTGCGCTCCTTTCCGTTGAGCGGGCTGTTTTCGTTTGGCTAGGCTTCGCCGCTGTTGCCGTTGCCCGAGGCGATCAGATCATGAATGGTGAGCAGCCGTGTAACCACATACGAACGCTTGCCCTTGGGAGTCTGCACCTCGAAATCGTCGCCCGACCCGCGCCCCAGCATCGCCTTGCCCAGCGGTGAGGCCAGCGAGATGCGGTTGAGCGACGCGTCGACTTCCTCGGGCACGACGATCTCGTACTCGTTGCGCGTGCCTTCGTCCAGATCCTCAACCTCGACCTTGCTGCCCAGGCCCACAGTGTCCCTGGGCACCGAGTCAAGATTGATGCGAGCCAGTTCGGCGATGCGAACTTCGTAATTGGACAGGCGCGCGCGCAGGAACTCCTGGCGCTGTTTGGCCATCGCCCATTCGGCATTTTCGGAGAGGTCGCCATGCGCGCGAGCCCGTTCCAGCTCCTTGGGCAGGTCGACGGTCAGCTCGCGCTTGAGGTTCTCCATCTCTTTGCGCAGACGTTTGACTACAGGTAATTCCGCCATTGCTTCCTTCCTCCGCCGCCAGCTTCGCTCCGCGAGCCAGGTAGTCGGCCGCTCGACGCGCGGCTGACGTTGGCGAGGCAATGTTTTATCTTTCCTCGCCTGAGGCGGCGGCTGCAATACGTGGAACCCGCTCCCGCCTCCGGCCGCCTGTTTGTAGCACGGGTGGCGGCCGCAGCGCACGAGGCGGGATTAGTCGGCAACGATCGACGTCAGACTTCGATTGACCCCGGCGACGCTCTGGATGTTATGCACCACCAGTTCGCCCAATGAAGATACGTCAGCCGATTCCACCATTGCGATTATATCATGCGGTCCGGTTACGGTGTGTGCATATATGACCCCTTTGACCCCGCGCAGCTTTTGCGCGACCTCCTTGGCTTTGCCGGGAGAAGTGTCGATCAGAATGAAGGCTTTAACGGTCATGTTGAAGCCCCTTCCTCGATCCGACGCCCCACGCTGCGCGGGCCGGCGCTTCTCAGGCCGCCTGCTCAGGGTTGCGGCGGGATCAGGTTGCCCTGTTCGTCGTAGCTGTAAAAACCGCGCCCGGCCTTGCGGCCCAGGTATCCGGCGTCCACGTACTTCTTAAGCAGCGGGCAGGGCCGGTATTTGTCGTCGCCCAGCACCCGCTGCATCACTTCCATAATTGCAAGACAGGTATCCAGCCCGATCAGGTCGGCCAATTCCAGCGGACCCATCGGCTGGTTGGTGCCGAGCTTCATCGCTGTGTCGATATCGGTGACCTGCCCTACTCCTTCGTACAGCGTGTAAATCGCCTCATTGATCATCGGCAGCAGGACGCGATTTACGATAAATCCCGGGAAGTCCTCGGCGGTCATCGTGGTCTTGCCCAGCCGTTCGGCCAACTCGCGCGTCGCATCGTAGGTTTGCTGTGAGGTTGCCAGGCCGCGGATGATCTCCACCAGGCGCATCGCCGGCACCGGATTCATGAAGTGCATCCCGATAACGCGATCCGCGCGGCTGGTTCGCGCACCCATCTTGGTAATCGAGATCGAAGACGTATTGGAGGCAAAGATCACGGGGGGCGGACAAATCTTGTCGAGTTTCTTGAGCAGCTCGATCTTGGCGTCTTCGTCCTCCATTATCGCCTCGATGATAAAGTCGCGATCGGCCAGCTCGTCTATCCGCGGGGCGGTCTCGATCCGCCTCATGATGTCGTTGCGCTGCTCAGGCTTGATGCGTCCGCGCGCAATCATCCGCTCGATGTTCCGCCCGATTCCGTCCAGGCTTTTCTTCAGCACGTCCTCGCCAACGTCGTGCAGCATTACGGCGAGTCCCTCCTGCGCGGCGACCTGTGCGATTCCCGCTCCCATCTGACCTGCGCCCACAACTCCAATCTTGCGGATACTCATCGAAAACCCCGCCTCGTCAAAGATAGCTGATGTAGTTCTTGAGCGACTTCAAGAGCGCGTCCACATCGCCATGCTCGCCCAGCTCGCGGCACAGCAGATCGTAATAGCCTTTGACCCGGCCGCGCTCCTGCTGCTCCTCCGGCACCGAGAGGAGGGCCTGGAATTCCTTGAGCGTCGCCTGTACGTCGAGCTTCTTCTTGACCGGAATCTGTTCATCGTCCACGGCGATCAGTAGCCGGATATGATCGATCATGCGATTCATCACCGCGAAGTCGCTGCGGTCTTTGATCATCGGCTCTCGACCCCTGGCACCTTTCTACTGCGCGTCAGGCGGCTTGTCCCCGCCGCGCCACGTTCCTTCTCCGCTGCCCGACGACGCCGCCAGCCGTACCCGCCGCACGTCCTGGGGGGATTGCCGCCCGGGCATTCCCAACCCTTGCATCAGCGCGTTGGCCATCTGGGAGGTAAGGCGGTCGCGAATAGTCGGTTGGTCGCCGATCTCGGCGTCCAGCACCAGGTCCACCTGTTCGCGCGTCAGACCCTCGGCGAGGAACAGATCGACCAGCTCGCCCATCCCTACCTGACCAGCGGCCCGATCCACGATCGCCACTACCTTGGCGCAGGTAGGGCAGATTTTGCGGAGGATAGTTCTGGTCTTGCAGAAGGCGCAGCGCATCAAATCAGTGATTCGACCGCCAAACGTGCGGCCGTGGCTGAAGATGAAGATTCGCACGCGGACAATCCGCGCACGGGCTCGACCAGTCCGCGCAACGATCTTCGCTTTGCGCCGACCAGTGTGATTCCACACGGCCAAGTTACACCCCCCCGATCACAGCGGCAAGGCGACCCCAGGCAACAACGAGGTTTTCTGACGCTCGTCGTTCTGGCTGTTGACGACCGGTCTGGAGCTGGACTAAATTGAGAATCAATCTCAATAGGCGAGTTTTTATGGCTCAGACGCCGGTACCATATTTCTTCTATGCGCTTGGCATCCTGCTACGGGAAGGTATGGAGGCGATGCTGGTCGTGGTCGCCCTGGCAGCGGGCGTCAAGCAGATGGGCCAGGGGCGGCGTGTACGTGAAATATATTGCGGCGCTCTGTTGGCAATCGCGGCGAGCGTACTGATGGCGTGGGGTCTCGCGGAACTGATCTCCGATGATGCCAACGACACGATGGAAGGCATCTTTCAACTGGTCGCCGCCGGCACTTTGTTTTACGTCAGCTCCTGGTTGACGGCGAAGACCCAGGCCAATCGATGGCGCGAGTTCCTGTTTTCCAACCTCAAGGAATCGGGTCGCCGGGCGCTGCCCTTCGCAATGGGCGTTACGGCTTTTCTCGCTGTGCTGCGCGAAGGCGCCGAGACAATCGTGTTCTTCCAGGCATTGCTCGCCGGCGCCTCAAAAGGGATCGAGCAGCATGCGATTTGGGCCGGAGTGTCAGCAGCGGCCGCTGTCTTGCTGATTGCTTTTTTTACCCTCCAGCGCTTCCTGGTCCGGATTCCGCTGGGAGCTTTCTTCCGCGCGACGTCGGTGTTGTTGTATGCGATGGCGATAATCTTCGTCGGCCAGGGAATCGCCAGCTTGCAGGAAGCCAGCGTGGTGAGAGCCACCTTTGTCTCCTACGTGCCGACGATCAAGGCGTTGGGCATCTTCCCCACGGTGCAGACCCTGGCAGTGCAGATGGTGTTGATTGCGTTTTCCGCCGGCGCGTTTTTGGCCCCCCGATGGCAGGAGGGGATTGCCGGACATGCGCGCAGCCTGATGCAAAAAATGAAAAAGGGCCAGCGCGTTGCGCCAGCCCGTGCCACTGAGCGGCTCTCCAAGCGTGATTCTCAGGCGGCCTCTTCGGCGTCGTAGCCGAGCGCTTCCAGGAAAGTCTTCTTATCCGCGGTCTGCATGATATAGATCCCGTCCCAGCCGCAGACTTCCTCGCACAACATGCAGCCGACGCAGGTCTTTTCATTGACCTGCACTTTGCCCAGATAGGCGGCGTGATTTTCGGGCGAGGGCGAGATGCAATCGAACGGGCAAACGTCGACGCACACACCGCATCCGTTGCAGTTATCCGGATGGACCACCGCGATGGGACGCTCCGCGCGCTTGAGCACGTGGGTGATGTCGCCGTGGTTGGTCATGATCGCCTCGTCAGGGCAGATCACTCCGCAGGCACCGCAATCGATGCACAGCGCCGGCTCGATAAAGTAAACCTTCTTGGACTCGCCGGAGATCGCGCCGGTGGGACATCTTTTTTCGCAGGCGCTGCATCCGGTGCAGCTCTCGGCAATAATCGTGAATGGCATGATTTACCAGCTCTCCGTCTCGCCTCAGGCGCCTACTTGCGCATCTCCTCTATCACGCGATCGCGCATCCCGTGCTGGATCAACTGATCGTTGCGCCGGGCCTGCTTGAATGACACATAAGTAAAGAATAACACGAGGATCAGCATCGCACCGATCGGTATGTTGTCGGGCTCGGTGACGATGGTGAGAAACTGTTGTAAGCCGGTCAGGTGCTCCATAACTGGGTCTCAAAATCTCCCTGCTTAATCACGAACGGCGAACAGTGTCCTTCGGAGGTCTGCGCGCATCCGCCCCCTTTTCGTGTACCAGCCGCTCCCGAAGGTGTCAACGTAGGCTGGCTTGCCCGCGCAGATGCCGCCAAGTATAAGCCATTGCAATCGACTTAAGGGCTTGTGCGCCATGGATCAGGAAGTTCAGACCTCGCATGCCGCAGCGCCTGTGCACCCCGGCGGCGAATCACCGCTCCGATTCGTTTGGGGTGTGCTGGCAACCGGCCTGGCTGTGCTCTATACCGTGCCGTTGGCCATCGCCGCCGCGGTGTCGGCCGTGTTGGGCAAGCCCCGGGGCGTTACCTGGTGTGGGCGTACGTGGGGTCGGATCATTATCCGCACCGCGGGCGTCAAGGTGGCGATGGAGGGGCTGGAGAATCTTGACCATGTGGGATCGTTTGTACTGGTCGCCAACCATCAAAGCCTGTTCGATATCCTGGCGGTGCTGGCCTACTTTCCCCGCCCGGTGCGCTTCATAGCGAAAAAGGAATTGCTCAAAATTCCGATCTTCGGCTTCGCACTGAAAAAGGGCGACCATATCGTGATTGACCGGAAACAGGGCGGACAGGCAATCCGCAAAGCGGTGGAAGTCGCTCAATCGGGCATGTGCATAGTGTTCTTCGCCGAGGGACATCGCTTCAGCGACAACCAGGTGCATCGCTTCAACCCCGGCGCGGCGTGGCTCGCGCTACTCACCAAGCTGCCATGTGTGCCGATGGCGATTGGCGACAGCGCAGCGATAATGCCGCGCGGCGCGAAGGTGGTCGTGCCCGGGCGCACGATGCGAATGATGGTCGGCGCACCGATTCCCACCGAGTCGCTTCAGGCGTCGGACCGCAACAAGCTCACGCGTCAACTGGAGCAGACCGTGCGCGACCTGTTGGCGCGCCTTGGCACAGCCTCCGGCTAAGTGGCCAACGTCTTCTCCCCTCCGTGATCCCGAGCGCAGCGAGGAATCGTGCGCGGACCTCCGCGCGTAGTCCACGGGTTTGGAATTTCCCGGGATCTCCGTCGAGCTTCTTCTCCTGACGCCGCTTCTTGGACGATCCGCAGTTCATACACGGATCAAAGATCGTCGCTTGTGGCTAAGGCAGCCTTAAGCGGCGAAAGTTGATGCGTCGACTATTATCATCATCAGCTCTGGCTTTGCCGCGTTCCTCTCCGTTAGGATCGCATTAGCGGTGCGTGCTTTGTAAGTTGGGAACTGCCGCTTCTTGCGCGCCGGCATGATGCAGACGGCATCAGTTTGGGGAGAACGAAGTTGAAGAACACTCCAGCCCTCTGGCTTAGTGCGCTGTTCGCGTTGGCGATAACTTGCGGCGCGGCGCAGGCTCAAACGCTCAATGCGACCCTCACCTCAAGTGGAACTCAAAGCCTCAGCGCGGGCTCCGATTTTTCAAACGGCGGAGAGATCACAGTAACCGCCAGCGGGGTTGCTTCGGGTGCGACCGTCACCATCAACTCCGTTACGCTCTCAGTGGGAAACAGCGCCGTCTTCGACACCCTGACTCTAAGCGGTTCGTCACCGGGCGGCAGTTCCGACGCCAGTGTCGGGTTGACCAGCGGTTCGAACGTGGCCAGCTTCAGCTCGATCGTTTTGTCCAATGGCCAGAGCGCCACCTTCACGCTCAACGGAACGGTGAGCAGCACTCCACCCGCGACCAACAGCTTCGGGCGCCGTGAATTTCGCAATCTCAGACTCGCATCGATGTTTGCACCCGGACCGGCGGGCGGCGCGACGATGATCTCGCTGGGCTTGTTGACGCTTGCACTACTGGCGATTGGCGGCAGGCTGCGCCGCCGCCACCTGATCATGTTCGCGGTGTGGGCGGTAATGGCCGCGGCGGTGGCGGGATGCGGCAATGGGTCATCGGCCTCGTCGGATCAGCAGGTCACCGCAATCTCCGCAACTTCAAGTACCGGCAGCACTGTCACCGTCACCGGTCCGACAATAGACATGGGCACGATCACGGTTGAGTCGAATCAAAGCAGCACCGGAGTCGCCGCCCCCACGCCAACGCCCTAGCGCCGGCAACTGCGGCCTGACCAAACTTGCGCAAAATGCCGCTCTGGCCTTGATGAGCCGGCGCCGTCGAGTCTTGCAAGGCAAGGGCTCGAGGGCGCCGGCAGCCATTACAGTTTTACGAACACCGACTTCATCTGCGTATACATCTCGATAGCATGGTTGCTGAATTCGCGGCCCTGGCCGGACTGCTTATAGCCGCCGAACGGCATCGTGAAGTCCAGCACCATGTAACAGTTGATCCACACAGTGCCGGCCTTTAAGCGGCGCGCCACTTTGTGCGCGCGGCTGATGTCTCGGGTCCAGATGCCGGCGGCCAGTCCGTAGGTGGTGTCGTTGCCCTGCAACACGGCATCGTTTTCGTCCCTGAATGGAATTACCGCCGCCACCGGTCCGAAAATCTCCTCTTGGGCGATCTTCATGTCGTTGCGCACCCCGGTGAATACCGTGGGCTGCACGAAATAGCCCTTGGGCTGCGGCCCCGCGCTGCCGCCGGCCGCGGCGTGCGCGCCCTCGGCTTTGCCGGCGTCGATATAGCCCAGCACCCGTTGATGCTGCACCTTCGACACCACCGGACCCATCGTGGTGCCGGCCTCGAACTGCGCGCCCAGCTTGTGCGCCTTGGCTCTTTGCACCAGTCCATCCACGAATTGATCGTGAATCTTCTCTTGCACGAAGATGCGCGACCCCGCGATACAGGCCTGCCCGGTGTTGCCGAAAATTCCGATCGCCGCGAAATTCAACGCCGGCTCCAGGTCAGCGTCAGCGAAGATCACGTGCGGCGACTTGCCGCCCAGCTCCAGCGAGACGTGCTTCAGCGTCGCGACCGAAGCCTTCAGGATCTCCTTGCCGGTAGTGGTCGAGCCGGTAAAGGCGAGCTTGTCCACGTCGGGATGATTGCTCAGCGCGGCGCCCGCCACCGGTCCGAATCCCGGCACGATATTCACCACGCCCTCGGGGACCCCGGCTTCCATGAGCAACTCGCCCAAACGCAGCACCACCAGGCAGGCTTGCTCCGCCGGCTTCAGCACCACCGTATTGCCGGTGGAAAGCGCGTGCGCAAGCTTGTTGGACGCCGACATCAGCGGTCCGTTCCATGGGATGATCTGACCGCACACGCCGATCGGCTCGCGCAAAGTGTAATTGAACATATCGGGCGCGGAAGGATTGGTCTCGCCGTAAATCTTGCTCGGCCATCCGGCAAAATACGTGAACAGCTCGTTGGCCGAGGTGACCAACCCCTGACCGCCCATGATTGGCGCTCCGTTGTCGAGCGAGGACAGTTCAGCGAGTTGCGCGCGATTCTCCTCCAACAGGTCGGCGACCTTCAGCAGCAACTTGGTTCGCTGATGAGGCGACATCTTGCTCCACGGACCTTCTTCGAAAGCCTTACGCGCCGCCTTGACCGCTTCGTCGATATCTTCCGGACCCGCCTCTGCCACTTCCGCCAGCACCTCCTCGTTGGCGGGGTTGAGGCTTTGAAAAGTCTTGCCGGATTTCGCCGACACCCATTTGCCGTTGATTAGCAGTTGCTTGGGGCTGCTCTTAAGGAACTCCAGGGTTTTGGGACTCTTGGCCCCCTGGGCCGCAATTTCCAATCGTGGTGCCGCTGCCATCGTGGATCTCCGTTGTTGTTTCTTTGGGGTTGAAGTGAAGCGCTGCTGAACGACAGATACCACCAAGCTGAGGGTCGGCAAAGAACGCTTGCGCTCGACCAGCGACATCGGAAATTCAGCCGGCCGCTTGTACCGGCGCTTTGGTTAAGTATGTAGTTCCGCTTGACAAAATGAAAGTGATTCTCAATATCCTATGCAGAACCAAGGAGGGTGAATGGTTGGAGACGTCACCGGATGCTACCGATAGCTAACACAAGAGCGCTTTACATAACCGATATAGCCCAAAGTCGCGTCTGGTCGTCGGGACCCACGCAATGAGCACGAGCGTTCCCGGGCTTCTGTTCGAGGCCCACAGGTCCAGAAAGAAAGGTGCCGCGGAAGTTGAACGATGGCAGCGTCATCGGCTCGCCGCGGCGGTGGCATCAGCGCGCGCATACTCCCTCTACTACGGGGAGCTTTACGAGCATCTGCCCAAGGGAATCGACGACGTCACGCTGCTGCCGGTCACTGACAAGAAACAATTGATGGCGCGGTTTGACGATTGGGTCACAGACCGCAAGATAACAGCCGCAAAGGTCCGCGGCTTCATCAACGACGGCGACGACCTGATCGGCGAACGGTTCCTGAGCGGGTACCTTGTCGCCACCACCTCGGCGACGAGAGAAACTGGCGGCATCTTTCTTCTGGACGAGCCTGCTTTGGCCGTGGCCGCTGCCCTGTACCTTCGCATGCTGACGAGTTGGCTCAACGCGAGCGATTGGATCCGGATAGCGGCCGGGCGTAGACGAATCGCCTGGGTGCAGGCGGACGGCAGCCATTCCCTTACGGCAAATGGATTTGCGGCTTTGCGCAAGAAGCGCTTTGCCGGGCCGATTCGGTTGTTCGGGGCGCAGACACCCCTGCCCGAACTGGTCGACGAACTCAACCGGTTCCGCCCGGTCATCGTGGGCGGCTCCGCGAACGTCATGACGATGCTGGCGGGCGAACGGGAAGCCGGCCGCCTGCACATCAAACCGGTGCTGGTGTGCCCCAGTTTCGAAGGACTGACCGAAGGCGGCTACGAGAGAATTGCCGTGGCCTTTCAAGCCAAGGTGCGGACCTCTTACGCGGCCACCGAATGCCTTCCACTAGCTTACGGCTGCGAGCATCAATGGCTGCACATCAACAGCGACTGGTTTGTAGTGGAACCAGTGGACGCTAGCCATCGACCAGTTGTTCCCGGCGAGCAGTCGCACACGGTTTTAGTCAGCAATCTAGCCAATCGGGTGCAGCCGATCCTCCGTTACGATCTGGGTGATCGGATCGTGCAGCGGCCCGATCTGTGCCCATGCGGGGATTGGGCGCCCGCGATTCGCGTCCTGGGGCGCACTGCCGACGTGCTCACACTCGCCGCCGAAAACGGCGCCCCGGTCTCGATACTGCCGCTGGAGTTCGAGGTCGGTCGCGTCCCCGGGGTGGTGTTGTACCAGATCGTCCAAAGCGCGCTGACGAATTTGCGCGTACGCCTGCTTACCGCCGCCGGCGCCGACCCCGAATTGGTATGGGAAGCGGTACAAGCCGAGATCAAGCGTCTGCTTG
>DATFSZ010000103.1:0-158858 GCA_035262365.1 Binataceae bacterium (SeqCode)
CGGCGCTTTCCAGGGCCGTTCCAATCTCGATCTTGGGTTCGTATCGGCTGAATTGGTATGAGCCGGCTAGCGCATGACCTCGGAAAGACCGCTGGGCGTCGCATATCGCTGGACATCCGTATACTTCGCCGGCACCTGCGAATTGGTCTGGGCGATCTGTCTTTGCAGAGCCAGTCCCGCGTGCACGTTCTGCAGGTCATAAATAGTCGGCGTAGCGTCCCCTGGCGATAGGCAGATGCCTCCAAACCCGTCATTTACCGGGATCGGACCGAACCGGTTGACGGTAACTTTCCAGGGCTTAAGGCTGATATCGTATAGATCGACGAACAAGGGAGCAGTGGTTTCCTTATCGACGTTTAGCACCCGGCTGCCATAGCAATATGTAGCCGCGATAGCAGGCAGGGGCCGGATGTCGATTACATAGGCGCTGCGCAGCTCCCACTTGCCGATCGTAGGCTTGGCCCAGCCCGGAAGTCCGCTGGTCATTGTGAAGTTGACGGGATTTTGGCGCTGGACCAGATCTTCGTGCACAAGCGCCAGGACCTTCTTTTCGCCCAGCAACTTCACCTGGAACGTGGTTGGAATGCCGTTGAAGCCGTCGCGATTGTCGTCATTCAGGTAGTCACTACCCAGGATCGGCGAGCATCGCGCTGCGCTCGACAGCCTCAGACTCCTGCGTAGCGAGGGCAAGAATACATAGAACTCCTGAACCTTTTTTACGTCATCGGGAAACAGGGTCAGCGCGGTCGTGTACTTTGACTGTTCGGGCGCCTGCACTTCGTCAAGCACACTTTGAAAGTAACCCGAGGACGCTGGATTGTTTATTGGCACACCGGGGTCATCATTGTGGGTTAGCCGATGGAATACCTCAAGGGCTTCGGTAACGCTGGCGCTGTAATAGCGATCGATAGTATATGAATAGTAATAATTCTTGAGGACATGGGGCTGGTAATGGAAGTAGAAATTGTAGAGTATCTCGATACCGGCGTTGGGGCCCTGCGGATGCGGAAACGGGAGGCCGGCGGTATAACCGGCTATGTCAAAGCCGCCGTTTTGCATCGGAACTAGTCTGCTCTGAGAGCCGTACTTTTCAGTATCCTGAACGAACTGTCGTGGCGGCGGTATCGGAATGGTGGGACCGACCTCTATTGTGTACTCCGGTCCGAGCGGCAGCTTCCACGGATATTTTCCGCTATAGAGCCACTGAAGTCCCACCGGTAGCAATTTCTTGTACTGCTGCCAGTTTGCGGTAGTAATCCTGGTCCCTGGTGTAATGCTGGCCGTGGAAGTATCGTCGGCCAGCGCCGCGTAGCTTGCGGGGTCGAATGTTTCCGCCTCCGCCGCATACAGTGAGCGTGGGCCAAAGATCAAAAAGAGAATACCAGCCAGGGATGACGCAAGCAGGACACCGATTTGATTGCGACGCATTGCATTTCCTCCAAGCTTCAGCTGCTTTTCTTTTGCTGGCTGAGCTATACCTGCGGATGCATTTCCAGCCGCGACGTTTTAAAGATTCCCCGATCTAAACCACTCCTTTGCGATCGGCGCTCCTGAGAGCCTGCCTGGGGTCAAGATGGTGCGAACGGTCTGCAGCGATTCCCAACAGGAGGTGGCAGGGTGAGCACACCGACGCGATCGTTTGCGAAGGTGAAATGTAACTCATGGAAGTCGGACCACCTATCGATGGTTCCGATTCGTGACTCGTGTTTGCGGAGTTTGCCGGCCATCCATCTCCATTGCAAATCGGCCGGCTCCGGCACGTCCGCATAACCTGGTATGACCTTGGTCTCCATGGCTGTAACCTCCTGGCCACTGGGGACACGGTATGCATAGATCCAGTTTTTCTCTTTCGCAAGGGTAAGAAGGATTTTTTTTCTTTCAGTAGACCGGATGGCTTCGGGCACTCACTTGATGTGGGAATTAACGGCTGGCACCCCACTCCGGGACATATGCCGATGCTGGAGGACAACAGCTTCGGATGGCGAGCAGAGCGGCCTGGACTACTATATTAGGAGCCGCCGGATCCTACCCTCTGCGGGGCGGATCGGTCGACTTCGGTCGCAGGCTCAGTTTCAGGCGGCGGTGCCTGCTCGGCTCTTACCTGCCCCCGGTTTGAAAAGCGCTCCACCAGGACAAAGAGCACTGGAACCAGAAATATTGCGAAGCCGCTTGCGAACGCCATTCCTACAATCGTGACGGTGCCGATCAGGCGGCGCGCTACCGCTCCGGCGCCGAGCGCGTACCATAGGGGCATCAGTCCGAAGATGAAGGCGAACGATGTCATCAGGATTGGTCTGAGCCGCTGGCGTGCGCCGTTGAGCGCGGCCTCGACCAGCGCGCTGCCTTGCTCCATCTCGGCTTTGGCGAACTCCACGATCAGGATGGCATTTTTCGCCGACAATCCTACCAGCATGATGAGTCCGATCTGCGCATAGATGTCATTGTCGAAGCTGCGCGACCACAGTCCAACGAACGCGCCGCAAACCGCGACCGGGACGCTGAGCAACACGCTTGCAGGTAAGGACCAGCTTTCGTAGAGCGCCGCGAGGATCAGAAATACGAGGATGAGCGACAGCACGAAAACCCCCGCGCCGCCTCCCGCAACCGACTGCTGATATGAGATTCCGTTCCAGGCGTATCCCATCTCGCGGGGAAGGACGGTGTCGGCGACCTCGGCGATCGCCTTCATCGCCTGGCCGGTGCTGAAGCCGGGCGCCGGGAGCGCGAAGATTTCGATTCCGCGGTACCCGTTAAAGCGCGTCGTATATTCCGGCCCGAACGCGTTTTGCATCTTGACCAGAGTGGACAGCGGGACCATCCGGCCGGCGCTGTTGCGGACATAAAATTGGCCGACGTCTTTTTTTTCGGTGCGGTACTGCGGCTCAGCCTCGACGAAGACCTTCCACACCCGGCCGAAGCGGTTGAACTGGTTGACGTAAAAGCCTCCGAGCAGAGTCTGCAGCGCCTGATACAAGTCGCCGATCCCAACGCCGAGCTTGAATACCTTGTCTTTGTCCACGGCCGCGAAAATCTGCGGGACTGAGGGACTGAAGGTGAAATGCATCCCCGCCAGTTCGGGCCTACGCCCGGCCGCCGCGAGGAATTTCTGAGTATTCTGCCAGAGGTAATCGACGCCATGGCCGGCGCGGTCCTGGATGAAGAAATCGACACCGCCGGCCTGGCCGATGCCGGGAATCGCCGGCGGCAGGAAGGCAAACGCCTTGGCGTCGGGTAAGGCTGCCAGCTTGCGATTAACGTCGGCGACCACCGGCGCGGACTGCAGCTCGGGCCGCATCCGCTGGTCGAAAGGTTTCAGTTGGCAGAAGTAAACCGCGTCGCGGCTGCCGCTGGTCTGCGACAGGATGCTGAAACCGGCGATACCGCTGGCATAGCGCAGCGCGGGCTCCGCCTTGAGCATCGTCTCGATCTTTCGCATCACGGCGACTGTTCGTTGCAGTGAGGCGGCTTCAGGCAGCTCGATGTTGATTAGAAAGTAGCCCTGGTCTTCATCCGGGAGGAAGGACTGGGGGAGTGCCCTTCCGATTCCTCCAGCCAACACCGCGAAACCGGCCAATACGATAAGCCCCACCACGAGCTTGCGGATAAGCAAATCGCAGACCCGCACATAACCGCTCCGGACACGTTCAAAGCCGGCGTTGAACAGTCCGAAGAAGTATCCCAGGGGGCCTCGGGAAGTCTGCTTGTGGCGAGGCCGCAGCAGCAAGGCGCCCAGCGCGGGGCTGAGCGTTAGCGCGTTGAACGCGGAGATGATCACCGAGAACGCGATGGTGAGTGCGAATTGACGGTAGAGCGACCCTGTGATTCCCGCCATGAAGCCGGCCGGAATGAAAACTGCGGAGAGCACCAACGCGATGCCGACCAGCGCGCCGCCGACTTCATCCATCGCCTCCAGTGCCGCCTCGCGCGGCGACCTCCCCTCCTCGATCTTGGCCTCGATAGCTTCGACGACCACTATCGCGTCGTCGACTACCAGGCCGACCGCCAGGACCAGACCTAGCAGCGACAGTGTATTGACCGAAAACCCGACCGCCGGAAAGAACATGAAGGCGCCCACCAGAGAGACCGGGATGGTCAGGATCGGAATCAATGTCGCCCGCCAGCTCTGGAGAAAGATGAAGACCACCAGGACTACGAGACCAATTGCCTCGAGTAGTGTTTTCACGATCTCGCGGGCGCCCTCGGTCACCGGAACCGTGGTGTCCAACACCAGCGTGACGTGCATGTCCTGCGGAAATCGCCGGGCGAGCTCCGCCATTTTCGCCTTGGCGCGATTGGCCGCCTCCAGCGCGTTGGAGCCCGGGTTCTGGTAGAGCAGCAGAAAGGAGGCCGGCGCGCCGTTGATATACGCCTGCTGGTTGTAATCCTCGGCACCCAGTTGGATTCGCGCGACGTCCTTGAGCCTTACCAGCGAGCCGTCAGGGTTGGCGCGCAGGATGACGTTTCCAAACTCCTCCGCGCTCAGGAGTCTCCCTTGCGCACGTACCGTGTAGGTGACCTGTTGACCCGGCGGCGCCGGCTCGCCGCCGATCGTGCCAGCCGGATTCACCACGTTTTGCGCAGAAATCCCATTGATGATGTCCGCTACCGTCAACTGCAGCTTGGCCAGGCTGTCAGGAGCCACCCAAACCCTCATCGCATAGTTCGAAGCGCCAAACAATTTGACCTGGCCAATCCCAGGAATCCGGGCGAGTTCATCCTTGATATTGATCGCCGCGTAGTTAGCCAGAAACGTCTGGTCCCACGTCCGCTTGGGCGACGTCGTCGCGAAAACCAGCAGCGGGATACCAACCGTCTGCTGCGTAGTGAGACCATAGTTGCTCACCGCCGCAGGCAGGCTCGACGTTGCCTGCGAGAGCCGGTTCTGGACTTGTACCTGGTCGAGGTCGACATCGGTGCCGACCTCGAAGTTCACCTCAAGGGTCATGGTGCCGTCGTCGCCATTGATCGACTGCATGTAGATCATGTTCTTGGCGCCGTTGACCTGCTCCTCGATTGGAGTGGCGACCGACTGCTCAACGGTTAGCGCGTCGGCGCCGGTATAGACCGCGACGGTCTGAATCTGCGGCGGCACGATCTCGGGGAACTGGGAGACCGGAAGGCGTAGCACCATGACCGCGCCGGCGATGACGAAAAAAATCGCGATCACCATGGCCACGATCGGCCGGTTGATGAAAAACTTCGACATCAGTTTCGCGTCATCGGGGCTGCGGCTTGCGCTGGCGCCAGGACTTGACCGCCGGGTGTGGTTGCGGGAGACACCAGCCGGGCTTTTACTTCCATTCCATCGGTCACTTGCTGCACGCCGTCGATGACAACCCGCTCACCGGGCGCAATCCCCGTCTGGATTATCCGTAGTTCGCCGTAACCCTTGCCGGGCTTGACCGTGCGCATCGAGATCCGCTGGTCACCTCCAACCACCGCCACCTGGTATTGGCCCTGAGTCTCGAGCACGGCGTTTTGAGGGACAAGCAGCGCGTTGGCAAGTACATCGGTCGCGGCGCGGATCTTGGCATACAGGCCGGGGCGCAGGATGTAATCGTGATTGGGAAAAATGCCCTCGATCTTGATCGTTCCGGTCTGGATGTTGACTTCCCGGTTGGCAACATAGAAATGGCCGGGATGGGGATACACTGTGCCGTCGGCGAGGATCATCTCGAGCGGTGGCTCGCCCTTGGCCACCCCCTTTTCCTGATGCTCCTTGATGCGCGTCGCGAAATGCAGATACTCGCGCTCGCTTATCGGGAAGGTAACTTTTATCGGGTCGAGCTGGGATACGGTCGTGAGCAGCGTTGTTGGGTTAACCAGATCGCCCACCTGTGTCTTGGCGATTCCTGCGACTCCATCGATCGGCGAAGCAACCTGGGTCCATTCGAGGTTGAGCCTCGCCGTCTCGACCGCCCCCTGGGCCGCCTGCGCGGCGGCCGCCGTCGCGTGGGTGTTCTGATTGATGTGGTCGTATTCCTGCCTGCTGATGACCTGTCCCGCGAGCAGAGACTTATACCGCGCCAGGTCCTGCGCGTTCTTCTTGAGATCGGCCTGTTTTTGCGAAAGATCGCCGAGGGCCTGGTCGAGTGCAGCCTTATACTCACGCTGATCGATCTGGAAGAGCAATTGACCCGCGTGCACGCGGTCGCCATCCTGGTAGGCCTGTTTGAGGATGTAGCCGGTTATCTTTGGATAGATTCGCGCGTTGACGAACCCTTCCGTGGTGCCAACCCAATTGGAATAGACCGGCACGTCACGTTGGATGACTTGGGTGACCGATACTTCCGGGATTTGCGGAGCCGCCGCCGGCAGCGGCTTCTGGCATCCGGTTGGAGCGGTTGCAAGCGCAACAAGGAGGATTGTCACCGACAGCAATTTTTCATGCACACTCACGACTTATAGATCATGCACTCCATGCCATCGTAAATCGAGCAACAATTTTCCTCCGGTCTCTACTTTTGTTTATGCGTGTTTTGGAGAATCAGCCCCGGCTTCATGCTTTGATTGCAAAGAAGGAAATCAGTGCGATCTTATTGTGCTTTAACGCCGGTCAAAGCCCACCGATCAAATCCATGTGCTTTTCTTGGGCGAAATGGCTTGCTTGATCGAACGAGTCGAAAGCGAACCTGAAAAACAGGGTCGGCGTCGCGGCAAGCTACAAAAGGTCGTAGCGCTTGCGCTTTCGCCATAAAGTGGAGTTGTTGATCCCCAGCCGCTGGGCGGCTACCGCCAGATTCGGACTTTCCCGGAGAACTCTACGAATGTGCTCGCGTTCCATATCTTCGAGCTTTTCCGAAGAGACCTGTGCTTCCGAGGTTGACCAGCCAGGATCGCCCAAGTGGTTGAGGGCCGCGTCAGCCGCCTTGGACCTTGTCGCCGGGTCCTGGCCAAACAAATAGGCAATTCGCAAGGCCCGCAGCAGTTCGGGCGCCCTCCGCACCGCCCAACGGATCAGGCTCAGATATTCCTTTTCGGCAAAATCTTCGCGCGCCCGCTCCATCGCGATGTCCGGCATCTGGCGGTTTGAGGTTTGTTCCACACTCTGCATCAGGGAGGGGCCGCTGCCGGCGCGATTGTCTGCCGAGCCTGGCGAGGAATTACTCGAGTCGGAAAAAATCCGGGGCGCGCTGCGCAACAGGGAAGCCATCGATGGACTCCAGCTCTGCATAACGTTGGAAATTGCGGACGATGATCAGGAATTCGTACGTTTGCTGCCGTCGGAAATTGGTCAGCCCCGAATGCAGGGCTGACCAATTCCCTTGAAGCGAAGATCGTCAGCTGGCCTGCTTCATCTTGATCTTGGGAAGCTTGTAGCCAGTGCGCCGGCCGATAGGCACATCGTCGATCGTCTTCGGGCATCCGTCCTCACCGGTGACTACATACTCGGGATAGGCCGGAAAACCGTGTTCATGAAGATCGAGTCCTTCGATTTCACCTTCGGTCGGAATACGCAGCCGGAACGCGGCTCGGATCGAATACATCAGGACCAGCGAAACCACGAAGGTCGCGATGGTAATCGACGCGCTGCCGATCGCCTGCGCCTTCAGCACACCCAGGCCGCCGCCGTAGAACAGCCCGGTCACAACCGTGCTGGTATCGGCTCCGGTTGGAGTCGGCGCACCGTATTTTCCCGCCGCAAACAATCCTAGCGAGAGCGTGCCCCAGATACCGGCGACCATGTGGACCGGAACCGCGCCGATCGGATCGTCGATGCGCAGATACTCGAGCAGATCGATACCCCATACCACGACAATGCCAGCGCCGATTCCCAACAGGAACGCGCCTTCCGGGTCAACCCAGTAGCAGGGACAGGTAATTGCCACCAGTCCGGCCAGGAAACCGTTGACGGTAAGCCCGAGATCCCATTTTCCGTCGGTCTTGAAGTATGAGTAGAACAGCGAGGTAAGACCGGCCGAGCACGCGGCAAGCGTGGTGTTGAAGGACACGCGGCCAATACCCTGCATGTCGAGTGCGGAGAGTGTGCTGCCCGGATTGAATCCGTACCATCCGAACCACAGGATCAGTCCGCCGGTGGCGCCGATAATCAGGTCGTGAGGCTTCATGGGCTGGCCGCCGTCGCGCTTGAACACGCGGCCCAGCCGGGGTCCGAGCGCGATTGCGCCCGCCAAAGATATAGTCCCGCCAATGGTATGAACCACCGTGGAGCCGGCGAAGTCATGAAAGGGTATCGGGGTCATATTCGCCAGCCAGCCGTCCGGTCCCCATGCCCAGTGGCCGATGATCGGATAGATGAAGCCGGTGACGCCTACGCTGTAGAGCAAGTCGCCGATGAAGTCGCAGCGCCCAATCATCGCGCCCGAGGTTATCGTCGAGCAGGTATCCGCGAATGCATACTGGAATACCCAGTAGGCGAGCAGGGGAACGCCCGTGGTGCCATAGGTGGCCGGCAGCCCGTGCAGCATGAAACCGGTAGTGCCGATCCACGGGGTGCCCGAGCAGAACATGAACGCGAAGCCCCACAGCCAGAAGGTAACGCCGCATATACATGTATCGGCGATTCCCTCCACAAGTATATTCACCGCCTCGCGTGAACGAGCGAAGCCCGCCTCGAGCATCACGAATCCGACCTGCATGCAAAACACCAGGTATGCGGCGATCAGCGTCCACACGGTATTGATTGCGCTGATATGCGGCGGCGGCAGCGGCGGAGCATTGTCGGCAAAGGCTGAGCTTGGCACCCAAACTTTCGAAATCATGAACACCACGATGCCGAGGCCGAGCATCTTGCCCAGCATCAGATATCCGACATTTCGCCGGACTACCGGGTCGCGCCATCGCTCCCTTAACAGGTGGTATGTGCGAACGATAGTTGTACTTAGCATTGACAGCGCTCTCCCTTGTGAATGAAATTTTGATCCGCAACTCACCGCAGCGGTGGGCGTTCCGAGCGCAGGCAAGAGCAAGTCGCATGCCTCGCGTTGCAAATTGAATGATTTGTCCGAAGGGTGGATAACTTACTACAACTATCGGATGATACGCCGATCCGTCATCGGTGGGATTTTTGGTGTAGTAAGACCACTTGTTGACTATGGTCCGGGCTGACCGTCCCTCGAGTAGCTGCCCGATGAGGCAGCAGTGCCCGTCATATGAGCAGTGAGCATTTGGCTTAAGCGAAGCTATTCGGAGATCGAATCAACCGGCAAAGAAGAAATGATGCCAGTTGAAGCAATCGCGTCAGCGATCGACGTCGAGCAGGCGGGCGAGGCCGGTCTTGATCGCGTAGTGCGTTAGTTCGAGGCGGTCGCGCAGGCCGAGCTTTTGAAACACGTTATTGAGATGCGTCTTTACGGTGCTCTCGCTGATCGACAACCGTTGGGCAACCTGGGCATTGCGCATCCCGCCTGCGACGTACCGCACGATTTCGGATTCGCGCGCGGTTAGCTGTCTTGACGCGGGGTTGTCTTGAGTGGCGAACTGCGCCTGCACCGTCGGCGGCATCCAGACCAGTCCCTCGGCGACGGTGTGAATCGCGGTCATCAAGGTTTCGATCGCGAACCGTTTCAGCACGATCGCGCGCGCTCCGAGGCGCAAGGCACGCACGCCATTTTCCGCACTTTCACTCGCCGTCAACACGATCACCTGGGTCAGGCGGGATAGCTGGGCGATGTCATCCATCACCCAGCGATCCATCTGCAAGTCGAGCAGCAGGATATCACAGGAATTGTCGGATACGGCGGCGAGCACGTCGTCGGCATTCTGCACCTCGCCAATAACTTCGATGCCGGACTGCACGAGCAGCAGTGACATTAGCCCCTGGCGGAACAGAGCGTGATCGTCGGCGATGAGCAGGCGAAGCGGGGTCGGCATAACTAGCTTTTTGGTATCTCTATGGCCAGCCGCGCCAGCCCGCTGCCGTTGAGGCTGAGGAAGCCGCCGAACTCGGCCACGCGCGACGCGATTGCCCAAGGCGGCTTTGCCGAATCGTCGAATCCGACGCCATCGTCGTCGATCGTGATTTGGACCTTATCCGCGGCTTCCCACACGTTGATCGTCACCAGTGTGGCCATCGCGTGGCGGCGCGCGTTGCGCAGCCCTTCGAGCATAATCTGTAGAATCTGTTCACCGCCCAGGCAATCCGTGTTGAACGCCGCTTGTATCCGCAAGCGCGGGTCGCGGATAGCTGGTGGAAGATCGCGCGAGTTTGAAACCCGCACTCCGGCAAGCGACCGTATATAGTCGCGCACTTCGTCGTATTCACGGGCTACGCCGACTTGAAGTTCCGTCAGTTGAGCAAGCGCATCCTCAGCGCGTCCCATCCTCAGGAGTTGGCGGCAGGTTTCGAGCCGCAAGTTCACACCGGCCAGCGCCTGTATATAGCCGTCGTGCAGAGAGCGGGCGATTGAATGACGCTCGGCGTTAACCTCGATCTCATGCATCCGCTCTTCGAACTCGCCGCGCGCCTGTCCAACCACGCCAATAAGATAGCCCGCAATCGCGAGGTAAACGGCCCTCATCACGTAAAAACTCGTCATCCGGTCAGACACGCTGATGACCGCCAGGTACAGGGTCACACTGCACAGCGTCAACTCGATGGAGCGGCGCAGGCCCTTGCGCACGCCGACGGCAATAATCGCGAACACGAAGAATACATAAGACGGACTGGTTTGGCCTTCGGTCAAAAACGCCACCACCGTCGCAAACACCAGGTCCATCGCGGTTGAGAGCACTGGCAGGCGGTCGAGCGCGATATGGCGGCTGAGGGCGACGTACAAAGCCAGGCTGTATGCGAGATGGCAGAGCAGAGCCGCGAGCGCCAGGCCATTTAGATGAAATGGCCCACCGGCCACCGTAGGATCGATATACAACGACAACATCGCGAGCAGCGACAACAGGACCCTGGCGCGGGCAACATTCAGATCGAGATCCTTGAAATCAGGCTGCCTCATAGCTTGGTCGTTTCAGTGCCGGTGTGGATTTGGGTAACGCGCATCGGACCTCCCGTCCTGGAATCAAAACGAAAGTAATAGTCGAGCAAGAACTGCGCCACCAAAAGCGCAGCCCCGGATGTCCGATGAACGCAAATGATTGGGGGCTAAGAGACTTTTGCACTATTAACGTGCACCGATAACCCCCACCTATCGGCACTTGCCCAACAGGAGGGATCTTCCGCATCCTGCAGTAGCATCGGCCGGGCCGGGGATGGCGGCAAGGGTCTTTGACACGCATCCGGAAGATACGGCTGGCGGAGGAACGAATGAGCGGTTCGCGCAAGGTTGGCAGAAGGGGTCATCCGACCGTCGGGTCGCTTGATTATGACGGCACTCCGATAACGCTACAGGGCTTGCAGAGGCGCCCGTTTCGCGACGGCTACCATTACCTGGTGAACGCGTCGTGGCCGACGGTTCTGCTGCTGATTGCCGCCGCGTTCGGCGCCGCCAATACACTGTTCGCGTTGGGCTACCTGGCCCTTGGCGGTATCGCCAACGCCCGTCGCGGCTCCTTTGTGGACGCCTTCTTCTTCAGCGTCCAAACCATGGCGACGATCGGGTACGGCACGATGGCGCCACGCTCGGCAGCAGCCAATCTGCTCGTAACCTTGCAGGCCTTGACGGGAGGAGTCTGCCTGGCGTTGATGACCGGACTGGTATTCGCGAAATTCTCGCGTCCGACCTCGCGAGTCAGATTCAGCAATGTGGCGGTGATTGGTGACTACCGGGGGCGGCGCTGCCTGATGCTGCGGATGGCCAATGAGCGTGACGCTCTAATCGTTCAGCCGCAGCTCTACGCCGTGTTGCTGCGCGCCGAGCCCGAGGACAACGGTGGATACTTCGTCCGGGTCCACGACCTTCATCTGGTGCGCGATCGCCACGTGTTCCTGTCGCTGTCATGGCTGGTCGTTCATCCGATCGATGAGCGCAGCCCGCTGCACGGCGCGACGCCGGATTCGCTGAGCCGCGACCGAGCCGCGGTGGTGGTGTCTCTGACCGGAATCGACGAGGCACTGTCGCAAACCGTTTACGCGCAGCATTCCTACCTTGCGGATGAGATCTTGTGGGATGCGCGCTTCGTGGACATAATCGGACCGCGTCGGGAAGGCGGCTGGCTACTCGATTACTCGCGCTTTGACGATGCGCGGAAGGTTGGGTGAGTGGCCGGCCGATTCAGAACTCAGTGAGCGCCGCAAACGGCGCAGCCTCTCCCTCATCCTCCAGCCGGATAAGTAGAGGGAAGAGAAAGAGCCGCTGCGCCATAGGGTTCACGCGTACGAGCTTCAAGTTTTCCGCGCCGTGAGCTAAGGACGGATGGCGGAAGCAAGCGGGATTTGAATCAATCGCCGGACTGAACGCGCGACAGCGCCTTGAGGCGCAGGCCGGCCAGTCGGATGAAGCCGGTTGCGTCGGATTGCTGGTAGCCGCCCGCCTGGTCGAAGCTTGCCAGCTTGGGGTCGTACAGCGAGCGCGGGGAGCGGCGGCCGGCTATCCAAACTCCGCCCTTGTACAACTTCAGCCGCGCCACGCCGCTGACATTTTCCTGCGCGCGGTCGACCAGCGCCTGCAAGGCCTCGCGCTCGGGAGCAAACCAAAATCCGTTGTACACCATCTCGGCGTAACGCGGGATGAGCGAATCGCGCAAATGCAGCACCTCGCGATCCAACGTCAACTGTTCGACCGCGCGATGCGCGTACATTAGCATCGTGACTCCCGGGCTCTCGTACACTCCGCGCGACTTGATCCCGACAAAACGGTTCTCGACCATGTCCACGCGGCCGACGCCATGGCGCTCGCCAATCCCGTTGGCCAGGTCGATCAGGGAAGAAGGCGACAGCCGCTCGCCGTTGATTCCAACCGGGTCGCCGCGCAAGTACTCGATCTCGACGTATTCAGGCTCGTCGGGCGCCTTTTGCGGGGCAAGTGTCAGCCGGAACATGTCCTCATACGGCTCGCGCCAGGGGTCCTCCAGGATGCCTCCTTCGTAGCTGATATGGACCAGGTTGCGATCCATCGAATAGGGCTTTTCGGCGGTGACCGGAACCGGGATGCGGTTGGCTTCGGCATACGCGACCATTTGGGCGCGGCCGGCAAAATGCCAGTCCGGATGACGCCACGGCGCGACCACCGTCAGCTCCGGCGCCAGCCGCGCGAAGGTCAGCTCGAAGCGAACCTGATCGTTGCCCTTGCCGGTGGCCCCGTGAGCCACGGCGTCGGCGCCCTCGGCGCGGGCGATCTCAACCTGCCGTTTGGCGATCACGGGCCGTGCGATCGAAGTACCGAGCAGATAGTATCCTTCGTAAATCGCATTGGCGCGCAATATTGGGAAGACGAAGTCGCGTGCGAACTCCTCGCGCAGGTCGGCGACGCACAGCTTGCTCGCACCGGTGGCCAGCGCCCGTTCCTCGAGGCCGGTGATTTCCTCGGCCTGTCCAACGTCGGCGCAGTACGCGACCACTTCGCAGTCGTAGTAGTCCTTCACCCAGCGCAGAATCACGGACGTGTCCAATCCCCCGGAATACGCCAGAACCAGCTTTCTGATCGGTTTGTTCTGTGCCATGGCCAGACTTTCGCAAAGATTCTTTACGGCCGGCGCTTCGTCGCCAGCCTTTTACAAGGACAACACCATCCGCAGACGGCCTCACGGACACGCGGAGGCGGGTTCCTGCCGACCCGGTCCAATGGAGAATTCTTGTTCAAGGCTACAAGGTTGGAAACGTTGATGACAGAATCCTGACTTTCCAATCAGTTGCGTGTCGCTGTGTTGTCCGCCCAGCGCTCCAGTATCTCGGGCTTGATCAGCCAGAGCATGATGGCCTTCTGTACGTGCAAGCGGTTCTCGGCTTCGTCCAGCACCACGGAAGTCGGCCCGTCGAGCACATCGTCCGTGATCTCCTCGCCGCGATGAGCCGGCAAGCAATGCATCACCAGCGCGCCGGGCTTGGCGTGTTTCAGCAGCTCGCGGTTGACCTGGAAGGCCTTGAAGTCGCGCCGGCGCCGCGCTGCTTCGCGCTCCTGGCCCATCGAGGTCCACGTGTCGGTGTAAACCGCGTCGGCGCCCGCGACCGCCTCCTTGGGATCATTCGTGAGGACAATACCGGCGCGCTTGATGCGCTGGGTGAAGCTTTTCTCGGGTTCGTAACCGGAAGGGCATCCCAGCCGCAGTTCCAGCCCGAACAGTTCCGCCGCCTCGACCCAGGTATTGGCTAGATTAAACCCGTCCCCGACGAAGGAGACCCGCAGCCGGGCCAGGTCACCGCGATGCTCCTTCAGCGTCAACAGGTCGGCCAGAAGCTGGCACGGATGAAGCAGATCGGTCAGGCCGTTGATGACTGGCACGCTCGCCTCGCGCGCCAGTTCGACGCAAGTATTGTGCGCGAAAGTGCGGATCATGATCAGGTCGACCCATCGCGACAGGTTGCGCGCCACGTCCTTGACCGATTCACGCTCGCCGATACCGATTTCTGTTGGTCCAAGATAGATCGCATGGCCGCCCAGTTGCGCCATCCCGGCCTCGAAGGTCAGCCGCGTGCGGAGCGAAGGTTTTTGAAACAGCATCGCCAGCGTTTTGCCCCGTAAGTAGGGATGGTCCAGGTCGTTCTTCACGTCGCTCTTCAGCCAGCTCGCAAGGCTGAGCAGCGCGTGCGCCTCAGCGGCGGAAATCGATGAGAGATCGATAAAGTCCCGTTTCATGCTGATCGGGCCGCTCGATTCATCGCCGCGCCCTGGGCGCCCGAACCTGCGGCATATTGGTGAAAATAGCGTCCGGCGCGGTTTAGCGGAAGACGGAATGTGCGTGAGGAGGGAAGATTGTAGGTGGTATCCGGCGCCGTCATCCCGCCCCTCTCACGGCTAAACATCTGAGAGAGGAAACCGAAACAATTACGCGGCGAGGGCGCGGCGGATTATGTCCATTCCCTCGCGTGCCTGCTCCAGGGTCAGGTTCAGCGGCGGCAGCAGGCGCACGACGTTAGTGGCGGTGGCGTTGAGGATGAGGCGCTCTTTCAGGCAGGCGTCGACTACGGGCCGCGCCTCGCCTTTCAGGACCACGCCGATGATCATCCCCTGCCCTCTGACCTCGACGATTCGCGGCGTGGTTTTGGCGATCGCGCGCAGCTCTTCCATCAGGTAGTTGCCGATCGCCGTCGCGTTTTCCAACACGCGGTCATGCTCCAGCGTATCGAGCACGGCCAGCGCCGCGGCGCAGGCTACAGGATTGCCGCCGAAGGTGGTGCCGTGGGTGCCCGGCGTCAGGGTCGCGGCGACCTCGGGCCGTGCCAGCATCGCGCCAATCGGCAGACCGCCGCCCAGCGCTTTGGCCAACGTCATCACATCGGGCCGCACGCCGAAATGCTCATGGGCGAACATTTTGCCTGTGCGCCCGATTCCGACCTGCACCTCGTCAAACATCAGCAGCAGTTCGTGGCGCTCGCATAATTTCCGCAGGCGGCCTAGGTAATCGGCGGTCTTTGGCATCACGACTCCGCCTTCGCCCTGGATCGGCTCGACCAGAATCGCCGCGGTCTTGGGGTTGACGGCCGCCTCGACCGCCTCCAGATCATCGAAGTTGACCAGCGTCACGCCGGGGAGCATCGGCTGGAACCCCTGATGATACTTTTCCTGGCCGGTGGCGCTAAGCGTCGCCATCGTGCGGCCATGAAAGGAGTTCTGCATCGCGATGATTTCGAAGCGCCCGCCGTTTTCCGCTCCCCAATGCCGCGCCAGCTTGATTGCCGCCTCGTTGACTTCCGCGCCGGAGTTGGCCAGGAACACCTTGGCGCCGTTGAACAGATCCGAGAGGCGCTGCGCCAGCCGCGCAGTCGGTTCGGTGTGAAACACGTTGGATACGTGAATCAGCTTTTCGGCCTGCGACTTGATCGCGTTTACAATCGCGGGATGGCAATGGCCCAAACTGGTGACCGCGAGTCCGCAGAAGAAATCAAGGTAACGGTTGCCGTCCCCATCGATAAGATAGGGGCCGCGACCTTCCACGAAAGCCAGCGGCAGACATCCGTAGATGTTAACCAGGTGTTGGTGAGTCAGGTCGACGATTTCTGCGTTGGTCATGTTCTCTCCCATATGGCGCCACAGACAACAGCGCTTGGACTCGGCGCGCCGCCGGCCATCGAGTCGCGAATGCTTTGGTGCGGGCCGCGACGGGCCGGCTACTTGCCGCCGCGTCCCTTGCGCGCCGGCCGCTTCAGTTCCCGTACGCTACCCGGACCTTGTACCACTTCGGTTCCGATACCTGAACGGGTGAAGGTTTCGAGCAAGAGGGAATGGAGCACCCGGCCGTCGATGATATGTGTTTTGGCTACCCCTTCGTTGAGCGCGTCGATACAGCATTCCGCCTTCGGGATCATTCCCTCGGAGATCGTGCCGCGGGCGATCAGACGCTTGGCGCGCGTTACGTCCAGGGTCGAGACCAGTTTGTTGCTCTGGTCGCGAATGCCCGCGACGTCGGTCATTAGGATCAGCTTTTCGGCTTTGACCGCGGAGGCGATCTTGCCCGCCGCCAGGTCGGCGTTGATGTTGTATGTCAGCCCTTCGTGATCATAACCGACGGGTGCGATGACCGGGATATAGTTGGCGTCATCCAGGGCCTTGAGCAGGCCTGGATTGATTTCCACCACCTCGCCCACCAGGCCGATATCCACCTCGCTCGGATGCCCTTCGCTGTCGGGCATCACCATGCGCATCTTCCGCGACAGCATCAGCCCGCCGTCCTTGCCCGAAAGCCCGACCGCGCGGCCGCCATGGCGCGCAATCAGCATTACAATCTCCTTGTTGAGACGCTGCAGCGCCATCTCGACCAGTTCCATGGTCGGTTCGTCAGTCACGCGCATCCCGCGCACGAAGGTCGACTTCAGGCCGACGCGCTCGATCAACTCGGAGATTTGCGGCCCGCCGCCGTGCACGACTACCGGGTTGATGCCGACCAGGTCCATCAGCACGACATCCTGGGCGAAGCTCTGCTTGAGTTCCTCCGAAAGCATCGCATGGCCGCCGTACTTGATGACGAAGGTCTTGCCGCGAAAGCGCTGGATGAAGGGCAGCGCCTCGACGAGGATCTGCGCTCTTTGAATGAGTTGTTCCACCTTGTTATCTCAAGGCTCCCGGTTTCAGCCACGGCTGGCTGCAAGCCTCTGCCGTAATTTACTGCACTCTACAGTATATAACGCGATAAGTCTTCGTCCTTCACGATAGAATCAAGGCGCTGATGGACGTAGGCGGCGTCGATCGAGACCTGGCGCTCCGTCAGTTCGGGCGCGGTAAAGGACAGCTCGTCAAGCACCCGTTCCAATACGGTATGCAGCCGGCGCGCGCCGATATTCTCCGAACGCGCGTTGACTGCCGCGGCAATCTCGGCCAGCGCCAGGATCGCGTCGTCACTGAAGCCCAGCTCCACCTGTTCGGTCTTGAGCAGCGCCACGTACTGCTTGATTAGCGCGTTTTCGGGCTCGGTCAGAATGCGCACGAAATCCTCGCGGGTGAGCGCCTTGAGTTCCACGCGGATCGGAAAGCGGCCCTGGAATTCGGGAATCAGGTCGGACGGTTTGGAGATATGAAAAGCGCCGGAGGCAACGAATAGTATGTGGTCGGTGCGCACCGATCCGTACTTGGTGTTGACCGTGGTGCCCTCGACAATCGGCAGCAGGTCGCGCTGCACGCCCTCGCGTGAGACGTCCGGCCCCCCGCGTCCAGCCTCGCGTCCCGCGATCTTGTCGATTTCGTCAATGAACACGATCCCCGACTGCTCGGCGCGATGGATCGCCTCATGCGCGACCTGGTCCATATCAACCAGGCGGGCGGCTTCCTCCTGGGTCAGGATTTCCATGGCCTCGGGGATTTTGACCGAACGGCGCTTGGTCTTCTTGGGCATGATCTGGCTGAACAGATCTTTCATGTTCACGCCCATCTCCTCCATGCCCTGCGGGGTGAATACTTCGACCATCGGCGTGGCCTGAGCGGTGACTTCCAGTTCGACGTCGCGGTCGTCCAGATGGCCGCCACGCAGCAGCTTGCGCAGTTTTTCGCGGGTGTCGCGATGACTGTCGTCGGCGGAGCTGACCTGGAGATTACCCTCGGGGGTGATTCCGACCGGCCGGCGCGTCTTGGTAGGAGGCGGAAATAAAATGTCGAGCAGGCGCTCCTCGGCCGTCTCCCGCGCCGCGACGGCGACGCGCTGCCGCTCCTCCTCGCGCACCATCTTGACCGTCACTTCGACCAGGTCGCGAATGATCGACTCGACGTCCCGGCCGACGTAGCCGACCTCGGTGTACTTGGAGGCCTCGACCTTAAGGAACGGCGCCTGCGCCAGGCGGGCCAGGCGGCGCGAGATTTCCGTTTTGCCCACGCCGGTGGGTCCGATCATCAGGATATTCTTGGGTGCGATTTCGTCGCGCAGTTCGGGCGGCACGTTCTGCCGGCGCCAGCGGTTGCGCAGCGCGATCGCGACTGCACGCTTGGCGTCGTTCTGGCCCACGATGTAACGATCCAGCTCGGAAACAATTTCACGCGGAGTCATTACCTGCGCGGATGCCATCGCTCAACTCCCGGCTTCACAGCTCTTCAAATATAAATTGTTCATTGGTGTAAACGCATATCTCTGCGGCGGTTTGCATCGCGGCTTCCGCAATTTGGCGCGCCGTCAGCTCGGGCGCATTGCGCAGTAGGGCGCGCGCCGCGGCCAACGCGTAATTGCCGCCGGAGCCGATCGCCAAAGCTCCGTCGTCGGGCTCGATTACGTCGCCGGAGCCTGAAATCAGCAGGGAGCTTTCCTTGTCGGCCACCACCAGCATCGCCTCCAGCCGTCGCAGCATCCGGTCGGTGCGCCAGTCTTTGGCCAACTCGACCGCTGCCCGCCGCAGGCTGCCGTTGAACTCCTGGAGCTTGGCCTCGAATTTGTCAAACAGCGTGAGGGCGTCCGCAGTGGATCCCGCGAAGCCGGAAAGAACGCGATCATTATATAAGCGACGCACTTTGCGCGCTCCGCGCTTGATCACGGTCTGACCGAGACTGACCTGCCCATCGCCCGCCATCACTACGCCGCCCTTGTGGCGCACGGTCAGGATCGTGGTGCTTCTGAAACGGCTACCTTCTTCAGGCGCGCGGGTGGGCACGGGAATAAACCTCTTTAAGCCGGTTGACGCTGACATGGGTATAACGTTGCGTCGTGGTCAGGCTGGCATGACCCAGCATCTCCTGGATCGAACGCAGGTCGGCACCGTGGTCGAGCAGGTGGGTCGCGAAGGAATGGCGCAGGCCATGTGGGGTAATACGGTTTTGCACTCCGGAGCGCGCCAGCAGGCGGCCAACGATTATCTCGACGCTGCGAGTGGTGATACGGCCGCCGCGCAGGTTGGTGAAGATCGCACCGCCGGCGTTGCGGTCCAGCGGCATGCTCTTGCGCCAGGCCTGCAACGCCTCGATCGCCGGTTCGCCGATCGGTACGATTCGCTCCTTGTTGCCCTTGCCATGTCGCACCCGCAGCGTGCCCATCTCCAGATCCAGGTCGCCCCAGTTAAGCGCCACCAACTCACTGATGCGCAGTCCGGAGGAATAAAGCGCCTCCGCCATCGCGCGGTCTCGAAAACCCGCGCGGTCGTTTTGTTCCGGAGCATCGCCGATAAGTTCAGTCACCTCGTTTTCACGCAGAATCGAGGGCAGATGCTTCTCACGGCGCGGCGAGCGCAGCCCGCGCGAAGGATTGGGGTCACCGGCGGTTACCTCGCGATAGCGGAAAAAGGACTTGATCGACGCCAGATGGCGTTGCGCGGTGGCGCGGGTGGAGCGCTTCATGAGATTGGTCAAATAGCCGCGGATATGGTCGCCGTCTATTGCCGCCACGCAAACTTCGGTGCGCTCGGGATTCAGCGCTGCTCCGCGTTCCAGCAGGAAAGCGCGAAAGTCGTGCAAATCGCCCCGGTAGGACTTCACTGTATTGGCTGATGCACGCAATACCCTACTCAAATTGCCAACAAATGACTCGATTTCCTCTAACATACTGGCCCCCGCCACCTCTGAGAGTTATGCTATCAAGGGGCTTAGGGCGGCAAAAGCGGCGATTATGAAGTGCTGGAATTGCGGGATGGAAATCGACACACGGGAACGAGTCGAATTTCGGGCGCCGTGTCCTTCATGTGACCGTGCATTGCATGCATGCCGCAACTGCAAGCATTACGATCCCGGATACTACAACCAGTGCTGCGAGACTGCTGCCGAACGCGTCGTGGATAAGGAACGCGCCAATTTTTGTGAATTCTTTGCGCCGGGCAACAGCATTGCGCAGGCTAAGAACCCACCTTCCGCGTCACGAGCCCAGCTCGACGCGCTCTTCAAGAAGAAGCCGAAGTGAAGTGGGAGAGCCCGGTTGAATCGCAAGCCGAGGTGGCAGCGCCATGGACCTCTAATAAAGGGCGTAACGGCGGCGAAACTGCTCGTTTTGGCGCCGATTTTTTTAGCAGGTTGCAAACCGACCAACACGCCGCGCGCGGTCGTCGATCGCTTTATTGAGGCGCATTATATCGCGATTAATCTCCAAAGTAGCGAGCGATGGTGCACGGGTCTTGCATTAGAGAAGCTCCACCAGGAGGAAGCCCTCACTAAAGGGCAGCAAATCGACGAGGAAACGCGCAAACCCACGATCCGCTACCGGCTCGAGGAGCAGCGCGATGGAACGGATCGAGTCATGTATCTGTTCCTGGCCACGATCGATGTCCCCGATGGAGGCTCATTTTACAAAAAGTGGATGATTACGGCGCGCAAAGAAGGCCAGATTTGGAAGGTGTCGAATTACAGTGAGTACGACTGAGCGGATGGAGCCAAGCAGCGAAACGGCGTCGCTGGCCTCCATCACCCTGGCTGCCGGGTTGGGTAGGCGGATGTGCTCGGCGCGCGCGAAGGTTCTGCACGAAGTGGCCGGTGAGGCGATGATCGTATGCTCGCTGCGGCCGCTGGTCGCGTCAGGCGCGAATCCTCTGATCGTGGTCGTGGGCCATCAGGCGGAGCAGGTCGAAGCCGTGGTGCGCAACGCCTTCGATAGCGCAGCCAGCCTCAAGTTTGCCCTCCAGTCGGTGCAGCGCGGTACCGGAAATGCCGCCCAGTGCGCGATCGAATGTTTGCCGCCGGCGTTCGGCGGCGACGTTCTTATCACGTATGGCGACATGCCGCGCCTGCGTTCGGATACCGTCGCAAAGTTCATCCGGTCTCACCGGCAAAGCTCCGCCGCGCTTTCCTTCATTTCCATTGATTTGGACGATGCCGGCGAATATGGCCGGGTAGTCCGCGATCGGACCGGTAAGGTCGCGGCGATCGTGGAGGCTACGGACGCAACGGCAAGTCAGCGGGAAATTCGCGAAATCAACACCGGTGTTTACGCGGCGCCGGCCGCGTTCTTGCGCAGCGCGTTGGGTGCAATCCAACCCAATAACGCGCAGGGCGAGTATTACCTGACCGACCTGGTGGCTATTGCGCGCGCCCGCGGGCTGACGGTCGAAGCCTTCAAGGCGGCGCAGCTTAGCGAGTTTGCCGGGATAAATTCACGGGAGGAACTGGCAGAAGTGAACGCGGAAATGCGGACGGCGATTAACCGCCGGATTATGGCTTCGGGCGTGACGCTGATCGACCCAGCCACGGTTTACATCGGCGAGCAGGTCGAAATCGGCATCGATACGGTTATCGGGCCGAACGTGCAGATCCTCGGACGCAGCCGGATCGGATCGGGCGTACGGATCGACGGCACGGCATGGCTGAGCGACGTGGAGATCGGCGACCGCACCCATCTGAAGATTGGCATCCGGGCCGAGCGATGCCGCGTTGGCGACGACTGCGAGCTGGGACCGTTCGCGCATCTGCGCGAGGGCACCGAGCTTGAGGGCCACAACCGCATCGGCAATTTTGTCGAAACCAAAAAGACGCGCGTTGGTCACGGCACCAAGGCCAGCCACCTGAGCTATCTGGGCGATGCAACGGTGGGCCGCGAAACCAACGTCGGGTGCGGCGTCATTACGGTTAATTACGACGGCTACGAGAAGCATCGCACCGAGATCGGCGATCGATGCATGGTCGGCTGCGACACCCAGCTTATAGCGCCAATCAGGGTCGGCAACGATGTCTATGTCGCCTCGGGAACCACGATTGTGCGCGACGTTTCCGACGGATGCCTGGTGATGTCGCATCATCCGCAGCGCGAAAAGTCCGGCTGGACCGACAATTGGCACAAACGCCATCAGGTGAAGCCCAAGTCTGACGGCGACGGATCGCAATCCTGAGTAACGGAGTCAGTTAGATGTGTGGAATCGTTGGTTACGTGGGACACCGGGAAGCGGTTCCGATCCTGATTGGCGGGCTCAAGCGGCTTGAGTATCGCGGCTATGACTCGGCTGGCGTGGCGACACTGGGCGACGACGGCAAACTGGACGTGCGCCGGGCGGTGGACAAACTGATCAACCTGGAGAAGCTGCTCGAGACCCGGCCGTTGTCAGGCAAAACCGGCATCGGTCACACCCGATGGGCGACCCATGGACGGCCCTCCGAAGAAAACGCTCATCCGCATAAGGCCGGCCCGGTAGCGGTCATTCACAACGGGATCGTCGAAAACTACGTCGAGCTGCGCGACGGCCTGGTCAGCCGCGGCCATCGCATGACGTCGGAGACCGACACCGAAGTAATCGCGCACCTGATCGAGGAAAAGGTCAAGGCCGGGCTGCCGCTGACCAAAGCGGTGCTGGGCACGGTGCGGGAGCTGCGCGGCTCGTTCTCGATCGTGGTGCTGTCCGAAACCGCGCCGGGCAAACTGGTCGCAGCCAAGACCGCCACGCCGCTGGTCGTCGGGTTCGGTGAGGGGGAAAACTTCGTGGCCTCCGATATCCCGGCGCTGCTGGAACATACGCGGCGCACGATTGTGTTGGAGGACGGTGAGCTGGCCGAAGTCAGTGCCGACGAGATCCGCCTGATGACTTTTGAGGGCGCGCCCGTTGCGCGCCAGCCGCGATATATCGAATGGGACGCTGTGGCGGCGACCAAGGGGGGCTTTCGTCATTACCTGCGCAAGGAGATCGCGGAGCAGCCGCAGGCTTGGATCGACACTTTGAGGGGCCGGGCCAACGCCGACTCGCGCAGCGTAGCCTTCGAGCAGGACTTGTTTCCTGGCGGCGATCCGCGCGGCGTGAGCCGGTTCGTGATGGTCAGTGCGGGGGCCTCGTGGATCTCCTCACTGATCGGCAAGTTCATCATCGAGGAGTTGTGCGGGATTCCGGCTGAAGTGGATTATTCCGCCGAGTTCCGTTACCGCCGCCCCGCGATCGACGAACACACGATGGTGATTGCGGTATCGCAGTCCGGCGAGACCGCCGACACCCTGGCCGCGATGGAGGAGGCGCGCAGCCGCGGATCGCATATCCTGGCCCTGACCAACACGGTGGATTCGTCGATCGCGCGCAAGGCCGATGCGCAGCTTTACACTCGATGCGGCCCGGAGATCAGCGTTACCACCACCAAATGCTTCCTGACCCAGATCGAAGCCTTTTACCTGCTGGCAATTCACACGGCCCATCGGCTGGGCAGAATCAACGAAGCCCAGGTGCAGGAACTGATCGAGCCGGCGCTGGCAATTCCGGCTCAGATCGAGGCAGTGATCGGCCGGGAGCGGCAGATCGAGAAGGTCGCGCGCAAGTACGGCAAGGCCCACGACTTCCTCTACCTGGGTCGCGGCCTTAACTATCCGGTCGCGCTGGAAGGTGCGCTCAAGCTCAAGGAAATTTCCTACATCCACGCCGAGGGCTACTCGGCGGGCGAGATGAAGCACGGCCCGATCGCGCTTATAGACGAGAACATGCCGGTGGTGGTGCTGATTCCCAACGACAATGTATTTGAAAAGACGCTGTCGAATCTAAAGGAAGTGGAATCGCGCAACGGGCGAATTATCGCGGTGACCGACCATCGCAACGCCGAACTGGAAGAAGTGGCGTGGGAAATCATCGAGGTGCCGGCGACCAACCGCCTGCTCGCACCGGTCCTGCTGACTGTGCCGTTGCAGTTGCTGGCCTACCATATCGCGGTTTACCGCGGCACGGATGTCGATCAGCCGCGCAATTTGGCCAAATCCGTCACGGTGGAATAGGCAAGCACTTCACGCAACCACCCCGTCGACATTCCTCCTTGATTAGCCTCAATTTGCGGCCGGGCCCGCGGCTATTCACTGTGCAATTCTGCCGGTATAGGATAAGAAGACGATAACGGAGCCCTGCGCAGGCTCCTGGGCGAGCAAATGTTCAACGAGCTGATTTTACGCGAGTCGCAGGCTGAAGCCCCCTTCGTCAGCGTCGAGGAAGGCCTCGAAGAGATTCGGCGCGGGCGGATGATCATCCTGATGGATGACGAGCAGCGCGAAAACGAGGGCGACCTGTGCATGGCGGCCGAAAAGGTCACCCCGGAGGCGATCAACTTCATGGCCCGCTACGGCCGCGGGTTGATTTGTCTGCCCATGTCCTCAGAGCGCATCGAGCGCCTGGGCCTCGGCATGATGGTGGGGGACAATCAGGCCCCGCTGGGAACGGCGTTTACCGTTTCCATGAATGCCCGGCGCGTTTCCGGCTCCGGTGTTTCCGCTCACGACCGCGCCACCACAATTCTCCAGGCAGTGCGCGAGGACGCTACCGGCGCGGAGTTCGTGACCCCGGGACACATCTATCCGCTGCGCGCGCGCGAGGGCGGGGTGCTGGTGCGTACCGGCCAGACCGAAGGCGGGGTTGACCTCTCGCGACTGGCGGGGCTCAAGCCTGCCAGCGTCATCTGCGAGATCCTGAAAAACGACGGCACGATGGCGCGGCGCGACGACCTGGTTGACTTCGCCCGCGAGCAGAACCTGAAGATCTTGACCGTCGCCGACATAATCGAGTATCGGCTGCGCAACGAGACCCTGGTCCAGCGCGTGGCCGAGGCGCGGCTGCCCACCGAATTCGGTGAGTTCCGCGCCTGCGTGTACCGCGACCAGGTGGATCTGACCGAGCATCTGGTGCTGGTCATGGGAACTGTTGACCCGGCGGTGCCGATCATTGTCCGGGCGCATCGCGAATACCTGCCCGGCGACGTGTTCGGCTACCTGGAGCGCAACACCCGCAACCTGCTGACCGCCTCGATGGCGCACATAGCGTCGGCGGGCAACGGCGTGATCCTCTACCTCAAGCGCAATTTCAACGCGATTGCTTCTGAGCTGAACGGCGGGCTGCAGGACTTGCGGCGCGTCACCACACATACCAACGCTTTGGGCGGCGACTTCCGCGAATACGGTATCGGCGCGCAGATTCTGCGCGACGTAGGCGTGCGCAAAATTATCGTTGTATCGGATCGGGTGCCGCGCCTGGCCAATCTTCCCGGCTACGGCCTGGAAATCGTGGACAGCATTCCGCTTTCGATGAACGAGCCGCCGCTTATCACGCTGCGCGCCAACGGCCATCAGTGACGCGTATTCCGTTCGCCCTCCGGTGAAAGCAGGTGCGGCGTTCGAGTTTGGATCATCTCTATTTTTTCGCCGTGCTTGAGCCGGTGAATCGCGCAATGTTTCGTGGCCTCCGGTTATGCGCGGCGGGCGCTTTCCTGGCGATGCTCGCGGTGCATGCTGTCCCGGTATCGGCCGCCCTGCCAAAACCGCAGGAGGTCGTACGAATTACCGGCACCCGGCTCACAGCCGCTGCGGAAAACAAAATCGTACTGACCGTGGACGCCGGCATCCTGCCCGGATGGCACATCAATTCGGACAAGCCCTCCAGCACCGATTACATCGCTACCAAACTTTCGATTGCGCCGCCGCAATCGCTGGGCGTCGGGGATATTCAATATCCGCCCGCGGAGCTGATCGCACCTGAGTTCTCGATGGGCGAAAAGCTGTCGGTATTCACTGGCGCCATCGCATTCAAAGCGGATGTGAAAAAGAACGGCTCGATTAAGCCGGGTCAGGACATCGCGTTTGACCTGTCGCTCGACTACCAGGCTTGCAACGATCGGCAATGCCTACGGCCGGTGACCATCGCCAAGCGCGCCACCGTGCAATGGCCGGGCGGCTCCGCAGACAGCAAACCAGCGCTCAAAGCCTACTCCGGCGCAGCGCAGGCTGCGCCAGAGGGCGACCTCTTTAGCAATTACGGTTTCAAGCTCGGATTCCTGATGGTGTTTCTGGGCGGGCTGGCGCTTAACCTGACGCCCTGCGTCTATCCGCTGATCGGAGTCACGCTGGCCTATTTCGGCAATCAGGGTGGCGGCGGAACGCGGCGGGTCCTCATTCTTGCCTCGCTTTACGTTGCCGGCATCGCGCTGATGTTCTCGGTGGTCGGCACCGCCGCTGCATTGTCCGGCGGACTCTTCGGCGCGGCGCTGGAAAACCCCTACGTCTTGATCGCAATCGCGGCGGTGATGCTGGTACTGGCGGCGTCGAGCTTCGGTTTGTTCACACTGCAGGCGCCGTCCTGGATGCTGCAGCGCGCCGGCACCGCGCGGCCTGGCTACCTGGGCTCGCTCGCGATGGGATTGGGGATGGGTGTGGTCGCCGCCCCTTGCATCGGGCCATTCGTCCTCGGCCTGCTTCTGGTCGTGGAACACAGCGGCAATGCTTTGCTGGGGTTCGCGGCATTCTTTGTCCTGGCGCTGGGCATGGGCGTGCCCTATATCGTGCTGGCCTTGGCCGCAGGCAGCATTCGCGCCTTGCCGCGGTCGGGCGAATGGTTGACATGGGTCGAGCATCTGTTTGGCTTTGTCCTTGCCGGGTTGGCCTTGTACTTCATCGATCCGTTACTTCCCGGCCGGGTGGCAACGCGGTTGTTGCCCTACTACGGTGCCGGCGCCGGTATTTACCTGGGCTTCGTCTCGCCTCATGGGCGCCAGCCGCGGCCTTTTGCGCTGTTCAAGGGGGTGGTGGGCTCCCTGTCTGCGATCGCGTTGGTTTACCTCGTGACGTCAGGCGGTGCCGCCACCGGCGCGCTTGCATTTCAGCCCTACAACACAGCGCGTATTTCCGCGGCGACCGCGGAGCACAAACCAGTGTTGATCGATTTCGGCGCCGACTGGTGTATCCCGTGCCGCGAGATGGAGCACACGACCTTCAAGGACCCGAAGGTGGTGGCCGAAGCTCGCCGCTTCGTGGCGCTCCATGCCGACCTGACCCATCTTGACCGCGGCAACGACGAAATCGTCAGCGAATACCGAATCCAGGGCGTTCCCACGATGGTGTTGCTCGACCGCTCCGGCAGCGTCCGCAAGCGGATGGTCGGCTACATCGGTCCGCAGGAGATGCTGGAGTCGCTCAAGGCGGTGAATTGAGCGCCGGCCTCTGTGCCGGTTCTCCGATAGTCTCAGCCAAATACGCCTGCAACAACCAGGTCACTTATACGGTCCTGGTCATAGCCTAAAATTTTCTCCAATACGTACTGATTATCGCGGCCCAGCGAGGGAGCGGCTTGCCGCACGCGGCCGGGCGTGCGCGACAGATGCGAGCGCGGTCCTTCGATCGTGGTGCGGCCGATCGTTGGATGTTCAATCTCGACGAAATGGCCCCGATGCTTGAGCTGGGTATCCCGCCACGCTTCCGCGCTGTTCTGCACCTGGTATGCGGGCACACCGCATGCCTGTAATAACTGCTCGATTTCCACAGCGCTGCGGCTCGCGGTCCATGCGCCGATGATGGCGTCGAGGGTGGTGTGGTTGTCGATCCTCGCCCGCATCGTGATAAAGCGCGAATCATCGCCAAGCGCGGGGGCGGCCATTGCGTCGCATAGCGCGCGCCATTCGGAATCGGTTCGGCAGACGATAGCGACCCACCGATCAACGCCCGCGGCCGGATAAACGCCATGCGGAGCGACGTCGCGATCCGTATTTCCGGCCCGTTGCGGATCGCGGCGATTCGCCGAGTATTCCAGGATTGCCGGAGCCAGAAAGTGAATCGCGGATTCGGCCTGAGCCTGATCGATGTACTGTCCCTCACCGGTGCGGCGGCGATGCTCGAGCGCGGCGAGAATTGCAATCGCGGTGTAGCGGGGCGCGATATAATCGGTATAGGCGCCAAACACGCCGGTTGCCGTCCGATCCGGCCATCCGGCAAGATTGCTGAACCCTGCTATTGCGGCGGCCATATTGCCGAAGCCCGCAATCTGCCGCAGCGGCCCGGTCTGCCCGAACAGGCACGTGCTCAGCATGATGATGTCCGGACGTATATTTCGCAGCGAGGCGTAGTCCAGCGCCCATTTGCGCATCGCCTTGGGGGAGAACGACTCCGTTACCACGTCGGCCCATCGGACCAGGTCAAGGATCACTTCGCGCGCGCGCGGATTGCCAATGTCGATAGCTATTCCAAGTTTGCCCGCGTTGCAGTTGCCGAACAGGCCGGAGCTGTCGGCGCCGAAGCGGTCGTTTTGATGCGGCTGCAGCGTGCGCGCGGTGTCGATCCGGGTTGGCGATTCGACACGCACGATCCGGGCGCCGTAGTCGGCCAGCATCCGGGTACCGGCCGGACCGGCCATCACCCACGCGAAATCCAGCATTTTTACGTCCGCAAGCGGCCCCTCAGAATTCATCAGATGACCCCAGCGCGCTCCAGCTTCAAAAATTCCTCATTACTCAGTTTGAGATCGCCGATATATACTTCACGGTTGTGCTCACCGATTTTGGGCGGACGGCGCCGGTACTCAATGGGCGTCGCGCTGAATTTCACGAAAGGCCCGGGCACCGTATAGCTGGTTCCCAATTCCGGATCCTCGATGGTTCTCCAGTACTCGCGCGACCCCAGTTGCTCACTGCTCAGCACCTCGCTGATAGTGTAGACCGGCGTCATCAGAAAGCCGTGCTCGAGAGCGAGATCGAGCAGTTCGGCCTTGGTGTGGGAGCGGGTAAAGCTTCGGACAATTTCCTTGACGCGTTCAAATTCGGATAGCGGCTCGCGCCCGCTGAGCAGCATTTCGGCGTATCCAATCCAATCCTTGTCGCGCGTGGGCTCGTCGCAGAAGCCCCGCGCGCACACATAACGCATCAGCTTGCGCGTGAACACCCCAAGCGCCGAGCCGAACAGGAAAGTCATCGAGATGAACCCATCCTTCGCGGGCCAGATCACCGGCAGGTCAAGCGGCCCCAGTTTCAATCCACCGGCCAACCGTCGAATCTCCGTCGCGTTCATAGGTGCGGAGAGAATGCCGGACTGAGTGGCTATCGCTACCGACTGGATCGCCGCAATGTCGGCGTGTTGCCCGCGCCCCGAGCGCACGCGCTCGTGATGCGCCACCATTGCGGCCACCGCCGCGTCGGCGCCGGCGTGCAGGTAGGCCTGCGGGACGGACAGGCGCACGGGCGGCCGGTCGTCGTCTCCGCCGAGAATCAGCGGTCCGCCGGCAGCCAGCAGGATCAGGTCGGCGTCGGCGTAATGCGCCTTGGGGCCGGTCTGCCCGAAACCGGTTATCGAAACATAGACCAGCGACGGATTGATGGACGCGAGATCGTGGTAAGCGAGCCCCCGCGCGGCCATGAAACCGGGCTCGAATGATTCGATCAGAAAATCCGAGGTGGCTGCCAGCCGGAGCAGCAGATCGCGTCCCTCCGTCCGCGTTGGATCAAGCGTGATCGAGCGCTTGTTGCGGCTGTAGGACCACCACAGCAGCGAGCGCTCGGGATCGTGCACATCTGCGGCGAACGGCCCGATGCGCCGCGCCGAAGAGCCGCCCGGCGGCTCGACAGCGATCACGTCGGCGCCGAGGTCAGCCAGTATCTGTCCGCACAGCAGGCCGCGCTCGTTGGTCAGGTCCAGCACCCGGCGCGATTGAAGAATCGGCATCGGCACGCCACCTCAGTGAAGTCGATGTCGATTCCTAGCACGTTGGGCCGCGGTCCGCCTCCCCCGATAGAGGATTCATTCCAGGCTGGAAGCCTGTTCCTGGAGTTTCTACATAGCGTGTGAACTACAACCCCAGGACGTCGCGGATGCTGTACAATCCGTTGGGTTTGTTCTCCAGCCAGGCGGCGGCGCGCAGGGCGCCGCTGGCGAGCGCCTCGCGGCTTTGCGTACGATGAATCAGCTCCAGCCGCTCGCCCAGGCCGGCGAAGATAACCGTGTGATCGCCGACTGCGTCGCCGCCGCGCATCGCCAGGATGCCGATCTGATCGGCGGGGCGAACTCCTGTGATGCCTTCGCGGCCGTGCACCGCCGATTTCTGGAAATCCTGACCGCGCGCCGCAGCGATAGCACGGCCCAACGCCAGCGCCGTGCCGCTGGGCGCGTCGATTTTGGTGCGATGATGGATCTCCAGCACCTCGGCGTCGAATCCGTGCAGCAAACCCGCTGCCTCGGTCACCAGTTTAATCAGGACATTGATGCCGACGCTCATGTTGGGCGCGATCAGCGTGCGGGTTTTGGGCGCCAGTTCGCGCGCGCGGGCATCCATTTCCGGGGTAAACCCGGTTGAGCCGATTACTATCGCGGCGCCGTTGGCCGCCGCTATGGCCAGATGTTCGAGCGAGGCCGTTGCATTGGTGAAATCCAGCGTCACGGTGTCACGGGACGCGATCGCGCCGTAATCGTCGCCAATGCGCACGCCCAGAGCACCCACGCCCGCTATCTCGCCGGCGTCCGAACCAACCGCCTTGACCCCCTTGGCTTCCACCGCACCGGCCAAAGTATGGGAGGATTGCTGCACGATAAGCGAGGTCAGCGTACGTCCCATGCGGCCCGCCGCTCCCGCGACAATCAGCTTGGCCATAGTTTGGTCCCTCCCGCTTAATAGTTTGGTCCCTCCCGCTTAGACGACGACCTGGATCGAACCGGCTTCCGGCGACCGCCTGTCATCTTCGATCTCCCACAGGCGTGCGGAAACGAAACGACAGGCCTAAAGGCCTGTCGCACGAACATACTCTGGATGCCTGGCGTCAGGCGCTCGCCGGAGGGGCGGATGCGGGGGCGGCGGCTGGCGGGGCTGGCGCTTGAGCTGCGGCGGGCGCAGCGGCCTCGCCCTTCTTGGCGTGGGCCGCGCTGTAATGATCCTGGCACAGGCTGCCGCGAAAGCGGGGCTTGCGGCATTTCTCCTCCGTGCAGATCTTGTAACGCGCTTTGGGCATCTCGCCCGCCTTCCACAGCCGGTAATGCTTGCGGCAATAGCCCTTGGCGATAACCTCGTGGGCGCAATCCTTTGCTTTACAGTTTCCTTTTCCTGCCATTACGACGCTTCTCGGGTTATGAGAGTTAGAACTCAGCCTTCAATTCCCGGCTGAATAATCCTTCGACCATAGCCTGCGGCGACTGCTCTTCATAGAGGCATCGGCAGACCGCGGCCACGATTGGGAGTTCGACGTTCCAGCGGGCGCCTAAATCCGCAACCAGGCGGGCGTTGACCGCCCCCTCCGCAATCTGCGCTCCCTCGCCCGCCGGCTGCGCGGCAGCCTTGCCCTTGCCGATTCGCAGGCCATAGGCGCGGTTGCGCGACAGCTCGCCAGTGCAGGTCAGGACCAGGTCGCCCAGACCGGAAAGCCCGGCCAGAGTTTCGCGCCGTGCACCCATCGCGGTGCCCAGGCGCATCATCTCCGCCAGTCCCCGTGTGATCAGGGCGGCGCGCGCACTCGAACCGAGATCCAAGCCGTCGCTGATTCCCGCCGCAATCGCGATTATGTTCTTGACCGCGCCCCCCAGCTCCACGCCCAACACGTCGGCGCTGCGATACACCCGCAGAAACGGAACCGCCAGCAGCCGCTGCACAATTCCGGCCACCTGTTCGTTGCGCGCCGCCGCAACCAGCGCCGCCGGCCGACCCCGCGCTACCTCAGCGGCGAAGCCCGGTCCCGAGAGCGCCGCAACGTGAACACCGCGCGGCAGCAACTCGGCCAGCGCCTGCGACATCGTCTTCAGCGAAAGCTCCTCCAGGCCCTTGGTCGCACTGATAAATGTGGCGTCATGGGGAATGGAGTTAATCAACGGAGTAATCATCGCCCGGACAAAAGACGACGGTATGGCGACAATCACCATTCGGCAGCGGCTGACCGCCTCCTCCCAATCGACGCTCAGCGCCAGCGATTGCGGCAGTTCGATTCCGGGCAGGTAAGGACGATTTTCCCGTTCATCGGACATCCGGCGGAACTGCTCCGGCCGGCGTACGCATAGCGTAACTCGCCGGCCAGCGCGCGCCAGCGTGACGCCCAGCGCGGTGCCCCATGCACCGGCGCCAAGAATTGCGAGGTCGGGCTCAATCATGGTCGCGCTTCTTGCCGCGATTAGCGCCGCGCGCCGACCCGCTATGCACCAGGTGCAGGCCCCAACGCGGCGGCTGGTTGTGAGCGCCGCGCACGCAGCCGGCCAGGTCGAACCCATGCTCGGTCAGACATCCGGCCGCGCGGGCGACGTCAAGCCGTGCCACCATGATGCGCCGCAGGCCGCCCGGCGGAGAACTCACGGCTCCTTTTGCTTGGACCGCGAGGGTCACCGCTTCGATTCCGCTTAGGCGCAGCCAGGCCCGCGCCGACACCGCCTCGGCGAGGTCGTAGGTCTCCAGCACCGTCACCAGGTCCTGATCGACCCGTTTGCGCCGGCGGATGCCTGGGAGCCGGATCGTTCCCGATCCGAGCGCCAGTGCAACGATAAGGGAGCTTACCAATCCGAGCGCGAACCATCGCGCGTCATGCCCCATGCACAGCGGAAGCCCCACAGCCACGACCAGAGCGATAAACACCAGCTTGCGCGTGGCGACGCTCATGCGCATGACCCGCGGATGCCGGTTGGCGCGGCTGTGCTCGCGGCGCACCTTGTCGAAGAACATGAAATGAAGGCCGCAATGAGCGCAGCTCTGGCGCACCGCCAAAGCAGTGGAGCAGGCCGGGCAGAGCAGCCGCCGCTGGGCGCGGCATTGGGGACAGCGCGAAAACGGCACCGGCGCCTGAAAGCCGCATTCCTGGCAGATGGCCCCGGTCAGCACCAACTCTCCGCCCGCGAAGGCGTGTTTGGCGCCGCACCATTCGCAAAACGGCAACAACTGGCCCACGCGCGCCGCGCATACCAGGCATCTGAAAGTGCGTCCTTCCACAGTGCGTTGAGCCATCGCAAACTCCAGCCGCCTGTCCGCCGCGCCGCCTGCTCAGGCCACCGTACGGCACGCGCGGTACAGCGGCTCCAGTTCGCGGAAGCCCTCCAGTACTTCCTCGCGGTCCACTCTGAGTGCCTCCCGAATCGGCCATCCGACGCCGATATCAATTCCACCAGTCTTTTTCGCCAGTGAACCGGCCAGTTGCTGCCAGAATTCCTCATCGGCCCGGACCGCGGCGGGCAGCGCGTCGAAGCTCCAATTGTCGTAGCGTGCGACCAACGTTCCGTCCAGCGCGCGCGTCAAGTCCGCGGCCTTGCGCTGAAGTATCTCCGACATCTGCGGGCGGTTGTCCGCCTCGGATTTGACCACCACACGGGCATGCAGGCCGAAGCCTGAAATGCAAAGCCCCAGATAGGGGTAGCGCTTGTATCCTCTTGCCGAAGGGCCGAAGGCGCACCAGGTCTCAGGCGGTGGATTAACCGTGCGCCGCGCGTGCTTGGCCACGTGGGGAAAAAACTCGAGGTGTAATTTGCGCGCCAATGACGGCGCCAGCTCATCGCCCAGCCTCATCAGCTTCGGCCGCACCGTGGCATAAAGCTGGGCCATCCGCTCGTTGAAGCCCTCAACCAGGAAGACCTGGAAGTCCGCGCGGTAAAATCCCAGTGTCGGCATCGCCTCAGTCCTCGACTGCGATTGTCATCGGTTGGAGCCCGGCAGGAGTTGGCCGGCGCTCATCGCCTGCTCCCAATTGCGGCCGTCAAACTTCCTGATCCTGAGCCCGGAAAGATCAACCCCGTCCAGGCATCGCGCGTTTACATCGATTTTATCCGGATTGGAGCGAGGTACGTAATACGGCGCCACGCCGCAACGGATGCAGAAAAAATGACGCGCCACTCCGGTGTTGAAGGTATAGACGCCAAGCGATTCCTCGCCGGTCAGCAGGCGGAAGGTTTGCTGCGGCACGATCCAATGCAGATAGGCCTTGCGCAGGCAAATCGAGCAATTGCACTCGTTGACCTCGGACAGTTCACCTTCGACCTCGAAGGCGACCGCCCCGCAGTGACATCCACCTCGGTACTGCATCAATGCCTAGTTTATCGCAATCGCAGCCAAAGCTGAAAACCTGGCGTTGTAAGCACTTGGGCTATTCTTGGGGCAGTTGTGATCGGCGCCGATGGGTGGCGCCAACGGCCGCAACTTACTAACATGAAGTTGTGCCCAGGGATTCCTTCAACCGCGAGATCGATTACCTGCGCATTTCGGTGATCGATAACTGCAACCTGCGCTGCGTCTATTGCATGCCGCTGGAGGGGTTGCGGTTCGCCCCCAAGCCCGAATTGCTCAGCGCCGCCGAGATCCAGCAGGTGGTCCGGGCGGCGGTCGGCGTGGGCTTTCGCAAGTTCCGCCTGACCGGGGGCGAGCCGACCATCCGCTCCGACCTGCTTGAAATTATCGAGCGGGTCGCGGCGGTGCCGGGCGTCGGTGAACTCGCGATGACCACCAACGCGCTGCTGCTGTCCAAACTGGCCGGGCCTCTTAAGAAGGCCGGGCTGAGCCGCGTCAACGTACACCTGGATAGCCTGAATCCGGCGACCGTCGAGCGGCTGATGCGATGGGGAACCTTCGACCAGATGTGGTCTGGGATCATGGCCGCCGAGGAGGCGAGGCTGACCCCGATCAAGCTCAACTCCGTGGTCACCGCCGGCTTTAACGAGGCCGACGTGGTGGACCTCGCCCGGCTGACCCTGGAGCGCGACTGGCACGTGCGGTTCATCGAGTTGATGCCGCTTGGGGGCGGCGAATGCGCCCGGATCTCGATCAAGCGCTACGTCTCCAACATCGAGACGCGCCGCCGCATCGAAGTCGAGTTGGGGGCGCTGGCCGAGGTCGAGTCGCGCAATCCATCGGACGAGGCGGTCAACTACCGGCTGGCGGGCGCCAAGGGAATCGTGGGCTTTATCTCTCCGGTAAGCGAGCCCTATTGCGGCACCTGCAACCGGATGCGGCTGACGGCCGACGGCAAGTTCCATCTGTGCCTGCTCAACGACGACGAACTCGACGTACGCAAAGCGCTGCGCTCGGGTGCGTCCCTGGCACAGATCGGCGAAATCCTGGTGCGTGCCGTCACGCTGAAACCCACCGGCCATCACCTTCTGGTGGGTCGGTCCACCCAGGATCGCTCGATGTACCAGATCGGCGGGTGAACGTAAAAAGCCTCAGAGGAGTGTGGCTCTTTTTCCCTTGTTCGCTTTACCGCCCGAAAGCGGCGATCTGGGCCTTGTTGCAGCCAAGGCCGGTAGGTCGGCAGATTACGGAGTTGGTTGAAAACAATGGGTGGGAGTGCCCATCTCCGCGGAAATCTGGATCGCACACCTGACCAAAACACCCAAGAGATACTCCCAAGCGCACGCCGACTCCTAATGGTGAGGCCGGCCACTACGCGTCCCGACACCCAAACGCAAATGCCGACATCTAACTCTTAGGGGCCGGCCAGCGCGGCGGCTATCTTATCTGCCGCCTTCTCCTGAAGCGTCACTACGGCACTTTCGAAATAGCTACCCTTCGATTGCGATCAACCGTTGGGCCCCGGCACGACGCGATAGTAAACCCCGTTCGCCCCGTAGGACGGCTGGAACCACGTGTTGCCGCACAAGTAGTACGTCACCCCGCCAACGCTGGGTGAAGCGCAACCCGCGGGCAGCGATGCATAGATTGCGCCCATCGAGTAGGCAGTATTGGTACTGCCGGCTGCATAGCCGGCCGAATAGGCATTCGAAGTTGCCGCGCTGGTGTTCGCCGATTCGATCGCTGCGCCCGCAGCCATCCCGACCATCGCGCCCGCCGCGGCCGCGCCGGTAGCGTTCCATCCCCCGCAGTTAGAGCAGGTGCTGCTGTAGTAGTTCACCGTCGTCGGCGGATGATAGGTCGAATAGGATGCGCCATAATAAGGCGGATGGTAAGCGGCCGTGCCATAGGGAGTGGTGGACACCGCGCCGTACCCATAATGGCCATAAGTAGTGCCGCCATAAACATTGGTGTGCTCGGCGCCGTACCCGTATTCACCGGCGGTGGTGCCCCCGTACATGTTGGTGTGTTCGGTGCCCCCGCCGTAAGCATGTGCGGTGCCGCCGCCGTAGACGTTAGTATGCTCGGCGCCATATCCGTATTCACCCGCGCTGTGGCCCCCATACATATTGGTATGCTCGGTGCCTCCGCCGTAGGCATGTGCGGTGCTGCCGCCATAGGCGTTAGTATGCTCGGTGCCTTCGCCGCGTGCGTAGGAGGTGCTGCCGCCCCAGGCATTGGAGTGGCTGGTGGACCCATAATTGTGCGACCAATCACCGCGTCCTCCGCCACCGCCGCCCCAACCGCCGGCGTGGCCCCATGCCGCCGCGGGTCCGTTTGAGAATGCCAATAGCAGTAAAATTGCGAGACCAACTGCGCCAGATTTCATTGGTTCCAACTCCTTACTGGGTCTTTGCCGGCTTTTTCTTCGGCGGAGGCGCGAAGCGAGAGGGCATCCAGGGATCGGGACGGGCAAACACTATACGCTTGGCGCCTTCGGCTTTGGAAGAGGTGAAGGCACCCGGTTGGATCACAGGGTCAAGCTGCCAGTTGGTGAGTTCCATCCCATGGCGGAGGCGAGTCTGGTCGTTGCGGAATACGGCGCGAAGCATCCGCGGCAGTTTGTCTTCATGGCCGATCCATATCTGTACGAAGACAGCGTCGTTGGCATACGCCACCATGTCAGTGGTAATCCCGCCGACCACGTTAGACTGGCCGATGTAGAAGGCGACCTTGAGCCCTTCAGACAGATCCTTGTAGGGATCGGCGACAACAACGTCACTGAACGGGAAATATATTGCGGCCTTGTCGTACGCCGCCTTTAATGCGCCGTCGATAGTGGGCGGGGCCGGAGCAATGGCAACCAGATTTTCGGCCGGCTCGAACGCCATCATGGTCTTGCCGTTGTAGTAGAAATCGGAGCGAGGCCCGTCGGCGAGCGTGAACACGCGGAGTTTGTCAGGACGCTCCATCAGGATCTGGGACTTGGTCATATAAGCCAGCGGCGGCCCCAGCAGGCTGGGGCTTTCGTACGCCACGATCGCAGTGAACGACATCGAATGAGCCGCGGCCAGTCGATGGCAAGCCGTCTTCAGAATATCGATTGCCTTTGGTTCGAGGTCGGGAGCGGTTTTGCCGCCCGCGGTTTTGCTGTTTGCGGCTTTGCCGGTCGTCGCAGCCGCGGGCGCTTGCTGGGCGTTAACGCTCGCGGCGAGAAGCAGCACCAAGGCAGCAATCATCAGCGTAAGCACCTGGCGGATTTCTCCCATGCCCGCGCGCGTTCGGGGCGAGCCCAATGGAAATGTTTTCAGTTTCATGGGATTAAACCGCATTCAAACATTTTGTTGGCGATTGGCCCCGCGACCTGGTTCAGGAAATAGGTTCGCATATCGGGATTGTTGCGCATGAACTGGATGACCCGCTGTTCTTGCTGCGACCGCGGTTGGCCGCGCTTTTGCCACAACTGCTCGCAGCTCGATTGCTGATATTTCTGAATGACCTTAGCCGCGACCCGGTCCAGGATCGGGTACTGTGCGAGGGCGATTCCGCTGAAGAGGATCGCGGACAATATGGTGAAGAGGTAGATCTTATTGCGCATGATTTCTCCTTACGAAAGTCCCTCGCCGCTCGCTCTCAAAACAGCGCGCGCTGAAGCGCGTCGTGTTTTAGTTGCTGCCGTCTGGATGTGCTTGTCCCATGTGTCGGCGGAAGCTTTGGCGGCGCAACCGCTTCAGTTTCAACCTTTTGCCGCACTGATGTTCGATGGCCGGCGAGAATCGCTACCGGTAGCGGGAGATTCGAAAAACAGTCTCCACAATTCCCCTTCTCCCATCTGCTTGCTGATCTCGACGAAGGCGAAGTATAAAGCAAATACGATACTTATTCCGAGTGCCCAGATGAGGATCCATCGAGTGCCGTGTTCGAATACGTGTTGGAAAGCCGCGCCCAGGCCGTGGAACCTATGCCAGGCCTCCAGAACCCGTTCAACGCAAAGAAGCAGCAGACTGGTGACTCCATAGAACAAAACCTTGATCGTGACGGCGACAATTCGGCGATAGTGCTCAAGGCTGCGCGCCAGGGGAGTGTCGTCAAGCACCAGCGCCGCTTTTGCGGCCAGCAGGGCCCCAATTACAGCATTTGAAAGTACCGTTATCTCGATCGAAAATTGCTCGAGCGCCAACTTGATAAGCAAGATCAGGAGGAGGAAACCGATAAGAAAAAAGACAAAGACAGGCCAGAGTGCCATGAATTCCCTGCGCAAAAATCTGCCTGTCCCGACTAGTTTGTGTGACAACGTGCCGGCCATATTATCAACCTTAATTTAGGTAGCCTAGAACTACGGGTTGAACAATCCCCGCTTTGGCCGCCCCCTCGTGGTTAATCGATCGACTGAGAGCGGAAGGCCGTGAGACGCCTCTCATCTACGTCAACCCCCAATAAGCTTCTGCGCGTTCATCCATCAACCAAGGGTTTTGGATTCCACGAAGATGCAACATGCGGTTTTCCTTCGCGCGGACAGCACGACTATTGCCGGGCCAGCAACATATGCAGGAATTGTTCTCTGGAAATGAGATGGTCCACCTCTTCCTTGGGGTCCGCCTCGATCACTATCAGCTGCACCGTGCCCGTGAAGGAGTTGCTGCCGGCGGGCAAATCCGGGGTTATCGGTGAGCCGCGCTTCATGCCCACGTCGGCGGTTTCGTCAGCGGAGAGAACCATCGGCATCGTTCGTTCAACCCGGCCCGAACCTACCTGGTTGCCGTCTATGTAGAGGTTGACGTTTCCGCCCTTTGCAAGCCCGCCGCCGTCATAGGCGAACTCCATCCGCACCTGGTGTTCACCGCTGGTTAGCGGTTGTGTTGAGGAGACGGTGAACTTCTGTAATCCGCCGAAATTGTAACAATACTTAAGATGCCCGTCCTTGACGTAGAGAATCCAGCCAGCGGCGAAGCCGCCTTGCGAAAGAATCGCGCCCTGGCAGGGTTTTCCCTCCGGGACGAGGACGCGGGCGGTGATGGTGTGGCTTTTGTTCTTGATATTGATTATTCCGTTTTCGTTCAGTCCGCCCATCCCCCTGGAAAGTATCTGTGACGCGCCGCGCACCAGCAGCGGACGTCCGGCGAGGTCTGAGTTGGCGCGTTCGGCGGCGCGATCATCCATTGGCAGGACATTGTTCCGGCTCGCTTCGATGATCCACAGGCGCTGCAGCTCGTGCAGCTTCTCCGGCATCTGCTTGGACAGGTCGTGCGCCTGCGTCCAATCCTTGTTGGTGTCGTACAGTTCCCAAACGTCATCATCAAACGGCGGCGTTTTGCCAGTCACGATCCACGGGGTGCGATGGCGCGTCACGGCGGTCCAGCCCTTATGGTAGATGCCGCGGTTGCCGAACATTTCAAAGTACTGCGTCTCCCGCCGTTCCGCCGCCTTCTCGTCATCGAAGCTGTAGAGCATGCTTGTGCCCTGTATTGGGACCTGCGCGACGCCGTTAACCATGTAGGGCTCGGGCAGCTGGGCCGCTTCGAGAATGGTCGGGGCCACATCGATGACGTGATGGAACTGATGGCGCGTCTCGCCCTTGGCCTTGATGCCCTTGGGCCAATGGATGATTGTGCCGTTGCGAGTTCCGCCCCAGTGCGACGCGACCTGCTTGGTCCATTGATACGGCGTGTCCATCGCGTGCGCCCAGCCGACTGCGTAGTGATTGTACGACTCGGGGCTGCCCAGTTGGTCGATGCGCGCGCTCAGAAACTCGGTGGTTTCCAACCCGCTGAGGCCGTTGAGCGATAGCATCTCATTGAAGGTGCCGTGCAGCGTTCCTTCGCCCGACGCTCCGTTGTCGCCGATGATGTAAAGGACCAGCGTGTCATCGAGGATCTGCAACTGCTCCAGCGTGTTGATGAGCCGGCCCGTGTGATGGTCGGTGAACTCGAGGAATCCTGCATAGACTTCCATCTGGCGCGCCAGCACCGGCTTCAATTCCGCCGGCTCCGAGTCCCAGGCGGGAATCTCGGGGTGGCGTGCGCTCAGATCGCAATCCTCAGGGACGACGCCAAGCTTTTTCTGCCGCGCGAACGTCTCTTCACGAAGCTTGTCCCAGCCATGATCGAACTTGCCCTTGTATTTGTCGGCCCACTCCTTGGGAACGTGGTGCGGAGCATGGGTTGCACCGGGCGCGAAGTACAAGAAAAAGGGCTTGGACGCGGCCAGCAGCTTCTGCTGACGCACCCAGTTAATCGCGCGATCCGTGATGTCGGCCATGAAATGGTATCCGTCCTCGGGCGTGGCCGGCGGATCGGTAATCTTTGTGCCTTCGTGAATCGCCGGATAATACTGGTTGGTCTCACCGGCTACGAAGCCGTAAAAGTATTCGAAGCCTGAACCGGTGGGCCACCTGTCGAAGGGCCCGACCGGACTTGCTTCCCAGACCGGCACTTCATGACACTTGCCGAATTGCGCGGTGGAATAACCGTTAAGCCGCAGCATCTCTGGCAACGGCGCCATCGAGTTCGGGCGGAGCGAACTATAGCCGGGTGCCGACGTTGCCAGCTCCGTGATCGAACCCATCCCCACCATGTGATGGTTGCGGCCGGAGAGCAGCGCGGCGCGGGTAGGAGAGCACAGCGCAGTGGTGTGGAAACGCGTGTAGCGCAATCCGTTTGCCGCCAGCCGTTCAGCGGTCGGCGTCTGACAGGGTCCGCCGAAAGCACTCGCGGCGCCGAATCCCACGTCATCGAGCAGGATGATCAATACGTTGGGTGCGCCCTGCGGGGGCCGCAACTGATCGATCGGAGCGAATTTGGAATCCGGATCCTTCGCGTCATACGCCACGGACCCGGAATATTGCTGATCAGGAATGGGTAGGACCTGGCGCTGGACCTGTTTCGGCCTGCCCTCGGAAGCACTCATCACTCTTCTACCTTTCTTGCCAAGGCGCTGGAGCCCCGTCGATGATACATAGCCCCTCCGAATTTTCAGTGATATGAGACTTTAGTGCTATTCCGCCCAGACGGTAAATTCACGATCCGAACTCTCGCCCACTTTTAAGCTCGGACCGTTGCACAGGGCATCATTTGGAGGTGACGGATCCCCAGGCAACGTTCAGAATCCAGGCTGGTAAATGAAAAGGACCACTGGCGTCGATCGGTGCTGGCCAAAGATCCGATGCGGTCTCCCTATAAATAGAACAGCGGCCCAAGGCCGGGCTGCGTCGGCTGCACTATCCGTCCGTCGTGCCCATAATGCGGCATATCCAGGCCGCAAGTGTCCTCAGCCCCTTATTCGGGAGGGGACGCGGCGAAGCGCTTTGAGTTTACAAATCTTTCGATCACGTTGTATCGTGGCCGTCGAAATCATTCGCGGGCAACTCCCGTTCCTCGCTTTTAACGGACACCTGGCAGAGTCATGGCGGAAATTGGTCTATTCGAGGCGATCTACACGTCGCGCGCGATACGTCATCTTAAGCCCGACCCCGTGCCGGACGACCTCATCGAGCGCATAATCGACGCGGGCATTCGCGCGCCCAGTGCCGTCAATTACCAACACTGGCTGTTCGTCGTGGTGAAGGATCGCGCGCTGAGAACGCAGATTGGACTGCTCTACCGCGACGCGGGCGAAAGGATCCGGACCGAATATGCTTCCCGGCTAACCGACCGTCCCCGCCATCTTAGCGAAGACAAATTTCAGCGGATCATGACCTCAGCGGCGTACCTGCGCGAGCACCTGGGCGAAGCCCCGGTATTGTTATCCGCCTGTCTTCGGCAAAGAGCCGCCGATCAGGGGATGGCGAACGCATTGGGCAACGCCCCCACGATGACGCAGCGCACCGCGAGCGCCAGCATCTACCCCGCCGTTCAAAACATGATCCTCGCTTGCCGGGCGTTCGGGTTGGGCACGGTGCTGACCACCTTGCATACCTTCGTGGAGGACGAAATCAAGGCGCTGCTGGGTTTGCCGGCGGACGTTACCACCTATGCGTTATTGCCGATTGGCTATCCCCAGGCCGGCTATAAGCACGGACCAGTCAAGCGCAAGCCGGTGGAGCAGGTGACATTTCTCAATACTATGGCCACACCGTGGCCCAAGAAGTGATCCGTCCTTTTTGCCCGCCGCTGCCGGATTCCTTACCGCTTCCCGCCGCCGATCCGGCTCTAAGGGGTCGTGTTGAATTCGTTCAGAATCAGCACGCTCATGAACGGAAGCTCAGTGACATGGTCCACCGGTCCGGTACCGGATAAAGTTTGAGCGGTGAAGGCAGCGTTCGCCACCAGTTCTTCCTTGTAAGGGCCCTTCGGATTCTGCTTTTCGAAGAAGGCAAAAGCAACGTCGGTGTTCTTCCTGGTTACGACCGAGTCCATCTCCAGGGAAGTCAGTGTGACCGGAACGGACGGGACGAATTGATACGTATTGGCCTCGCTCGCCTGTTTGAACAGAGGATTAGTCTTGTCCATGGACATGAGGGCCGCGGCATAGGCCGGAGTCAGAAGCCGCGCAATCGAATTGTTGGCGGTGCCATAGCCGGTGAGGGCCGCCTGGTTGAAGGCGACCAGTGCAATGAGATCGCCAGCGCCGACCAGATCGCCGTTGGCCAGGGTGCTGTTGAAGTATAAGTCGGTCAGATTGGCGGAGCCGACGCACACCGAAGCCTTCGCGCAGTTGTAGAAGGGTCCGGCTAGAATGCCGGTTGGCGAGATACCTGAATAACTCGCAAATGCGGTTGCCAGGTAAGCGACGAGAAACGGCTTGACGAGCCCGGTCTCAGTCGGGTCGAGCGAGAACCAGTCGTTGTGTGCCACCGTAACGTTGTCGAACAGATACGGCAGCATCGTGCCGGCAAGGTCGAATGCGCCCGACAGAGGTACTGCCTTTTTGAGGATCATGTTCAGAGCCACCCCGTAAAGCGGGTTCTCCTGCATCATGCGTTCCGATTGCAGCGCGTAGGCGCCGCCTTCGGAATAACCGGTGATAAACAACGGCAGCCCGCCGGTTATGCCGTAGGAAGCCGCCAACACGGAGCGCGCGGCGCTTACCATCGCCAAGCCGCTCTGAGCGTCCGCGCTTGGATATAGCACGTACGGATGTGGATGCGTGCGGTCATCGCCGAGACCCAGATAATCGGGCATCACCACGACGTAACCCTGCGAGGCCCAGAGCGCGGCAAGCAGAATTCCCTCGTTGTCGAGATTGGTTTTGCCCCCGACTATCGTGAAGCTGGACGGCACGGCGCTGCGTTGAACGGCGGTCGCGTGAAAGTAGAGGATTAATCCCTTGAGCGAGGCCGGGGCAACCTTGGGGATCAGCACCCCGCCCGAGGCCGTGGTGGCTGACTGGTCGACGCCGATCGCGGTGTAATCGATTTTGACCGCGTCGATCCCCTCGATGCCGAGCGCGTTGTTCCCAATTGGGTCAGCAGCCAGGTTGAAGTTGCCGAACTGCGGCGTGTTGAGGTTGGCCTGGTTGGCCGCGCACTGACTGGTGCTCAAACCCGCGCAGATGCCCTGGAGGTATAGCGTGTTCAAACCCGGCACGCCGCCTACAGTGGCGGTCGGGTAGGTTACGACCAAGGTTTGGCTGACTAGGCTGCCCTCGCCCTTTGGCGTGTTGAACGGCTGGGGGAACGGAATGACCGTGGAACCTCCTCCTCCGCCGCAGCCCGACACCAATGGCCAGAGCGCCAACATCAGGATTGCAAAGGCGATGAATCCCCGTTGCCAGGGATGCGGCGCTCTTTTCGTCGCAAATAAACGTGATGGGCTTCTCGTGGCATCAGGCGAATTCTGCATCTCCACCCCCGCAGAAAATCTGAACATGGAAGTAGCTATGCTCCCGCAGAATTGATTTCGGCAACGGGTTTAAGCAGGCCGACGGTCTTGTAGCAGAACAGATTCTTCTTACCAAAGAAGGCGTCGGGGGATGCATCAAGGCGGCCGCGGCGAACACGATGATCACTTAGCAAACACGGACTATGTAACGGGAGCTGCAAGCTTGATGGACTGCTCTTCGGCTGCGGCGTCAAGCGGCGGCCAATCCGCTGAGGCGGCCGGCGTTTATGTTTCAAGCGCTGCGCGATACCGCTATGCGGCGGACATTCACCGGGATTGCGCTCTGGCGGCACATTCCGATCAGCGGTTCGAAGTGCGTATCGTCGGCGACCAGCCGGTTAACGCAAGCTCCCGCTTCCGGATGCGCGACGAACTCTTCATTTTCCGGCAGGTCGCCCCACGAATGGCTCATCGAGACGACGCCGGATGCGAGTCCGGCTTCGGGCCGCGCTACCGCGCAGATCTTGCCATGATCGGACTCGATTTCAACCATGTCGCCGCTCTCGATCCCGGCGGTGCGCATGTCGTGCGGATTCATGAAAGCCGGGTTGCCAGGGCCGCGCCGGTTGAGCTCCGCGAGATGAACCCCGGTTGAGTTATAAACCTCGCGCATCCGGCGGCTTATCAGCCGATGGGTAAACATTTCGCCGTCACGATAGCCGCCGCCCTCGGTCACAGGTTCGGCGCGCACTTTTGCGAGATCCTCGACAAATAACGGCGGCGCCAGATCGAAATGTCCGGCGGTCCGAGGATTGCGCGGCTTGACCGCGACCCATCCCTCCTCGAAGATGTGGCCGCTTGGATACTGCTTGACCCGCTTGAGTGGAATCCGCGCGCTTTGGGTCTCGATCTCCATCAACTCATCGATAGCCGGCTTGCGATCCATCGGCACCGGAGTTCCCGGCACCGGCGGCCCGCCAAAGTTGCTGCGGCCGAGGGAAAGCTGCAAGCCCATCCGATGGCCCAGGCCCCAGAACAGCTCCCAATCGTCAATCACGTCGAACTGGGGATCGATAAAGGCGGGGGAGTATTGCGCGTGAGGAAACGGCACAAAAAATTCCTGCGCGCGCGTGTAGTCCGGTTTTTCCAGCGACAGCTTGGTGCCGAATACGTAATGCGCCAGCCGCGCCGTGGCCGTCATTCGCACGTCGGTAACGACCAGCAACTCCAGCGAACGCAGCGCCCGTATCATCTTGAGCTGATCCGGCACCGCGACCGCGAGGTTGCCCCCAACGCAGAACACGGCGCGGACCTGCCCGTCGCCCGCAGTGAGGATTTCGTCGGCCAGGGCCGGTGTGGGCAGCTCATAGTAGAGGTCGCGCAAGCCGCGCACGCGCGGCGCGGCGTATCCGCTCCAAAACGGACGCGGGTCGGCCGCTTCCGCGCGCGGTTGGAAAGGAGCGGTCAGCACGCCGCCGGCGACCATCTCACCCTCGCGGGCCCAGCGCCCGCACAGAGTGTTGAGACAGTTGGCCAGCACCTCGGTTGACAGCGGATGCGGCGCCATGTTGACACCGGTGCCGGTCACCACCGGTCCGCTGCGCGCGCGAGCAAACATTCGCGCGGCCGCTGCAACATCCGCACCGCGCACTGCGGCGCGGCGCTCGACATAGTCGAGGGTGAACGGACCAACCGCCTCGCGAAGCCGGTCCAGCCCCTGCGCGTTCAGATCAACGAATTCGTGGTCGTAGAGATCCTCTTCAAGAATTACGCGCACCATCCCCGCCATCAGGGTGGGGTCCTCGCCGGGCCGGATTTGCAGATGTATCGACGCAAACCGCGCAGTCTCGGTGCGGCGCGGATCGATCACGATAACCTTCAAACCGCGCTTCACCGCGTCGCGCAGATAGTCCATCGAATTGGCCGGGGGAAGCTTGCCCGAGGTTGTTACGTATGACGCCAGCGGGTTGGCGCCGGCGAATATGACGACGTCGGAGCCGGTGATGATTTGCTCGCCGCCTTTCCATCGGCCGTGAATCATCTTGGCCATTAGTTTGGCGGGCTGATCGATGGTGAGCGAGGTGTAATAGGACGGCGAGCCGATGGCGTCCAGCCAACTGTGCGCCATGTTCATCGCGACGTTGGACCACGACTTGGTACCGTTATACAGCGCCACCGCGCGCGGGCCGTGCCGCTCGATGATGCGCGTGACGGCGCGCGCTACCTCGTCGATGCCCCGTTCGCTCCGAATCGGTTGGAAGCCGCCGCCGGGCCGCTGCTGCAAGGTCGCGCGGATCCGCTCGGGATCGTTGTGCTGCTCGACCAACTGGCGTCCCTTGATGCAGGTGAATCCCCTGGAAACCGGATGGTCCCGGTCGCCGCGCACCGCGACGGCGCGATTGTTCTCGATATCGACCTCAACTCCGCAGTTGGAATTGCAAAAGCGGCAAAAGGTCTTGTGCGTGCTCATTATTCTCTCCGTCCGCCGAAGCACAGGATGCGCAGGAGCGCGGCTACCGTTGGTTTCCTTAAATGTTCGGACTGGCTCCAGCCTTGTTGACCTTTACACGTCCGGCATGGACCTGGTCGAGAGCCTAGCGGGGAGGCTGCCTGACGGCGTTGCCTTTGCGAGGAGCGCGCAGTTCTCCATAGAGGCGGAAGAGTTCGGCGAAGGCGCGCATTATCACCTTGGGATCGGCGCCGGATTGCTCGCCCGCCAGGCGCGGCAGATGGCCAACCTCTACCTCGCCGATGCGCGCGCCATTGGCTGCGAGCTTGACCATCAGCTCGGTCGAAATCATCGCGCCACGTGCGGCCAGGTCCAGGTCGGTGGTGAACTCGCGCCGGAAGAGCTTGAAGCCGCAGTCAACGTCGCTGATCTTGATCCCGAACAGCAAACGCACCAGCGCCGTCCAAGCCTGGCCGTTGAAACGCCGCATCAGGCGGTCGGCACGCCGGGCGCGACGTCCCACTACAACGTCGCAACTCGGCACCATCGGGAGCAGGCGCGCCAGGTCGGCCGCGTCGAACTGGCCATCGCCATCGCACAACAGCACATAGGGCAAGGTCGCCGCTTTGAGGCCCGAGATGACCGCGCCGCCGTAGCCGCGATTGATCGGATGATGCACCACCTTGACGCGCGGGTCCGCGGCCGCCAGTTGGTCGGCAATTTCGCCAGTCCGGTCGCGGCTGCCGTCGTTAACGACGATGATCTCGTAGGCTGAAGCGAAGCGGTCTAGTTGGCCGCGGAAGTTGTCCACCACACGGACCAGGTTGGCCTCTTCGTTGTGGCAGGGCAGGAAAACGCTTAGTCCCGGAAGACGATCCGCAGGCTCGACCCGGATTGATGTAGCCTGGCTCATAACGTCCAGCCTGGGGCCGGAGTCCGGCGGCGATAACTATGCTTGCCGCACGGGCTGATCGCGACGCGATTTTGACCGGCGGCTTGCGCAGCCCTGACCTGCAGCGCAAGTGCCGATGCTGATGGTCGGCAGGGCAGTGGCTGGACGAGAATCAGTCTCCGATCTCGCGATAGCCGCCGCGGAAGAAAAGCAGCGGTTTGGCTTCGCGGGTCTCGGCCTCTTCGATCAGGCCTAGATAGATCGTGTGATCTCCGCCTTCGTAAGTCGCGTGAAGCTTGCATTCGAGATGGGCCAGGGAGCCGCTCAGGATGGGGGCTCCGTTGGCACCGCGCCGATAGGCCACGCCCTCGAATTTTTCGCCACCGCTAACCGCGAAGCGCCGCGAAATATCTTCCTGGTCATCGGCCAGGATATTAACCGTGAAGACGCCGCTCTCCTCGAAAGACGGGTAGCTCTCTGCCTTTTTATCAACGCAGATCACCAGAAGGGGCGGATCCAGCGATAAGGAACTTACCGCGTTGGCGGTAAGACCGTGCAGTTTGCCCGCTTTCGAAAAAGTCGTGATGACAGTGACCCCGGTGGCAAAGTGACCCATGACGCGGCGTAGTTCGTTTTTCTCTATCGGCATTGCTCAAGCTCCGGTCGCGGATGGTACCAAAGAGGTTCCGAACCGGTCAAATGACTACCAGCCCGAGCGGTCGCGCTGTACCACCGTCTTTCCGCCCAGGTAGACGTAATCCAGATCCAGCGAGGTCAGCGGTCTATCGGCCTGGTTGATACGTACCCCAAGCGGTTCGGCAATGAACACGCGATGATCGCCGGCGACAACCGAGTTCACCACGCGAACTTCCACGCATGCCGCCGCCTCGCGCAACCACGGCACACCAAGGCGCGGGGAGATTTCGTAAGGTACCTCGCGCAGGTTGTCCGGACGCCGCGACGCGGACGAGAGAAAGTAGTCTTCCAGATGACGGCTGCGATGGCCGACCACGTTGAGCCCGAAGGCGCCCGTGCGTGCAATTACCTCGCCCGAGAAATGGTTCACATCAACCGCCGCCATCAGAAGCAGCGGATCCCCGGAGACCTGAGTGACCCAGGAAGAGGACATCCCGTGATGATGCTCTGTGCCCGCGACCGCGACGGTCAACACGTAGATGCCGGTAGTCAGTGAAGCGAAAAATGCAGCCGCGCCGGAATCCATTCATTCCTCCTGCGCCAATCCTTGGCGAGCGTACGTTTCGTTCCGAAACAGCGGGCTTTCTTGACCTGGCGCTTCGCGCACGCTTACATCAAGGGTAACACTATTATTAGATGCGTGGGCAGCACAGATTGAATTATCTGACGGTCGTGTTTGTGGTGTGGATGGTTGTCGGGTCTGCCCCGACTATTTTGGCGCAGGCGAAGGGCGGTACAGCACCGAGTGCGCCCAGCGCCGTCGCGAGTCCAGCGGCTGCAATGGGCAAAGTGGCTCCGGCGACGCCCGCTGCCGTAACAGCGCATCCAGCGCAAAATACATCGGCGCCGATGAGCGCCATCGATCACGCCTTGGTCATATCAAGCCGTCCACCGGGTTTGAGACCGGGCGACCATGTACTGAGTGTCGGTTCGAAGCCGGAAGACCATGTCCTTCCCTCGGCCGCGAAGCCCGAAGAGCACGCCCCTCCCACCCTTACTTCAGGCGTAAGGCCCGGCGACCATGTCCTTGTGATCCGGCCTGCTTCCTCCGTGGCCGCCGCGCCGGCGCCATCGGGCAACGCGCCGCTGCCGGCGGCATCGCGTCCCGAGGCCCGCCAGACTCCGGCGGCGACTTCACCGGCTCAAGCGGCGTCAAACCCGGTTCCCGCCGCGCAGCCACAACCAATCACGGCAAGCACATCTTCAAAATCGCCGGCGTCCTATCAAGTCCCAGCGCCGGCGGTGACGCCAAGGCTATCCCCGATAGACCACGTCCTGTTGGTTTCGGTGCATCCGCCAGGTATGCCCGGGTCAGCGGCCTCGGTCGACCACGCGTTCCCGGCCGTCATCAGCCCGCCGTCGCCAAACGGCTGGACCCCCGGAAGAGGATTGTTGGCCTCGCTGGAACTGCCTGAAGGCCATCATCTGACCGAGGGCCAGGCATTGCTGATGGAGACGCCCGACGAATCGTGTCGAGACCCGATCAGCTGGTCGGTGATCATCCACAAGTCGTCGTACCTGGTTGAGGTGTACTACAAGGGCAAGCACTTCGATTCGTTTCCAGCGGTATTCGGCCGCAACCCCGACCATTCAGCCAAGGAATGGGAGGGCGACCTGCGCACGCCTGAAGGCACCTACGTAATCATAGATAAGTACTATACGCCGCGCTGGAAATGGTTCCTGCGGCTTAATTACCCAAACTACGACGACCGAGCGCGCTACGACACGATGCTCGGAGCGGGACTCGTGCCGGTCATCAACGGCCATTTGCGGCATCTGGGCGGCGCGATCGGCATCCATGGCACCGACCGCCCGAGCTTCAACCGCACGCGCATCAATTGGACGCTGGGCTGCATCTCGGTGGACAACGATGCGATCGAAGAACTCGACCGCGTCCTGCCCATCGGCACGCTGGTCATAATCAAGCAGTAGCCGTCCAGGTTATGGTGGGCGACCTCAGCGGCCCCCGCCGCCTGCCGCAGGTTTGGCTCCTGGGGCTGAGGTTTGGCGCGAGCGGCGCTCCTGTATCAGGAAAACCGGGATTCCCGCTACCACGATCAGCAGTCCGGGCCAGGTGAAGCGCGGCTTTACGATCAACAGATCGATCATCAGGGCAGTGGCCGCCACGATGTAGGCGGCAGGAACGATCGGGTAGCCCCACGCCTTGTATGGCCGTGGAACCTCGGGGCGTTGAATCCGCAGCCAGAACACCGCGCCCACGGTGAGCACATAGAAAAGCAACTGTGCGAAGATCACGTAATCGAGCAGGTCGCTGTAGCTGCCGGTCAAGGTGAGCAGGCAAGCCCATACCGCCTGGACCACGAGAGCTACGCTTGGCACCTGGGCGGAGTTGAGCAGGCCCGCGGGACGCCAAAAGACCCCGTCCCGCGCCATCGCGAACAGCACCCAGGCGCCGGTAAGGATCAGACCGTTGGCGCATCCGAAAGTGGAAATCATCACCAGCGCGGCGGTCAGTGCGGCGCCGCCGCCGCGCCACACCGACTGCATCGCCGCCGCCGCGACGCGATCGGAACGCGCGCGGGCGATGCCGTCGGCAAACACTCCGACTCCGCCCGTGGGATGAAGCGGCAGCTGCGCCAGGTAGCCAACGTTGACGAGCAGGTACAGCGCGATTACCACCAAGGTACCGGCAGCCAGGGCAAATGGCAGGTCGCGCTCGGGCCGGCGCGTCTCCGAGGCGACGAATGTAACCGAGGCCCATGCGTCGGCCGAGAACAGGCTTCCGACCATCGCAGCTCCGAACGCGGCCAATGCTCCCAATGACAACGCGCTGCCCGTGCCGAAGAACGCAGCGGCGCCGCCAAAGTTAATTCGTAGCGCGGCAGGATTCGGGGCCACCATTAGCGCCACTAGCCCGATCATCAACAGGGCGAGAACCTTGATGGTGGTGAACAGGTTCTGGACCACGCGGCCGGTGTCGAGACCGCGCAGATTGGCCGCGGTCAGTCCAACGATTATGACGATTGCCCCGACCCGCTCGCGTGTAAATCCAACCTGCCAGCCACCGCCCGGCGCAACGTTCGAGTTGAGCGCGGGAAAGAGCACACCAGCAAAGCGGGCGAACGCCACCGCCACGGCCGCGATAGTGCCAGTCTGGATCACCAGGAACAACGTCCAACCAAACAGAAATCCCCACAATCTGCCGTATGCTTCGCGCAGGTAAACGTACTGACCTCCCGCCTGCGGCATCATGACCGCCAATTCGCCGTAAGCCAGCGCTCCGGCGATGGTCATCAGCCCGGCGACCAGCCAGACCAGCAGGAGCACGGCCGGCGAGTTAACGTGACGGGCGATATCGGCCGAGACAATGAAGATCCCCGACCCGATCATCGAACCTGCGACGATCGTGGCGGCGTCGAACCCCGACAGAACCGAGCGATTCTCCGCCTCGGCACGAACTGCGGCTGGCTCCAAGCAACTCACCTCCCCACGGGTTTGCGGGAACGCGGCTTCGCAGCGCCGGCGGCTAAAGTTTCCGCCGGGTGCGCATACCGCCTTACCAGCGCATTTTTATCAGTGGGACTGGCTCTTTTGAATTGCGCGGCGAATCGGTCATCCGCAGGCTGTTGACAAGATCGACCGTCGCATTTCGCTCTATACTCGGGTCGCTCTAACTATTGGCGGGCGAGTCAAGATTGTTCGCTGTGATGTTCTCTTCCCGGGCTGGCAAGAACACCACAGCGACAGCGGCAGGATTTGTTTCTCCCCGCGGGTCAAGGCGCGGCCGAAGGAGCGGCGGCTGGACTGGCCTCGGTCGAAGCCGGCGGAGCCGCGGCTGGCGAGCTTTCGGCGGCGGGGGCCGATGCCTCGGGAGCAGCGGCGGGCGGTGGAGTTTCCTCGGTCTTTTGACAGGCGGACGCCAGAAGCAAGCCCGCAACTGCCATGATCAGCAACTTGCGCATCGTCTCCTCCTTGAGGGTAATTCGGGATGAAGGCAGGCAACCCTGCCGCAGCGGACGGCGACTACCAACCACTGCTAAGATTTTCCGAGCCTGGAGCCAAAAGCGCAACGATTTTTGACAGCACGCACGGCCGCCGTTAGGATGGCCTTGCCGCAACCGGAGGTCGAGGAGATGGATGAGCGGGGAAGATTGACGCAGAGGCCGCGCGCAGACGGAATGGTTGGTATCAGCGAGCCCGAACTCGACATGCGCCGTGACCGCACGGTTCAAACCAGCGCATTCACACGCCTCCGCAAGATGTTCGGGGCGATGATTTCCGGCAGCGGCAGCAGGGTTTCGCCGATGCGCTCGATAGCACGTGAACTTGAGGAATCCTGGCCGGCCGGCGAGGGTTAATCGATACCTCTCCTCCCCTTGCCGTTAACATGGATCGTTACCGACCTTTCGCGCCGCCATGCGTGGGCGAACGCTCTCCCGCCGGCGAAAAGAACGTGCGGCATTCGGTCAGAGCCCGATTTGCCGCTCTGTCGCTGATCACGGCTGCGCTGGCCGGCTGCTCCTCAGGACCGCAGACGCCCGCGCAGCGCGGGAAGATCGTGTACATGACCAACTGCGTTGTGTGCCACAACCCCAATCCAAACCTGCCCGGCAGCCAGGGCCCGGCAATCGCCGGATCATCCGGAGCCCTGATCCAGGCACGGGTGCTGCACCTCTCCTATCCACCGGGTTACACACCGCAGCGAAAGACCCACGGCATGCGTGCCTTTCCCCAGCTCGCCGGAGAGATCGGCAATCTGACCGCCTTCCTGCAGGCAGCCAAAGAGCAAAAATAACGGCGCGGCCCTCGATAAGAGCCGCGCCGCCAATGGACTCTCCTCCGGAGCTTATCCGGATGCGCCTTATCCGAGGGTAATTTTGATCAGGATGACGATGATCAGCCAGACCACGAATCCTGAAGTGAGCGCACCCTGCACCGAGTCGAGCGGCTTCTTGGTCGGTCCGGCGCTGCCCGTCAGCGCGTTGATCTCAACCAGGGCAATTAGGATGCCCACCAGGATCACCCAGCCCGCGACCCCGCCGGAAGTCACGTTACCGACAATATTGTAATGGCTCGCCGCTCCCATGAAGAAGAGCATCGGAATGGAGAACACGGTATTGGTGCGCGAAGTGAGACCCGCGCGCCGTCCGGCCGGGGCAGCCTTGGGATCGGCTTGTCCGCCGCCCGCCACCGTGACCGCCGACGCGATAACGATTTGCTGGTTGGGCCAGATCACCAGCCATACGTTGAGGAACATGATAATTCCCAAGGTGCCGCCGGTGAGGATGGCCACCGTCCAGGAAGTGATCGCCCAGTCCAGCCGCTGGCCCCACCAAAAGAGCAGATAGAGAAGGCCCACGATAACGGTGCCCATTGCGCCCCATCGGAACCACCACAACGCGCGCGGAACCAACTTCTGAACTGCTCCGCTGCGGACCGCGGGGTCGGTTTCGGCGAAGAACGGAACCTGTACAAAGTTGAAATAGTAGAGAATGCCTATCCAGGTGATCCCAAAAAGGAAGTGCAGCCACCGCAACAACATGTAGAACGCATCCATACCGTCCTCCTTCCCAGAAGTAAGCGCTCCTCAACCAGCCGCGCATTCGTTTTCGTTCAGCAGCCATCAATCAAGTTTTTAAGGTAACGTCAAGGTTTGAGCGGTTTTCTTTTAGACTCGCGGGCCATTTTGCATCTACATCGAGTATGTTGCCTTGAACCGGCGAAAGATACGCCAAATCCGGCGCAAAAGCAGATAAACATCGTGCGTATGCGCAATCAGGAAAAGGTGTGGCGTTGGCGAAGAAAAATTCTTGACGGCGGCGGCCAGCGGCCATAACCTTGAAATAAAGAAGTGTACTTCGGAATGCTGCATGCATTAGTTGATTTATTGCTGCTGTTTCAACTCGCTTAGATTCAAAGCCCGGAGCGTGTAAAGCGCCCGCCAACATTCGTCTTAACCGGTTGCAACGGTATCAGTTCGCCTCGCGCAGCCGGGTGCGAACCTGCCGCCAACCAAGAGGAGAAGTGAATATGGCCTTTGAACTTCCGAAATTACCTTACGCCAAGAACGCACTGGCCCCGTACATCTCTGAGGAGACGCTGGAGTATCATCACGGCAAGCATCACGCCGCGTACGTCGCCAAGCTCAATGAGCTGGTGGCCAACGGCAAGTTCGCCAGCATGCAGCTGGAGGAAATCGTCCGGACCGCGGACGGCGCCATTTTCAACAATGCCGCGCAGCATTGGAACCACAGCTTTTACTGGAAATGCATGGCGCCCAAGGCGGGAGGAGCGCCCAGCGGCGAGTTGGCGGCGGCCATCAAGCGCGACTTCAAGAGCTTCGAGGAATTCAAAAAAGCCTTCGACGCCGCGGCAGAGGGCCAGTTCGGCAGCGGCTGGGCCTGGCTGGTGCAGAAAACCAGCGGATCGCTGGCGATCGAAAAGACTCCCAATGCGGAAAATCCACTAACCCGCGGTCTGCGCCCGCTGCTGACCTGCGACTTTTGGGAACACGCCTATTATATCGACTACCGAAACGCGCGGCCCAAGTACGTCGAGGCGTTCTGGAACGTGGTCAATTGGCAGTTCGTAGCGTCGAACGTGAAATGAAAAAGGGGGCCGTCCATTCGGACGGTCCCCTTTTGAATACTCGTGTGATTCCGCGCCGAAGGGACAGAAACGCTACTCGCGGTCGACGAAACCCTCCAGGTTGCGCGAGCGCGCCGTAGTGCGCAGCTTGCGCAGCGCCTTGGCTTCGATCTGCCGGATTCGCTCGCGAGTGACGGCGAACTGCTTGCCGACTTCCTCCAGCGTGTAGTCCGTCTTCTGGCCGATACCGAAGCGCATGCGCAGGATCTGTTCCTCGCGTGGCGTCAGAGTGGCCAGCACCTTGCGCGTTTGCTCGCCCAGGTTGGTGTGAATCGCAGCCTCAACCGGAGAAGGAGCCAGCTCGTCCTCGACGAAATCGCCCAGCGAGCTTTCCTCCTCGTCGCCGATGGGGGTTTCCAGCGAAATCGGCTCTTTGACGATCTTGAGCACCTTCTGGACCTTGTCCAGCGGCATCTCCATCTGCCCCGCGATTTCATCCGGAGTGGGCTCGCGGCCCAACCGTTGAACCAGCAGCCGGGTCACGCGCAGCAACTTGTTGATGGTCTCGACCATGTGCACCGGAATACGAATCGTGCGGCCCTGGTCGGCGATCGCGCGCGACATCGACTGACGGATCCACCAGGTCGCGTAGGTCGAGAACTTGTAGCCGCGCTGGTACTCGAACTTGTCCACGGCGCGCATCAAGCCGATGTTGCCTTCCTGAATCAGATCCAGAAAGCCCAAGCCGCGGTTGGTGTAGCGTTTGCCGAGGCTTACCACCAGCCGAAGATTGGCCTCGGTCAGCTCCTTCTTGGCCTGACGGCTCTTGGCCTGCCCGGCCTCAATCGTCAGCAGGGAACGCCCCAGTTCCTCGCCGCTGGCCTTTACCCGGCGCTCGATATCTTTGATGTTGCGCTGGGCCTCACGGATTCGCGCCGCGATATCGCCCAGACTCTGGCGCGTTCCGTTGACCCGCAGCGAGTGGCGGCCTTCGGACTCCGCAGCCTCGCGCATCAACTGGTTCTTGCTCTTGCCGGTGGCCGACTCGTAGTGTGTTATCAGCCGGTGGCCTCTGCGATGCTCATGCAGAAGCCGCCTCATCTCATTGATGACCGCATCCTCGACGCGCGGGGAAAGCTGCATCGCCTTGAGTTCGTCTTTGATCCGCTGCCTGAAGCGCCCGTGTTGCTTTTCCAGCTTGGGCTTCACTCTCGGACCGGGCTTTTCGCGCAGCTTCTTTTCGGTTTCCTCGAGCTTTTCGCGGACCTTTGCCAGTTTGCGGGTAAAGGTCAGCAGCTTCTCACGCTGCGCTTCGTCCGCTTCGGGACCCTTCTCCTCGTCGGAGTCGGTCTCCTCGGCTTCCTCGAAGATATCGCGCAGGTCGGCCTCGCCCGATTCGACTCGCTCACCGACATGAATAATGTGGTCGAGCATGATCGGAGACTTGAGGACCTCCTCCTCGACCTCTTTCTCACCGGCCTCGATGCGCTTGGCGATCTCCACCTCTTGCTCCCGGGTGAGGAGCTGGAAGTTACCCATTTCCTTGAGGTAGAGGCGGACCGGGTCGGAGGACTCGCTGAGATTGTCAACGGCCTCCTCTTCGGGCTCTTCCTTGGTTTCGGCCTCGGCTTCGACTTCAGTGCCCTCGCTGGGAACTTCGTCGAGGACCTTGATATCCATGTCCTCAAAGCTCTCCAACGCCGCCCGCAGATCGCCCGGAGAGGCGACATCCTGGGGCAGAAAGTCGTTAACCTGGTCGAAGGTCAGATAGCCCTGCTCTCGTCCGAGGTCGACGAGACCCTGAAGATCCTTGCCTTCGTATTTATGCTTCATCCGATTTCCAGACACCTCGAGCAAATCTGACTCGGGCAGGCGCCGCTTCTTGACCCGGACGCGGCCAACATGTGAAGACGGTACGACGACACCATTCGAGTTGGCGAGTCTAGGTCAGGTGCGTAATTTAAGTCAAATGCCCATGCGTACCTACCTATTCTAACCACGCACGGGAAGGTTCGCAGCTCCGGGGCCGTCTTTTTTGCACGCCAGCGTCACGGAGAGCTGCTACCGCATGGCTCGTGCCATCAGCGGATTCGGTGTGGGCCTGACTGGCGATGTTGAAAGACCGCTGATTTACAGCATTTTTCTCCTTCAAGCGCCCACGACGGTGATAGCCGATGGCCAGGCGTGGTCACCTTTTTTCATGGTTCGCCCAAGCTTAATGTAAGACGATTTATGCGGGTTCGCTATTCGGTTAGTCCGCGCAGCAAAAATTTTTTTCACAGCCGCCCCGTGCCGTGGAGGTTGGGGGTGGCGTGAGCGGCCCACGCGCCTTAGGATTAATTGGCAGGAGACCAATCATGGAAAGAGTCGAGCTCAGCCGGGATTGCGATGCGGTGCAGGTGCCGTCGGGTGACACCGTCCGGCTCAAAGCGGGCACCGAAGTTACCATCAGCCAGTCGCTGGGCGGAACCTTTACTGTCCAGGCGCCTGTCTACGGCGGGATGTTCCGGATTGCCGGCAAAGACGCCGACGCGCTGGGCAAGGACCCCGACGCTGCAGTGGCCGCACAATCGGCCGGCGGGGGAGACTTGGAGTCCATGGTCTGGGATCAGCTCAAGACCTGCTATGACCCGGAGATCCCGGTCAATATCGTGGATCTCGGACTTGTTTACGGTATGACCGTCACGACGCAGCCCGAGGGCGGCAGCGTGGTGGACGTAAAGATGACGTTGACCGCGCAAGGCTGCGGCATGGGCGCGTCGATCGCCTTTGACGCCAAGCAGAAGATCATGGGTTTGCCGGGAGTATCGGAAGCCAACGTGGACCTGGTATGGGATCCTCCCTGGAACCCCCAGATGATATCGCCGGAAGGCCGCGAACGCCTCGGGCTGGATTAAGCACCCGAAATTTGCCGGGCCGCGGGACGCGCGTCCTGTCCTAGCCGCGCCTCCGGCTTCTGGTGTTTGTATATTGCCTCGTGAAGGGTGCTTTGATGGCACGGGGCTTTTCTTTGTCATCCCGAGCGAAGCCGGGAAGTCACCGGGAAGCGATAATCTGGGAGGGCTGAGCAGACCATCGCTTCGCGTCGATTCCTCCGCCGCCCCCAGTAAGAGAGAATCTTTCAGAGATCAAAATATACCGACAAAGATGTGGGGCGGGCCGCCGAGCCCTCCATCGATGGGCTGGCGAGCGCCCGCGCCTATTTCCCAAGCCCATACCCGAGCGATCTTTCGCGCGGTCAATCGCGCTAAATAAATCTCCGCCCCGCCCTGCCGGAGAGTCGGATTCCGCGTCATTATGTCGTACCTCGGACCCTGCCGCTGAGCAGGCGTGTGCAAAGATCGGCTCGGCACCGTTTTGATAGCCGGCGAGTGCTGACGTAAACAGGAATGGATGGAAGAGCTACCGCAGGACTCCGGAGTAATCCAGCGCCGCTGGATCGAAGTCGCGGCCGCGGCCGGCGTAGTGTTGCTGGTCGTGCTCGGATCTCTCAAGGTGCTCCTGCCGTTTGCCTCGGCGATTCTGTGGGCCGTGGTGCTGTGCCTGTCCACCTGGCCGCTTTATGAGCGCCTCAAACAGACCCTGTTCTACAGGCGCTGGTTCGCGGCGCTGCTGATGACTCTCAGCCTCGCGGTTGTGGCCGTGGCGCCGTTTGCGATCGCGTTCTGGAGCCTTTCCGAACAGGCCAAGGTGGTCACCAAAACCGTGGCGCGGGAAATCGACGAATGGCCGCCGCCGCTGCCGCAATGGCTTGCCGATCTGCCCACTGTCGGTCCCCGTCTTAAACTTTATTGGGAAGAGCCCACCCCGGATCAGGAAGCCAGCCGCGCACAGGAAGTTTCCCATCTGATGGAGCAGGCCAGAGGCGCGACCGTCCGCGTTGTCCGCGCGATCGGACACGGCATGCTGCAAACGCTGCTGGCGCTGTTTGTGGCGTTCTTTCTCTACCGCGACGGCGAGACCCTGGCCGTGCGCCTGCGCGTGGTAGTCGTCCGGATCGCGGGAGCGGACCGCGGCGGTCGGATGCTCGCGGTTGCGCAGACCACCATCATAGGGGTCATTTTCGGCATTCTGGGAACCGCGCTGGTGCAGGGATTGGTGGCAGAAATGGGGTTTGCCATAGCCCGAGTCCCAGGCGCCTTCCTGCTCGCCTTCCTGACCTTCGCGTTGTCGATTATTCCCTTCGGACCGGCCGTCATCTGGATCCCCGCCGTGTTCTGGCTGCTGCATCATGGAAGCCACGCGGCGGGAATCTTTCTCCTGCTGTGGTCGATCGCGGCACACGGCGCGATCGACGCCTTCATCAAGCCGCTGCTGATCAGTCGCGGCGGCACCCTTCCGCTGGTGCTGGTCCTGCTGGGCGTGCTGGGCGGAGCGACCGCCTTCGGCTTCGTCGGCGTCTTCCTGGGGCCAACCTTGTTGGCCGTAGGCTTTCGATGGCTGGACGAATGGAGCGCCGACGTGGCGACCGCGCCGTAGCGTCGAGACGCCACCAGTCGCAAAGCATTACCCCCAATGAGGTGAGAGATCTCGCATGGGATCCTTGCGGATGTGGATTCGCAACCCGCGGCTCCGCAGCCCCCGGCGCAGTGTGACGTTACTCCGGCGCCGCCACGGCCTTGAGGATATCGGCCGCCAGTTCGGGGCGGCAGATGATAAGGTCGGGCAGATACGGATCGGGTTGATTGTAACGCAGCGGCGAGCCGTCCAGCCGCGATACGTGCAGACCGGCGGCGGCGGCGACTCCGGCAGGTGCCGCCGAATCCCATTCGAATTGCCCGCCTCCGTGAATATAGGCGTGCGCTTCGCCGCGCACCACCGCCATCGCCTTGGCGCCCGCAGAACCCATGTGCACTAATTCCCCGCCCAGCAACTCTGCCACCTTTTGCGCAACCTCAGGCGGACGCGTGCGGCTGACCACGATATGGAGACGGCCAGGCGCCGCTGGCGTAATTGGAGGTGGGTGGGCGGTGGAAAAAATCTGCCCCAGACCTGGCAGGCTTACGGCGCACGCGGCCGGAACCCCATCTTTTACCAGCGCCACGTGCACGGCCCAGTCGGCGCGTCCTTCCGAATACTCGCGCGTTCCGTCCAGCGGGTCGATTACCCAAACCCGCTGCCGGCTCAGGCGCAATTCGTCGTCCTTGTCCTCTTCGGACAGCATCCCGTCATCGGGATAGGTTTCGCGGATAATCCTGGTGATGAAGGTGTTTGAAATCGCATCGCCAACCGCGCCCAGAGCCTTGCCCGTGAGCAGCCCGCTCAGGCGGGGAACCATAAGCAGCTTGCCGGCGTTCTCCGCGACAATGGCAGCGCATTTGTGTTCGTCAGAATTCTCTGTCGGCATTCCCTTTAAAGCCTGATACGAGATGATCGTTGGGCGCCCTCAAGGCGCCGGTTACGTCTACCATATCCATTTTGAGCGAAGATAGACGTCTGCTTGTGAAGAAAAAGGAAATCGCAAGGCACGTGGCATGGCCCGCGAATCGAAGGCAAACGCTTGCTTGCCCGCGCGGGGGCTTTTCTTTGTCACCCCGAGCAAGGAAGGGGTCAACGTGAAGCGATTTGTCAGGAACGTCTAACAGACAAGAATCGTTTCGCGTCGATTCCTCCATTGCCCTCGCTGCCGCTCGTTGGTGCAATGACACAACTCAAGTAGCGCGGAGCATGAGTTGCCCGGAGTCACGGCTTGGACCGGTTAGAAAACTGTCGTTGCGGGGCCGGAATTGTTTCCGGCCCCGCGTGTGTGCTCGGGTATGTTAGCGCATGATACGCGATAGACCGCCGGGGAAGGCAAAGGTCTGAGCGTCCTGCAGTTCGGCGGAGGCGTCCTTGTCAATTTCGGGGACGGTGCCGATGGTGCTAACGCTGGCGTGGGTATTCTGCAGATCCCAGATCGCATCCTCGGTGGCGGCGGGAACGGTCACGGTTTCGCCGTTGTTAAGCTTGATCATTCCCAGGGAGTTCTTATTTACCTTCCACAGCTTCTCCTGCTTGTCGTAGGTTTCGTAGTAAAGCGCGCCCCAGTTCTGCTTGTCCACGTAAAACACCTTGTGGGCGTAGCAGTAATCCTTGTTGAGCGGCTGAACGTCGATCACGTAGGCGTCGCGCAGTTCCCAGTTGCCCATCGCCGCCCGAGGCCATCCTGGAATCGGAAGCCCGGTGTGCAGTACCTTGTCGAGGTTGGCGCGATCGCCGGTGCCGGCCGCGATGTCCGCATGCACGATCGCAAGGACCTTTTTCTCGCCCAGGTACTTGGCGTGGAACAGACCCAGCTGGAACGCGATACCACCGGCGTTGTCATCCTGCGCCCAGTCGGTGCCCAGAATCGGCGAGCAGCGCGCGGCGCTGGAAAGCCGCAGCGGACGGCGCAGAGAAGGCAGAAAGACATAGCTTTCCTGCACCGCACTCGGGTCATCCCGCTGCAAGTCCAGCGCAGTCGTGTACTTGCTTTGCTCCGGAATCAGCAGCAGGTCGCGGGTGCTGTGATAGATACCGTCCGCGTAGGGCTGATTGATCGGATAGGGCGAATCGCTCAGATGCAGCAGTTGCCAGGTCGTGGCAATCGATTCTTCCGGAGTGGTGTTGCCGTAGCGGTCCTCGATGAAGAAATGGCTGTGGTAACTGATCAGGAACGGCCAGAAGTCGTACCACAGGTCAAACATGATCTTGGTACCCAATTCCGGCTCGCTGGGGTTGGCGAACGGCATCCCCGCCACGTAGCCCTTGATTCCGTAGCCGCCGTTGGCCAACTTCACCAACTCCGCCTGATGCCCATGTTTCTCGGCGTTGGTCTGAACCTCCTTGGGCAGGGGCGTGGCCACGGTCGGCCCGACGTTGAGGGCGAAGTCGGATCCGTCCCCGACCTTGAACCCGTATTGGCCGCTGAACATGGCCTGAAGCCCGACCGGCAGAAAGTTCTGATACTGCTTCCAGTTGGCGGTGGTGATCTGCGTGCCCGGCGGGATCGTCTCCGAGGAACTGGCATCAACCTCGGCCTTGTAGCGGGCGCCATTATCGAACGAAACCTGCTGCGCCGCAGCGTTGCCGGCCATCCATAGCAATGAAAGCGCTCCCAAGGCGGCCAAGCCCGCCGCCTTAAACCATCGAGTCATGACCATATTCTCCAGTGCACTCCCTTGAACGCAGGGTTTTTTCATCCATGCGGATTTTATTGCGGGGCGCGAGATTACCGCGCACCATCATCTCAGCTATCAATGGGCCGGATATGAGTCAACGTACTTGCTTGCTGAATAGCTAATTTGAACGGAACAGCGGACTCCCAAAAAAAAGCGGGGCCGGCAATGTTCCGGCCCCGCAACTATCAGCGCTGAAAGAAGGCGCCTAACGCATGATACGCGACAGGCCGCCAGGGAAGGCAAAGGTCTGGGCGTCTTGCAACTCGGCCGACGCGTCCTTGTCGATGTCAGGAACGGTTCCGATCGTACTGACGCTGGCGTGGGTGTTCTGCAGATCCCAAATCGCGTCCTCGGTGGCCGCGGAGATGATCGCGTTCTCGCCGTTGTTAAGCTTTACCAACCCCAGCGAGTTCTTGTTTACCTTCCACAGCTTATCCTGCTTGTCATAGGTTTCATAAAACAGGGTGGTCCACATCTGCTTGTCCACGTAGAACACCTTGTGGGCGTAGCAATAGTTCTTGTCGATTGGCCGGACGTCGATTATGTAAACGTCGCGCACCTCCCATTTGCCCATCGAAGCTCGCGGCCAGCCGGGAACGGGAAGTCCGGTGTGCAGCACCTTGTCGAGATTGGCGCGATCGCCGGTGCCCGCCGCGATATCGGCATGGGCGATCGCCAGCACCTTCTTTTCGCCCAGAAGCGTGGAAGTGAACAGCCCCACCTGGAACGCGATCCCGCCGGCGTTGTCATCCTGCGCCCAGTCGGTGCCCAAAATCGGAGAGCATCGCGCGGCGCTGGAAAGCCGCAGCGGGCGGCGCAGCGAAGGCAGGAACACATAGGTTTCCTGCACCGCGCTGGGATCGTCGCGCTGCATGTCCAAAGCGGTCGTGTATTTGCTTTGCTCGGGGATCAGCAGCAGATCGCGGGTGTTGTGATAGAAGCCCTCGGCGTAAGGCTGATTCACCGGGTAGGGCGAATCGCTCAAATGCATAAGTTGCCAGGTCGTGGCGATCGATTCTTCGGGGGTGGTGTTGCCGTAGCGATCCTCAATGAAGAAATGGCTGTGGTAACTAATCAGGAAGGGCCAAAAGTCATACCACAGATCGAACATGATCTTGGTGCCGAGGTCGGGCTCGGAGGGGTTGGCGAACGGCATTCCGGCCACGTAGCCCTCGACTCCGTATCCGCCCGTGGGCAGCTTTACCAAGCGCGCCTGATGGCCATATTTTTCGGCGTTGCTCTGAACTTCCTTGGGTAGAGGCGTGGCGATGGTCGGGCCTACATCAATGGCGAAGTCCGAACCGTCGCCGACTTTGAATCCGTACTGCCCGCTATACAGGGCCTGAAGTCCGACCGGCATGAAGTTCTGATACTGCTTCCAGTTGGCCGCAGTGATCTGTGTGCCAGGAGGGATCGTCTCCGAGGAGCTGGCGTCGACTTCGGCCTTGTAGCGGGCGCCGTCATCGAAGTTGAATGGCGCGGCCGCTGCGTTGCCCGCCAGCCACAAAAATGAAAGCGCGATCAGGACGGTCAGATCCGCGGCCTGAAACCTTCGTGTCATGATCATTACTCCCCAGTTCTTTAAACGCAGGGGCTTGAAGCCTTCAGTCGATCCCCTGCAGGGTTCGAAATCGGATCACGAACAGGCTACTTGCGCTCAGGTCTGAGACTGTTGCTAGCAGGCAGCCGAAAACGAGTCAATGCACTTGTTTGCTCGATAGCTAGTTTATAGAACGCGTCTTAATCCCGCGCACTTAACCTCGCGGCCATACTGAGAGAAGAGACTGAGATGTGCCGCTCTTTGCGCGAGATCGTTTCGGGCTTAGATACTGGGCAGGTGCCAGATCTCCCGCGCGTACTCGGCTACGGTGCGGTCGCTGGAGAAGCGCCCGATGCGCGCGACGTTAAGGATCGCCTTGCGCGTCCACACATTGGGGCGAACGAATTCGCTGGAGATTTCCGCCTGTGTATCGATATAGGAACCGAAATCGGCAAGCAGGAAATAATCGTCCGCATACAGCAGCGAATCACGAATCCAGCGGAAAAGCCCCGGCTCGTTGGGGCAGAAGCGATCGGAGGTCAATTCATCGAGGACCCGGCGCAGCCGCGGATCGGATTCATAGTAGTCGATCGGACGATATGCCCGCTGGGCGCCAAGTTCCGCGATTCGTTCCGCGGTCAGGCCGAAGATGAAGATGTTGTCCTCACCCACGGCCTCACGGATTTCGATGTTCGCTCCGTCCAGCGTACCGATCGTAAGCGCGCCGTTCATCGCGAACTTCATGTTGCCGGTGCCCGAGGCTTCGCGGCCGGCGGTTGAGATCTGCTCGGAGACGTCGGCCGCCGGGATAATCTTTTCGGCCAGCGAAACGCGGTAATCGGGCAGGAACGCCACTTTGATAAGGCCGTGGGTCTTGACGTCATTGTTGATCACGGCGCCCAGGTTGTTGATCAGCTTGATCAGCATCCGCGCCGCCCAGTACCCCGGCGCCGCCTTGCCCGCCACGATGTAAGTGCGCGGAGCGGGCGGTTCGATTCCGTCCTCAACCAGGCTCAGATATTGATGGACGATGCCCAACGCCATCAGGAGCTGGCGTTTGTACTCGTGGATCCGCTTGGCCTGCACGTCGAAAATCGAGGCCGGGTCAGCGTCAACGTCAGCGATCCGCTTGGCGGTGGTGGCAAGACGTTCCTTGTTGACTCGCTTGATAGCGGCAAAGCGCTCCTGGAAAGCCGCGTCGCCGGCCAGCGGTTCGAGATGATGCAGATGTTCGAGATCCGTGATCCAGCCTGCTCCGATGGTTTCGCACAGCAGATTGGCCAGGCCAGGATTGGCCATCAGGAGCCATCGCCGCTGAGTCACACCGTTGGTCTTGTTGCTGAAACGCTCCGGCCACAGCTCGTAGAACCCCGGCACCAGGCGGGTTTTGATTAGATCCGAATGCAGCTTGGAAACGCCGTTTACCGAATGGCTGCCGACGATCGCGAGATGCGCCATCCGCGCCTGCGGGTCGCGGCCGTCCTCGATAATAGAAACCCGCGCGCAACGCTCCGGGTCATCGGGCCAGACAGTGATCGCTTCCGCCAAAAATCGCCGGTTGATCTCGCGAATGATCTGTAGATGTCGCGGCACTACGCGCTCCAGCAGACTAAGCGGCCAGCGCTCCAACGCCTCGGGCATCAGCGTGTGATTGGTGAAGGCGAAGGTCGAGCGCGTGATGTCCCAGGCCGTAACCCATGGCACCTCATAATGATCCATAAGCAGGCGCATCAGTTCCGCGATCGCCAACGCCGGATGGGTGTCGTTGAGCTGGATCGCGATCTTGGCCGGCAGGTCGATAAAGTCGTCGCCGCGCCGCACGAAGGAGCGCACAATGTCGCGCATCGCGCAGGCCACGAAGAAATACTCCTGCAGCAGCCGCAGCTCGCGCCCGGCGGCGACGTCATCGGTGGGGTAGAGCACTTTGGAGATGGTCTCGGTCACCATCTTCTGCTCGACCGCCTTCATGTAGTCGCCGGCGTTGAAGATCTGCATGTCAAATTCGTCGGAAGCGCCGGCCGAGTACAGGCGGACGAAGTTAACCGTGCGGCCGCCATAGCCGGAAATCGGCAGATCCGAAGGCATGCCCACCAGCACGCGCGATTCGACCCACACCGGCACATATTCCCCGTCGCGATCGAAGCGATGGTCAATGCGGCCATATACCGGGATTTGGATCGACTCTTCGGGACGGGGCAGTAGCCAGGGCGAGGCGCTGCGCCGCCAGCTATCCGGCCGCTCTACCTGGTAGCCGTCGCGGATCTCCTGGCGGAACAGCCCGAATTCGTAGTTGATACCGTATGCGTACCCAGGCATGTCCAGGGACGCGAGCGAGTCCAGGAAGCAGGCCGCCAGTCGGCCCAAGCCACCGTTGCCAAGGGCCGCGTCGGGCTCCTCGTCAAAGAGGGTCTGGAGGTCGACGCCGTTTTCGGCCAGGTAATCGCGGCAGACATCAATGATGCCGAGGTTGAATAGATTGTTCTCAAGGGAGCGCCCGATGAGGAATTCAACGGAGAGATAGTACAGCTTCTTGGCGTTGGTACGTTCAAAGCGCGCCCAGGTCGAGAGCATCTTCTCGACCAACAGGTCACGCACCGCCATCGCGGTGGCGTTGTACCAATCCTGACTGGCGAGGAGGATGCGCCGCTTGGCCAAGGTGAAGCGCAGATGATGCTCGACCAGCGTCGTGAAGAGCAGCCGGTTGGCGTCCGAAACCGGAAACTCTGTCCGGCCAAAATCAGTCTTTGGTGAAACAGCCATTAGCGCGCGGCCTTTCAGCGTGCTGCCGGGATTTCCGGATGCGCAATAGCCGCCACCACTCGGTCGCGGTCCGCATCGACGATCCAACCCCGCAAATTACATGCCCCACCGAGCCGATGAAAACGAGCTCCGAGATTTAGAACTAAGCCGCTCCGAAACTTCCTAAATCAGTCCAAACCCTGCACAAACTGTAAGTCTACCTGCCTATTCTCTAGGCGACAATTTTTGTAATGCGAATTTTTCAACCGGGCAATATCATTATACCGCAATTTGTGCACAGTTTCGGGTACCCCTATCCGTTTGTTGGGGTTAAGTCGCAACAACCTGAACGCAACCAGCCGCGCCGCCCGTAACTCTTGCCGAGGATGCTACTTCACCCGCAATAGCACGTAACGGCTGCCGTTTTCGGAGGGCGAATCCCACGCCGCCTCGGGTTCGGACGCGCTTAGCTCCGTGTTCAGCTTCAGGTCGGACACGTCCTTCGCCCGGGTGATCACCCATGCGCCACCCTTACTCTGTGCAAAATCGGCAACCTGCTCAGACGAATTGAACAGCGGTACCGGAGCGGGCATCGACAGGTAATAGACCAACCCCGGGCCCCAAATCCGGAAGAAGGCGAGCTGGCCGGTGTTGCCGTCCAGGTTGGTGCGCACTGCCCGCGCGAACGAGCGCTCGTAACGGTAAGCTTCCGCCTGCGGCATCGCCACGATGAAGAGAAAGAACATGGCCAGGTAAGCGACGACGGCGGTCGAGATGGCGACCGCGCGCACGCTGGTGGCACGCCTGACATACCAAATCGAGCCTAGACAGATCAGCCATCCGAACAGGAAGATTAGGCGTGCGGGAGAGGGAGGCAGCGGACGCAGGAGTGCGGGACGCAGTGAATCCGGCAGCAGGAAACCAATTCCGAATCCAACCAGCGCGACTGCCAGGACGATATAGCCGAGGTACATCAGGCGGCGTGCGGGTGCCCAGAGTTCGGCCGCGCGCTGGGATAGCAGGCGGGCAATCACCAACGCGGTGGCCGGCAGAATCGGCAGCAGATAGTAGGAGCGGCGGGAGCGGGAGATGGTGAAGAAGGCGAGCGTCCCCCAGAAGTAGACCACTCCGAATAGGTCCGCGCGGCCCAGCGCCGCCCGGTCCACGCCCCGGCGCAGCTTGCGATGCACTTCAAGCAGCGCGGCGGGAATGAAAACACACCACGGCACCATCAGTCCGAAGAGCACATACAGGTAGAGATAGATCGGGCCGCGATGGTCGAAGGGTTTGAAGAAGCGCACCACGTTTTCGCGGAAGACCATGTACAGGCCGGCTTCGGAATGGGCGCGGCCGTTGGAAACCGCGAAGGGCAGGTAGTAGAGGGCGGCGGCGGCAACAATCGCGAACGGCGTCTTGAGATTCAGCAACCAGGCCAATCGTTCGCTCAGCCACGCCCACTTCTCTTTCAACCCGCCGCTCGTAACCTGTGCGTACAAAGTTCCGCTACCTTCTTCGAGCAGCGAGTACAACACGAGCACCATGAGCGGCAGCGCGAAACCCATCAGCCCCTTGGTCAGAGAGGTTACGGCCATCACTAGCCATAGCCACACCACCCACCATCCGTCCGGACGCTGCCGATGCCATACGAACAGCATTAGAGCTGCAAGCACGCCGGTGGTGGTCTCGATATCCGCGGAGGCGTGGCGCGAATAGAAGACGTAGCTGAAGCTGGTCGCAAGAATGAAGCCCGCCAATGCGGCGGTCGTGCGATCATAGAGCTGGCGCGCCATGGCGATAATCAGCACAACACCCGCCAACCCGAAAATCGCGGAAGGCAGGCGCGCGGCAGTTTCATTAACGCCGCCGGTCACCCAGGTGGCAGCGACGATGAACCAGTACGAAAGCAGCGGCTTGTCGTAGTACAATCTGCCGTTGATGGTGGGCCAGAAATAGTTGGCGTTAAGCACCATCTCTCGCACCACTTCCGCCCATCGACCCTCCGACGCCCACAATGCGCGCACACCCAGCCGGGCCAGGAACAGCAGCGCCGCGAGCGCCACCGCGCCAGCAGCGTACCATCGCGAGCCCCCCTCCTCGGAGGCCAGCACGTCGTCGTCCACTCTTTGCGCGGACCCGGTTTGCATCGATCGCATTTTAGTCGTTTCCCGCGCCGAAAGTAGGGTGCAAGCGGGCCGGATCAGGCGCCCAGGAAGTGCTGGATGTTAGTGGTCGAAGGCGAACGCCGCTGCCCGCCATTTGGTTTGGCAGGGAGGCGCACCCTGCGCTCAAGGGCCAACCGGATTTTTCCGCGGGATAGTCAGCGTGCTGGGAGGCGCACCTACGCCGCTTAGTGTTACGTCCACCTGCTGCTGCAGGCGGTCAGCCTCTGCGGTCTTGCCGTTGCGGCGCAACTGGCGCATCACTCCTTCAGCGTCGCGCCGCATCTGATCGAGCTGTGCGTGGGTAGCCGGCGAGCTTGCCGCTGCGGCCGCCACCGTGCGCTGCGAGAACTGGGTCAGGAGATTTTGCATCTGCACCTCGGCCGGAGAGGGTGCGGCGGGCGGGCCGGACGCGGGGTTAAGCGGCTTGATAAAATCCGCAAACATCTGGCCGTAGTTGCCGGGGCCGCCGCGCGCAGATAGAAAGAGCTGAAGTTCGGTTTGGCTGGAGGCGCCATCAAGCGGGAAACCGGAAGGCGCTGCCGGGCTCATTACCTCGGAGTTAAACGCATCCAGGGAAGGCTCGCCGTTGTTGCTCGAAAGCACCATGATCGTGTCTTCGCGGATCTCGCCGGCATGGGAATGATCAACTTCGAAGCCGATTTCCGAATCGCCGCCGGAGATCGGTGCGACTCCGGTTACCCGGCCGATGGTCGCGCCCACGTGCGTAACCGGATCTCCGGGGCCGATTCCGCCGCTGATATCGAGCTGGGTGCTGAAGTGCGAAGGAGCCGCCGGCGCACATCCGGCCAAGAGAAAGCCGGCAACAATCACCGTCGTCAGCGCACCGTTGAGTTGAAGCATCGCAGATCCACCGCGGCAGAATCGGTGCCGGCCTAACAATCTCCGCGTGATTAGCGCGTGCGTCGAGTCCGAACTGTGGCCCTTTTGCTTGCGCTTATACCGACGGCTTGGCCGACGGTTCAGGACTCTTGCCCTCGCCTTCGCCGGCAGGTTTTTCCGACGAGGTTGGTTCCGCGGTCGGCGAGGCCGGAGCTTCGGTGGCAGCCGCGGTCGGGACTGCGGTTGGAACGTAAACGGTGGGAATTGCGGTCGGAGACGCTGGTGCGCCGGACTGCGCGGCTGCCGGCGTTTCCTCCGCCATCGCCCTTACCGCGCCCGCAGCCATCGGGCCGGTGCCGACGCCGAAGGTGTAAACCAGTTCTCCGCCGAGGCTGCCCTGGTAGAGCAGTACTCCGACCGCCACCACCGCCAACGCCAGATAGATTTGACGGGTGCCCTGCATGAACGCCAGCAGCTCGATCAGGATTCGCCACAGCGCGAGCACCGCGAACGCGATCATTAGGTAATAGCCAAGTTGCGCGTGCAGCTTCAGCACATCGTGCGCCTTGCCACTGACCAGGTCCCAGACGCGATCGCCCTCCATGTCACCGGATCCGTACGAAGCTGCCGCCGCGATTGCGCCAATGATCATCAAAGTAAGGGCGGTATGTCGCAGCGACGGCCTTTGCGAGAAGATCAGCGCGACGATATCGATCAGTACCGCAACCACCAAAAGCGCGATCGAGAAATGATCAACAACGGGATGAAGCTGCCACCTGGTAATTAGCTTTTCGATGTTTTCCATGTGTGATCCGGGGTTCAGTCAGAGCGACGTAACGATTCACGACGGGCGTCAATGCGGCGCCGGCGGCGTTCCGATTATGCTCTGAATTTGGTCGTCAAATATGGCTAACAGCCGCACGCTCAGGCTGCAATGCCCCCTGAGGTGACGTCCAGCATGACCATGTCGCCGCCCGTCGCCATCAGGGGCTGACTGTAAGGCGAGTCGGCCGGCGGACTGGTCTGCTGCTGACCGGCCGACGAGGTGACAGCGGAATTGGCGCCCGGGGAATTGGCGCCGCCCGGGCCGGACGCGCATCCGGCGACTATCGCCGCCGCCGCGACCGCGAATATCGTGAATATAGCCTGCTTCATTATTTTCACAGCGGAGATTTGAATTTCCAAACCATTTATTATCGATCTCAACAGCTCTGAAGCTCCAGCCCTCAAGGCTCCAGCCGCTCCATCATCCGTGGGAACGGAATCGCCTCGCGTACATGATGCACGCCGCACAGCCAGCAAACCACCCGTTCGATCCCCATCCCAAAACCAGCATGCGGCACCGACCCGTAGCGGCGCAGATCCAGGTACCATTGGAACGCTTCCAACGGCAGTTGATGACTCTCTATCTTGCCTTTGAGCGTTTCATAGTCGTCCTCGCGCTGCCCACCGCCGATAATTTCGCCATAACCTTCGGGAGCGAGCATATCCACGCATAACGCCACCTCGTGGCGCGCCGGATCCTGCTTCATGTAGAAGGCTTTGCACTGGGTGGGATAACGATGGATCATCACGGGACGGTCGAATTCTTCCGAGACTGCGGTCTCCTCGTCGCCGCCGAGGTCGTCGCCCCATTGGATGGGAAAGCCCTTGGCCTTCAGCTTCGCGATCGCATCGTCATAACTGATGCGCGGAAAAGGTTTGGTCACGCATTCCAGCTTGCTGATATCGCGCTCCAGCACCTGGAGGTCCGCACGGCGCCGCTCCAACACCCGGGCTACGATATAGGCCACGAAGTCCTCGGCGAGGTCCATATCATCGGCCAGTTCAAAAAACGCGGCCTCCGGTTCCACCATCCAGAACTCCGTCAGATGGCGCCGGGTCTTGGACTTTTCCGCCCTGAACGTGGGGCCAAAGCAGTAAACCTTGCCAAAGGCCAGCGCACCGGCCTCGGCGTAAAGCTGGCCGCTCTGGGTCAGGTAGGCCTTGCGCTCGCCGAAGTAGTCGATTTCGAAGAGGTTGGTGGTGCCCTCGCACGCCGCCGGCGTCAGGATCGGGGAGTCGAACAGCAAAAAGCCGCGATGCTCCAGGAAGTCGCGGCATGCGGCTTCGATTTCCGAGCGGATGCGCAGGATGGCGTGCTGGCGTGAGGAGCGCACCCACAGGTGCCGCTTGTCGAGCAGAAAGGCGACGCCGTGCTCCTTGGGAGTGATGGGATAATCGCTAGCCGAAGAAACCACCCGGAGCAGCCGCACCGACAACTCGTAACCGCCCGGCGCCCGCCGATCTTCCCGCACCGTACCTGTCACCTCCAGAGCGCTCTCCTGGCCCAGATGGTCAGCCGCTTCGAAGCTCTCCGCGCCAAGGTCGGCGCGCGAGGCGACACATTGGCAAATGCCGGTCCCGTCGCGAAGCAACAGGAAATGGATTTTGCCACTGGAGCGGCGGTTGTAAAGCCACCCCTTGAGCGTCACTTCCTCGCCGACGTGTCCGCCAAGTTGGTCAATGCAGGTCCGGTCCATGGCAACCATTTAAGCACAAGCACGGGCGCAGGCCGAAGAGCGTGCGTCTTAAGCTCCCGATCCCGCAGGTGTCGATCGATGCGGCACTGATAGTGTAGGCTGCCACGGCCATGAATGGTCTGGATGTGGCGATTGTTGTGGCCGGCGGCATTGGAGTGCTGTCAGGCCTGGGGCGCGGCGTACTGCGGATGATTACGTCAATCGTCGCGCTGGCCGCCGCAATTTACTTCGCCTCGATCTACTATCCTGCCGCTCGCGATATTACGTTGAGGTACGTCCCGGTCACGCCCACTTTGGCGGCGGTTATCGGCTACGCGATCGTGTTCCTGATCGTGCTCATCATTGTTCAAACCGCCGGAAGCATTCTGATGCGGCTGGTTCGCACCGCCAGCCTGGGATGGGTGGACCGGCTGTTGGGCGGCGCGGTTGGCGGCGCGATCGCGCTGGCGCTGATAGGATTGTTGCTGATGATGATGACGGCGGCGCTTCCCACCGACACCGCTCTGCTCAAACAGTCGCAGCTTGCGCCGCCGGTATTGCAGTACACGGACGCGCTGATTGCCTATATCCCCCCCGAGGTCAAAACCATCTACCAGCGCAAACGCGCCGAGCTGATGCGCTACTGGCTGCGTCAGTCACTGGAGCCGCACGAGTCGCCGAGCGCCAGTTCAACGCCGTAAGCGCACCCGCGAATCCAGGGCCGGCGTCAGACCGCGATGTAACGATCGGGATGCTGATCGAACTTCTGTTTGCAGACCTTCGAGCAGAAATAATAGGTGTGTCCCTTGTGCACGCTTTGGCCGGCCGCCTTCTGCTCGTCAACTTCCATCTTGCAAACCGGATCTTTGGCCTTGGCCATCGCTGACTCCTGCTTGACTGACTGATTGTTTCATAACGGAAAAGCCGCGGACGTGCCGCCAATATGGCTCGCCCGCGGCTTTGCCGCGCGTTAAAAATGAGTCGCCCCGTTACAAGGTGACTGCCAGTCTTTGGATGCTTACGCCAGGGCCGAATCGACCGCGCGCACCAGGTGTCCCTTGGGCACCATACCGACGATCTGATCCTTAACCTGTCCCTCTTTGATAATTAGCAGGTTCGGGATGCCGCGTACGCCGTAGCGGGCCGGCGTGGCCGAATTTTCGTCCACGTTCATCTTGACGATCTTCAGCTTGCCGGCATAGTCGTTGGCCAACTCGTCAAGCAACGGCGCGATAGCCTTACACGGTCCACACCATGGCGCCCAGAAGTCAACCAGTACGGGAGTCCCGGATTTCAGCACCTCGCCTTCAAAGTTGGCGTCGGTGACGTGCTTGATATTGTCGTTGGCCATGGAACTTATCCTCTATCTGATACGTTACTAGGGTAAGGTAAGTACGCGCAACGACCGCGTCAAGCGACGGTGATTTCACGTTTTGACACCGGCAGATACGGGCCGCCGGCGCCTGGAATTGATTTGGCCGCGTAGCGATGAACAAAGCGACCAGGACGCTGGCGCCGATTGCACTGGCGGTGGCCGCGATGGCTGCCCTCGCTCTCGCGCAGGTCAACGAGGAATATATCCAGGCACCCGAGATCAGCGCACAGCAATGGATCAACTCGCCGCCGCTGGCGCTTGGAAAACTGCGCGGCAAGGTGCTGCTGATCGATTTCTGGCAATATACCTGCATTGGCTGCATCCGCACATTTCCCTACCTGAAGTTATGGAACCGGCTTTACGGACCGCTGGGGCTGGTAGTGATCGGGGTGCATACCCCGGAGTTCAACTTCGACCAGGACCCGCAACTTGTGGCTGAGGCGGTCAAGCGTTTCGGCATCGAGTTTCCGGTCGCGGTTGACAGCGATCGCCGCATCTGGAGGGCCTTTCACAATGAGGGATTGCCCTGCGGGTATCTGGTCGACAAAGACGGGCGCGTTGAATACTCCCGATGCGGGGAGGGTGACAACGCCGCCTTTGAGCGCCTCATCCAGCAACTGCTGAAGCAGGCCCGCCCCGCTCTCGATTTCAGCGCGGCCCGCTTCATTCCTCGCGCGGACCAATCCTCCAACGTGAAGTGCAAGGAGCCGACTCCGGAAACCTACCTGGGCTTCGTGCGCGCCGACCGCCTGGCGAACCCGGAGGGCTATGAGCAGCTTGCAAGCTCGTCCTATCGAGCGGTCGACAAGCTGCCGCTCGATCAGTTCGATCTCTCCGGTCAGTGGTCGGCGATGCCGGAAAGCCTCAATCATGCGGATGCCAGCGCGGGCGGCTATGACAGCCTGCGGCTGCGCTACCGGGCCAAGTCGGTATACCTGGTCGCGGGCTCCGATGATGGCCGCCCGGTACCGGTGGTGGTGACACAGGACGGGACGCCGATTGGGCCCGAATCACGCGGCGCGGATATCCAGCTGCTAGCCGATGGGCAATCCAACCTGCCGATAGCGGGCAAGCGGATATATTACCTGGTCGAGAACCGCAGCTTTGGCGAGCACGTGCTCGACCTGCGGGTCAGCCAGCGGGGCGGATCCTTTTACTCCTTCAGTTTCGGCGGCAGTTGCGAGCCCGCTTTCGACCATCGGTAAGGCCGCGACGCCGGCCGCAAGTTCAGAGTTCGACCGGTCGCGGAGACGCGGGGTCGTCGCGCATCAATCCCCGCGCGGCCGCGTCCGCAACCTCGCGTGCGAAGGCGCCGGCGGAGCCCAGCCCCAAAGGCGCCTGAAATGCGATCTGCATAAAGCTGATCGAAAGTGCCAGCGCCAGCAGCCGCGCGGGCGAGGCGTAGGCCCGAAATCCGGTTACGATTGCTGCTTGCAAGGGGCCCAAACCCACGGGTGTGAATGGGAGCCCGTCGAAGAACAGCACCGCCGGCAGGAAGGCGAAGACTTCGGCGGGATGGACCTTTACCCGGAAGCCCCGGATTTGGAAATAAAGCATGAGGCCGTAAGTCAGGAAGATCGTCATCCGAATGCCTGTCAGCCGGACATAGTGAACCGGTTGCGCAAGGCGGAACGACTGCATCGAAGGCCGCTCATAGTACCACCGTCCCAGGCGCGAGCGCGGGCGTCCGCGCATCCAGAACCAGGTATTGAGCAGCAGCGGCGCCAGCACCGCCGCGGGGTAATACCAGTAATGATGGATGATCGATCCCGGATCGAGCACAGCCGCAATCAGCGCCATCGCCGCCATGATTTGGAAATCGAGCAGCGCCTGAAAGATCAGCGTGCAGCCACCGGTCAGCCACGGTACGCCCTTGCGCCGGTTCATGAACATCACCATGGCCGTGCCGCCCAAGGCGGAGTTCACCAACTGCAGAAAGTACTGCGCGGCGTTGGCCGGCAGCATCTCGCGAAAGCTGATGCGGGCATTGAAATAGCTGAACAGGGTCGCAAAGAGCAGCGTCTCACCACCGAACCAAATTGTGAACGAGCCGGCACTGGCAGGAACGAATACCCACAGGTTGGCCATCGAAAAGTTATGCAGCAGTTGGGCAGGCGTGATGCCGCGGGCCAGGTAGCAGATGATGGCGATGGCCAGGGAATAGGCGCAGAGCGTTTGTACGAGGCGTCGTGACATGCAACACAGCCGCCGCGGCGGCTTGCTTCAGCACTCAATTTTGCACAAGCTGCGGCGGCTTTGAATAGTTAAGGATGGATCGTTTGCATGCGGTTGCTCACAGATCCGGCCGCGCTGCAAGGTCACGAAAACGGGCGCAGAAAAACCAGCAGCAGAATCGCCAGCAGCAAGGCGCTCAGGATACCGTGCGTCATCGCGAACTCACGCCGGTTGGCTCCCGATGGCTCCTCCTCCAGCGCGTTGATCCTCCGATGCAGCCGGGCGTGCATCACGATTATCACCACCACGAGCAGCAGCTTGATATGGAGCCAGCCCTGCCGCAAAACCCCGGGGTCCAGGAAGATAAGCCAGATTCCAAACCCGATCGTCGCCAGCGCCCCGCCATTGGCGCTGACGTCGAGCAGGCGCCGCGCCGCGACCAGGAAGCGCTCCTTGGAAACTCCTACTTCGTCGGCGACCAGGCCAAGCAAAGACGACAGCACCAAAAGGCTGCCCAACCACAGGATCACGCCAAAGACGTGGAACGCCAGAATCCAGGCCACGTAAAACCTCCCCGACGGTCGCAAGCAACAAACCGCAGTGCCCTCAGCCAGTCAAGCCGACTGTTGATGCGGGTCGGTTTGGCTGGTGGTTCCGATAGGCCACCACCGAATCGATCGGCTACACGTTGGACGAGATTCAGCTAAGGCGTGTTAGGCGGGGACGAGGAGGGGTTATCGCCGGCGAACCGGTAAATCAATTCATTGGGACGCGCGTAGCCGAGTTCCTTGCGGATTAGGCGCTGTATGTACGCGTCGTCTGATTGAAGCTTGCCAACAGTGGCTTCAAGATCGCGGTTTTCACTTTGTTCATGCTCGCGCTCAAGCTCCAGGTGAGTTCGGTGATGGCGCAGAATAAGCAAATCCCGCAAGCCGCGTGAAGCGGCGGTAACGTTAATGCAAGCCGCGATCAGAAGCACGCTCAGTATTAGCGTGAGTGACTCCCGGCGCAGCCACTGCCTTAAGCGGTACATTCGATCAATGTAAAATTATGCTAGCGGTCAGTTCAAGTCTGCTTATCCCTGAACGTCATTCTAATCGGGTGAAACTCAAGGTTATACCAAGGCTCTTCGGATTTTAGAATTTTTTTATAAATCTGACCTCGATACTGTTGCTTTTTTAATAACGGGTTTCTATAATCGCGTTCGTCGGGTGGCTTGATAGGATCGCCACTCATAAGTTTTGTTGCCTGTCAGGCGAAAACGGTCACGTGTTAGGAGGAGGTGTCTATGCCAGTAAAAAAGAAAACGACAACCAAGGCTGTCAAATCCAAAAGTAAGCTTAAGGCGAATATGAAGAAGAAGGCCGGCAAAAAGAAGAAAAAGTAACTCTTCGCTCCCCCGAGCAGTTTCGGGGGCTGGCTTAGGATGCCGTGACCTGACGCTTGGATAGGCCGGGGCGCGAAGCCTCGTGAGATGGAAAGGCCCTCTTGAAAAAGGGGGCTTTTCCTTTTCCACCCGACCTGTCATCCGCCCTCCTCGACCCCATCTGCCTCTGCATCTATAACATTCTTTAAGGTGGAAACCAGGCTTGGACGGCTGCCCTGCCGGTTCGAGCGGCCCGAACCGCAAAAGTTCGCGTGGCCAATCGTGCTGCTGCCAGAGCTTTTTACCACCGCCAATCATCTGGCGGTGATGCTGGGTTACCTGGCGACGATTGGTTGGGAAGTGTACGCACCTGACCTGCGGGCGCCGGCCGGCGGTGAGGGTACGCCCGAGCTGGGCCGCATGGGCTTCGCCGATCTGATGGCGCTTGCTGGCGAGGCGCTTGACGCACTCGACCGTCCCGCCGTTGTGATCGGCCATGGACTGGGCGGGCTGCTTGCGCTGAAGCTGGCCGAGACCAGGCCGCTCAAAGCCGCGGCGGCGTTGGCTCCGCTCGTCCCCGGGTCGCCCAACGCGCTGGTGACAGTGTGGACGAAGCTGCCGGCGTTATGGTTGGGACATCCGCTCAAGCCTCCAACCGGACGGACATTGTTCGAGTTTCTCTTCGACGTCGAACCGTTCCAGCGGCCGGCGATGGTCAAGGCACTGGTACCCGACGTGGCGAAAGCCGCACAAGAAGTTGCCGCCGGTAAGGTTAGCTTCGCCGCGCGCGAGAACCTGCCGCCGCGCCTCGTGATCGCCGGAGAGGTGGACACCTTCGCTCCGCGGGAAAAGGTCGTTGCGTTCGCCAACTCAATCGGCGCGGCGGTGGTAATCGCCAAAGGACGCGGGCACTGGCTAATCGGCGGCCGCGGCCTGGAACGAACTATCGGTGAAGCGCATCGCTTCCTGGTCCGCTCCCTGGGCCAGGACCTGCTGCTGCTCTTCCCGGAAGAATGGAAGTCCGAACCTGAAGGCTCCGGGTGAACCCGCGATGAAGCCGGACGCGGCAGCTGGGGTTAGGCGAGAATAATTGGAGGCTCCCGAGGTGGCGGATCGGGCCAGCATAGTGCTGGCGTCCAAGGCCTATGCTGCGATCATGAGCAGGTCCAGCGGAAGCGTGTCTTGTCCGCCTGCGGCAAAGTTCATAGACGTACCGCTCGGTTCCCGCCTGGGACAAAGAGCCGCAGATGAGCCCAATGCGCCGGTTTACGGCCGATTGACAAGTCTGCCCTTTCAGTTAGTTCCCGCAGCCTTCGCCAGCGGGATGGCGGGGGTGCCGGAAACCTCGCAGGAGAACTGACGGAACGCGGATACCGATCCCGACCCCTACGGGTCTAAATTCGGTTCTGCGCGACCGGGATTGCGAGTATGAATCGCCCCCATTCCGCCGTGAAAGTTCGGGAATCGACCTGCGGTCTGGCGCAGGCGCCAGACCGCAGCCAAGCGAGCGGGCACACGGTTAGACGCCGACTTTTTGCACCAGCTCTACGCCGAATTGCTCGGCGGCGTTGGCGCCCAGCATGCGCGCGATCGTAGCTTCGTTTACGTTTGCCTTGGCCAGCGCCTGGATCGCGTCCCATGCGCTGGTGGTGTCGTGCTGCGGGTAGTGCGAACCCCAGACCACTTTCTCTTCGAAGTTCTGCGGCAGCCGCTGGATCATCCGCTCCTCGGCGTCGAAACCCAGCATCACATGGCCTTCTTCCCACATCTCGTCCGCGTCAGTGCGCACCGGATAGTGGTGCACCAGCGGGATGGTGCGCGTGGACGATTCCATCTTCTCGATTACCTCCTCCATCCAGGAGGCTTTGCCGTGCGCCACGACCACCTTCATCTTCGGGTAGCGCTGCATCACGGTAAAACCGATCAAGGTGGATGCCACGAACATGTGGTTGTCCAGCCACGGCGCCAGGATCGGCGCTATCGGATGTCCCAACGGAGGCGAGGCGGGAAAGGTGCCTAAAGCGGGACCGCCACCGGCGAAGGGACCGCCTCCAGCCACGCCCAGGAAGTTGTGCTGATGGAGCCGGCCCTTTACCTTTTCGGCAAACGGACCGTGGGACGTCCACTCCGGATTCCACAATCCGGCTGTTGGATGAACGGCCGCGGCAATTCCCAGAGTCTCCAACTCTGCCCACATTGGATCGTAGTAAGGATGCGTGAAGTAGCGTCCCTCGATAAACATCGGGCGGAGAAAGGCGGCGCGGAAGCAGGCAATGCCGGCGACGCGCCGCAATTCCTCCAGCGCATAGTCCATGTTCTGCAGCGGGACCATCGCCGCGGCAAACAGCCGGTCCGGAGCCGTTTTGCAGAAGTCGGCGATCCAGTTGTTGTAAGCGCGGGCCAACGCGTAGGCCACGTCGGGGTCTTCGACCAGGTGAAATCCCTCGGCGAACCAGGTTGGATAAAGGAAAGCCTGATCGACGCCCATCGCGTCCATGTCGTGCAGACGCGTCTGCGGATTCCACGCCGCCTCGTTCATCGGATGGCGCACCCCCGGATCGAGCCCGCCCACCTCGTCCCATGTCATTCCGGGCCGCCAGATGGCGTGGCGCGGAATGTTCGAGTTCATGGTGTCCCGGAACATCTTGCCATTGACCTTGAGGTAGCAGCCCAGCTTCCCCTCTTCGCGCCACAACGCAAACTTGCCCAGCGTGCGGTATTCGGGCTCAAGGTACTTGGTCCAAAGTTCGGGCGGTTCCACGACGTGGGAATCGCCATCAAATACCGCAAAATTCTTTTTGGTAGCCATTTACCAACTCCAATGGTCGAAAAAAGCGCCGGCGCGAAGGCCGGCGCTACGCAGATGCAGGTCGTAACCCCGAGAATTACCTCCGCAACGCGGATTCGGGCTTCAGTGCCTGCTGAACCTCATCTTCGGTGGGCCACCAGTCGGGCCGCTCGATCTCGGTGATGCGATCCTGGATGAACTTGGTTGGCGGCTTGATGTTATACATCTTGCGCGCGTTCTCGCCGAGAAATCTGGATTGGTAGGATTCGGGCAACTCGCACTTGCGCATCGTCTCAATGGCCCGCCACGCGTCGTCGCCGTCATGATGGTACACGTCGGAGGACCAGGCCAGGATGTCGCCGTAAAACTCCGGCAGCCGCGAGGGCGGCGCCTCGTCGCCTTCGAAACCGGTAACACAGTGCTCGGTAAACGTCTCGCTGGGCATCCGTTTTAGCGGGTAGCGGCGGCGGTCATTGCGGTAGAGCCGATGATTCTTGTCGCACTCGTCGAGCAGGAAGCTCAGCCAGGTAGAGGAAGCCTCGAACACCGCGGCCTTCAGCTTGGGAAAGCGCTCGAAGAATCCCGACATCAGCACCATCGTCACCCACAACGCGGCTTCCGCCTGGAAGTTCTGCACGTTGGTCAGGAAGACGTGGGGCAAGCCGGATGAGGTCATGCTCAAATTGATCAGCTCGGCGCCCGAATGCTGCTCGGTGTAACCCGCGGGCTTGAGCGACCCGAAAGCTGGAAACGGATGCATCCCGTAGACCATGCCCGTTTCTTCCATCGCCTTCCAGAGCCCGTCGTACTTGGGCTGAATCGGGTAGTTGCCCATCGCGTCAATGGGTCGAATCAGTCCAACGCGGCATCCCCGGTCCGCCACGCGGTAGAGTTCTTCGGTGGCGAACTTCGGGTTCTGCATCGGCAGCAGGGCGGCGAAGAAAAGCCGCTCAGGATTCTCCTGCGTATAGGCATACGCCCAGTCGTTGTAGGCCTTGCAGATCGCTTTGGCGCCAACGTCGTTTTGCAGCCATGGATAGGTGTCGATATCGGTGGGAATGATCATCACCTGGTCGATGCCCTGGATGTCCATATCGCGCAGGCGCGGCTTGGGCTCGTAGGAACCTCGATGGTCGAGATAGGCCGCCTGCTCCTTGCTGAGCGCGGTCTTCGGATTGACGTTGCGAACGTTGAAGGTGCGCTGGATGTCATGCTTGAGACCCGGGCCCGCCAGCGAGAGAACGTTGACCATGCCCGGCGTTCCGCCGATCCGTTGCGAACCAATACCCATGCCGGCCTTGCCATTGACGATCAGCTGGCGGCTCTCGGAGTCGAACCACATGGTCTCCTCCAGGGCTTGAAGCTCGCGCCGGCTGAGGTTGTCTTTGGCCATGTCCCACAGCCAGGGAGGTTCGGTGACATGGGCATCGCAGTCAAAGGTCGCAAAATTCTTGGTCATTGGTGCAAACTTCTGAACGCGCATCGCGAACCTCCGTTCATCAGACAAGTCGATTTTCACACACAGCCGGTACCGGCTACCCGCAGCGGCATCGTACTACCGAACAAGGCATCGTACTATAGCACGACCTCCTGCTAATGTCCCACGGTTCGCCCGCCCCCGTAAATCTCGCTTTCGCATTGACGCGCTCGCAATCGCGGTCTATGTGGGGATTGCATCTCGATTTCCCTTGCGTCATCCGAATAAATGGCAGCTGGAGGTGCTTCATGAGGCAGTTCAAAGTCCTGGCCGACAATCTGTGCTTCGGCGAAGGTCCGCGATGGCATGACGGCAGGCTTTATTACTCCGACATGCACGCCCACACGGTGAATGCGGTGGATCTCGGCGGGCGCGTCGAGGTGATTGCGGAGGTGGCGGCTTGGCCCTCCGGACTTGGATGGCTTCCCGACGGCCGGATGCTGATCGTGTCGATGACCGATCGCAAGCTGCTGCGGCGCGAGGAGGGAGCGTTGAAGCTCCACGCCGACCTGAGCTCGCTGGCGTCATGCCATCTCAACGACATGGTGGTAGACGCCAACGGGCGGGCCTATGTCGGCAATTTCGGTTACGACTTTTTCCAAGGGCAGCCGCAGAAGTCGGCCGAGGTGATAATGGTCGACTCCGGCGGCGCGGCGCGGGTGGTCGCGACCGACATGATGTTCCCCAACGGCAGCGTGATTCCGCCCGGCGGCAAGACATTAATCGTCGGCGAATCGATGGCCCATCGGCTGACCGAGTTCGATATCGCGGCCGACGGCGCGCTTACCAAGCGCCGCGTATGGGCCGAGCTGGGCGAGGGTCTGCCCGATGGAATCGCTCTGGACGCGGAGGGGGCGATTTGGGTTGCCTCGCCTTTTACCTACGAGCTGTTCCGCGTAAAGCGCGGCGGAGAGATCACGGAGCGGATCAAACGCGAGCAGATGCCGATCGCTTGCGCTCTGGGCGGAGCCTCGCGCTGCACGCTCTTCCTGCTCACATCGGAAACCGTAGAACCCAACGAATGCCGCCAGAAGCACAACGCGCGCATCGAAATAACGGAGGTCGAATCCCCCGGCGCCGGGTTGCCGTGAGCGGCAACAGAATGAAGCTGCGGCCCTAATTGCATTGGCCGTCACTCATCTGTTACCTTGGATTATGGCGCTTTCGAACAAGCCTGATCATAGGTACAGACTACAGCCCGCCACTCGTGCGGGCTTTTTTTTAACTATTAGGGAGAGACGCTCATGAAGTTTGAGGAGCTTCGCGAGGGGCTGACCTTTGACGACGTGCTATTGCTCCCCCAGGAATCCGATGTCCTGCCGCATCAGTGCGATGTCTCCACGATGCTCTCGCGCCGCATTCGCCTCAATATCCCGCTGGTGGCAAGTCCGATGGATACCGTCACCGAATCCGCCACCGCGATCGCCATCGCGCAATTGGGGGGCCTCGGTTTCATTCATCGCAACCTGTCGATCGAAAACCAGGCGGCCGAGGTCGAGGCGGTCAAAAAGTATGAAAGCGGGATGATAACCGATCCGATCACGGTCCATCCCGAACAACGAATCGGTGAAGCGCTGGACTTGATGCGGCGCTATCGCATTTCAGGTCTGCCGGTGGTCCGCGATGATCGGCTGGTGGGAATACTCACCAATCGCGATTTGCGCTTCGTCAAGCGCCTGGACAAACCGGTGAGCGAGGTGATGACCACCAAGGTCGTCACCGCCAAACTGGGTATCGACCTGGAGCAGGCCAAGGAAATCCTGCAGACCCATCGCATCGAGAAGCTGCCCCTGATTGATGACCAGGATCGCCTGCGCGGACTGATCACGGTCAAAGACATGGACAAGGCGATCCGATTTCCGACCGCCAGCAAGGACCGCCTCGGGCGGTTGCGCGTGGGCGCGGCGATCGGCGTCGGCGCCGACCGCGCCGAGCGCGTAGCCGCACTGAAGCGCGCGGGCGCCGACATCCTTTGTATCGACGCCGCGCACGGCTACTCCCATAACGTGGTCGAGGCGCTCAGAGCGACCAAACGCGAATGGCCTGACGCCGAGGTGGTGGCCGGCAACGTCGCCACCCCCGAGGGCACCAAGGCCCTGATGGAAGCGGGCGCCGACGCGCTGCGGGTGGGAATCGGGCCGGGATCTATTTGCACGACCCGCGTGGTGTCCGGGGTGGGCGTGCCGCAAATCACGGCAATTCTGGATTGCGTGGCCGCGGCGGGACCGGCCAAAGTGCCGGTGATAGCAGACGGCGGTATTCGTTATTCGGGCGACGTGGCCAAGGCGTTGGCCGCCGGCGCCTCTTCGGTCATGATCGGTTCGCTGTTCGCCGGAACGGAGGAAAGCCCCGGCGAGACGATCCTCTACCAGGGCCGCACCTACAAGGTTTACCGCGGAATGGGTTCGTTGGGCGCGATGATGGAGCGCACGCGGGACCGCTACGCTCAGCAGGAAGTTCCGGACGCCAAGCTGGTGCCCGAAGGAATCGAGGGCAGGGTTCCCCATCGCGGATCGCTTGCGTCCAATATCGATCAGCTCATCGGCGGCTTACAGGCCGGCATGGGCTATGTTGGCGCTTCCAGTCTGGAAGCCTTTCGCCTCCGCGCCCGCTTCATCCGCGTCAGCCAGGCGGGGCAGCGCGAAAGCCACGTCCACGGGGTCTTCATCACCAAGGAGGCGCCCAACTATCGTTTGGATTGATCGTTTTATCGGGTGGCAACGTTCTTGAGGGAGACAGGCGGGTGAGCAGGATCAGGGTGGGGGTAATCTTCGGCGGGCGCTCGAGCGAGCACGAGATCTCACTGCGCTCGGCACAGACGGTGATGTCGGCGATGGATCCGGCGCGCTACGAGGTAGTGCCGATCGGCATCGCCCGGGACGGCCGCTGGTATCTGTACCATGACGCGCAGCGGATGCTGCGCGCGGCGGTTGCCAACGGCGGGGAGCTGAATCCCGCCGACGCTCCTGTGAGCCTGCTGGCGCAGCCCGTCGGCAACCCGTTGGTCAGCCTTAACCGCGGGAGCGCCGAGCCGCTGGAGGCGGCTCACGGCCCTCTGGACGTCGTCTTTCCTGTCCTGCACGGGAGCTACGGCGAGGACGGCACGGTGCAGGGTCTGCTCGAATTGGCCAACATTCCTTACGTCGGCGCCGGCGTCTTGGGGTCTGCCGTTGGGATGGACAAGGACCTGCAAAAGCGCCTGCTGCGCGAAGCTGGCGTGCCGGTCGTGCGGTTCAAGTCGCTGGAGCGCAATGCCTACTCACGCGAACCGGAGATAGCACGGCGGCTCGCCGGCGAACTAGGCTACCCGGTGTTCGTCAAACCCAACGCGCTGGGGTCGTCGATCGGTGTCACCAGGGTTAAAGGCGAGGACGCGCTGGCCGCGGCCCTGGAAGACGCTTTCCAATATGACCGCAAGGTGCTTATCGAGGCGTCGTGCCAGGGACGCGAGTTTGAATGCTCGGTGCTGGGCAACGAGGAACCACAAGCATCATTGCCAGGCGAGGTCATGGTCGAGCACGGCCACGATTTTTACAGCTACGACTCAAAGTACATGGACCCCGAGGGCGCGAGTTTCAAAATCCCGGCCGAGCTGCCCGGCGACGTATCGCGGCGTATCAGCGATTTCGCGGTCGCGGCATTCAAGGCGCTCTCGCTGCGCGGGATGGCGCGGGTGGATTTCCTTGCCACGCGCGACCTGGCGCAGATTTATGTCGGCGAGGTCAACACCATTCCCGGCTTTACCTCGATCAGCATGTATCCCAAGCTGTGGGAGGTTTCCGGCTTGCCGCTGCCGCGACTGATAGATCGGCTGATTGACCTGGCACTGGAGGAGCATCGCCAGCGCGCTGAGCTCAAGGTCACCTACAACCTGAAACCGCCGTCCTGATCGTTGCCGCCATGGATGCGCGGCTTTTAATCGCGACCACCAATCCCGCCAAGCTTTCAGAGTACCGGCTGCTGCTGGCCGCTTACCCGCTGAGGCTGATTTCGCTGCGCGAGTTGGGAATCGAGCAGGAACCGGAGGAAACCGGCGCCGGCTTCATCGAGAACGCGTTGATCAAAGCCCGCTATTATTTCGAATTGGCGCGCATCTCCACGCTGGCTGACGACGGTGGTCTGGAGGTGGACGCGCTGGGCGGAGCGCCAGGCGTCCATTCGCATCGATGGCTGGGTCCCGATGCCGACGACGCGACGCTGGCTGAGGAAATCGTTCGGCGCATGGCCGGTGTCCCTGAGCACCGGCGCGGCGCGCGCATCCGCTGCGCACTGGCGCTGGCCTACGAGCGCGAGGGCAAAACGGCGGAGGCGGTGGTTGAAGCAGCGATCGAAGGCGTGATTGCGCACGAAGTGTACCGCCCGGTCCGCGCTGGATTTCCCTATCGCGCCGTATTGTATTTGCCCGCACGGGGATGTTATCTGGCGCAACTGGGCGAACAGGAAGAGGCCAGAATCGGTCAACGCAGGACTGCGGTTGAGCGCGCCGACCCCTACCTGCGCGAAATAGTTCGGATGTCACGTGCCTGCTGAAGCTGTACACTTGAGGCAGGTGTCCGTACTTTAAGTGAAACGCAAGCATAGAGGAAAAATCGTCGTCCAGCATCTGGCCATCCGATACCCCTTCGCGGGCGTGGTCTGGCAGTTGCTGCATCATCTGATTGGCTTTGAGCGCCTGGGCTTCGACGTCTACTACCTCGAGGACCACTGGGCATACGTGTACGATCCGCTCAAGGTAAGTCCGGTTCCCGAGGCCGCGCCCAACCTGAAGCTGGTCGTCGACGTGCTGGAGCGCTACGGTTTCGGTGAGCGCTGGGGCTTTCTCGACCCCGCCAGCGGCGATTACGTGGGCATGAGCCGCGATCGTTGCCGCGGCCTGCTCAAGGAGGCCGACGCCGTCTTCAACCTGTGTATCGCCACCAAGCCGCGCGATGAGCATTTGTCCTGCCGCCGCCTGGTCTACCTGGAGACCGACCCAGGCCCCTTCCAGGTGAACCTGGCGGCCGGCGACGCGAAAGCGATCGAAACCGCCCGGCGCCATCATGACTTCTTCACCTACGCCTACAATATCGGTGCTCCTGACTGCGTGCTGCCGGCCGGACCGCTGCGATGGCATCGCACGCGTCCTCCGGTACTGCTCGACATCTGGCATGAGGGGATGGGACCGGCCGAGCCGCGCGAATTCACCACAGTCGGCACCTGGACCAACAAGGGTAACGACCTCGTAATCAACGGAGAGAAATATTGGTGGTCCAAGCACGTCAACTTTCGGCAGGTACTGGAGGTTGCGCGCGACTCCGGCCAATCAATCGAACTGGCCACCGATATCGAGTCGGGTGAGGACTACGAACGCGCGGTGGCGGGCGGCTTCACGATCCGGCCCGTCATTCCAATGTCGCTGGACCTCGAGGGTTACCACGAATACGTAAGCTCGTCGCGAGGCGAGTTTACCGTGTCCAAGGATTCATACGTCAGGACCCGCTCGGGATGGTTCAGCGATCGGACCGCAACCTATCTTGCCGCAGGGCGGCCGGTGGTAACCCAGTTCACCGGGTTTGAGAAATACCTGCCCACTGGAGTTGGGCTGCTGGGTTTCAATGACGCCTCCGGGGCAGTCGAGGCAATCAGGACAATCAATTCCGATTACCGCCGTCATGCCAGGGCGGCGCGCGAGCTGGCACAGGAGTATTTCGACTCCGCCAAGCTGTTGGAAGAAATCGCCGCCACGCTGGGCCTTTAGAATCGGCGCCCCGGGAACTAGAATACACAAGGCGCGCAATTCCACACCATGGCTGCAATGACCGAAACCTCGCTCCAGACCGTTCTGGGGCTGGCGACGCTGGCGGTACATGTTCGCCTGGCGATCGAAGCCGGCGCGGCATTGGCGGCGAGCTTCGCCGCCTTCGTGCTCTACCGCCTGCAAAACCGCTACGTGGGGGCGGCGGGGCCGCTCCTGATGGGCGCCGGTTTCGTCGCCGACATCCTGATGCACCTGGTGCCGAGAACGTCCCAACTGGGGCTCACTTTGGAAGCCCTGGGCCTGGTGCTGTTCTTCTTCGGCGTCATCCGCTTGCTGCTCGATCTGGCCGACTACGCCTTGCCGGCCAAGGTCCGGGCGTCGAACATCTTCTGGGACCTGATCCTGATTGTGCTCTACGCGGTGGTGCTGATGGTCGTGCTGCGCGCCACGCTGCGAGTCGATCTCACGTCTTTATTGGCGACCTCCGCGGTAATCTCGGTTATCCTCGGCTTCGCGCTGCAGGAAACGCTGGGCAACATCTTCGCCGGCTTGGCGATGCAGCTCCAGAAACCGTTTGAGCCGGGCGACTGGGTGCACTTCGGCAATTTCCTGGGGCGCGTCCACGGGATCGGATGGCGCGCGACCAGGATTGTCACACGCGAGAACGAAAAGCTGGAGATTCCCAACAATCTTATCGCCAAGGAAGTGGTGGTGAACTACACCGCCGGCGGCGTGGCTGACGCGATCTTCATCGGGCTGCCCTACGACCAGCCGCCGAACCGCGTCAAGGAGGTCTTGATGCGCGTGCTGCGCCATGCGCCGGGCGTATCGCTTCATCCCGAACCCGAAGTGACCGCGGTGGAGTACGGCGATTCGGCAATCAAGTACCGGCTGCGGTTCTGGCTGTCCGACTACGGCACCCACGAGCTGGTGCGCGATACCGTAATCAGTAACGTCTGGTACGCGTTGCGCCGTCATTCGATAGATATTCCGTTCCCGATTCATACCGTCCATTTACATCAGGGGCGCGACGAGGCCGACGTCATCGCCGAGCAGGAGCATCGCCTGATGGCTGAGCTGCGGCATGTTGATTTCCTTGACGAACTCACCGACGACGAGTTGAAAGTGCTCCTGCCCAATGCCCGCGTGCATCAATTCGGCGCCGGCGAAATCCTGATGCATCAGGACGAGATCGGCGATTACTTCCATATCCTGCGCCGCGGCACCGTCGAGGTGCGGGCGCGGGGCGCCAACGGCGCGTCGGTTCACATACGTGATATGAACGCTCCCACCTTCTTCGGCGAGATTTCGCTGTTGACCGGAGAACCGCGCAACGCCAGTATCGTTGCGCGCTCGGACGTCGAAGTGCTGGAGCTGAATCGTGAAGCCTTTACTCATCTCTTCCGCGAGCGTCCCGATTCGCTCAACGACGTCAGCGAAGTCGTGGCGCGGCGCATCGACGAAACCCGCCAGGTTGTCCAGCAGGCGTCCGCCGAGGGCGACCGGCGCAGCCACAGTTGGCTGCTCGACAAGATGCGGGTCATTTTCGGCGTCTGAAGTTTCCGAACCTGCAACCTTTGGGATACGTAACCGATGGTCAAGGGACTGTTCTTTGCCAAAAGAAAGCCGGGGATTTCCCCGCGCGATTTCCAGTTATATTGGCGCTCTAAACACGCCGATCTAACCAGACCGCTCACTCACGTAATGCACTACATTCAGTCGCATACCTTGCTCCAGAGTTATGGCAATCCCAACCTGCCCTACGCCGAGGGTGACCCGGCCTACGACGGGATGGCAACGATGTGGTTCAACAGCACCGAGGAGCGGCGTTTGGGCAATCTGACGCCGGCGGCACAGGTCGCGATAGACGACCAAGCCCACTTCACGGAAATGAGCGCACGCCGTTTCCTGTTGACCAGCGAAGTCATTCAGAAGGACGGCGGGTATGCTGCGCCCGGAGTGCACCTGGTGGCGCTACTGGTGCGCAAGGCGGGCATGAGTGTGGAGGACTTCCAGCGCTACTGGCGCGAGCATCATGGACCCCTGGCCGCCAAGGTGCCGCAACTGCGGCGCTACGTTCAGAACCATGCGGTGCCCGAACTATACGGCGGGCGCAACGCCCCCTTGTGCGACGGCGTCGCGGAAGCATGGTTCGACAGCCTCGAAGACCTGCAGCGCAGCACCGAAACACCCGAAGTCAAAGCGGTACGCGCCGATGAGCTCAACTTCATGGACGTAAACCAGTTGGTGTTCATCCTGACCGAGGACATCGAGATCTTCCGGCGCTACTGACCGTCCAGCCGTTAGCCGACCACGTATTCCTGCCGACCGGTCCGCGCACGCAGCGGGGAAATCAGCAGGGCGCGCGTCAAGCGCCAGTCTGCAAATGAATTACGAGGTGCCCGGACTCAACCGCGGCGGTGAGCGGTGGCATCGACACTGGTACCCATCGCTGCGATCGACGTACGCACCGCATCGATCATCACGTCCAGCGACATGCTGGGCTCATGCAGATGGCGCAGCGCCTGGCGCGTGTCGTATGGCAGATGAATAAAACCGCACGGCACGGTAGGACGACGGCGCAACTCGTGCAGCGCGGTGTACATCACCGCATTGCACATGAAGCTCCCCGCGCTCAGCGATAGCGCCGCGGGAATTCGCCGCCGCGCCAGTGCGCCTAAAATCACCCGCAGCGGCAGGCGCGCGAAATAGGCGTCAGGACCGCCGCGGACCACCGGCAGGTCCACCCGCCGGCGCCCGGCGTTGTCAGGATGCGGTCCGTCGGCCAGATTGACCGCGATACGCTCCAGCGTGATCACCGAGCGCCCCCCTGCCTGTCCCAGGCCCAGCACAGCCGCGGGCCGCACGCGCGCAATGGCCCCGGCGACGCGTCGGGTGGCGCGGCCGTAGACGACCGGAAGTTCGAGCGCCATCACCCGAAACATTCCGATCAGCTCCCCGTCCAGCACGCGCGCCACTTCCAGCGACGGGTTGCGCCGCTCGCCATGAAAAGGCTCGAACCCCGCAAGCAGAACGACGGCGGATAACGCCGCGTTAGCGCCCTTGGCGCGGCGATGTCCGGGCGCGCTCACCGGCGCCGCGGCGTCTCGATCGGCAGGTCCTCGCGATTGCCCCATTCGCCCCACGACCCGAGATAGTTGCTGGCCTTGGGGAAACCGGCCAACCGCAGAGCATAGTAAGCGTGCGCGGCGCGGTAGCCGCCCTGGCAGTAGGCGATAACTTCATCATCGGGGGAAAATCCCAATTCTTGGAACACCGCCCGGAGTTCCCGCGGCGATTTGAATTTTCCCTGCGCGTCGAGGTTCAGGACCCAGTCGCGGTTGACCGCGCCCGGAATCGCGCCGCCACGTTTGGCCCGCACGTTCTCGCCGAGATATTCGGCCTCGCTGCGCACGTCGAAGATCCGCGTCGCGCAGCGCCCAAGCGCGCCAGCCACCTGCTCGTAAGTGGCCAGAATCTCCGGCCGCACCGCGGACTTGAACTGATATGGCGTAATTGCGTCCGCCTTCTGCGTCAGCCTCGCGCCCCCGAGCGCCTTAACTCCGCCGTCGAGAATCTTTACCCCGGGATGCCCCAGGTATTCGAGAATCCACGCACCGCGCGCGGCTCGCATTCCAGCGTCGTTTTCGTAAAAGACCACGGTCTCGCTGCCGGTGATGCCCAAGGCGGAGAAGATCCATTCCGACTGCTGCGTGAATTCACGGATGGCCTTGGGGCTGGTGTCGTAATAATGGAATGGGAAGGGGTCGAGATGGCGCGCGCCTTCAAGATGCCCCGCCCAGAATTCCGCCGGGGGCCGGGTATCAATCAGCACCACATCCTGCCCAGTGTTGCGTTCCAGCCACGACCCATCAACCAGGAATTGATCGTCCATAGAATTCCCGCTCGCCTACTGACCGATTTTGCCCGCCCCCAACCCGATCTGATCGCCCTCGCCGTCGCGCTCCGGGAAGATCTCGCTCCAGACTTCAGGATCCTCGACCAGATGCGACAGGCGCTCTCTATCCGTGGGGCCGCCCTGCCATGAATCGAAATGCAAAAGCTTGCGCGGCGACAGCCGCTCGGCCCATCCCGCCTTTTCCAATATGGGGCGCGCCGGAAATGAATCGACGTAGCCGATGCACAGGTAAGCGATCGGGATTACGTTGCGCGGTATGCCGAAGATCTGGCGCAACACTTCGTTGCGGAGAATACTGACCCAGCCTACTCCAAGCCCCTCAACGCGCGCCGCCAGCCAGAGGTTTTCTATCGCCAGACAGGTGGAATAAATCTCCACCTCTTTGATCGCGGTCTTGCCCAGTACGCCCGGTCCAAAGCGATCGGGCTCGCAGGTCACGATCAGGTTGAGCGCTGATTCAACGATGCCTTCGAGTTTGAGCGAGAGAAATTTGTCCCGCCGTTGTCCGCTGAACTGCTCGGCGTTGCGCAGCCGCTCCTCTTCGAACAGGCGCTTGACTTCCTGGCGGCGCTTAAGGTCGCGGACGACTATGAAATCCCAGGGCTGCGTGTACCCGACGCTGCCCGCATGATGCGCCGCCACCAGAACCCGCGCCAAAACCTCATCCGGCACCGGATCGGGCCGAAACTCGCGCATATCGCGCCGCCGGAAAATGGTTTCGTAAAGGCCGCGACGTACTTCGAGCGGCAGACGGTTGAAATCGGCTTCGGCGTCGGACCTGGGTTTTGACTCCATGCTTAAGCTTTGTACTGCCGCGCTGGCGCGTCAACAATCAACTGCGCCGGCGATCCGAGCCAGTTGTTTCACTTGCCAGGCTTCGCGTGCGACGGCGCGAAGTGAACCGCGGTGCAAGTCTTGACAAAATGTTGATGAAGTTGTCAAAAAGAATCTACGTCTTTTAACTGCAAAACCGCCAACAATCCGGGCTTCGTCACGCCGCGATTCTTCGTTACGTCGGGTGTGGCTATGCGCCCGGCGGGACATGGCGCATTCGTCGCGGCGCTCAAACGCGCGTTAGCCGCGAAACCTTCAATCAAATGGAACATTCCTGCGCTGACATTTGGAGGTGCCCGTGGTCCATCCCTTCGACCGTTCCTATAGCGATGAACCATTTTCCTCCCTGGTGGAGAACTATCCGGGTCCTTCCGTTTATCCACCGGCGGACTTCAGAGTCGAATGGGGTCCGATTTTCCACCGGGGACGCCTCGACGGGTCTGCGCGCGTTCTGATTCTCGGCCAGGACCCGTCGCACAACGAGGACATCGTGCGGCGCATTCTTGTAGGAGAAGCCGGCCGGCGAACGCAGGGTTTCCTTGCCAAACTGGGTATCGACCAAAGCTACGTGATGATCAACACGTTTTTATACAGCGTCTATGGACAGAGTGGCGGCAATAGTCATCGCAATGACGCGAATATCGCCGCCTACCGCAATCTCTGGCTTGACGCGCTTTTGGTCGGACAGAAGGTGGAGGCGGCGGTGGCGCTCGGAACCCTTGCGGACAGCGCCTGGGGCCAGTGGAAGAGTACGGACAACGGCAAAAAATTCGCCGGCCAATACGTGAAGATCATCCATCCGACGCAGCCCGAGAGCGCGGCAGGAGGCAACGCGGCAAAGCTTGCCGCGCTCACCAAGGCGATGCTGCAGAATTGGAACTCCGCGCTCAAGGTACTTAAACTCGCGATCCAAAATCCCGACCGCCAGGTGCAGCTCGTTCCCTATGGCGATAGCTTCAAGCCAGCGGAGCTGGTGAACATTCCGGAGTTGGACTTTCCGCCGGGGCTGCCCGACTGGATGCGCAATGGCGACGGATGGGCCACCCGCGCCGGCGCGACGCCCGCCGCAACACGCGCCAACATCACGATCACGGTTCCCCCCGACGCATTGCCGAAAGCGACGGCGGGGGGGAAATCCCGCCTGAAACAAAGCGTAGTGGTCACTGACTATGTAGCGGTCAGTGACTATGTGGATACTCCACTGAGTTTTCCGAACCCGGTGGTTTCCCAGTTCATCGATCCCGAAACGGGCAGCAAGTTCGCGCTGAGCGGCCGCGTGGTCTGCATGGACGACAAGTTCACTTTGCTCCCGCGCGGCACAGTGTACGTGCAGGAAGGAAACATCGTCGCCGTCCAGGATGCGAAGGCGCCGCCGCCCAAGGGTTTTGAGAGTGTGAAAGCGCTCCCGACAGGTGGCACAATCTATCCCGGCCTGATCGAGCTGCACAATCATCTGAGCTATAACGCGCTCAGGCTATGGCAGGTGCCGCAGCTCTTTTCCAATCGCGATCAGTGGTCGAAGACGAACGCTCAATACAAAGACCTGGTCTCGGGCCCGATGCAGGTGATCGGCCGGGAGCCCGATGTCGTCCCCTCGTTGGTGCGCTATGTGGAGTGTAAGTGCCTGCTCGCGGGCGTGACGACCAGCCAGGGTATCGCGCTCAGCAGCAACAGTGGAATCCGCACCTACTATGAAGGCGTCATCCGGACCGTGGAGCGCCCCGATGATCCGGGACTTCCCGCGGCGGGGACGCGAATTCCGGATGTGAGCGCCAGCGACCGCGACGCCTTTCTGACCGAATTGAAGAAAAAGCAGTGCATGCTGCTGCATCTAAGCGAAGGCACCGATCAGGCGGCGCGCAACCACTTCCTCGCATTGCAGGACACGGCCGGCAATTGGGCCATCACACCATCGCTGGCCGGAATCCATTGCGTTGCGCTTAAACAATCCGACTTCCAGATCCTTGCCCAGCACGGAGCTTCGATGGTCTGGTCGCCGATGAGCAACCTGCTGCTTTATTCCGCGACCGCGGATGTGAAAACGGCCAAAGCCATGGGGTTGCGCATTGCAATCGGCTCCGACTGGTCCCCTTCGGGAAGCAAAAACCTGTTGTGCGAACTAAAGGTCGCCCGAATCTACAGTCAGAACAATGGCGGGTTGTTTACCGATCAGGAAATTGTCGCGATGGCCACGCGCGAGGCGGCGCGCATACTTTGCTGGGACAAACTGATCGGCTCCATTGAGCCCGGCAAGCGCGCAGACTTGCTGGTGTTGAAAAAGCCCACCGGCGATTCATATTCGAACCTGATCTCAGCGACTGAAGCGGACCTCGATCTCGTTATGATTCATGGGGTTCCGCAGTATGGTTCGGCAAACATGATGAAGACTCTCGGCGCCGACGCGGGTGCGGAAAGCGTCAAGGTGGGTGGCCGCGCCCAAATCGTGCATCTGACGTCCAAGGATCCGCACGTGCCGGCGGTACCCTTGTCCGACGCGACGCAGACCGTTGCCGATGCGCTTAAGCGGCTGCCGCAACTCGTCCAGAAGGCAAAACTTAGTTTGGCGCGAGAGGCTGAGGCTGGCGCCGCCGGCGTGCGCCGGCCCGAAGTTTGGACGCTTGAACTCGATGAGTTGCAGGATACAGGTTTCGAACAGCGCCCGCGCCTCCCGATGGGAAGCACGCTGACAGGATCGGCCCCTCCGTTGGAGCTGGAATTGCCCAAAACCCTGGGCCCGCTGCAACTGGATCCGATCGTAGTCGTCGATGATTCCGATTTTGTGGATCGCGTCCAGTCGGAGTCCAATCTGCCCAGGTACATCGGGTCGGGGCTCGCGCGTCTTTATTGAATTCAGTCGCCGGCGCCCGATGCTTGCGGCGGAGTGAAACCTCCGGGAGCCCGTTCCAGCTCGGTCTGGAAGGTGGCGTGAAAGCGGTTCACGATGTGGCTCATCCCGACCATCATCATGAGCTCTATCAGTTGGCGCTCGCTTAGATGCTCGCGCAGGCGGCCATAGAGGTCGTCGCTGACCTGACCGTTGTGCGCCATGACCTCCGCGTATTCCAGAATTACGCGCTCGACGGGCTCAAAGGCCGCGTTGGTGCGCCAATCCAGATTGGCCAGCTTTTCCGGGCTGATTCCGACTCTCGCACCGAGAGCCATATGGGTCGGCACTCAATAATGGCACCGATTGATGAGCGAGGTTTTCAGATACCCAAGTTCCAGCAGTTTGCGATCGAGCGTCGCGCTTGCGTTGATCGCGCTGATAAAACCCCACAGCCCGACGAAGATCTCCTTGTGGTTGGCCATCGTGGCCAGCACGTTGGGAACCGCGCCGAAAGCCGCGGTCATCTGCTGATAAAGCCGCTGGAGTTCCGGATCCTCCGGATCGCGCAACAGTTTCAAACGTGCCATCGGTATGCACTCTCCTTTTGGACGGCGCGATGAAAACGCGGAGCGGTCGCTCGCCGGCTTACGCGGCGGCGGCCTTGCTGGGGGTGAACTTGACCGGCATGTGTTTGATGCCGGCTACCTGGATCGAAGTCAGGCGTTCCACTTCGCCCGCCAGCCTGAGGTCAGGCATACGGCGCATCACCTCTTCGAGCATCAGGCGCAACTCCAGCCGCGCCAGGTGCGATCCGATGCAAAAGTGTTCGCCCTGGCCGAAGGCCAGATGGTAATTGGGGTTGCGCGCGATATCAAAGCGGTACGGGTCGGCGAAAACTTCCTCGTCGCGATTGGCGGACGGATTCCAGATGACGATAAAGTCATCATCGCGGATTTGTTTGCCGCGCCATTCGAAGTCGCGGGTCGCCGTGCGCATGATGTGGGTGATGGGGCTGGTCCAGCGCAGAATCTCCTCGATCGCGCTCGGCATCAGCGCGGGATTGTGCACCAGGCGCTTCCACTGATCCGGATTGCGCATCAGCTCCAGCACGCCGCCGGAAATCGCGTTGCGAGTGGTCTCCAGCCCGCCCAGCACGAACATCACGGCGTTGTGACCGATTTCCATGTCGTTGAGCAGCACGTCGTCGAGCTTGGCGGTACCGATCACACTGAGCAGATCGCGGCCGGGCGCCTCGCGGCGCTGCTTGGCGAGATTAAGGCAATACATAAAAAGCTGCATCCCGCCTTCCATCGAGGTCTGCATCGCCGACCCGCCAACCTGGTATTCGGGGTCCTCGCCGCCAATCACCATGTTGGCCCATTTGAACATCGAGTCCCAGTCCGGGCGCCCAATCGCCATCATCTCGCAGATGATCGCCATCGGCAGGCGCGCCGCCACGTCCACCACGAAATCGCATTCGCCGCGCGACGTCACCGCATCCACGATCTCGGCCACGATTCTTCTGCTGGACGCCTCCAACTGCGCCACCGCGCGCGGCAAGAAGGAATCGTTAAATCGTTTACGCATCGCATTGTGGCGTGGCGGATCAGTGCCGATCAGCATCTGGCCGCAGCCTCTCATCTCGGGGCTCAGCGCCATCTCCGCTTCCGAATTGGAGGGCAGTCCCACCGAATAGCGCTGTGAGCTGAAGGTGACTGGATCGCGGTAAACGGCCAGCGCGTCTTCATAACGGGTGATCGACCAGAAGCCGCGTTGGATGCGGCTGCCAGTCGTCCATTGGATCGGATCCTCGGCGCGCATGCGCTTGAATACCGGATGGGGATCCTGTCTGGCGAAGCATTCAGGATCGGTGAGATCGAATTCCATGGCCTAACCCCTTTCGTGGTCAAAACCCCGGGGAAGGATGAAAGGTTCCCGGCGCGACCACCCATCCTATCATTCAAGCAATTTCAAGCGCTATCACCGCTGTTTGAGCAGCAGCCCGGCCCTCGGCTGTTCGTGGCCGGAGATCGGCTTGGGCCGGTACGGCGCCTCGACCGCCGCAACTTCTTCCGCGGTCAATTGGAGGTCCAGGGCTTTGATCGCCTCGTCCAGATGCTTGAGCTTGGTGGTGCCGACTATCGGCGCCGTGATGCCCGGCGCCTGAAGCATCCATGCCAGCGCGACCTCGCCCGGCGTCACGCCGCGCGTCTGAGCGATCTTCGCGACCGCGTCGACAATCGCGTAGCTGTCTTCCGCATATTCCGAGTAATAGGGCCTGGCGAAGGTATCGCTGGCTGCGCGGGTGGTCATCGCCTTGCCGTCGCGGGTGCGATTGCCGCACAGAAAGCCGCGCGCCAGCGGACTCCAGGGAATCACGCCGACGCCCTGGTCCACGCACAGCGGGATCATCTCGCGCTCCTCCTCGCGGTAAACCAGGTTGTAATGATTCTGCATCGAGACGAACTGATGCCATCCGTGCTCGCCCGCGACATAAAGCGCCTTGGAGAATTGCCACGCCGCCATGCTGCTGGCGCCCAGGTAGCGCACCTTGCCGGCGCGGACCAGGGAATCCAGCGCGTCCAGGGTCTCCTCGATCGGCGTCGTATAGTCCCATCGATGGATTTGGTAGAGGTCGATGTAATCGGTCTTGAGCCGGCGCAGCGACGCCTCGCAGGCCGCGATCGTGTGCTTGCGCGAGAGTCCGACGCAGTTGGGCCCCTCGGCCATCCGCCCATGCAGCTTGGTCGCGATTACCAGCTCGTCGCGGCGGCCCAATTCACCCAGCCATCGCCCGGTGATCTGCTCGCTGACGCCCGCGGAGTAGACGTTGGCGGTATCGAAGAAATTGATTCCCGCCTCGATCGCGCGCTCAAAATGCTCGCGCGCCTCGTCTTCGGTCACCACCCAGTCGCGCCATTGTTTGGTGCCGTAGCTCATACATCCGAGGCAGATTCTTGAGACGGTCAGTCCGGTCTTGCCCAGTTTGGTGTATTTCATCGGTCCAATCCTTAACTCCGCGGTCAGGTTGCGATATTGCTTTGGTAGATAGGGGAGCGTTCAGGCGTAAGCTATCACAGGACATAAACCGAGGTGACCGAAGTGGCTGAGCGCCGGTTGAAATTCTGGGGATGGGGCTACGAGGGCGACGGCCCCGACCAGGACGCGCAGCGCCGCCTGTGCGAGCGGACGGCGCGGCGTTTTGGCCGCGCGCTTTCGCTGGCGCCGGCCCCGCGGCTGGAAGAAATCGCGCTGCGTTCGCCCCGCGTCAAACCGCCTGGCGCGCTGGCGGCGATCTGCAGCGCCGACCCGTACGACCGCGCGGCGCATCATTACGGCAAATCCTTCCGTGACCTGGTGCGCGGCTTCCGCCGCCAATACCCCAATCCGCCAGACGGAGTGGCCTTTCCGCGCAGCGAGCAGGAGGTGGCGGCCGTACTTGAATGGTGCGACGGCGCCAATCTCGCCGCGATTCCCTATGGTGGCGGCTCGAGCGTGGTGGGCGGCGTGGAGGCCCCGCCGGCGGAATGGTGCAACGCCGCGGTTTCGATCGATCTCCGCCATTTGGATCGTGTCTTGGAAGTCGACTCCGTCTCGCGCGCCGCACGAATCCAGGGCGGCGTTTACGGTCCGGCGCTGGAGGATCAGCTGCGCAGCACCAATTTCACGCTGCGCCATTTTCCGCAGTCCTTCGAGTTCTCCTCGCTCGGCGGATGGATCGCCACGCGCTCCGGAGGTCATTTCGCGACGCTTTACACCCATATCGACGACTTCGTTGAATCGCTCCGAGTCATCACCCCGACCGGGACAATCGAAACACACCGCCTGCCGGGTTCCGGAGCGGGGCCCAGCCCCGACCGCATGTTCATCGGCTCCGAGGGAACATTGGGCATCATCACCGAGGCCTGGATGCGGTTGCAGGACCGCCCGAATTTTCGCGCCGGCGCATCGGTTTCGTTCGACGACTTCCTCTCCGCAATGCGGGCGCTGCGCCAAATTTCACAGGCGGGTCTATACCCGGCCAATTGCCGGGTACTCGATCCGGGAGAGGCGCTTACGGCGGGCGCGGGCGACGGCAAGGAAGCGGTTATGGTGCTGGCCTTCGAGTCCGCCGATCACGATCCGGCCGCCTGGATGCGCCGGGCGCTGCAATGCTGCGCCGACCACAAAGGCCGATTCGCACCGGACGCGGGTCAGACGCGGACCGATTCGGGAGGCGCACACGAAGGCGCGGCGGGCGAATGGCGCCGCAGTTTTCTCAACGCGCCGTATCTGCGCGAAGTTTTGATCAGAATGGGAATCATCGCGGAGACGTTTGAAACCGCGATAACGTGGGAGCGCTTCGAAGCGTTTCATCAGCAGGTGATGGCCACGGCGCACGAGGCGGTATCAAGAGTGTGCGGCCATCGCGGCTCGATCACTTGCCGCATCACGCATGCCTACCCCGACGGTCCCGCGCCGTATTATACCGTCACAGTTCCCGGACGCATCGGCGGCGAACTGGAGCAATGGAACGAGATCAAGCAGGCAGTGTCGGATACATTGATCAGCCTGGGCGCGACCATCACCCATCATCACGCGGTCGGCCGCGACCATCGCCCATGGTACGAGCGGGAAACTCCCGAAGGCTTCCGACGCGCGCTGCAAGCAGCCAAGCACGCCCTTGACCCTAACGCGATTCTGAATCCGGGCGTCCTGTTCGATCCGAAACGGTAGAAGTTCTCCTGCAACTGCCCGTTGCATGGCTGTCCAGGCAAGCCCATAGCGGGCAGGGCCGCCCGCCGAACAGCGAACCCGCTCTGCGGTCGCGTGCGATGCGAACTTTTTCTGGAGTGCTACGGACCAGATACTGTCATTCCAAGCGGAGTCCGGACTGGGGAATCCCGGCCATGACGGCGCTCGACTTTAGCCCCGGCCGGCGAGATTCTCGGCCTCCACCGACATCAGAGCCGGCTTGACCTCGACGCCATTGTAGATGCGCCGCTGGCGGCCGTCGGCCCCCAGCAGGAACATAGTCTCCATGTGCGTGACACTGCCGTCGGACTCGCGCAGGCGGCGCAGGTTGTAGGCGGCCAGCACTTGCTCGACCTGCTGCGGCGTGCCGGTCAGGAACAGCCATCCGGAGCGCTCGGCGTCCAGGCGTTGCGCATACTGCTTGAGCCTGGCCGGCGAGTCATGCTCGGGGTCCAGGCTGATCGAAATCATCTGCACCTGCGAACCCAGCTTGGGACCAAGATCTTCGGCGACCGTTACCAGCTTGGAGGTCAACGTCGAGCACGGACCCGGACACGACGTGTATATGAAATCGACCAGGACGGGCTTGCCGCGCAACGACGCCAGCGAGATGTGATTTCCGTGCTGGTCGATGAGCGAAATCGCAGGCAGACCGTCGCCAGCGTTGACCGCGTCGTAGGCGCCGTTGGGCGCTGGCGCATAGTTGCAGGCGGAAACGAAGGCCATCGACGCTGCAATAAGGGCAGCGGCAAACGGCCCGGTGAACTTCGGAAGCGAAATAGACATTGACGGCGAATGGACCTTCCGTGATTCAGTCCAGCCCAAAACCGCCGCCGGTGCAAGCGGGCTTCGCTCAGGCGGCCATCCGATCACGCGGCATCTTGCAATCGCCGTCGAACATCGCGCCCTCGTGTAATACCAGGTTGGGAGTCTTGAGTGTGCCGCGGGCGTGCGCGGTCGCCAGCAGCTCGATACGCTGGCGAGCCGTGATGTCGCCGGTCACGGTGCCGGCGATAGTGATGCTTTGTGCAGTGATCCTGGCGTTAACAACGGCGCTTTCGGACACCACGAGGTCCTCGCCCGTTATTTCGCCCTCCACCTCGCCCTCGATCCGGGCCGTCGCCCCGAAGGACAGCTTGCCGCTAACCTTGGTTCCCCTGCCGATACGCGACTCGTTGCCGCCAGGTTCATTCGCCATGATGGTGCGCTCTCCGCGGTCCAAACCGGACTCCGTGATGATGCTCCCGGCGGCGAGCGAGGTAAAGGGAAGGGGTGAGCGATCTTGAGCGCAAAAGCGGGTTTGTCCACATCACCGCTCACACAAAATCAACCAGCCAAAAAACGGAAGGCCGGGATTGCTCCCGGCCTTCCTAGCCGCCTCCGCATCCACCCCACTACCCCATCTTGTCAACGACGCCCAAGCGGTCCTGCCTCACCCAAACCGCTCTCCACTTGCCAACCCAAAACCATCCGCACTTCCAACCGCGCAACCGCCTCAACTCAACCCGCACCATCGTCCTGCCGCCTGCCAGATTTTGCCGCCTCCGGCCCTTCGAACCGCCGCCGAGATCAAAGCCTCCTTTTCCGCCTAAAGCCTTTCGCTGACAAAGCTTAAATCATGAACAGCCGCTGGTAGTGCCGCAGTTCATGCATTTGTAACAAGTGCCGTTGCGCACCATGATGCATCCGCAATCCGGACACGGTGGCGCGTCCTGCTGATTCAAAAAAGCCTGGCGAGTCTCGCTGTCCTTACCGCCTTCCAACACCGCGATCGTGCCAACGCGCGCCTCGAGCGCAGGCTTCGTCTCGCCGCCTTCCTCCAACACCACTCCGACCTCGCGCTTGGCCTGCTCGTCGAGGAACTTCGAGGCCATCCAACGGAACAGATAATCCACGATCGACTTGGCATACGGTATATGCCCGTTCTTGGTGAAGCCCGATGGTTCAAAGCGCATGTGCGCGAACTTGTCAACCAGAAATTGCAGCGGCACGCCGTACTGCAAGGCGTAGGAAATCGCCGTCGCAAAGGAGTCCATCAGGCCCGATATGGTCGAGCCCTGTTTCGACATGTTGACGAAGATCTCGCCCGGCTTGCCGTCTTCGTACATGCCGACCGTGATGTAGCCCTCATGCCCGGCGATATCGAACTTGTGCGTGAGCGACTTGCGCTCGTCGGGCAGCTTGCGCCGCACCGGCTGATGTTCGACCAACTCCGGCGTTCGCGCCGCAACCGCGGCGGCCGCCTTGGCCTTGCCGGTATTGAGCGGCTGCGTGCGCTTGGAACCGTCGCGGTAAATCGCGACCGCCTTGAGTCCCAGCCGCCACGCCTTGATGTACGCTTCCTCGATTTCGGCGGCGCTGGCTGAAGCCGGCATGTTGATGGTCTTGGAGATCGCGCCGGAGATGAAAGGCTGCACCGCGCCCATCATCTTGACGTGCCCCATGTAGTGAATGGAACGCGTGCCGGAGCGCGGTGTGAAGGCGCAGTCGAACACGGCCAGATGATGGTCTTTCAGATGCGACGCGCCCTCGATCGTTTCGTGCTCGTCGATATACTCGACGATTTCCTGCACTTCCCTGGAATCGTAGCCCAGCCGCCGCAGTGCACGCGGCACGGTCTGGTTGACGATCTTCAGCATCCCGCCGCCGACCAGCTTTTTATACTTGACCAGCGCGATATCGGGCTCGATACCGGTGGTGTCGCAATCCATCATGAACGCGATCGTTCCGGTGGGGGCGATCACGGTCGCCTGCGAATTGCGGTAGCCCGAAATCTGTCCCGACTTCAGCGCCTCATCCCACGACTCGCGCGCGGCCCGCAGCAGCTCCAGCGGCACGTGCGCCGTTTCCAGCTTGTAGGCGTAGGAGCGATGGCGCTCCATCACCTTGAGCATCGGGTCGCGGTTGAGCGCGTAGCCGGAAAACGGCCCCACCGCCTCTGCGATGCGCGAGGACTGCAGGTAGGCCTCACCGGTCATCAGCGCGGTGATAGCGGCGGCGTAGCTGCGCCCCTGGTCCGAGTCATAGGGCATCCCCAGCGCCATCAGCAGCGCGCCCAGGTTGGCGTAGCCCAGTCCCAACTCGCGAAACGCCCGCGCGTTCTGGGTGATTTCCTCGGTGGGATACGACGAATTATCGACCACGATGTCCTGCGCGGTGATCACCACATCCACCGCATGGCGGAAACCCTTGACGTCGAATTCGCCGCGCTCGTCGATAAATTTGAGCAGGTTGAGCGAGGCCAGGTTGCAGGCCGAGTTATCGAGGTGCATGTACTCACTGCACGGATTCGATGCGTTGATACGGCCGCTGACCGGGCAGGTATGCCACAAATTGGCCGTGCTGTCGAACTGCATTCCGGGGTCGCCGCAGGCGTGCGTCGCCTCGGCAATCATGCGCAGGATGTCGCGCGCGCGGTAGCTCTGCGCCACCTCGCCGCTCTTGACAAACCGGGTCTGCCACGGGCCGTCATCGACCACGGCCTGCATGAAATCGTTCGTGGCGCGCACCGAGTTGTTGGCGTTCTGAAAGTACACGGAGCTGTAGGCGGGGCCGTCCAGGGAGCCGTCGTAGCCGGCGTCGATCAGCGCCCATGCCTTCTTTTCCTCTTCTTCCTTGCACTTGATGAACTGCTCGATATCGGGATGATCGGCGTTGAGCACCACCATCTTGGCCGCGCGCCGCGTCTTGCCGCCCGATTTGATCACTCCGGCGGAGGCGTCGGCCGCTTTCATGAACGACAGCGGGCCTGACGCGGTGCCGCCCGCCGAAAGCTTCTCCTTACAGGAGCGCAGGTTGGACAGGTTCACCCCGGAACCGGAGCCGCCTTTGAAGATCATCCCCTCGTTGCGGTACCAGTTAAGGATAGACTCCATGTTGTCGTCCACTCGCAGGATGAAGCAGGCGGAGCATTGCGGCTTGGGCTCGATGCCGACGTTGAAAAATACCGGGCTGTTGAACGCCGTCTTCTGCCGCAGGAGCAGATGAGTCAGTTCGGCATGGAAGGTGTCGCGCTCCTGCGCGTCGGCGAAATAAGCCTGCTTCTCGCCCCACCCCGTGATGGTGTCCACCACGCGCAGGATGAGCTGGCGCACGCTGGTCTCGCGCCGGGGGCTGCCCAGCGGACCGCGGAAGTACTTGGAAGCGACGACGTTGGCGGCAGTCTGGGACCAGTCGCGGGGGATCTCGATGTCGCGCTGCTCGAATACGACCCGGCCGTCCTCACCGGCGATTACGGCGGAGCGAAACTCCCATTCCACCTCGTCCATGGGGTCAATGCCGGGCCGGGTGAACATCCGCTCCAGACCCACGCCATGCGGCTTGGACGCCGTCGCGCTGTCCGATTTTTCTATTAGCTGTTTGTCGATGCTTTGCGCCATTGAAATGGTCCCCTCAACCCCTCCGCGGGCAACCCGAAACGGGGCTACCTTTTCACACCCAAATGGGTTACACCACTCTAAGGGTTGTGCTGTCAAACCGCATGGCGGGGATAAATCATACTACTAATAGTATTTTCAACAGCCTGTTTACCAATTGCAACACAATTGTTGATAACTTTTCGTCTTTTTTTCGATTTATACGATTAGTCTTGTACTGACAAGCTTTTACCGGGGCGGATCTCAGGTGAGCCGGGGCTTTTTGCTGTTTAATGTCAAGCCGCACCTTGCGCCACATTTGCAACACATCATTGCCATTTGATCAGCGAGGGAACGCCGCATCACGAGGAAGCATCGATTCCAGTCTATCTCAGCGGCGGCCCGGCCTCTTGACAGCATAACTCGTGCCGTCCGCGGACCAGAAAAACCGCCGTTTGGCGGTCGGACCGCTGCCGCCGGTTTGCGGGACGAGAAGCACGATGCTAGCTATTCTCAAGTTGCGATGAAGCCAAAAAAGACTCGCAAACAGCCTGAACTGCTGGGCAAAACCCTTTCCGGGGTGCTGGACGCCCTGGATACGCGGGGACAATTCGCACTGTTCCGCCTGGTGCGGGTCTGGCCGCAGGTAGCGGGGGAGGCCATCGCCCGTCACACCGAGGTCGCGTCGCTCAAATTCCACACCGCCGTCGTCAAGGTATCTACCGCGATGTGGATCCAGGAACTGAACCTGATGAAGCGGCAGATTCTGACCCGGCTGATCGAGGCCATGGGCGACGACTCCGTGCGCGACCTGCGCTTCGTCAAGGGCACGTTGAGCCGCCAAAGTCATCCCCGCAAGGCGCCCTCCAAGCGCTCGGTGCGCCATTCCATCGCGCTGCCCGAACTCAAGGATCCCCAATTGCGCCAGGCGTTCGAGGACCTCATAGAAGCTTGGGGCCGCGCCTCCCGCTGAGTTGAAGCAGCAGCAAGAGCCCCGCAGAGGCCGGTGTTGCGCAATCAATCCTGCCTGCTGCTGCGCCGGGCTGGGCGCCGGTTCTTTTGCTCGCGGTCTGAGGCGTAAACGCTGATGTTGTCCCATCCGTCCATAAGCACGCGCGGTGCGGCGATGGATTCCATAAAGACGGGCGTCTCATTGATGATCCTGTTCTGGCTGCTGGCCGGGACGTGGGCGCCCGCCGCGCAAATCCCCGCTGACCAGCGACCGATTCATGTCCTTAACCGGCTGGCGTTCGGGCCGCGGCCCGGCGATCTCGAGCGCGTCAGGGAAGTGGGCGTGGAGCGCTATATCCAGGAGCAACTCCATCCCGAATCGATCCCGATACCCGCGGCGCTCCAGTCTGAGCTTGGCTTGCTCGAAACGCTGCGGATGACACCCGTGCAGCTCTTTATCGCGTATCGGCCGTTCCAGCCCGGTTCAAAGAGAGCCGGCGAGGAGGCCGGCGCCACGAAGCCGGATCCCGACCAGCTGAAGGCGGCACGCAAGCGCGCCAGGCTTGTAATGGAACAGGCGGCACAGGCGCGGCTGAGTCGTGCGATCGAAGACCCGCGCCAGCTCCAGCAGGTGATGGTTGATTTCTGGTTCAACCATTTCAACGTCTTTGCCGGCAAGGGGCTGGATCGCCTATGGGCCGGCGCCTACGAGCAGGAAGCGATTCGGCCTTTCGCGATGGGGCGCTTCCGCGATCTGCTGGAGGCCACCGCGAAGCATCCCGCGATGCTGTTTTATCTGGATAACTGGCTCAACACGGGGCCCGGCACGCCTGGCGCGCACGGCAAGTTCGAGGGTCTTAACGAAAATTATGCGCGCGAGTTGATGGAGCTGCACACGCTCGGTGTCGATGGCGGCTATACGCAGCACGACGTGACCGAGTTGGCCCGTATCTTCACCGGATGGGGCCTGGTAAACCGCGGCGGCGGGCGAAAAATCGGGCTGTGGCGATGGTTGCACGGGCCGGACGGGGAGGGCGGCGCGGCAGCCAGCGGATTCTATTTCGACCCGAGCCGGCATGACTTCGGCGCCAAGGTCTTTTTGGGGCATACCATCGAGGGCTCCGGAATGCACGAGGGCGAGCAAGCCTTGGACATATTGGCGAGCAGCCCCGCCACCGCTCATCACATCGCCTATGAACTGGCCCAATACTTCGTCGCCGACGACCCTCCGCCGGCGTTGGTGCGGCGCCTGGCCGCCACCTTTGCGGAGTCGGACGGCAACATCCGCGCCGTGCTTTCCGCGCTCTTTCACAGTCCCGAATTTTGGGATCGGAAGTACTACGCCAATCGTTTCAAGACGCCCTATCAGTTCGTGGTTTCCGCCGTTCGAGCAACTGGCGTAAGCCCGCAAAACTATCGGCCGTTGCTGGGAACGCTGGCCCAACTGGGCGAGCCGCTTTACGGCTGCCAGACGCCCGACGGATACAAGGTTACGCAGGCGGCATGGCTCAATCCCGACGCGATGATGCGGCGGTTGGGTTTTGCGACCGCGCTTGGCACCGGCCACCTTCCGCTGGCGGCGCCGATGTTTGACGCCGCTCCCGGCGACGGCGCAGAAATGCCCGCAATCGCGCCTTCACGCGGCGCTTCCATCAAGCCGCCCGATCCTTACGAATTGGCGGCGGCCGTCGGCAACAGCTTCACCCATCAGACCGCCGCCACTGTCCGCGAGGCCGCGCCGCAACTACGCGCGCCGCTGATCCTCGGCAGTCCCGAGTTCATGCTGCATTGATTTTTTCCCTCGCGCGCTGCAGATGTGAGATGCGCCGGCGGGTTTGACTTCTCAGATATTGGCCCGCACCTCGGGGCTGCGCATCTTCCACAGGAAGCCATCCATGTAGAAGTGCACGAGCGACTCGTACACGGCGTAATAGAACACCCACAAGCTGCCGGCCATTCCGAACAACACGATTGGCCGCGCGTCCTTCATGATAAGCCGGCCCCACACGGTGGTGATAAATCCGACGGCGGCGAAAAGCAGCGTGAAGCACAAGTACCAGGCTTTGGGATATCTGATCAGGCGCTCTATCACTGTGGGCGCCGGCTGCGGACGGCAGTAGCGGCGGCGCTGGAAGGCCCAGACAAAAACCATGTACTCGACGTCGTGGCTGAACCCAAAGGCGATATAGGCTTCAACCGGGTTGGCCCAGAGCAGCGCCGTCGAGATGAGCGTCGTGCCGAGCGCCGCCGACAACCGGGCGCGATTTTGAAAGCGCTGCGCCCGCCATTCGTTCAAAAGCCACAAGCCGACGCCGCCGGCGGCAATAAGCACGCTGGGCAACACCAGCCAGCTTCCGAATTTCTCCATGAACGAAGCGAGGGCCGACACGGCGCCTTGCACCTGGCCACCGTTGGCCAAGATCAAATCCTTATATTTGGGTCCCGCGTAGGTGAGGTAGAGCGGCAGCCAACACAGAATGAGGTACTTGTCGATCCAGCCCGGCGTCCGCTCCTGGACGGCGGCCGGGTCCTTCGCCCGGTACAGCCGCATGATGCCGAACTTCTGCATCAGGGTGTGCCAGATGTTCCACAACGCAGCGAAGAAAACGATCGCGGCAACGGCCTTGCCCGCGATTGCGGCGTTGCCCTTAAGGCTCAACAGCAGCGGCGTCGCGGCAAACAGAAGGATGCAGATCTCGGGAAAGTAGGTGAGCTTGCGCTCGAAGGACCGAAACACTCCGGGGTCCAGATAAGCGTAGGGCATCCCATAGTGGCGATGCGCCATATTGGCGCCCAGCACCAGGGCGTAAATGACCAAAATGGTGCTGTCGCGGCTGACCAGCATCATCGGGATGAGCACCCAAACCCAACTGAAATGGTAGGCCGCGATGTCGATCACCGGGGAAACATGCCAGCGGGGATTGCTGCGCTCGGGATGCGCCGGCCGGACGCAGCGCTCCCACAGGCCGGGTTCGGCCGGCGTTACGCTGACTGTCTGCGCCACTGCGCCCATGGAAATGCCGTCAAAACGGTCTTTATCTATAACATCGGCTCCGCTCATTTCACAGCGCAAAATCTTTTGACACCGGGGCGGGAAGGTGCGATTCGTAGTCTCGGTTGGCAAATCCCGCTGCGAGGAGCCGTACATGAAAATCAACACCGTGTTGGGAAGCTGCGACGCGACCGATCTCGGTCCCACCCTGGTCCATGAGCATCTGCTGACCGGCATGCCCGGCGCCTATCTGGACGCTGCCGACTTCGACCGCACACGCGAATTTGGCAACGTGGCGGGCGCGGTCGAAAAGGTCAAGCAGCAGGGAATTTCCACGCTGATCGATCCCTGCCCAATGGAACTGGGACGCGACCCCGAGTTTGCGGCCGCGATCTCGGATCGCACCGGGATGCGGGTCATTATGTCCACCGGCCTTTACAACGACGCGATGGGTATTCCGACCCATTTCCGGATGCTGGACTCTGACGAAATCGCCGAACTTTACGTACGCGAGATTACCGAGGGTATCGGCTCCACCGGAATCAAGGCCGGCCTGATCAAGGCGGCCAACAGCGGGATGCCCGGACATCCGGGAGAAAAGGGCATCACCCGGGTAGAGGAGAAAGTTTTTCGCGCAGCGGCGCGGGCGCAGAAGGCCACCGGCGTGCCGATCCTGGTGCACAACAGCGAGACCGCGCCGTTCGGACGCGAGGTGCTAGACATCCTGGGCAGTGAGGGCGTGGAGCCCAAGCGCGTCATGATCGGCCATTCATGTGGCGTCGGCGATATGCGCTACTACTTCGACATCCTCGAACGCGGGGCGTGGCTGGGCTTCGATCGCTTCGGAATCGAGATGGTTGCGCCAGATCGGCTCCGGCTGGCCTCGCTGATCGGACTGCTGGGCGTTGGCTACGACCGAGTGATGCTGGCGCACGACACGGTGGCCTGTTGGCTGGGCCGCCTGGGCAAGGGCATGCAGGCAATGCTCAAGAATTCTCCCAAGTGGAAGCTTACCCATATCAGCGAGGACATCTTGCCGGCGCTGCGCAAAGCGGGTGTCACGCAAGATTCGATCGACACGCTGTTGGTGAAGAACCCGCGCGACTACTTCGCCGCCTGAGATTCGGCGACTTCACGCAACGAGGCCGGACAGCAACGGCGCGGCACGTCCGCGCCAGACCACGCGAGGCAATCATGGACTACGATCTGAAAATCAGCGGCGGGACCATAATCGACGGCGCCGGCAAGCCGGGCGTCAAGGGTGACGTGGCGATCAAGGCGGGTAAAATCGCGGCGCTGGGCGCAGTCCATGGCGACGCCGTCCGCACTATCGACGCCGCCGGCCTGGCGGTCACGCCCGGCTTCGTCGATATCCATACGCATTACGACGCCCAGATTCTGTGGGATCGGATGCTTACCATCTCGCCGTGGCACGGCGTAACTTCGGTCGTGTTCGGCAACTGCGGCTTCGGCGTGGCGCCGACCCGCCCCGAACATCGCGGGCTCATCATGCGAACGCTGGAGAAGGTCGAGGGGATGAGCTTCGACGCGCTGGAAGGTGGCTTGGGCTACGAATGGCCCTTCGAGACCTTTCCGCAGTATCTGGACGCGGTGGAGCGGCGCGGAGCGGCAATCAATTTCGGCGCGCTGGTCGGCCATACTCCCGTGCGCCTTTACGTGATGGGAGCGGACTCCACCGAGCGCGCGGCGACGGAAGCGGAGGTCGCGCAGATGCGGGGTATCGTGCGCGAAGCGCTGAATGCGGGCGCCATCGGCTTCGCCACATCCAAGGCCTTTACGCACGTCGGCTATCTGGGCAAGCCGGTTCCCAGCCGCTTCGCCGATTGGAATGAGATCGAAACGCTCACCTCAACGCTGAGCGAGACCGGCCGCGGTATCGTTGAGGTTACCCCGGGCACCGGTCTGATGTACGACGAATTCGCCCAGATCGTGCGCGGCAACGGCCGGCCGATCACGTTTGCGATGGTGACCGGCGCGGGCGGAATGGGCGGGCATCGCCGGGGGATGCAGAGGGCCCACGAGCTGATCGGCCAGGGCCTGCCGCTGGTGCCCCAGGTAATCGGCCGTCCGGTCGTGAACGAGGTCTGCTTCAAGGATCCGTTCGTGTTCGAGGGTATGGAATTCTTCAAGCCGGTTTCGCAGGCGGTGGAGATGGACGCCAAGATACGGGTTTATTCCGACCCTGATTTTCGGCGCATCTTCAAGGAAAACGTCGCCGCGGGCCGGGGACCGCTCCATCAGCGATGGAACTACGATCAGACGTGGATAACCTACTGTCCGACGGAACCTGAGCTGGAAGGGCGCACGCTGGCCGAGGTAATGCGGGAGGGCGGCAAGGACGCCGTTGACCTGACGCTGGACCTGGCGATCGCGTCGCGCCTTGAGGCGCGCTTTTTGATGTCGCTGTTCAACAACGACGAAGACGAGGTTGCGCAGTTGCTGACCGACCGCGCCACCGTGATGGGCCTGTCGGACGCAGGTGCGCACATGAGCCAACTGTGCGACGCCTGCTCCTACACGTATCTGCTGGGGCACTGGGTGCGCGAAAAGCAGCTCGTCCCGCTAGAAGAAGCGGTGCGGATGATCACCTCGCGTCCCGCCGAGGTGTTCGGGCTCAAGGATCGTGGCGTGCTCAAGGTGGGAGCGCCCGCCGACGTGACCGCGTTCGATCCTGCTACCGTCGGTGCCAGCCGCCTGCGCCGCGTCAACGATCTGCCGCGCAGCGCCGCGCGGCTGATTTCCGACGCAATCGGCGTCGAATTGGTGGTGGTCGGCGGCGTACCGATTCGGCATAACGGCAAGGACGTGATCGACCCCGAGGGCCCCCTGCCGGGCAAGCTGCTGCGCGGCGGCATCGCCGCATAGCATGGAGCACTTGGTAATCGAGTAATGCAATTTCCGTCATCCTGAAGGAAATGAGGGATCTCGCGCGCTGCTCCGCAAGCTTATGGATGAGCCGCAGCTTCTATGTCCATAGCATGAGCAGCAAGTCGGGATTGGCGTACATAGGCGCGGCGAACGACCTCGAGCGACGGTTTACGAGTACCGACAAGAAGCTGGAGCTGATTCACGCAGAAATCCGGAGAGAAGATCCTTCGCTTCGCTCGGGATGACGGAGAGAACGGAACGGGCGCAAGAATGCATCCAAACTTGCCGCTCTAAAGACCCCAATTACTGCCGTAGATCGAACTGATCAAGATTTCGGAGCCAAGCATGAGTGACCCGATCGAGGATGGCGCGCTCGCCGGAGTGCGAGTAATCGACTTTACCAACTACATCGCGGGACCGATCGTCACGCGCTTTCTCGCTGACATGGGCGCCGAGGTCATCAAGGTCGAGCTGCCGCCGCGCGAATCGCCGATGCAGCCGCGCTTTATCGCGCAGGGCCCGGCAGCCGGTGGTTGCGTCGCGTTTGCGCTGTGGAACCGCGGCAAGAAAAGCGTTTGCCTGGATTTCCACAAACCGCGCGGACTGGAGATCACCAAAGAGCTGGTCCGCCGCGCCGACGTGGTGGTGGAGAACTTCAGCCCGGGCGTGATGGAGCGCGCGGGGCTCAGCTACGAGGATCTGCGCAAGGTCAACCCGCGTATCGTGATGGTCTCGGTGTCGGGGCGCGGTCAGACTGGCGCGGAGGCGCGCCGGCCGGGCAACGATCACGTGGCGCAAGCACTCTCCGGCGTGATGGATCTGACCGGCTATCCCGATCGGGCGCCCGCACTGCCCGGCTACTTCATCGCCGACAACAACGGCGGCGTGCACGGCGCAATCGCGGTGTGCGCGGCGCTGTTTAAACGCGAGCGCACCGGACGCGGCCAGCATATCGACATCTCGATGGTCGAGGCGCTGTTCCATCTGCATGACATGGGGCTGGTCGAGCATCTGGCCAGCCACGGCGAATCGGTGCCGGTGCGGATGGGATCGCACCATCCGAGCACCGCACCCTGCGGCGTCTTCGAGGCGCGCGACGGCTACGTCGTGATTACCGCGCTGGTGCATCATTGGGAGCATTTCGCCAGGGTCATCGGCAAGCCCGAATTGCTGGAGGACGCGCGGTTCAAACCGGCCTGGCGCCGCGTACAGAACCGCCTTGAGCTGGTGCCGATTATCGAGGAATGGCTCAAATCGTTCCCCAGCCGCGACGAGGCGCTGAAAATTCTTAACGCCAATCACATCCTGGCCGCGCCCGTGCTGAGCGTCGCGCAATCGATGGAGCAGGAGGTGTTCAAGGAGCGCGGTTTCATCCAGCACGTCGAGCATCCTGTGCTCGGCGATTTGCCGCTCCCCGTCACGCCGCTGAAATTTTCCGAAAGCACGACGAAAATCAGCGGTCGAGCGCCGCTTATCGGCGAGCACAACCTGAGCGTCCTTAGCACCTATCTCGGATACAGCGCGGCAGAGGTAGAGGAACTGACTCGCCACGGAATCCTGGTGCGCGAACCCGCAGTGGCCGCGGTATGAACAAACAACTTCACTTCGTGACGGCGGGCGAATTGCTGGCGCTGATGGAGCGGCGCGAAATTTCGTCCGTCGATCTGGTGCGCATGTTCATCGACCGCTGCAAGGCGTTGAACCCGCGAATCAATGCGGTGGTTACGTTAGCCGAAGATCGTGCCCTGACAGAGGCGGCGCAAAGCGATCGGCGGCGGGCGCGCAACGAAGACGTGCGTCCCCTTGAAGGGCTGCCCTTCACGGTGAAGGACACGCTTTCAACCCAGGGGCTGCGCTCAACCGCCGGAACCCGCAAGCTCGCCAATTATATTCCCGAGCGAGACGCCGCCACTGTGGCCCATTTGCGCGCCGCCGGCGCAATCGTGATCGGCAAGAGCAATGTGCCCGAGTTGGGCGGCGATATCGATTGCGACAACCCGGTATTCGGCCCGGCATCCAATCCGTGGGACCTCTCGCGCGTGCCCGGCGGCTCCAGCGGCGGTGAAGGCGCGGCGGTCGCCGCCGGCCTGAACGCTTTCGGGCTCGGCTCCGACACGGGTGGCTCGGTGCGGATTCCCGCGCACTTCTGTGGAGTGGCGGGATTTAAACCCGGATGGGCCACGGTGTCGCGCAGCGGTCATTTGCCCCCCGAGAGCGCTTCATCGCCGCCCCTGCACAATGTTGCGACCGTCGGCCCGCTCGCTCGATGCGTAAACGATCTGACCCTGGCCTACAACGCGTTGAAGGGTCCGTCGTGGGATTCGCCCAACACCGTGCCTTCGCCCGACGCGCAGCCTGAACGGGTGCAGCTGCGGAATCTGCGATGCGCCTTATTCACCGCAATGAGTGGCCAGGCGCCGCCCGCTCCTGAAATCAAAGAGGCCGCGGAGCGGGCCGCCCGCCTTCTTTCCAAGCGCGGCATGATTGTCGAGGAGATAACGCCGCCGATTGCGGAGAGTTCAGCAGCTAATGGCCGCTACTATAGCGCGGATGGGCGTCGGCTTAACCTGGAATGGTACGGAGCAGATCTGCAGCATTGCCGGCCCAAGCTGATGAAGCTGATGGTTGGCGCGCTGGCGGGGGAGAGCACGGCGGCGGATTTCTTCAAAGCCTCAATGCGCCGCGACGAACTCCGCAGCGAACTTGCCAAATGGATGGAAACCTATCCGATCATCCTGACCATTCCATGCTGCATCACCGCATTCCGGCACGACGCTGGAGAGGAAATCGAGATGAGCGGCGCGCGGTGGCATCGGCTGGCGATGATCTGGCCCACCGTTTGGCCCAGCTTCTACGGTTTGCCGGCGGCCGTCGTGCCGGCCGGGCTGGATCGCGACCGGCTGCCGCTGGGGGTTCAGGTTGTCGGCCGCGCGTTCGAGGAAGAGCGGGTGCTGGCGGTGACGCGCGCCCTTGAAGAAGATTTGGGCGGGTTTCAGCCGCCGCCGCTTTGAAGTTGCTCCTGCCGAAGGCTCAGCCCTGAAACGATTCGCCGGATGCGCACGTCATAGAGCTCAGCAGCTATGACGATCCTCACCTGGAGGAAGCACCGGCGATGGAGCGGCGTGATTTTCTAAAACGCGCGGCGGCTTTGGGCTCGGCCGCCGTCCTGTTCAGCCCCGCCTGGACCGCGCAGGCGTTCGCCGATTCCGGCAATCAGGCGCGGCTAATCGTGGTCTTTCTGCGCGGCGCCGTTGACGGACTCAACGTCATGCCTCCGCATGGCGACGCCTCGTATTACAAAGCCCGGCCGGCCATCGCCATCGCAAAGCCCGCGGTGCTCGACCTCGACGGCCATTTCGGGCTGCATCCGGCGCTCGCCTCCCTGATGCCGCTATGGCGCGATCGCAGCCTCGCGTTTGTATGCGCGTGCGGCTCGCCGGATCCCACCCGTTCGCATTTCGACGCGCAGGACTACATGGAATCAGGCACTCCGGGAATCAAGGGCACCCCGGACGGATGGCTTAACCGGCTGCTCGCCGCGATGCCCGGGCCGCGCCGTCCCACCGACGCGCTGAACCTCGGCCCGGTGGTTCCGCGAATCCTGTCGGGCCCGGTGGCGGTTGCCAACCTGCCGATGGGCCGCGGCGCCGGCCGCCCAATTGCGCTCGACCGGCCGCGAATCGAGCAACCCTTCTCCCGCCTGTATCAGGGCAACGATCCGCTGAGCCGCGCCTTTCAGGAGGGCTACCGGGCGCGTCAAAAGCTGATGGCGGAACTCGCCCCTGAGATGGCGACGGCCGACAACGGCGCGCCCCATCCCGACCGCGCCTTTGCCGAGAGCTGCGAGCGGTTAGGCCGCCTGATGGCGCGCGATGCGGGAGTCCGAATCGCCTTTGCCGCGTTGGGTGGATGGGACACGCATGTCAACGAGGGCGCAGCCGAAGGCCAATTGGCCAATCACTTGCGGCCTCTTGGCGACGGGCTTGCCAGCCTGGCGCGCGCGCTTGGTTCTGCCTACCGCAACACGGTGATCATCGTGATGTCCGAGTTTGGCCGCACCGCGCAAGAGAATGGCAACGGCGGCACCGACCATGGACACGGCAACGTAATGTGGGTAGCGGGAGGAGCGGTACGCGGCGGCAAGGTTTACGGCATCTGGCCGGGGCTCGGGGAATCCGAGCTGTACCAGGGACGCGACCTTGCCGTAACCACCGATTTCCGCGCTGTGGTGGGCGCCATAGTTCGTCGGCACCTCGCAATCAGCGCGGCAGGATTGCAAATGGTGCTGCCGGAATTTAGAGCGCGTCCATCCGAGCTCGATGAGTTGATCGAAGCCTGAGTGGGACGAAGCGGTGGCGCCGGCCTCTGTGCCGGCGTTTTTTTCCGACGCGCACAGCGGAGTCCCCCACGCAGATTATCGACATTGCCAACCATGCGCAGCTACCCTTTAACTGTAGATGAGAGGACGCGCCCAACTATTTATCTTTGGGTTGTGGCTGTTGGCGGTGATGGGTCTGACGCCGGCTGCTTTTGCGGCTGAAATTCGCGTTCCTCTGACCATTCCGTATCTTACCCTGAGCGAGGCACTGAAGGCCCAGCTCTACCATGGCCCCGGCCATCGCGCCGATTTGTGGCAGGAGTCGGAATGCCGGTATCTCTACGCCGAAAACCCACGTTTTTCCCAACAAGGCGCGCTGCTGCGGCTGGAGTCCGACGCGCAGCTCAATGTCGGGACTCTGCTGGCAACTGACTGTATCGACGCCATTTCCTGGCATGGCATTGCGCAGGCGCTGATCACACCTTACGTAACGGCCGATTGGAGGCTTAAGTTCCGCGTTCAGGACCTCAACCTCTACAACTTTCAACATGAGAAGACTGCGCTGGCCAGCCGCGGTTTCGATCTGGTCAAGAATTATTTCGTACCGCGCCTGGAGCAGTTTTCATACGATCTCAAGACTCCGCTGACGCAAGTAACTCAATTGATCGAGGCGGGAACCACTGATGAATATCGGGCCGGGATCCGGCAGGCCCTCGCCACCATGTCCAGCGTGCCGCCCGCGGTGGCGTCCGAGCGCGGGCTGCGCGTCACTCTGCGTATATCGGTTCCCTCCGGACTCCATGCGCCTGGCATCGCGCCGCGCAACGCTCTGACCCAGGCCGACGTTGACGCCTGGGAAAAAGCGCTGGACGAATGGGACGCCTTCGTCGTCTTCGCAGTCAAGCAACTCGGTGCTTCGGCCGCCGACAAGGCGTTCCGCGAAGATCTGCTCGACCTTCTGCTGGAAAGCCGCCATCGCCTGGTCCGTGTGCTGCAGCAGCCGCAAGCAAGCGGCGGCCCCGATCCGGTGCGGCTGTTGTTCATCGAAACCTGGAGCCGCTTCGACCGTCTGGTGCAGGAGGCCGCGGCGCGCGGGCTGCTGGGTAACCGGACGCTGGAATTTCTCAGCTTCATTTCGGCGGGCGACGCACTAATCGCGTTCGACCAGGCGGCACCAGCCCTCGGAATGCGAATCACGGCGCAGGACCTGCGCGGCCTGGCTCATATCATGGCTCCGGGTCTGCGCGCAGATCCGTTGGGTTTCAGCTTTAATGAGGATCCCGAGCTTCAAAAACTGTTCAACATCCGGCCGCCGCCGGCCGCTCCCGGCGCGCTTTTCGACGGGACTGATGCGCCAGCCGAGCCGGCGCCGGCTTCGGCAACGCCGGATGACCATTCTTCGGCCCGTCTCACGCGCGGTGGTTTGGCCGCCCGCCTGATGCGTTGGATGGCGCCAGTCGCATTCGCGGCGGAAGCGTCGGTTGTGATCATCGACCGGGATATCCAGGTGATCGCAATCCGCTTGCGCCGCAAGGTCCCGGAAGCGGCAAACCTGGAGCAGTACTCGGCGGACGTCGGGCGATTGCTGGACCTCAGCGCTGCGCGTGAAATCGACGACGACTACCTCGCAAACGAGTATGGCGCCACCACGCGCCGCCTGGTCAGGAGCGCCGCCTGGCAGGAAAGCTGCTGGCGCCAATTTGTCCGCCAAGGCAAGCGCATCACATATCTGAAATCATCGACTGACGACGTCGGCCTGATGCAGATCAACGAGTACGTCTGGCGCGGTTTTTATAGTATTGCGCGCCTGCGATGGGACGTTGCTTACAACGCGGGAGCGGGGGCCCAAATTCTGCTGCGCCGTCTGCGCGACTGCGCGCGCCATGCGGCAGGTCAAGGAGTGGCGGCCAGTTCGGATGATCTGGTGCGGTCGGCCTATTCCGCCTACAACGGCGGCCCCGCCTCTTGTAACCGATGGAACAGTTTGGGCGTGCCGTCGGAGAAGGCGCTGATCGATGTCTCTTTTTGGATGAAGTATCAGGCTATGGAAAACGGCCAGTCGCTTGATATTCTTCGTTGCGCCGCGCAATGGGACCACGCGTCGGGACATTAACCGCACATTTAAAAGGGCTGGTCTTTAACCAAATGGTTGCATTTATACAGCGGCTGTGGCCTTATAATAAGTGGTCGTCAAGTCGGCCTCGCCGTGATTGGGGGGAACTCTGTATGCGACTTCTTGTGGTGGACGATTCTCCGATCGATCGCCTGCTTCTGACGCGCGCCCTGACCAACGCATTTCCCGAGGCAAATCTGTGCGTAATCGGTTCCGACATCAAGGAGTTTGAAGCCGCCGTGGAGGAAGCCCCGTGCGACCTGCTGGTGGCGGATTACTCGCTGGGTTGGGCGGACGGCTTTGAGGTGATGCGCGGCGTGCGCAGGCGATGGCCGGAGTGCCGCGCGGTTCTGTTTACCGTGATGCCGTCGGACCGCCTGTTTTCCCAGGCAATCAGCGCAGGCTTCGACGCCTGCCTGACCAAGAGCAACTCGGTGGAACCGCTGGCCCTCGCTCTCGAAGGTATCCTGGCCGCCGACGGCAGGCAGTAATCAGCCCCAGGCACCGGCACATACCAGACTTTTCCGCAGGCGCCGTTTCAAATCTACGTCGGCGGTTTGGCTAGCAGGCCGGCAAGGCCGAGAATCGCGAACACCCATCCCGCGAGGATGTGGACGCCGAGGTACCAGTGCAGAACGGTGCCGCATGGTTCTGCATGGCTGAATGATCGGCAGTTGCGGTTGGGGTTGGGGTACCAGTAATCCTCCTGGTGAAAGTCGGTCAGCGGCAGGAAGGTATCCAGCGAATAGATCAGCGGATTGAACGACGGGTAGGACGGCGGCAGGGTTCTCGTGTGCAGGAACTGCTCGTACACCTGGTCCGATGCCGGCATGACCACGCCCTCGCGGTATCCGACCGAAAACAGCAGCCACCCCGCGAGCACGAAGAACGCCGGAACGAACATCACGCGATACGCCTTGTAACCATGGCCGGTGGCGATACCGAAGAGGCGATGGCTGAGGCGGGCGAGGAACGACATCTTCTCATGGTCGCGGCGCAGCTCCTCCCTTTCTATCGCGACCTGCATCGCCTCGCGCTCGCGCCCTTGGCGGCGCAAAGCCCCGGCGAGTTCCGTGTAGGCCTGCGGCGAGAACGGCCGCACGCTGCGCAGCATCCGCAGACGATCCTCCAGTTGGGTGAGGCCTGACGCGATCGAGTTGTATCTGCATCCGTCGATCGCAAAATTTTCCGCTGCGGGCCAACTGGCTGCTTCGTCCGCGAGTTGCTCGAACTGGGCATAGCTCAGGTCAAGGGTGGTGCGCGGCGTTTTTTCGATCTTCATCCAGACCAGGCGGCCTTCCACAGAAGCGCGGCTCAGGTCCGCTCCCCCCAATTCGTTACCGGTAAAGAGGGCGCGCCGAAAAGTGACGTCGTTACCAATGGTGGCTCGCTGCAGTGCGACCATGCCGTTGGTGCGAAACCGGTCGTCGAGAATAACGCTGCCGCCCACCTTGATACCGTTGGCCATCAGGGCTATCCGGTTGCGGTTGAGCAATACGCCCGCGCTGCAATCCAGATTGTCGCCAATCGCCGCGCCGCGCAGATTAACCAACCCGAAAGCTCTGAAGCCCTTGTCCATCCGCAGGCTGCCGCCGATATTGCTATGCTCGGCATCCAGCGCGACGGCGCCGCGATGTAGCAAATGGGCCTCCGTGCAGTGAACGTCATCGCTGATGATCGCGCCCGAGATGTCCACCACGCCCAGTGCGCGAAGACTGCGCAGCGACATCGCACCGCGCACCGCGATAGCGTGGGCGGTAACCGGACCGCAGGTACTGCCGTCAAGCGCGATCAGGCGGGTCTCCGCGTGTGTCAGATCGATCCCGTCGCTGATAACGCTGTTGGCGATGGTCAGCGGGAAACGCAGCGATGCGTAAGCAAGGTCGAGCTTGCCGGCAATCCGGGCCGACGCGATGGTGATTCCGCGCAGATCCACGCACTGGGCCGCCTGCGGTTCCACGCACAGCCAGCGGAGCACCTCGCTGCGCACCGTGCGCGACTCGCTCCCATTGGAGCGGTTGCGCATGATGCCGGCGTCCCGATCAACGGCCGCGCAATCCGCGACCAGCCCGCGGGCCGCCGCCCGCAGCAGAATCTTCTCGGCCGGGGTTAAGTCGGGGAACTGCGCCGTCGCGTAGTCTTCGAGCTCAGCCATGCATGTGGCCTTACGGGTTTCTCGCGCGCGATTGTATCAGAACGCCGTCCAGCCTGCGCCCGGGACCAGTTTGTCCAAGGTCACGCTTAAAAGCGTGATCACGGCGGCATGGTTGAACTGAACGGTCGCGTTGTTGAGCGCCAGCGCGGTGGCCACGCTGACCTGCCAGGTGTCGGTCATGTAGGCGACCCCGGGAAGCACGGCCAGATCTGGAGTCGTCCCCGCATATCGCGCGCGAACCACCTGCTCGTAGGTGAATTCAGCGAACGGCACGAGGTTGAGTATCGGTTGTTGCAAGTTCAGATGGCGCACGTAGTCGTTGAGGTATTGCAGCGAGTAGGAGATGTCCCAGTCGCAGATCGCGTCATCACTCACAGTGCCGCCGGTTTTGAACAGGTACTCGAAATCGCCTTGGAGGGCCAGCGGGCGCAGGTATTTGGCAAAACCCCGGTTGGGGATATCGCCGAAACCTTTTGCGAACATCACTATCGGTCCGATATGGGTATGCGTGTTGCCGCCGGCGGTCGGATTTCCCGACGGCAGAAACAGGTCGGTCCCAACTGCGATCCGCGTTTCGTGTTCGTCCGAGGTGAAGAACGCGTACTTGGTGAGCACTTCCAAATCGGCGAACCCGGTTAAAACCTGTTCGGTGGTGAGGATGGATGAGCGGCGGCTGCGGGAATGTCGCGAGCGGACCCGGCCCCGGCGCTCCGGTACGATGCCGTCGCAGGCAAATCCCTGCTCGCAGGAGGGGTCATTCCAGGAGCTGCCGACCTGAATGCTGAAGACACTGCTTAATTGTTTCTCCAGGGAGAACGGCAACGAAAAACTCTCGCCGTGGGCGAATCGCGTCCATGACGGCAGCAGATCGAGTTCGTTGCTCGGGTTTGGATCCTGTACGATGAGGGGTTCGATGAAGTTGCGATTGCCCACCTGCGCATGCGCCGCGCCAGCGGCGAGGATTGCGGCGCAACACAATACAATCGCGCCGAGCGCGGGTACCGGGTAAGGGTTACTGCCGCACTCCAAGCCCCACTCTCAACTCTTGGGCAGGCCCAGCGTACGCTCGCCGATAATGTTGCGAGAAATCTCCGTCGTACCGCCCGCGATCGTAACCCCGCGCACGCCCAACAGCCGATGCAGCCATTCGCGCCCGTCGGGCACCGAGGGGTTTGGGCACAATCCCGCCAGCGTTCCGAAACCGCCCAGCATTTCGGTCGATACCCTCATCATGTTCAGCACCAGGTTGCATCCCACGGTCTTGAGCATCGAGAGTTCAGGACCGGCCGGCTGCCCTTTGATCTGACGCGTAAGGGCGCGATACCCGGTGAACTTCAACGACTCCAATTCGATCTTGAGCTGTGCGATCTGCTGGCGAAAATAGTCATCTTCGCTCGCCGGGTGCCCGTTGATGGTGACCTTTTGCGCCAGTTCGATCAGGCTTTGGAGCTGCGAGGCATGATTGTGGCCGCCGGAGATCGCGCGCTCGTAGTTGAGCGTGGTCATCGCCACGCGCCATCCCTCGTGCAGCGGTCCTACCAGGTTTTGCTTGGGCACGCGCACCGAGTCGAAAAATACTTCGTTGAAATGATGGGCGCCGGTGATTTCGATCAGCGGCCGCACCTCCACGCCCGCGCTGTGCATGTCGACGTACATGCAACTGATGCCCTTGTGCTTGGGCACTGATGTGTCGGTGCGCACCAACATGTACATCCAGTCGGCAAAATGGCCCGCCGAGGTCCAGATCTTTTGCCCGGTCACCTCGAAGTAGTCGCCCCTGTCCAGCGCGCGGGTCTGGAGCGAGGCCAAATCTGAGCCGGCGTTGGGTTCGGAATAACCCTGGCACCAGGTCTCCTCGCCGGAGAGCATCGGCGCAAGCAGCCGCTTTTTCTGCGCCTCGGTGCCCCACTGGATTACCGTCGGTCCCCATTGGTTGATCGGCGGATGGTTGGTCATCCGCGGCGCGTGCGCGGCCTCGTATTCCTCGTCGTAGATCGCCTGCTCGATTATGCTCGCGCCGCGGCCGCCGTATTCGCGCGGCCACCAGATCCCGATCCAGCGCGCTTCCGCCAGTTTCTTCTGAAAGGCTTTGCGCTTTTCGAATTCCTCCTGGCTGGACGGTACCATGTCGGCGGCGTTGGCCTTGAGATCCTGCGGAACGTTGGCCGCCAGCCACGTTCGCAACTCCATCCGGTAAGCTTCCTGTTCGGCGGTGAACTCAAAATCCATGCGACTCTCCGTTGCCAGCGTGGAGATTTAAACATGCGCCGTCTTATGTCAAATCCTGCGCTCCGCTTGACAAAAGGATAACCGCGACGTGCATGTATAGGACTGATGATGGCGGTTCGCCCGTGTTCTTGGGGCCGCGGCGGCCTGGCGCGCCGCACCGGCTCAAAGAGGAGAGTCTGATGGATTTTGGCTTCAGCGAAGAGGAAGAGCGCTTCAGGGAGCGGGTGCGCACCTTTCTCAAGAACAGTTTGCCCAAAGGATGGGGTGAGGAAGGCTTCCGGCCGCCCAATGATAATTCCAGGCTGGTGATCCTCCGCGACTGGCAGCGGCGGCTGTTTGAGAATGGCTTCACGGGAATGGCCTGGCCTCGCGAGTACGGAGGACAGGGCGCCAGCCAGATCGAGCAGGCCATCTTCAACGAAGAGATGACCCGGTTTCGCGCTCCTCCACCGCTCAATCCGGTCGGGATGAGCCTGGTGGGTCCGACCTTGATGGCCCATGGCAGCGAGGTACAGAAGAAGCGTTTTCTGCCCCGGATTCTGTCCGCCGAGGATATCTGGTGCCAGTTGTTCTCCGAACCCAACGCCGGCTCGGATCTGGCGTCGCTGCGGACGCGGGCGGAGGTGCGCGGCGACGAGTTCATCGTCAACGGCCAGAAAGTATGGAGTTCATTCGCCCACTACGCCGACTGGGGCATCTTGCTCGCGCGCACCGATCCCGGCGCCCCCAAGCATCGCGGAATCAGCTATCTGCTGCTTGACATGAAGAGCCCCGGTATCAATCCTCGCCGACTGCGCCAGATGAGCGGCAGTTCGGAATTTTGCGAGGTCTTCCTCGACAATGTGCGCGTTCCGCGCGAGAACCTGGTCGGCCAGGTCAATGAAGGATGGCGGGTCGCGACCACCACGTTGTCAAACGAACGCGGCACTACGACCCTCGCCACGCTGGTGCGTTTCGAGCGCACCTTCGACGACTTGGTGGCGCTGGCGCGCGCAACCCGGCGGGAAGGCCGGCCGGCCGTCCAGGATCCCAAGGTGCGCAGCGCGCTCGGGCAGTTCTACGTGGATCTGCAGGAGCTGAAATATACCGCCTTCCGCGCCTTCTCCAGCATCCTTAAGGGAGGGTCGCCGGGCAACGAAGGCTCGGTCCTCAAACTGCACTGGTCGGAGTTTCATCAGCGGATGCAGGAATTCGCGCTCGAGCTGCAAGGCCCCGGCAGCCAGTTGGTCCGTGAATCTCCCCATGCGGTGCGCGATGGACTCTGGCAGTTCACATTCCTGTGGTCGCGCTCGGACACGATCTACGCGGGGACTTCGGAGATCCAGCGCAACATAATCGCGCAGCGCGTGCTCGGGTTGCCCAAAACAAACTGAGCCGAGGCTGGGTCGTAGCCCAGTCTTTACCGATAGCTCCTGACCAGAGGCCACCACCGCCTGATTGATATTTTGGGATCACGGCAAACGAAAATATCGACGTGTTCGTCCGGCATCGAGTACCTGGTTCCCACCTTCGCGACCTTCTCGACCGTGTCGAAGACTCGATGCAGCTGTTGCTCGCGGAAGGTTATTGCGATCAGCACCTGCCCCGTATATTGGCGCGATCCCCATAGATAGTAGTTCATGTGGCCGCTGATCGCCTTGGGCAGACCATAGCGCGGGCCGAAGAAGTCAATTGCGGCAGCCTCGCCATAATTGCTCGCAAAGATCGCCGCTTCGCTGCGCTCGGAAGGCGGGAGGTTCCAATAGACTTTTGCGACTGTTGCGACCATCTCCGGCCATCCGAACATGTCAGCATAGTTCTGAGGTAAGTCGGCGGTCCTGCGCGTCTCGGTCGCGACCGGCTTCGCTCCTAGCAAGTGCTCATACTTTATGAAGGTTTCGACCGGCAGCACGGGAATCGCCATTGGGGCCGCGATCAATCCGCCCATCAACACCGCAACCGGAAGTCCATAGCGGACGCTTTGCCGCCATCCCCATCGGCTTACGTTCTCCAACTGAACGCTGCCCGCCGCGAAAAGAACGGGAAATATGGGGACGATGTAGTAGGCCTTTCCCTTGAGCATCACGAATGCCGCGTAGAGCAAGACGTAGGCCCATCCGATTGCCCTGAATCTTCGGCCTTGCTCGGAGGCAAAGAGGAAATAGAGGCCGCTCACCCAGATCGGCAGCGACAGGGGAAGGAAATACAATATTTGTGCGCCGAGAAAACCGAGCCAGGTGAGAGGCGCGTTTTTGGCGCTCGCCTTGACGTTGTGCAGCTCTACGTACATCGGAAATCCGTGTGTTGCTTGCCAGACCCCGGTAGGCATTGCGATGAGCAGCGCCACCAGCCCTCCCAACAGGAACCATCGGTTGAACAAAACTCGGCGCTGTGGCGTCAGCATCACGCCGATCAGCAACGCCGCCCCCAGAAACAGCATCGATTCCTTATTCTCCAACCCGAGGCCCGCCGAAAGTCCAAACACCAACCACCATCGTGGGTTTTCACTCTTGACGGTTCTGATCAACGCCCAGACGCAGCCCATCCAGAAGATCGGATCGAATGCGTTGATCGTGAGTATATTGTCGAGTGCGAGGAACACCGGGGCAGTCATCACCGCCACCATCGCAAGCATCTCAGCGAACCGTCCACCTCCCAGTTCGTAAGCGAGGATTCCCGCGATCGCGACGGTCGCTCCACCCGCCAGGGCCGGGAAGAATCGCAGCGCAAAGAGCGAATCTCCGAGGGTCATTCGCACGAGCCTCGCGATCGCCGCTACCATCGGCGGCAAATCGACATACCCCCATGCTAGATGCTGGCCGCACGCGACGAAGTACAGTTCATCGCGGAAGTAGCCGTATGCGCCGTTGGTCAGGAAGTGAATCAGAATCGTGAGCAATGCAAAGACGACGATCAGCCTCCGATCCGCGGGAGTCATCCGCCGATCGGCCCGGCTATCCGCCTGAGATGCGCCGCCTGCAGCATTCATGATCGTGTCATGGGATTCATTGAAAAGATGACGCCCGCTTTATCCAGGCTTTGCAAGGGAAGTGCGCGTCCAATCTCCGCTTGAATGCAGCCGGCATCGGGTTCTGCACATACGAATATTCAGCTTGGACTTGGACATGGTCAGGCGAATCCCAAGTCGGTTGCTTTGGATCACCCGCCTATACAGTCAAAATCTGCTTTTACCCGATAACAGAATGAAATATCCTCGGCGAGTATATTTCGAGAGGAATGGTCAATGGTGCGATGCTGTTAGCCGTCTTCACGACCTTCGCCGCCAGCAAAAAGGAATCGTTGGCGGACATGATCGGGCGGGTTCATGACGGCTTCCTCGCGGCGGGCTTCGGCGAACCATCAGTTCGCTTCACCCTCGCCGATCCTCCCGGCAGCCTGGAGGGGAACGCCGTGGCGGCTCTGACCGGCATCAAGCGTGTGTCCAGCGTGGAGCGCGTGCTGAAGCGCTGGCCGCTGTTGGAAAGGTTCGTCCGCGGGGCGAGTGCGGCGGCAGGCCCCCGTGCAGCGCAGCGGTTGATCACGAACGTGTCGGAATCCGGCGCGTTCGAGCCGGTGGAGTTCGCAATCCTGCGGGAGATCGCGCAAGGCGTTCCGAAGTCTTTCCCGTTTCACTCGATCACGCTGCATTTCTCAGCACCCGGATTCTCGGATGGACCGGAGATTCCCATAACCCCGGATCCGCGGAGGCTCGGCGCGTTGATGCGCGCAGGCGTGGATATCGGCGCCGGACATCCGACATCGCCGGGGGTCAACGTCAAGGACTCTTGGTGGGTCAATGGGCGGGAACGATACCTCGCGGCGATGCGCGTGATCGAAGCCGACCCCGCGGCCAAGAAATTGCCGCCGCCCCCGGCCATGATCGCGTCCCTATTCGCCGCCTGCGGCAAGGTGAGAAAGACGGCGCAAGTGCCGCTCGTCGCCGGGGCGACGCCGCAACAACGCAATATCGGAGCGGCTGGTCCAGAGATCACCGACGCGCTGCGGGCTGTCGTGCGCGATTATCGTTCACGCATGAGCGAGGTGGTTGAGCGGGCCGCTCTGCCACACGATCTGCCGCCCAACCCGGAAGCCGCTGGGCCTCCTGGCGTCACCGCCGGGCCGAGGAAGCCCGAACTCCTGCGCGCCTTCACTCCGCTCGGCTATGACTGCCGGGGCGAGTCGGGTACCTTCACGCTGCGGCGTCGCACGGCGGGCAATCTGACCGCGGAACTGATCCTCGATGTCGGCACCTGGAGCAACATGATCATGACCCACTTCCGCGTACTGGGTCTCGTCAACGGCGTCGGATTCAAAGCCACGCTCATCCTGCCGGTTGGCCGCGGAGCGACGATCGGAGCTCAATATCCGATCGGCGGCCCTGAAAGATGGCGGCAGATCGTTGAGAACCTGGCGGCGCTGGTCGCGGAACTCGATCGCAGCTTCGTTCCCGCGATCGAAGCGATCTCCGGTCCGGCGCCGGACTGGTATCGGCCCGAGAACTTTAAGGGCGAGCCTGCTGATTGGCGATAAACAAGTCTCTAACGGCTCAAGTGGTAATGAGGGGCTTCGAAATGCACTATCGCCCAGGCTACGGCGAGCGCAAGCAAAGCATAAAGAATGAATGTGACTATTCGGTTTATTCCTGGATCCTCGCTGATGATTGTCCCATCCAATTAAAGACCAGGTCAAGCCTGGACGAACTCTCCCATCGGGCGCACCAGAGAAAAGCTATCCGGAGAGACTTAAATAAGGCACGGTTTGCGGGCCCTGAGGCAGGACGCACAACGTTGACTTCGGGCCGGCTGCCTTCAATGCTTCCCGTACAGCCGCTCCAATATCTTCGATAGGCTCGAATTGCGCGGCCCGAAGTTGTTTTTCGGATACTCCTGCGGCTTTCACCAGCACTTTCGCTTTGAGTTGGATCTGCGCCTGAACCTGCGCCTGCCATTGATCCGGACGAGAAAATCCCGGCGACATGATCATGTCGAGCAACTCGCGAGGCGATGGCCGCATCGTCAGCAGTTCCCCATACGTCCCATGATTCGGAATGCCGTCCCGGCACTCGGCAGCGCAAATAATCGTGCCATTGTCTTTCACGATCTTCACCGCGGCCGACATTCCCTTCACCGCTTGATACAGATTCTGATCCAGCGGGTAGCCGGAATTCGTGGTGAGCACAACGTCGAAAGGCGCGTTGACCGCGCGCATCGCGGTGTGGCGCACAGAAGCGCATGCCATCGCATGCTCCTCAAACAGGTCTCCGGCAAAAGCCGCCGTGATCATCTGATCGCGATTGAGCGTAACGTCGAGGGCGAAGTCGACTCCGGTCATGCGCGCGATCTCGCGGATGTCCTGATGAATGGGATTCCCTTCGATCACTCCGAACGTGGCTTTCGGATGAGCGAGGCGCTCGGCGTTGTGGAGCGTCATGACGGTATCGAGACCGGCCAGGCCCGGCGCCACCATCTTCGGCCCACCGCTGAAGCCGGCGAAGAAGTGCGGCTCGACGAAGCCCGTTGTGATTTTGAAGCCCGACTCGACCCATCCTCTATTTAGCAGAACGCGCACGCCGGTCTTTGTATTCCCAACATGAACAAGCGACGCGCTGTCCCGGGCGTCGTGACAAACAACCCGGCAACTTCGCGCGAACTCGGCGCTAATCATTTTCTCGATTTCAGCCGGACTATTGCGCCGATGCGTCCCGGTCGCGATAAAAATTGTGACATCTTCTCTTCGAATGCCTGGCATCTCCCCAAACAACGCTTTGAGCATCAACTGGCGCGGCTGGGCGCGTGTGATGTCGCACACGGAGATTGCAATCTTCTGTCCCGGTCTGGGGAGCGTTCGCAGCGGCGGTTTTCCGATGGGGTGTGCGATGGCCTTTGTTAAACTTTCGGCTGGATTCGCGACCGCCGCTACCGGTACCGGCTCGATCACGGTTGTCTGCTCGCCCGGCAGATCCACCGTCAAACCATCGCTGCCATAATCCAGTTTCAGTTTCACACCAACTTAATTAACACAGATTGAATCTCCGGAAAGCATGGGCGGTCGCTCTCCCTGCGGTCAAAGACCAGTAGAAAAAATATGATCCCTCGGTGGACGGAGGCTGACAGTAAAGAGAGTTCGAATCGGCGCGTGCCCTGTCGATTTGCGCTAGCCGCGCAGCATGCCAATGCGCCGCGCGTAGCCTTGCTCGCGCTGCTGGATCTGCCGGCGGCGATCCTCGGCGCTGAACAAGGGGGTATCCGCCGGTAACTCATTCATCAAGCGCGAGAGCTTGACGAGTTTGCTGTCGATGATGCCTTCCATCGCTTTGGGCGCGAAGGGCAGCGACTGCCATCGTACCAACATTCCGCCTGCGTGCAGCCTTTCCGTATCGACCCAGTTCTGGACACCCGGATCGGTTGGCGAAATAACCAGGCGGTAGTTACCGTCGTTGTCGAGCGCGGCCTGCGCATGATTGAGACTACCGGTGGCCGAGACGTATTCCATCCCGATACCCCAATGATCGTAAAGCTGGAATCCAAGATATCCCGCGCCGACCGGATCGATCCGCAAGATCAGCGCCTCGTCATCGTGGACATGGAAATGGCCGAAGCTCGTCATCTGGGTCAGCAATCCGCCGGGAGTCGGGGATGCGGTTCCGATCTGGTTGGCGTCCTTGCGATAGGATGCCTTGAAGAGAAAATCTATCATCGCGGGAAAAAAGCTTCGCAGCTTTTCGACGGCTTGCCTCACCCACTCATCGTTCGCCGGTTCGGGCGGCATTGGTGGACCTCCGACCCGTTCGACGCTCAGATGCGGTATCATCTCATGAGTCCAATCACCGAAACTGTAGCGCTGTAGCAGGCCAACCGTGCCCGCAGTGGTCCGCATGTGATTGCTCCGCCCGTTGGCTGCCTGCGAGTCAACGGTCACGAGGAATGAACCGTCCATCTCGGTAACGATTTGATCTGCGGTGAGACAGCACGCGCTGTGCGGGAAAGCGTCGGGATAGGGACCCCCGCGCTCCATCACGGTCAAGGTGAATTCCGAGAGCGCAGGCTCGCGCATCTTCCCGCGCACCACGTACCGCGAACGATCCTCGATGCAGGCATACCCATAAAGGTTGTCCGGATTGTCGATTCCCCACCGATCGCCCTTGAAATCGACCCCAAACCATCGATGCGGTGGCGTTTGCATCCAGACGGTTGCAGGACGAAAAGGATCGCCGTTAACAATCCAGTCCAGCACGGAGCGGGTGGTCTCTCCGAGCGAACGCTCCAGTGTCGCTTCCGCCTCCGGCAATTTGCTTAGCGGATGCTCGAAGAACAGCCTGCGGCAACGCTCGACTTCCGTTTGTACTTCAGGTGAGAGCCAGGCATTCATCAGGCTGGCTTCGAACCGCGCTTGTATCGGATCATCGACGTGTTTTTGAATTGTCATCGCGCTTAACCCGGTCCCTTGATCAATGCGGACACTTAACACGCTGAGGAATTCGTTTCAGCTCCCAGTCGCAAGTCCGAGACCGATATCCGGCGATGCCTGCCGACCGTGTCTTGGGCCCAACGGTCCTTCCTTCCATCGAGATGGCAGCGCGAGCTTTCCGCAGTTGCCGGAGTGCGCCAACTTCTTGAGAGCAAGGCGCATACACAACTGGCTGCTTTTCAGCTCAGCTTCTGAAACTTGAGCGCGACCGAATTCATGCAGTAGCGCAGACCGGTCGGCCGCGGACCATCGTCAAAGACGTGTCCAAGATGCGCTCCGCACCTGGCGCAGCGCGTCTCGGTACGACGCATTCCGTGGGAGTTATCGGGGCGGTTCTCGATATTTTCCTCAGCCACGGGCTCCCAGAAACTGGGCCATCCAGTTCCCGATTCGAATTTGACCCGCGAGGTGAAGAGCGCGGTGTTGCAGCACACGCACCGGTAGATGCCGTGCTCCTTGTTGTGATTGTATTCGCCGGTCCCGCACATTTCGGTGCCGGCGCCGCGGGTCACGTGATATTGCTCCGGTGTGAGCTGCTCCCGCCATTCGGCGTCCGACTTCACAATCTTATTGACTATGACCGGACCTAGCGGCTCGCCGTTTTCGCTGTAGTCGAGAATTTTGACAGTGGCCATAATCGGAATTATGCGCCGCGCTTGCGTTTGCTCCAAGCCCGCTCCAGGCCGCGATTCTGCTCCGGGCGGCAACCCATGCCAAGCGCGCAAGATCGGATGCGATGGTTGAGCGGAGGAATTCGATCCCAACGCAACAATAAACGCTTCGGACCCAAGGACCTAGATCTTTAGCTTGTTGCGCCCGTCGAATTGGCTGACCGCAAGGTCGAGACGTCAACGCCCTCCAAACAACGGACGTTAACGGAGTACTTGCTGCTATCCCTGCGGGGAACGCGCAGTACCGCGACTCCGCACTTCGGACAAAACCAGTGCCGCGCCTGTCCGGTACCCCAGACATAGAGTGTTGCTTTCTCAAACGGGGTCTTCATTTGTACCTGCGAGCGGTCCAATCCAATGCAGGTATCCGGACTGGGAGCAGATCGAGCAATTGCAATCGATAGCGCCCTCGAGTTGGCCCTCCACGGCAAATGCGATCTCGCCGCAATGGCATTTGGCGTTGTACGTCACTTACGGTACGGGTCTCCGCGGTACTCGCGACACATCCTCAGGACGATTTCAGTCCCTTCATCTGCCCGTCCGCGTGCCATTGGCGCATGATGTCGTCGAATTCAACCGGTCCGCCACCGTATTGCTCGCCGAAGAACCCCGTCCCTTCTGCGGGTTTGCCTTCATTGTTGTAGTATCCCGGCGTGCATTCCCGCTGGAACCGCCGATTCTGTACCGATTTTTGCCTGATCGTCGCTATCCACTCGGCTTCCGCCTCGGCGGTAGGTTCAATGCATCGCGACTCATGCAAATTAGCGTGCAGAATCAGTTTAGTGATGTGGCTTGACTGCTCCAGAAGCATGTGTGGAAAGTTTGCGGTCAAGGCGTTTTGCGTGGTGCCCATGTGGAAGCAGTTCGGAAACCCGAAGCTGTAGAAGCCATGCAGCGTTTTGAGCCCACTGGCCCAATACTCAGTAAGCGACTTGCCGCCGCGACCGTAGATCTCGAAGCCCGCCCGGCGGGTGTAGGCGGTGCCTACTTCGAATCCCGTGGCGAAGATGATGCAGTCAACTTCGTATTCCACCCCGTCGAACACCAGGCCCTTCTCAGTGATACGATCAACGCCGCGGCCCCTGGTGTCCACCAGTGTCACGTTGGGGCGGTTAAAAGCCGGCAGATACTCATCGTTGAAGGTGGGGCGTTTACAAAACTGACGGTACCATGGCTTGAGCGCCTCCGCGGTCCGCTTGTCCTTCACGATCGCGTCCACTCGCGCACGGATCTGGTTCATCTTCTTGAAATCCTCCAGCTCCAGCATGCGCCCGCGTTCCTTGGGCGCTACGCTGGTTGCCGGGAGCCGGGTCAGATTCCTGAAAATGTCGGTCCATCCGTCGCCTACGAGGTCCTCATCCTGGCTGCCGCCTGAAACCAGGATGTTGAAATTGTCCATGCGCCTTTTCTGCCATCCCGGGGTCAGCGTCTTCACCCATTCGGGGTCGGTCGGACGGTTTCCGCGCTCGTCAACAGAGGACGGTGTGCGCTGGAATACGTACAGATGCTGCGCGTCCTTTGCCAGGTACGGCACACATTGGACGGCGGTGGCTCCGGTGCCGATGACCGCTACCCGCTTGTCGGCAAGTTTGTCCAAGTTTCCGGTGGTATCGCCGCCGGTGTACGCATAATCCCAGCGACTGGTGTGGAAGGTATGTCCCTTGTAGCGGTCGATGCCGGGAATTCCGGGAAGCTTCGGCCGGTTCAGCGGCCCATTGGACATGACGACGAAGCGGGCCGTCATGCGGTCGCCGCGATTGGTGGTAACGATCCACCTGAGTTGCTCTTCGCTCCACCTTATCTCTTTGATTTGCGTCTGAAAAAATGCGTTGCGATACAGATCGAATTTTCTTCCGATGCGCCGGGCGTGTTCCAGGATTTCCGGTGCGTAGGAGTATTTCTCCTTCGGCATGTATCCGGTCTCTTCGAGCAGCGGCAGATAGATGTACGACTCGATATCGCATTGTGCGCCCGGATAACGGTTCCAGTACCAGGTCCCGCCAAAGTCGCCGCCCTTCTCGATAATCCGGATGTTATTTACGCCCGCCTCGCGCAGACGCGCTCCGGCCAAAAGACCACCGAAGCCGCCCCCGATGATCAGGACATCTACATCGTCGCTCACCGGTTCGCGGGTAAAGCCCGGATCCACATAGGGATCGTCCACATAACGGCTGAAGTCCCCGCGCACTTCGACGTACTGTTCGTTTCCATCGGGGCGCACGCGTTTGTCGCGCTCCTCGCGGTACTTGGCGCGCAAGGCATCGGGGTCGAAATCGATCCCCTGGTAAATATCGGTACGAGGCGAAACTTTGGAAGCGTCACTCATTGGGCAAGCTCCTTGGCCGTGGAAGCGCGCGTAGATTCAGGGGCAATGTTGCCGCTTGGTCACGAGCCTTACTCAACTAAAGCCGATAATTCAAGCATAATGGTGAGCTGGTGCAGGCTCAAATTTGCCGAAGTAATGAAGCCGGCGATCGATGCCCTCCGCTAGCTTTGGGTCCCGGCCGGCTAATGGGAACCGCGCGCCCCCAGCGTCGATCTTGCGTCTATTGCAAGTCCTTGCGCTGGAGAGACAAACAGGGTTGCCAGCGAACCCAGGGCCAGCAGCAGCGCGCATAACTGGAATGCTGGGAAGTAGCTTCCGCCGAGGTCGAAGATTGCTCCAACCACGAGCGGACCGGTGGAACCGCCGAGGGTCCCGCATAGGTTGATCAGCCCCGTCAACGTGCCAAAGCGTTTGAGCCCCAGGGATTCCGCCAAAATAATCGGAACCAGCGAAGAAGTGGCGCCTGCGGTTATCCCGAAGGCTATCAGAAAAGCCGCGATTGAGATCACCGCAAGTTCCGGTTTGCGCGCGCCCAGCAATGAGGCCACGCCGACGCTCTCGATAAACAATGCGGCGGGCAGAACGATGCGAACACTGAAGCGGTCCGACAGATAACCCATGACCACGAAACCCGCGGTCATCACTCCTGCCTGAAGACTTAGCACCAGCGCTGCCTGCTGCGAGGTGTAACCGCCGGCCACCAGGAACGGGACGATATGATAATATGCCCCCGCCAACCCCATCGATGCGAACGCCTGCATCAGGGCCAGCATCCAGAATGAACGCGTGCACAGCGCCGGAGCCAGATCGAGCCCGGGCAGCGCTTCCGACCTTGGCGCCACGCTGTCGCGCAGAACCGGCTGTTCCGACGGCAACCTTATTACAAAGACGATCAGCGGCAGTGCCAGCGCGAGGACGGGTGCCGCTATGGCTGCCAGCGCGACGCGCCAGCCCCGAGTGGCGATCAAATGCTCGACCACCAAAGGCATCACCATCCCTCCGATCGAAGTGCCGGTGATACTCACGCCGAGCGCCAGTGCGCGGCTGTCGCTGAACCAGCGCGCGGCCACGACTGCAGTCGGAACGAGGGTCGAAAAGCCTACCCCGGCGCCGATTACGAGAAAGGCGGCTATCAGCGGGCCAAAGGATTGGGTCTGGCTGGCTGCAATATAGCCGGCGCCCACCATAATCGCTCCGGTGGCCATCACAGCCTTCACTCCCGTCCTGTCTATGAGCCAGCCTGTGACCGGAGACGCCAGGCCCATCGCCAGGCCAAACACGGTGTACATCAGCGACAGGCGGCCATGGCTCCAGTGAAAGGTCTGGATCAGCGGTGGAAAGAAGAGCCCCACCGTGAAGGCGCTGCCACCCATCAAAAAAAAGAGCGAGATAAAGAGGCTCGCCACCACGATGAACGCTTGGCGCCGCTGATTAGTCATATACGTGTCGATTTGAGCCTGCCGGATTGGTCGCGGACTCGTGGCTACCTCGTTTTTCTTCCTCTGCGCACCAGCTCACCGCGGAGATGCGCAGTACAGTGTCGGCGTAAGACGGGGCTCGCGCAAGACAGCGTCTTGTTTAGGCCAGCTTACTCCAGCTCAAACCGGACCGCTTCGCCGGCGAATCTTATTGCATCACGCGGTCCAGTCCCTCGGGCAGAGTATACGTGCGAAGATCTCTGTATCGGGCAGGCACGTCCTCATTCACCGCTCCCTGATCATTGATGTAGAAACAGAAATGCCGGTTCTGGAAATCCAGAGTGTCGGAGATGACATTTACCGCATCGAGAATAGCGATATCTCCGTTGGTTTTCGGAACTGGTACGGGCATTCGCAAGTCGTAGTAAGACTTATAGAGCTTGCCATTCATATCATACATATCGGCCCATAATGGCACGAAGAGATTCTTGTCAACGTATAGAATTCTCTTGCTGTAGCAGTAGCCATGCGAGCGGGAAGGCACGCGGCGAATGTCCAGAACATAAGCATCGCGGATTTCCCATTTGCCCACTCTCGTCTTGGCCGCGCCGAGATGCCTGATGTCGTAGTTCTCCTGATTCGGGTAAGTCCTGCCGTCAAGATTCAGCATGGTCAGAACCTTCCTCTCACCTACGACGTCGGCGGAGAATAGTGCGACCTGGCCGTTGAAGCCGGCGCGTTCGTCCTCATGGGTGATATCGGTGCCGCTCAGCGGCGCGCAGACGGCGGATTCGGACAATCTGAGGCTCCGGCGCAGGGAGGGGAGAAATACATATAATTCGGGCACTCTTGTCAGGTCACTGGGCACCATCTCCAGCGAGGTGGTGTATTTGGACTCCTCCGGTGAAACAACTTCCGCCCATTGCGTGAAATCGTAATGCGCAAGAGCCGGATCGGGATCGCTGACTGAAAGGCCCGGATCGCTCAGATGATTAAGCGCACAGTAGACCTGAATACCTGCGGCCTCCGCCGTGTTGCCGAAGCGGTCGGCACACCATCCCCGGTTGTACACGTAAGTCTCATGCGGCTCGTAGTGATAATACTCATCGAACAGGATCTTGATTCCCTTGTTGGGCTCCGCCGGTTTGGGAAACGGTATTCCTGCAACATAATTTTGCAATATGAAACCGCCCCACGGCGTTTGCACCAGCTTGACCTGAGCTGCGTATTTTTCAGTATTATTCAGATAGATTTTGGGTAAGTGAATATCGCTGGTCGGGCCGATAACGCGATAGTAATCAGGCTGGTTTGGCAGCGGGTCAAAGTATTGGCCGTTGAACATCGCCTGCATACCGGCCGGCATGTAGTCCTTGAATTGCTGCCAATTTTGGGGGGTTATCGTGGTTCCGGGAGGTACCTGCGCCTGGGCTGAGGCCCTTCCACAGATGAGTATCGCTACGATCGCAACTAATAGCCACAATGTTGGTTTTGACATCTGACAAACCTCGCAATAGCTGGCTGATAGACACCTCGGGCGGTTGACTTCAGCAGCACACGCGTTGACGCATGATAATTCGTCAGGTTTTCCGACCGAAACGACTGAGTTTCGACCCAAACCGGCGAGTCCCGCGGCCGAGCCGCTGTTTTTGCGGTCGTAACTGCAATGTGCTTGTTTAACTTCTGCACAGTAGATGCTTGTAGGACAATCCGCCTTTTAGTGCAAGAATTTAGCTGTCGCAGGCACTCCGCAGCTCGATAGATACGAGCGTGCTGCGCCTATAGCAGTGTTTTGAAACCTTTCATCCACTCTTAAGCGCACTTTCCTCGCGGTTCGGCCGCCAAACGCCTAGAGGCCGCGATGCGGGAGACCGCTCATCAGCTTCAACTCTAAGCGTTTAATGCGTGCATCAATGAAACATGGTATTACGACTCCTCGGCTCTCAGTATGGCCGTTGCGCAGCGCGATAGCTCCCCATCGGATGATCGCGAATCCATGCGGCCCGAAATGCGGGGGTGTCGGGTTTGAGGGTCACTTTCAGGATTATCTGACGTAGCATCTTGAGCGCCATCTGGCGTAGGCTTGCACTGTGCAAGAATCTGTTCCTCCCGCCGAGGCTCAAGCCGACGCTGCAGCGATCGAACGCTGGCGTAAGATCCTTTCCGAAGGCCATCGTCCAATCCATTTGGCCCATCGCCTGTTCCGCTATCTCCCGAGCCCGCCGCGCTGCAAGATCTGCCACAATCCATTCGGCGGCGTCGGGGGAAAACTGGTCGGCCTGCTCGGATTCGCGCGCTCGCGCAAGAATCCAAATCTTTGCGCGATGTGCTGCGACCGGCTGCCGCCCGGCGGAATCGAATTGGATATCGCGGTGCTGTTCGCCGACCTGCGCGGGTCAACCGCAATCGGAGAACGTCTGGAGCCCGGTGCGTATGCCGCCCTGCTGAACCGGTTCTATAATGCCGCAACCGAGGTACTGGTCCGCCATGACGCGATCATTGACAAGCTAATCGGCGACGAAGTTATGGCGCTGTTCATCCCCGGTATTTGTGGACCAACGTATCATCGTCGCGCAGCGCAGGCGGTGTTCGCTCTCCTGGAGGCGGCCGGGTACAGCGCAACGGGCAGTGCATGGATGCCGATCGGTGCGGCTGTCAACTCGGGCGTCGCTTATGTCGGCAATGTCGGCGGTGACAACGTCGTGGACTTCACCGCGCTTGGCGATCCGGTAAACACCGCCGCCAGACTCGCCTCAGTCGCGGCGGCGGGCGAGGCGCTGCTAAGCGAAACGGTATACGCAAGCGTCGAGCGGGAGTTTCCGAATCTCGAACGCCGCACCCTCTCACTCCGCGGCAGGGAGGCGCCCGTGGATGTGCGCGTCCTCCACCCAAGCGTACCTGACAGGTGAGACACACATGCGCTGACTACTTTGGGGAGCAGAGGAGATTCGAACCCGCGGTCCGATTCCCGTGCTGCTCGCGATCACAGATGCCGCGGTCCAGCGTTCGTACCGCGGTGAAGCGTTTTCAACCTGCAGCTCCAGGCGCCTCGGCGGACGATCCGTTGTCAAAGCACTCGGCCGCGCCAAGATGCTGACGGTTAACAAGTGGATGCAGCGGTTGGCGACTGTCGATTAGCTGAATTTCAGTCCGCGCATCTTACCGTCGGAGCGCCATTGGCGGATGAGTTCGTAAAACTCGACCGGTCCACCGCCGTACAGTCCGCCCACAAACCCCGGTCCCAGATCCAGTCTCCCTTCATTGTTGTAGTAGCCCGGGGTGCACTCCTGCCGAAAGTCGTCGCTCATCGCCTTCTGATTCATGGTTTCCAACCACTGCGCTTCGGCTTCAGCCGTCGGCTCAATGCATCGCGCCTCATGCATATAAGCGTGCTTGATTACCTCTGAGATGTGGTGCGCTTGTTCGTCGAGCATGTGAGTGAAGTTTGCGGTCAATGCGTTTTGGGTGATGCCCATATGGAAGCAGTTAGGAAAATCGCAACTGTAAAAACCGTGTAGAGTCTTGAGACCGTCTTTCCAATGCTCCGTAAGCGACCTGGCGCCGCGGCCTCGGATTTCGAAGCCCGCACGGCGCGTGTAGGCAGTCCCGACTTCGAAGCCCGTGGCGAAGATGATGCAATCCACCTCGTACTCGACCCCGTCAAACACCAGGCCTTTCCCGGTAATTCGATCGACGCCTTTGCCCCGAGTATCAACGAGGGTCACGTTGGGCCGGTTAAACGCTGGGAGATATTCGTCATTGAAAGTGGGGCGCTTGCAGAACATACGGTACCACGGCTTCAGCGCTTCAGCGGTCTGCTTGTCCTTTACGATCGCGTCAACCCTTGCGCGGACCTGGTTCATCTTTAGGAAATCCGCCAGCTCCGCCATGCGCGCATTCTCTTCCGGTGACAGCTTGTGATCGCGCTTTGCCGCGGCCAGCGCGGTCAGGTTGCGCTTGATGTCCGTCCAACCGTCACTTACCAGGTCCTCTTCGTTGCCGCCGCTAACCAGAACATTAAAATTGACCTGGTTGTTAAAGTTGTCCATACGCCGCTTCTGCCAGCCCTTTTGCCCGCCCTCGGTCAACTTCTTCACCCAGTCGGGATGGGTCGGACGGTTCCCCCGCGCATCGACCGACGACGGCGTGCGTTGGAATACATAGAGATGCTGTGAGTAGTTCGCCAGGTGCGGTACACCTTGGACGGCGGTAGCGCCGGTACCGATGATGGCTACCCGTTTGTCGGCAAGTTTGTGCAAATTCCCGTTGGTATCTCCGCCCGTGTATGCGTAGTCCCAGCGGCTGGTATGAAAGGTGTGCCCCTTGAAGCTGTCGATACCCGGAATCCCGGGAAGCTTAGGTCTATTCAAAGGACCATTGGACATGACGACGAAGCGTGCCCTCATGCGGTCGTCATGATTCGTCGTGACGATCCACCTGCATGCTTCTTCGTTCCAGGTTATAGCTTTGATTTGAGTCTGAAAGCACACGTCGCGATACAGGTCGAATTTTTCGGCGATGCGGCGCGCGTGAGCCAGGATCTCCGGCGCGAAGGAATACCTCTCTTTTGGGATGTAGCCGGTTTCTTCGAGCAGGGGCAAATAGATGTATGACTCGACGTCGCACTGCGCACCTGGGTAGCGGTTCCAGTACCACGTGCCGCCGAAGTCACCGGCCTTTTCGATAATGCGGATGTGCTGCACGCCCGCCTCGCGCAATCGCGCACCCGCTAACAGCCCGCCGAATCCGCCGCCGATGATCAGTACCTCCACATCGTCGGCCAGCGGCTGCCGGCTGTAACCGGGGGCAACATAGGGATCGTCGACATAACGGCTGAAGTCGCCCTTGACCTCGATGTACTGTTCGTTGGCATCGGGGCGCAGGCGTTTGTTGCGCTCCTCCCGGTACCGGGTGCGGAGCGCATCGGGGTCGAAATCGATTGCCTCTGCCAAATCATTGGCTGATGAAACTTTGTCATCACTCATAGTCTGATCTCCCCGGACGCCGCGGAGCATTGCGATGGTTTCTTTTTACTGATCGTTGTCTGGCACCTGTAACACAATTTTCGCCCACTCAAAAGTAAACGACCGGAGATCCAATCGCAGCGCACGGAAGCCTTAGCGTTTCCGCCGTCTCCGCATCACAGCTCGCCGAAACTCGGACCACCATAAGCCCTCGGTTCGCGTCTTCTTGGACGCCCAATCATCGGGCGAGGTCTGCCGCGGCGAACCCTTCCAGGGACGAGCGGCAGATGCCGACACTTTACTAGATTGCTTGCGTGCCGTAGGTTCCTTTCTATGTGCCGGCGGCCATTATCCGCACTAACCCGGATTTCTGCCACGCTCCGGCTATCCGCACCCACGCGGACCGCCTCTTCATCCAACCGCGACGATCCAAAAGCAATTCTCACTTGCGCCGAACTCCCAATACGGTGAGCGCCAGTGCCCAGCCGCTGGCCGCCGTCCAAACCGCCGGCGAACAGCTTAATCCGCACCGATGGATCATCGCCCTGTCCATAATGCTCGGCACGATCCTCGAGATTCTCGACTCCACCATCGTCAACGTTTCTTTGCCCCACATGCAGGGCAGCTTCTCCGCCAGCGTGGATGAGATCACCTGGATCGTCACGAGCTACCTGGTCGCCAACGGCATCATGATCCCGATGACCGGATGGATCTCCTCACGCATTGGACGCAAGCGCTACTTCCTCATGTCGGTCACCGGCTTTGTGCTCGCCTCGGCCGCGTGTGGCGCGGTGCAAACCCTGCAGCAGATGGTCATCTTTCGCGTGTTACAAGGGACGGCCGGCGCCGCGATGCAGCCCTCATCGCAGGCCATCCTGATGGAAACCTTTCCGCCCGAAGAGCAGGCGATGGCCATGGCGCTGTGGGGGATTGGGATGATGGTCGCCCCTATCCTCGGCCCCACGATCGGCGGCTGGATTACCGACAACTGGTCGTGGCGATGGAATTTCTACATCAACATCCCGGTCGGCATCGTGGCGATCATCATGGTCTCGACCTTCCTCCATGACCCACCCTACCTGCGCAAGGCGCGCGCGGCGGCTCGGCGCGTGGACTACGTCGGGATCTTTCTGATCGTTACTACTCTGGGGCTGTTGCAAATGGTGCTCGACCGAGGCCAACGCGCCGACTGGTTCGCTTCGCCCTGGGTGACCTACGCAACCGCGGGGTCGGCCATCTCGCTGGTCCTGTTGGTGCGCCGAGAGTTGACCTTCCCCGAGCCGATCCTCGATCTGAGTATCCTCTCCAAGCCGACTTTCACCCTGGCGCTGATGGCGATGATACCGCTTACCTTCATGCTGTTCAGCGTCAACCTGCTCAATCCAATATTTCTCCAGGAGTTCATGGGCTACAGCGCTCTGCAGGCCGCGCTGGTGCTGGCGCCGCGCGCCGTGGGAGCGATGGCAGCGATGCTGCTGGTGGGACAGATCGAACGCTACCGATTCGGCGCCAGCCGCCCGGTCTGGATAATGGGTTACTTCTTCCAGGTCCTCTCGCTGTACAAAATGGCGAGCTGGAACCTGCAAATTGGCTACTGGCAAGTAGTGGTGCCCACGGTGATGTTCGGTTTCGGCTTCTCAACCATCTTCCCGCCGCTGGCCGCCGCCACCCTCTCCTGCGTGGAGCGCGAACGGATGGGCTATGCGGCCAGCCTCTTCAGCATGATCCGCAATACCGGTGCCTCAATGGGAATCTCGTTGATGACCTCGATTCTTGTCAGCCATCAGCAAATCCACCAGAGCTACCTGGCCGAGCGCTTCTCGGTCTTCGATGCCTGGCGTATGCAGATGACGCCGCAGCCGATGGCGGGTGCTCCACATCTCCTGGGCGAACTGGCGGGGCGCAAGCAGAGCCTGGCAATGGTTTACGGGATGATTCAAGCGCAGTCCTCGATGCTGTCGTTCAACGACATCTACCGGATGTTGTTGTACATCGAGACTTTTGTGGTCCCCGCCCTGCTCATCCTGTGGATTTGGCAGGAACGCAAGGTGGTGCGTCCGCTTGTCGGCCAAGCGGCCGTGGCGCATTGATGATGCCTGACTTGGAGTCTGTGCTCCGCAAAAAAATTCTCAGACCCAGGCTGGTTCAGGCGTCCAACTTCAGCACCTTGCGGGCATTATCGCGCAGGAACTTCGGCCAGACCTTGTCGTTGAAGGGCACCGACTTCATGTCGGTCATGATTCGCTCAAGCGAAAGGCCCATGGGGAAATAGCCGGCATAGATGATCTTGTCCGCGCCGCGGGTATTGGCATAGCGAATGATGGCTTCCGGATAGTGTTTGGGCGCGAAGGCGGAAGTCGAGTAATAGAGGTTGGGCCATTTCAGCATCAGCTTAACAGCCAGGTCTTCCCAAGGCTCGCACCCGTGACGGGTCACGAAGACGAGTTCGGGGAAGTCGTACATTACCTTATCGATCAGGCGCACTTCCTGTGGCCACATCGGGAACCTCGGTCCCGGAACGCCGGCGCAGGCGAAGATCGGAACGCCCAGCTCCACGCACTTGGCGTAGATTGGATACATCAAGGGGTCGCCCAGACCGACTTGTGGATTGTAGCCCGCGTTGAACGCGCTGAAAGCGCGAACGCCATAGGCTTCGTACTGCCGCACCATATCGCGCAGGCCGTCCACGCCGCGGTTGGGGTCCACGTTGCCTATGGGTATGAAGCGCCCAGGATGGTCTTGCAGCGCTTTCCTTGTAATTTCCCCGCCCACCCCGATGAGGCCTATCTCAACACCGAACCGATCCATTTCGTGTAGGGTAATCGAAATCGGATCTTTCGCTGTACCGTACAACTCCTTGGGCACGCTCTTGAACATGTATTCGACGGGGAAATCGAACTTCGCCGAAGGATCTTTGAGCTGCGCGCGAATAAAGTCATAGACTTTGAAATCTTCGGCCGGAAAGCCAATCATAGTATCGATGATGCCGATGTTCGTGGGCATAGCCATGGCTTAGGAAGCCTCCGCAAGGGCGTCTCGGAAGAGATAACACACAGTGTCACGGGGAATTTTTTCGCGCGGCAGGGGCGTTTCCACTTGCGCCGGCGTCGGGCCTACTTTTGCCGCTCGGGGCTTCAACTTTTCCAGGTCGAAGTTGTACAGCGCCGCGGCGTTCAGTCCCAGCAACTTTCGCCGGCGCGAATCGGGCATCGAGCCGAATGTCAGGCGCAGGGATTCGAGGGTGTAGGGGAAGGTGCCCTCATAGTGAGGATAGTCGTTGCCCCACAGGACATGATCCTCGCCGATCTCGTCGATGCCGGCGAGGTCCGCTTTGCTGGGAAAGCTTGCACCGTAGTAGCAGTGGCGCTTCGCATAGACGCTGGGCGGCTCCTTCAGCGGCAGTTCCATTCCCTTGTAATTCATCTCGCCCTGAGAGCCGGCCTTGATGCTGTGGTAGGCGCGGTCCAGCGAATTGAGCACGCCCGGAACCCAGGCGCAGCCGGACTCGGTCAGGATATGTTTGAGCTTCGGGAACTTCTCGTACACGCCGCTCATCATGAGGTGGCGGTAGCCTGCTTGACCGTAGAAGGTCACATCCTGGATCCAGATCGCTTCCGCAACCGCGCCCTGGCCGTAATTCGGCAGTCCTTGGCCCGTGTGCTGATTGATGACGAGACCATGGTCCTGGATGGCGGCAAACACGCGATCCCAGGCCGGGTCGTAGAGCGGCTTCAGCCAATGGGCGTCCGGCGGGATTAGCGGCAACAGAACCCCGCCGCGCAGCCCCGCCTTGGCTATGAACTCGATATCCTTGATGGCCTCGTCGAAGTCGTTGGGCAGGATCAGTCCAATCCCGGCACGCCGCACTGGATCCTCGGCGCAAAAATCCTTCAGCCAGCGATTGTGGGCGCGGATACCGGCCTGGCACCGCTGGTAGTCCTCAGGCGTCGGCGGATGGGCCGTGACGATACTGGTCCGATAGAAGGGCGGCACGGTGTTGGGGAATATCACCTCGCCGACGACTCCCTGGCTGTCCTGGTCCTTGTTGCGAATGCCATAGTCCCAGTTGCGCATCTTCTTGGAGCCATAGTGCTCTTGGGACGGGTTCTTATACCCGCCGCGCCATTGGTCAAATGGCTCCCGCCACTGCGGATCGAGATATTCGCGGTACTGGGAATGGCTCCCGCCTGCGTGAGTGTCCGCGGTGATAAGTATGTAAGGCTCCTGAGTCATGTGAACCTCCCCCTGGGCTGGATATAGTTCATTCGCGCGGAACCCCTGTGGCAACTTTTCCGCTTTGCGGAGGAGTCGGCAGAGCGACTGCGATCGCCCGCCTTGGCGCTTCACGAAGTCGCGCTTTGAACTTCGATCGCGAATTCATCTTCGCATCGTGACACTTCTACCAGAGTGGTGGTGCCGGTCAAGTGACGGAAAATGCACAGTCTGTGTATTCACCGCCGCTTCCCGGGCCGAGAGCATTCGCAAGGCCTCGTGCAAAGCTTGTCCACTGGCGGGAAGCCGGAAGAAGCGCAATGTCAAAAAGTATCGAAAATACGCTCAGGGAGCGGGAAGGCTGAGTACACATTATATCCAAGCTTCTCGGCACGTTTCCCAACCGCGCATTCTGGTTGTAGCATTTTGCGGGGCACATACATCACCACTTTGACGTCCAGATAAATCGCCACGGCTGGCGTTCATCGCCGGCTCAGGATAACAACGACAGAGGAGGGCAGGACGAACATGGAACCGACAGGTCCGCTTAAGGGAATCAAGATCGTGGAGCTCGCGATGTGGGCGGCGGGGCCGATGGTGGCGGGGATTCTCTCCGACTGGGGTGCCGACGTGATCAAGATCGAGGCGCCCGACGGCGACCCTTACCGAGCGCTTAACGTGCACCCCGGCGTGCAGCCCGCCGATATCACCAATCCGAACTTCAACGTCAACAATCGCAACAAGCGCGGCATCGTGCTCAACCTCAAGACCGAGGAGGGACGCTCGCTGGCGCGCAAGCTCATAAGCGGAGCCGACGTTTTTCTCACCAACATGCGGGTTGGCGCCGTGGAACGTCTGGGGCTTGACTACGAAGCGATGCATCAGCTGAGCCCGCGCCTGATTTACTGCCACGTAACCGGTTACGGCGCGGACGGTGAATGGCGCGATCGGGCGGGTTATGACGCCGGTGCCTTCTTTGCCCGCGCGGGAGTGTGGGCGGCGTTGTTGCCGCAAGGCGACTTTCCAATGATGCGATGCGGCGCGTTCGGAGATTACTACACCGCGCTGGCGGCGGCAGGTGGAATTTGCGCGGCGCTGGTCGCGCGCCAGGCAACCGGCAAGGGGCAAAGAGTGCTGGCTTCGCTGCTGCGAACGGGAGCGTATGCGATAAGCAGCGCGCTCGATCAGGCTCTGCTCGGTTATCCGGTCCGTTCCAACGCCAGCCGCACTCCGTCATTCAATCCGTTGATCAACTGCTACAAGGACCGCAACGGCAAATGGTTCTGGCTCCTGTGTCTGCAGGGCGATCGTTTCTGGCCTGGAGTCACGCGGGCCATCGGACGTCCCGACCTGCTCAACGATCCGCGTTATGATTCGTTGGCTAATCGCGGCCGCAATTCAGTTACCCTGATGGAGATCCTGGACGAAACGTTCAAAGCTCGAACGATCGAAGAATGGGGACCAATCTTCGATCGTGAGGATGTGTGGTACACGCCCGCCAACGACATCCCGGGCGTGCTGAACGATGCACAGATGCGGCTGGCAGGATGTTTCACCACGATGCCGACTACGCGCGGCGATGCCGAGGTGGTCCCGGCTCCAATCGATTTCAGCGAGACTCCATGGAATATCCGCGAAGCCGCCCCCGAGCTTGGACAGCATACCGAAGAGATCCTGCTGGAAATGGGTCATAGTTGGGAGGAAATCGCGAAGTTCAAGGAACGCGGTACGATCTCCTGACCTTTTCCAGGCGTGGGGCAGCAGCGGACCCGGTCTTCATGCCCGCCCGCCCCAATCGACTGTGGATGTGCGACGCGCTGCCGCACGGCAGCATGCGGCCGCGGCGAAAATGGCCGGCGGCCCCGCGGTTGATGCGGAAATAGGTCAGCCAGCGCCGCTTGCCGCTGCCGCCCCGAGCCTGGCCAAGACTCGATGGCGGAGAGAGGCGTTGAAGATCCCGTTCAAGGAGGACCCGGTAAGAAACGGTAGATCCTTCTTGGCGCATAGCCCGCAAGCACCCAATCCCCCAAGGGGCACTACGGTTCAAAACAAGCGTGCCGATCGGATGTTTCGTATCGCTGCCGAAATGGCCGCAGATCTCAATAGAAGCGCCGCGGCAGCAATCAAGGTTAGCAGCGGTTTAACGCCTCAGCGAGAAACACTCCCGGGACAGTCTGCATGAAATCCGTAGTCGCCTTCGGAAAATGTGTTCCAGGATCCATAACCCCTCGACCACCAGATTGTTATTTAGTGCGTTTTCTAGGATAGATTACTACAGCATGAAAGAAACGGAGAGGACTAGACCTTTAGTAACAACGGTAAAACGTTCGGCCCAGTCCGCGGAGCGCACACCGCGCGGATACCCTAAACGTCGGAGGCGCGCGCCTGAAATCGCTGAATCCGAGATCCTGGACGCAGCGGAACGATTGCTGCGCCGCGTACCATTTCGGAAGCTGACGATTGGTGGCTTGATGGCGACAACGGGCCTGCGCCGTCCGTCTTTCTACCAGTATTTCGATGACCTCTATGAAGTGCTGGCGAAACTCGCGCAACGACATGTAAAGGTATTGTTTCAAGACAGCCAACAGTCTGCGGACCGCATACTAAACATGAGCGACATCGATATGCTCAGTGAGGAGTCCGCAGCCATTCGACGTGACGAATTTCTAAGGGTTTGTACAATGCACCGGAAGAACCGGCATTTCTATCGCCTGCTCTTCCAGACCTCTGCATTGGATCCGGCGGTAAGACGTATCTACCGGAATTACATTCGCGCGATCGCGCAACATACGGCTGATGTCATCAGGCAGGTTCAGAGCAAAGGAGTTGGTACCTGGTTGGATCCAGACGAAACAGCATTGGCGCTGTGCTTGATGACGGAATTTTACGTATTCGAAAAGGTGGTGGACGGACCTGGCTCGAATCTAGAAAAGATGGCTGATACTTTACAAACCATATGGGAGCTGGTCGTATATGGAGGACTTCCCCGCTCTGTATCTGCTTCAATCTCGAAAAATAAAGTCCAGCCGGGTCTATCCTCTCCAAAAAGCTGACTAATCTCTTTTTATTTTGTTGAAGTCCTCCGGTTTGGAATCGCGTTCGCGCGGCCAATTAAGTAGGTTGATTTCAATGAGCCGCCGCGGTCTGAGCGCCTGCCCCTGAACGGCGCAGCAGAAACGGTCCGGGAATCAGGACGACAGCGATAAAAGCCAGGATCCGGAACAAGTCGTTGAATGAAAGCATCGCGGCTTGCGCCTGGATTCCGTGATAGAGCAGCGCGATTGCACCGGTTGCGCTGGTCCCGAGATGGCTGCCATAACCCGGACTCCCAATTATCCGCCAGTGTTCGAAGACCGTGTAATGCTGGGTGAGATAGTTCTGATGTACCTGCTCGCGGGTGACAAGCGTCGTGGACAAGTAGGCGACCGCCAATGCCGCGAAGTTGTTGCGCAGCATGCTGTAAAGACTGGATGCGAAGCCGACTCGTTCGCGGGCGACGCAGGAAAGCGTCGCGGCCGACAAGGTTGGAAAAATCATCCCGGAGCCGACGCCCTGGTAGATGCTGGGCATGATGAAGTTCCAAATTCCCATGCGCAGCTCGAAATGAGACATCTGCCAAAGTCCGAACGCGCTCAGCATGAATCCTATCGCAACGGTGAAGCGCGTGTCGAAGTTCAAACGCGCGAGCTGGCCCACCACAATCAGACTTATGACCATCGCAATCGCCCGCGGGGCCATCGTAAGTCCCGCCGTCATCGCCGAGTAACCCAGGTATTCCTGGAGGAAGATCGGGTTGAGCACGGAGCCGCCGTAGCTGACAAAAAACATCGAGACCACCAGGGCCACCGCGATTGTGAAGTCGGGTATCTTTAATATCCTGAAGTCGATAATCGGCTCCGGGAAAATCAGTTCACGCACGACCAGTCCAATCAGGCTCAGCACTGCCAGCGCCGAGGTCCAGCATACCCAGGGCGCCGTAAACCAATCGGCGCGCTGTCCCCGGTCGATCACGATTTGCAGGCTGGACAGACCGACAACCAGCAGCGCGATTCCAAGGTAATCCACCCTCCCGCCGACCGCCCGACGTTTGCGCAGAAACTCCGGATCATGAACGAAGGCCGAGACCATCAGCACAGCGATCGCACCGACCGGGAGATTGATGTAGAAATTCCAGCGCCAACTCCAGTTATCGGTGATCCAGCCGCCCAACGTGGGGCCGATGATCGGCGCTGCCATGATTCCCAGCCCCCAGGTCGCCATCGCCATCGCCTGTTCTTGCGGCGGGAAGCTTTCCATCATGATGGCTTGCGAAGACGGCACCATCGCGGCGCCTGCCAAGCCCTGCAAGAAGCGGAACATCACCATCTGGTCTAGGCTGCGCGCCGCGCCGCATAGCCCCGAAGCGAGCACGAAAGTGATCATAGAAATGAGAAAGTAGCGCTTGCGCCCAAAACGCGACGAAATCCAGGCGGTCATCGGAATCATGATTCCATTGGCCAGCAGGTAACTGGTAAGGACCCAGGTGATCTCATCGACGCTGGCCGAAAATGCGCCCTGCATGTGGGGCAGTGATACGTTCATGATCGAAGTGTCGAGCACCTCGAGAGTCGTCCCCAGCATCACGGCGGTCGCGATCAGCCACTTATGACTGTGCTCGTAAACCCGCTCATCGACGTCCTCCACCGGAGGGCGCGCCAAATCGCGGTTGTCAACGCCGGTCGCGACGAACTGGTCTACCTCCCGAGTATCGGTCATGTCTGGCAATAAAAGACTGGGATTCTTCCCTTTCATAGTTTCCGCGTAACTGCCACGGACCGGAAGCACGAGCCGCGCATAAATTAGCGACCCCACCGAAAGGATAGACAGGCGTCGTGTTCTTATCTGGAGTTAGCCTCCGTTATTCAAATGGCGGACATGAAACAGTAGCGCTAAAAAAGCACTTCCAGAATCGAACGTATCTTGCAGCATTCCGTTTGAACGCGGTCGAACATACCGTCGGTGGCGGCGCTCTTTAGCGCAAGTGCTTCTATTTTCGCAGCGTCGACGGCATCATCGTTGTCGAGTTGTGCCATTGCGACGCCGGAGCCGAAGTTCTGCTGCAAGTCGTACGTCTTTCTGATCGAGTCCAGCGCCATTTTCACACGATAAGATAGCGTTGAGACGTAGGGCTGCAATGGCACGCGACTTATTGAAATCTGCTCGAGCGTCTCCAGGTCGTGGTTAATCGCCATGATACTTTCCGCGACTTCTTCCGCGAAGTGAGCCTCTCCGGTGGACAGAAACGCTCGCTGATTCTTGGTGAGACTGTCCAGATTTTCTAAAATCGAGTCGATTTTCTCGACAACGGTCAGCCCACCCACCACCGAACGCTTTACTTCAATAAACGTCTGGTTGAGGGCGAAGTTAGACCACAGTGCGAGGCAGATTCCCGCCAGTGCAAGGCCGGATGCGAACCTGACCGTTTTGGATTCTTCCGCTGAAGCCAGGTCCATTTTCCCTAACCAGTGAACATGTGGAAATCTGCCACCTTGACGCTCGCCGACCGCGCTTTTCTTCCCGTCGGTACCATCAGGCGAGATTCGATCCGATCCACTACTGACGATACGTCAATATCGGCTCAGTCATAGGCTTTTGTTGACACTTTGTCAAATGAGGATGGAGGTAAGTCGAACCGAGGTGCCGACAAGTGTGGTATGGGAGAGTAACCGAGCGAGCGGGAGGATGATCGCGAATGCCCATCGCACGAACGGAAGTCCATTCTTCTCGGCCGTGCCGACGACGGCCGTTCTGCCGTTGCATTACGCGATCTCTATCGCAAAAAGCGCTTCGCCCCCTCGACGCGGTTCACGACGCTCGCAGATACCGGACTAGCAGGCGCGTTACTTCGTCCACAAACCGTCGCGCTTTCTCCTCGGTGAGGATGTCTGGACGACGCAAGACTGCCGCATGTGTCAGCGCTTCAATTACTGTCATGCAGATGAAGGCTGCGATATCGGGATCGGCGACATCGATCTCGTCTCGATGTGCCTCAAGATAGCCTCGGACCAGTGCGTAACCGTCCCGCTGCATGGCATCGATATTTTCGAGCCGCCCAATACGTGGGATCTGTTCCGCCAGTACGCCATGGAGCTTGGGATTGACGCGGTGAGCGTCGATCGCAACCGAAACGAATTCGCGCGCAGCGATCTCGATTGGTCGCGCCGCCACCTTGATCAGGGCGTTGCGAGCCACCTGCGAAACTTGTTGCATGTGGCGGTCAATAACGGCCGCTACCAGCGCTTCCTTGCTTGGAAAATACTGGTAGAGCGAACCGATACTTACGCCCGCTACTGCAGCGATCTTATTGGTGCTCGCTCGGTCATAGCCTTCTTTGATCAAAACGCGAGCAGTCGCTTCCAGAAGCGCATCGACAGTTAAACGCGACCGTTCTTGAGAGGCTACTTTTCGAGGGTTCGTCTGAAGTTTCCGCGCCATCTGCATCCGTCAGAAATGCGAGCTTACGATTACGAGCGGTAGCTTATATTTTTCGAAGCCGAACGCAAGCACCACGGCAGGAATTGGGCCGCACGCGCCGCTGCTTTCGCCATCCTCGCAGAGCTGGTTGGCGTGGAATTGACGCCAGACCGCTCCGTTGTTCCCTCTTGGCGCGCTGGGCCCGGCCTCCAAATTGTGAAGATCGACAAGCCAATGATGACGCCTGCTGTATGGGCAATCCTCTTGGTGTCGGCGCGCTCCTTAGAGTCTTCGTCAGAATGCGAGCAATTACTTCAATTAAGAGTTGACGATGGCGCGGGAGCGTGATTTAGGACGTTAATTTACCGCGCTTTTGGTCAGATTTGCGGTCCATTCAAGTTCCTCCGAATGCGAGTAGACAAGAGCGAGCTATAGCTCATATCATACGTACAGTCTTCATCATAAAAATTCCGGGGGTCACCATGCAAACAGACATGCCTTTTGATTTGCGCGACAGGCTGATTGCCCTCCGCGCGGACAAGTGTGTCGCGATCATCCCGCTGAGCGAGCGGGCAAAATCCGCAGCGGAGTGGCCCGCAGGAACCGTAGCAGCCATCGATGACCATGCGGTTCATGCCGATTATTGGAAAAGGCACCAATTGGCGACGAAACGCTGTATCTGCTCGAAGGGCGTCTCGTCATTACTCTGGCAGGAGAGGGCGCGCCCGAGATGCGGGTGAACCTTGAAGCGGGTCAGGCTTTCATCGTGCCACAGGGTACGTGGCATCGCCTCCACGTTCTGACATCTGGGCGATTACTCTTCATTACGCCAGCAATGGGCACTGAACATCGACGGCACGACCATCGTGAGCAAGCAGTATGATCAGAGATCGCGTTGACTAACGCGGGTTCCTATCTGCGCACATGAAAGCGAGGGAAAATCATGCAAGAGATTAGCATGCTTCAAAGTTTGTTCCGCTACAAGGCATGGGCCAACGATGAGATCCTCACGGCGATGCATCTATTTCAAGACGGCTCTCCTGCGAAGGAGATTGCCATCAGAGTTCTCAATCACACTTTGGTCGTTGACCGAATCTGTGCCGCAAACTTGAGACAAACTGATCACGGGTACACTTCGGCCAACACGAGCCTGGCGTCAACCCTGGAAGAATTGTCCAGCGCGATCAGGGCCAGCGATCAGTGGTACATCGACTATGTGTCAAGCCTGGACCAGGAGCATCTGGCTGAGCGAATCGATTTTACATTCACGGATGGTGCGCCGGGCCGCATGTCACGCGAAGAGATGCTGATGCATGTGACGATTCACGGCGGATATCACCGGGGGCAAGTCGGGTTGATAATGTTGCAGAACTCCATCAGGCAGCCCGCCGATGGCCTCACGACCTATTTGCATAAGGCAGAAGCCTCAACCCGGCGGCGCGCTAGCGCGTGAACCGGCTTCGTTGAGACCGGTTTCGACGAACGCGGGCTGAACAACACGCAGTCCGCCAAGCAGGCGGTGGACGAAACAGCCGCGAAGGAAGGGAAGGCGATGTCGCGCCTCGATAAGCTCACCGAACGCATGAAGGCGGCCGTGGGCGCCGAGTTGGGCGTCGGCAGGACGCTGAAGTTCAGCGCGAACGAAAAGCACGTGAAACCCGAAGGAAAGAGCAGTGACTTCTGAACCAGGCTACATCCCCGCCATGGGGTCGCACCGGCTCACGCAATTCTACGATCCGTTCATACGCCTGACGGTGCGCGAACGTGAATTCAAATCGCACCTTATTGAGTTGGCGCACATCGAGCCTGGAGCGCGCGTGCTCGATATCGGCTGCGGTACCGGAACGCTAGGCATAATGACGAAGCAGGCGTGCCCGTCCGCCCTGGTTGTCGGTCTGGACGCCGACCCTGAGATAATTGCGATAGCCCGTCAGAAGGCGGAACACGCGCATGTCGCTGTTGAATGGCATGTGGGACGGGCGGACGCCCCTCCCTTCGCCTCCGAGTCTTTCGATCGCATCTTCTCGACTCTGGCGTTCCACCATCTGACCACGGCGGAGAAGAAGAGGGCCCTGGCGAGGGCTCGCGACCTACTGCGTTCGCGGGGCGAGCTTTACATCGTTGACTTCGGACCTCCACAAAATCTGTTGATGCGCCTCGTGTCCGTTCCGGCCAGCATCCTGGGTGGCGAGCATCTTGCCGGAAACCTGCAAGGGCGAATTCCTGCCATGATGAAGGACGCTGGATTCTGCGCGGCGGAAGAAATCGATAAACGGATGACGATTTTCGGTTCGCTGTGGTTTTATAGAGCCCTGAAATGATCCGAGCGCGCCGGGAAGGTCCAGAACCTGGGGAGCGCGCGCCTCGGCAAATCCTTCAGCCCCGTCTCGATAAGCGTCAACGCCGTTGACCCGCTTTTGCGTAGGGTCGAAGAAGTATAAGCGATCTACCTTCGCCGGTTCATTCTGGAGTCGCCGCGACGCTGGCATTTCCTCGCGCAATGTGAAAGTGGGTTTTCTTTGTCGCGATCGCCTAAGTCTCTACGGAAGTTGCGGGAGGTTCAAAATGAGCGATCACTTTGTGAACTACCTGGTGCACTTCTCAAATGTGTTGATGCTGGTTTCGTATTCCGTGCGTGATATCCTCTGGCTCCGCTGGTTTGCTGTAGCCGCCGCCCTCACCAACATTCCTTACTTCCTGTTGCAGCAGCAGAAGCTGTGGCCGCCAGTTATCTGGGCGCTTGTTTTCACCGCCATTAATCTTTATCAGATCTTGCGCATTTATTTGGAAAGGCGCCCGGTGGTCCTTTCCGAAGACGAACAAAAGCTCTACCAGATGGGATTCAGATCCTTGCGGCCGCGCGAATTTGTCTCGCTTTTGCTGGCCGGTGAGTGGAAGAATGCCGCTGTCGGCGATCCGGTGTTGACACAAGGAAATCCTGTCTCTTCGATTTGCATCGCGATCTCAGGGAACTTGAAGGTGGTCAAGGACGATAAGGACGTGATGACCCTAAAGCCAGGCTACCTGATCGGGACAGCCCTGGCTTTGAGCGGTCAGCCCTCTCCGATGGGTGCTGCCTTCATGGAGCCGGCGCGCTACTTCTGTTGGCCGATTGGCAGCCTCCGTGTCTTTTTGGACAAGCGGCCGGATCTTCGCATCACCCTTCAAAGCCTGGTAAATCGCGATCTCGCTTCTAAAATAGAAGGACTCATAACACACCTGCCAGGGGGCAATAGTTGAAATCGTCTCCTGCATTTTATTGCGCATGGCTCGGGTTTTTCGCGGCTTTGGCTGCAGGGTGTACTCCCCTCTACATGTCAGACACTTACACCAGCTCGACGCCAAGGACACAATCGCTTGACCTGGCCAAGCTGGCCTCGGAGCCAGTGGCGGCGCTGGGACTCATCGCCCCAGCCAATCTGGCTGGCTTCGCTCCTTCGCTGTCCCACGCCCTGAGCAGCGCACTTACGAAAGCACGGCCACCGTTCCGGGTCATTCCAGCCAACGAAACGGTCAGTGCAATAAACGAACAAGGATTGACCCAGGATTACGAAGAACTGTTGAGGGGCTTCAACCCCGGAGGGATTCTGGACCGCCAGCGGTTGCGCCCGATTGGGTCGGCGCTCGGTACGCGTTACCTGCTTCTTCCCGGCTTGGCGGAATTTGATCAGCTCATCATGGATAAATACGAGGCGATGGGCATCAAGTTGGTGAGAACCCGTGTCACCACTCTGCGGCTTTGGCTGCAACTATGGGATGCACAGACTGGGCGTATTCTGTGGGAGTCGGCCGGGGAACTCACCGCTGCGAGCGCGCTTCTCAATGCCAAGCGGATCGTTCCACTCGATGAACTGGCGCAGAAGCTGTGGCTTCAGATGATTCAAGAAGACTTGCTCGGGTCAAGGACGCAAACACGACTCTTCCTGCGCGACTGAACGTGCGCAGGATAGATCAGCACACTTTATCCGATTGGTACTTCGAGGGTCTCAGACTGACACGGTTGCCCAGCGTAATCTCCCGCGGTTTTCGACCAGAACGCCTTGCAGGCGAACATTCAATGCTTCATCGACTATCTCCCTTGCCCCTTCAGCCGTTGCGCAACGCCACAGCTCCGTCGCGCGCCACACATTTGCAAGACCGCCTCTCCAACCAAATTCGGACAACGGCTGAAATGGGGAAGTAACCGTGAGAAGAATTAGGTGGTATGCGCTTGGCGGGTGCGCTGCGAGGTTGTAGGCTGCGGCGACCAGGCAGGCGTGCATCTGCACCCGCTCCCGGGTGCTGTCGCGAGGCCTGCGCAAGTCTTGCGCAGGCCTCTGATCGTCTTCATCCGCTGGGAACGAGCTGCACCTGAGCTCACGATGCTGGTCGCTTGTCGACTCCCTCTAAGAGCGTCGCCCTTCGAATGCCTACTTCATCACGCGTTCCAAAGAGCCTGGAGTGGAGTTAGCCATATCGCGTACGTCAGCAGGCGCCTGGTCGTCGATCTGCACGTGCGTATCGTTGTTCCAGGTTATGTGTTGATTCTGAAAATCCACCGCCATGCTCATACCGGTGGCATAGGCATAGATAGTCGTAACTCCATGAATGTCGACCGGGTAGTTGGCGGTCCACAACATCTTGTAGAGCTTGCCGGTCCGATCATAGGCTTCGGCTCCGGCCATAGCCGCGTAGTATGTCTGCTTCTCGACGTAAAAGGCGCGATGGGAATAGCAATAGTTACCGAGCTTTGGCAGCGCGAGCAAGTCGATAACATAGTAGTCGCGCACCTCCCAATGATTCGTGCCTGCCGTCGGCCATCCCGGGAAGGCGTCGCCCGGGAAGGCGCCGCCGCCGGCGTAAGACTTAGGATCGGGAGATTTTTGAGGATCCATTACGATAGTCAGCAGCTTCTTCGAGCCCAGGTACGTCGCGGAGAAATTCGGCGGCAGCCATGATCCGTCGTCCGCGATGTAATCGGTGCCGAGGAGCGGAGTGCAGCGGGCGGCGCTGGACAAGCGCAGCGAACGGCGCAGAGAGGGCAGGAATGCGTACAGTTCCTGAAGCTTAGTCGGATCTTTGGGCTGAAGCTGAAGCTCCGTGGTGTACTTGGACTGTTCCGGGGCGGCGATGAAATAGTGGCCGGCCTGGAAATAGTCGGAGCCGTAAGGCGTAGTGGTCGGATAGCCTTCATCGCTCAGGTAACCCATCTCGTAGAACGTGTCAGCGGTATCCTCGGGGCTCACGTTCCCGAAGCGGTCAACGATGCGGTCCCACGTGTAGTAATACGATATGGCCGGGCGCCACGGAAGCCATGCGTCATACATCACCTTGACGGCCATAAGCGGCTCGGTTGGATTGGGAAACGGCACTCCGGCCGTATAACCCTTTATCGTGTAACCGTCGTCCGAAAGTTTTTCCAGGCTCACCTGGCCATGAAACTTCTCGGTATCTTCCTGAAACTTCTTGGGTAGCGGAAAATTACTGGCCGGCGCGACAACGATTGTGTACTCGGGTCCGGAGCCGATGTGCCAGTGGTAATCGCCCGAGTACGCAGCCTGCAGCCAAACCGGCATGAAATTCTTATACTGCTTCCAGTTCTGTAAAGTGATCTTGGTGCCGGGTGGAATGGTATTGGGCGATGAGGTGTCGACCAAATCACGGTAGTGCTGCGGATCGAACGTCATCTCCGCAAACACCGCAAGCGCCGTAGTACAAATCACAAACAGCGCGGCAAGCACAGTCAGAAACAAACTCCTTAGCTTATGCATTTCGGACTCCTTTTGATTTCAGCCAGATGAAGGAAATGTCGTGAAGGAACTCCCCAGCCCCTTCTCCGTCCCCGGTATCACACCATTCAGCCAGCCAGGCGCCGAGCGGTATTCACAATCGTGCATGCACCTCACGCGGGTAACCTGCGCCGCGAGCGATCACACAACGCAGGAAGCGGTTCAAGGAGCATACCTGCTGTTCCACACCTCTGTACCGAGGCTTATAGCTCAGGACACCAGACGGCCGCAAGGACCGCCAATTCGCTCCAGGATGAACAAACCGGAATTTCCATTGTGACTTTTTGCTTTAGTATACCCATAGTGCAAACTGACCCTGTGACCGCAAGGCTTTCAACGTTTTTCACCGGCGCATGCGACCGTTTGCGGACGAAGCCGCCAGTTTCCGCCATCTCGGATGAAACAAAACCGCGATCCCCTTCGCGGTTGATGTCGGAAGACACCTTATGGTTCCAACGAGTCGCTTTGGCTTGGGCAGTCGGCGGAAAAGCCCCGTCAATAGCAACCGCCTGCTTGCCCTCCTTGATTCACTGCTCCGCCGGGTCCGCGCCTTTGGTACAACTCCCCGAAGTGAAACTTCACCTTGGTCCACTCACCCGCCCTGCCTTGGTCTAGGTTTCCGCAGATCACCGGCTTGTGGCCCGGTTCTTTCCTGCCGGCCGCTTTCAGCAGTTCCGTAATCTTGCGCTCCAGGTTCGCGTTGGCGGGAAGGCGGTATCGCATACTTCACCTGCGGCGTCGCACGCCTCGTAGAGAATGGCGGGGTGAAGGTCGCATCGCCGAAGGCCGCGTCCTCGCCCTGCCGCCGCTCGCTCTCCTGCAAGACCAGCCGCCCTGTGAATCGATGGCCTCCGACTTGTGACCCCGGTACTTGCAACACCGAGGACGAAAAACCCTGGCTAGACTCTTGTGGCAGGAGGTCCTTTGGTCTAAAAACCAACTTGAAATCCGGAGTCAAATTGAAATTCCGGCCTAAGTCTGGGATCGACAAGAAGTTTTGACTGAGTGGATGGTATCCGCGGTGCACAAGTAGCCACCAGGCGGCCAACCGGCCGTAGAGGAGGGCAAGATGGGCGCGCTGAAAACACTGTTCATTGGATTGCTTGGCTTATGCCTGATGGCATCGTTCGCGCGGGCTGCGGACGACACTATCCCGGTGGGGACAAAGATCACCCCGCAAAACTGGGAGAAGTACAAGGACTACATGCCTCAGGGCTTGCAGACCATCTTTCGCGGCACCACCGTCTTTAAGGTGCCGTCGGACGCCGTGATGCAAGTGGGACCGCTGGTTGACTATCCGCTGCCCAAGTCGTGGTATGAGGCGAGCGAAAAGTACAAGAATCAGACCAAGCTGGTCAAGCTTGACACCGGTGGTTACACCCTGCAGGGCTACCAGGCAGGAACCCCATTTCCCGACTACTCAGGACCGGACGAAGCTTATAAGATTCTCTACAATCTGTATTACCACTATAGCTCATCGATCAACCATTACGAAAGCGACGGATATGAGCTCGACCGCTACCTGAGCGAAACCAAAAACCGCTCCTTCCAGGTTTTTCTGCAGTTCACTCACATGACCGATCCTGGTTTTCCGGGTTACGCCCGGGAGATGCCGGGATATTTCTCCAGCTATTACGACGAACTCGAAGAACCCGAGCAGTCCAAATATACCAGCCCGCTGGAGTTGATATACGATGACCCGCAGAAGGTCCCGGAATTCTATGTTTTCCTGCCCTCGCTGCGCAGGGCTCTGCGTCTTTCCAGTGGCGCCCGCTGCGCACCGTACGCAGGCAGCGACTACGCATCGGATGATATCTACGCCGGGATTCCGCTGCCGGTGGGCTGGTTTCAAGCCAAGTTCCTGGGCGAGAGAAAGATGCTGATGTTCCGGCCCACGCCATCAAACCGAGCGCAGTTCAACGTCGCCAACTACTACTATCCGCCGATATTCTTTCCGAAGCCGGTCATCGGTAATTGGCAGGTGTTCAACGCGGTGGTTATCGACGTAAGCCGCGTGCCCGGCCTCTCCTCAGGCTACTGCTACGCAAACCGCAGGTTATATGCCGATCCTCGCACCTGGAACGTGATGTGGATCGACCTTTTCGATCAGCAGGACAAGTTCTGGAAGTTGATGGCATGGCTGGAGTCCGCCGAGCCGGTACCCGGCGGCGGTTACATTCCCAACATCCGAGGAATCAACTGGATCATTGATTTCCAGAACAGCCACGCCAGCTACGCATACGTCGCTAAGGAGATCTTCCAGGTCAATCAAGATGTGCCAAAAAAATTCTGGGACGTGAGCCGCTACGGTTCCCCTGCCGGCTTGCAGAAGATCATGCAGTAATCCGCAAAGCAGGGGGCGCCTTCCGGCGTCCCCTGCCCAGAACCGCACTGAACAGGAGAGGCAATTTCGATTTAGCGATAGAGACTGCCAAACGATTTGTTGATCCTGGCAAACCCAATCTTAGTTCGACCTTAATCGCCTTCACTTTGCCCGTCACCGCGCCGTTGTTCGAGGAGAGATTCCAAACATCAACGTGAGTGGCGGCTTACGGCGGGCAGACCGCGCGGCCGGTATGGAGTTTCAAAACGGCGCAGGCATTCGGCCCTCGGCTACTTGAGCCCGGTGAAGTTCGAGGCGCGTCGGGATCAACCAGTGGCCGCCTGACCCGAGTGTCCACATGATCGGGTCAAGCTCAATACACCTCAGGCGTCTAGTGCCGCTAGGTCAATTATCCGGGCAGCCCTGTTCTCTGGCGTAATCTCCAGGATGGCTACTGTGCCGAGTCTTATGTTCTGTTTCACCAAGCTGGGACTTCCAGGATTGACGAAAAGCACCCCTTGGTGAGTTTCCACCATAGCCTCATGGGTATAGCCGAAGACCACTATGTTCACCGGCTTGCCAAAGATGCTCTGCAACGCGTCGGGCAGCGACTCCCCAGGAGGGAATGCCCTCCCGATCGCCCCAGGGATGACATCGTCGCCCAAGCTCTTTAAGATCAGCTCATGGCACATGCCAATGGTATGGTTCTCCGCCTCCACCACCTTAGTGGTGTTCACCCTCGGGAGAGCCTCACCCGTACCCACCAGCCACGATGTCGTTGACGTAACCGGAGCGATACGCTCCAGCCATCCTATGCAAGAGGCGATTTCAACATGCCCGGCATGGAGGATGAGATCGACCCCCTCAAAGGCTCGGACCACCTGGGAGGGTGGTTGCGCACCCATGGACGGAATGTGGGTGTCTGAGATCAGGCCAATCTTCATACCCGGCGTTGCGCCTACTTACCGCTGGTCAGTTAGCCAAGCGAGCCAAGGCTCAGCAACGACCTCGTGGTCCCACCAGAAATGGAACCCTACCTGTTCGGCGAGCTGGCGATCGATGTCCCGGTCGCCGATGTGAACGTAGCGCTCCGCCTGAAAGCGGGTCTTGACGTCGAGCAGCATATGCTTCGGCACCCAAAAATCGACAGCGATGCCGTGGCTGTCCCATACCTTCTTCTGCCAGGAGGGGAAACGGTCGGAGCAACTGCCGACGATGAACCCCAACTCCTTGGCTCTGCGGACCATTTCTACAGTGACACCGCCGGCTGGGTCGCCGAATTCCATGGTGCCGTCGATGTCAAAGCTGATTAGGAAAGCCAACTTTCGTCCTCCTCGCGCTGGCGCAGCGCCGACAGGGCTTCTTCAGAAGCAGTGTCAGTCATCCGCTCCCGAATCGTCCGGTAGCGTTGTCACATTGAAGAAACGGATGGGCAGGGTCCGGATACGATCGGTTGCCCAGTTGCATCCGCGTTCCTCGCGACGGTATAGCGTCGTCCCTTAGTATTAACGTCCCCGGCTGCCGGTCAAGGCGGGCAGCCGGGGATATTGGCGAGACTGCGCTCAAGCCGTGGGCCTAAACCGGGGGATTGGCGCTCCAAATCAGCGCGTCGCAAATGTCGGGCATGGGAGCACCGGAGACGCCGATCTCGGCCTTTTTCTTGATCTGCGAGGGCGACCGCCCCTGCAACTGGAGGATGCTGTCCCGATGATTCCACCAGCGGGTGCGTCCGTTCCCGTTGTTGCCGCCGCTGGGGGAAACGGGATTCGGACCCTCAATGCTGATATCCGTCTCGTAGAGGTCAAGAGCATAGCCCCGCTTCTCTCCACGGGCGGCGTACCGCAGCCCCTCCAAATGGAACTGGTGGAACAGGGTGAAACCGTCGTACATGTTTTCGAACGCCAGATCATCGGGGCCAACCCCCGCGCCTTCGTAGAGGATCCGCCCCATGCGGTCGGTGCTCTGTTCCCACTGCTCCAGCGTGGGCGTGACGCCCATGGATGGCGGCCGGGTTTGGCCATGGCTCAAGATGTAAACCGGCTTCTGCTTGTGGTTCCTGGCCCGCTCCGGTGTGGTGTAGACAACGGCCAAGGCGGCCATGATCGGCAGGTCGTTGTCGTAGATGTTCGCCGGTTTGGCGATCCACCGCGCCGTGAGGTAGTCTTCGACGGTGATCATCTCCGGCCGGTGCTGGCTGTAGAACCCGTCCGGATTCATGAGGCCGTTGCGGCGCTGGGTCACCACGAAGTTGGCCATCTGATCGTGGCTCTTGCCGTACTTCCGGCAGTACTCCTCAAAGACCATAGCCGTGGTCCCGCAAGCCGGCAGGCCCCAGATGCTGCTGTACTTGCCCAGGCCAGAAGCCGTGTTCAGCGCCCTGGCCCCTACGCCCACATAGTAGCGGCCGGCCAGGTTGTGCCAGCCCCGAGCCACCAGGCAGGTCTTGGTCAATCCTCGCGCCACCGCCTCCGCCGCGGCGACAAAAGACACGGACATGCAAATGGGGCCGTTCATCATGAACTTGACGTTCTTCAGTTCCGGCATGTTCAAGAGGAGCCAGTCAATATCTCCCCGAGTAATGCCGGCCTGGGGGAAAGACGCCATTTTGAAGTGCTGCTCCCAGTCCGGGGGCGGAGGGGTGTTCGGATCCTTGGAAACCCCGGTCGTGGAGTCGGGGGTCAGAACCATCCCGTCGATCTCGTCCGGCGAAATCCCAGCGTC